>NZ_QGKM01000019.1 GCF_003172875.1 Leucothrix pacifica | reverse complement strand
CTATGGTTTTTCAATCGTGGATTTCTAAATTGTCGTGTACAGAGGTGCTCAAAATAAGACTTAATTCTTTCTGGTTGTGCCTGAATAGATTTGAGATGTTTGAGCATTTTTGTTTTCATCTCGCCTTTTTTGCGGGTCGGTTTATCAGTCTTGATTTTAGCTTTCAGATCACAGTTAAGATATTCGTCAGGGTTCAGCTCGGGCGAGTAGCTGGGTAAAAAGAACAGCTGGATCTTCTCATTATGCTCTTCCAGCCAGGCTTTCACCGGCTTTGAGTGATGCACTCTCAGGTTGTCCAGAATCAGAAATATTTTCTTGTCGGCGTTTTTGGTCAATTGTTTCATAAAACGGATAAATACCTGACTGGTAAACTTTTCTTCATAAATCATGAACCGCATTTTTCCCTGATTGGTGATACTGGAAATCATATTAACGCGCTCACGTTGGGAGTATGACAATGTCAATACGGGGGTTTTACCTTTGGGTGCATAGCCTCTCGGATAGTGCTCCTGACTGGATACGCCCGCTTCATCGCCCCAATGGATTTCGGCTCCTTCTTTCAGAGCTCGCTGTTTGATATCTGGATAGCTTTCATCCAACCATGTTTGAACAGCTTTGGGCTGTTGTTCATACGCTTTTTTGACAGGTCGCTGAGGGGTAAATCCCCAGCGGGACAGATACGATCTGACGGTTCGTATCGGCATGTCGATCTGGTAATACTGATAGATCAGTTTCCTGACCGCATCAGCTGACCACAGGGCAAAAGCCAGTTTTAGCTGATCTGGCGTATGATCAATGATGGCTTTTTGGAGACGATCTTCCTGAGCTTCAGTGAGCGTTCGCCCTTGACCAGCAAGTCTGCCTCGTTGGCGCTCTTGATAATTGGGTTTGCCTGTTTGCTCATAAGCCAATATCCAGCGGGTGACAGTGCCTCGTCTCAGACCAAGTTCACGCGAAATGGCGCTTTTGTTTTTTCCTGAGCGGTAACGTCGGATGGCTACCCGTTTTAGTTCAGCGCGTGCCTCGGGGGTCAGGCTTCTTAAATCTACATTTTCCATGATCCAAGTATAACAGTTTCTGGTCGATATTTAATTGCCGGATTAATACATCCAGCCCTCATGTGTTTTCAGGTAGGTCAAATCACCGGCCCATATTTGGTTTTGGGGTTTCAGGGTTAAAATCCTGATTAACCAAATTATCGGCAACTTCATGGCTGTGCTTACGTTGTGTTGTCGACTTGTAAGCTTGGCGTTGAACCACCTTCAGGCCTAGCTGTTTCATCAATGTTCTGACACGATAGCGGCCAATCTCAAAGCCTTCTTTGCGAAGTTTCTTTACCATTTCCCTTGAGCCTAGGCTTTCTCTGCTGGCGGTAAATAATTGCTTGATACGGCGGTACAAATGTAGCTCAGACTCAGTGATTAACTGGGTAGGGCCTGGGCAACGTTCTGATAAACTGAAACTTTATTTCATTTCTTTCGCAAAGAAGGCACTGGCCTTCCTAAGAAACACATTCCAGGGTGTAGCCAAAATCAGCGGCTTTGCGCCGTAAATTCTTGAGCGTTCTCTCCTTATATTGCTGCTCATATTGGTCAGCGCCCGGATCCCTATAATCCTGGCCATAACGCATCGCGTTATAAAATAGGACCGCTATTTTGCGCGCAGTGGCAGTCACCGCTTTGGCTTTACCTATTCGGGCTGATAGACGTCTGTAAAAGGCACCTAATGCCGTATTAGTTTGCCCCAACGTTGTTGCGGCTAATCTTAAATGAGCCACGATGCGGTTGTTACTTTTACGACTATGAGATAATAGAGCTTTCCCACCTGTAATCTTCGAACCGGGGCAGAGTGTTAGCCACGAGGTGAAGTGCTTGGCAGTCGGCCATTTACTAAGATCAGTGCCACATTCGGAGATCAGTCTCAGCGCAAGGTATGGACCAATGCCATGAATTTGCGTCAAGTCACCCCCCACTAAGCCGTAGAGAGCTTGTCGGACATCAAAATTTAGTGCACTCGGTTGTTTTGTTTTGTGCCGTGCTTTCGGTATCGGCTGTTCTGGTTCCGGACTGTCCAATGAGAGCATCGCGAGTGATTGCTCAATTTCAACATCGCATTCTTTTACCTGTATTTGATAGGCATCATATAAGTTCAAGGCCTGCTTGAGGGCAAACAGATGTTCAGGTTGATAATTGCCGGTCAGCGCTTTGCAAATAGTGGCTTGGTCAGACTTACAGCGTCCATCACGCATAGCGGCAAGGGTTACTGGGTCATACTGTCCACCAACAATCGCTCTGATAATTTTCATACCAGTGACACCCATTATATCCGTAATCACATGATGAAGTTGAATATTCATGTGTGTGAGTGCTTTTTGCATATGCTGAATATGGGCTGCGGCATAATCCAACATACGCTCACGGGTACGCAAATAACAACGTAGTGCAACAATATCTTGCTTGGGGCGAAAGCTGGCTTTTAACAAGCCACACGCATGCAGTTGTTGTATCCACTGGGCATCTTTTACATCCGTATTACGACCAGAAACAGAACGTGTTTCGCGGGCGTTAGCGAGTACAACGTGTAATCCTCGACTTTCCAGCGCTTCATATAAAGGGATCCAGTAAACGCCTGTGACTCCATGGCGACGGTGGTAATGCCGATTTTAACGAGCCAGTCTGCTAGGCGATGAATGTCGCTGGTGAAGGCTTGAAAGGTTTGCACTGAGTCCTCGCACAGATCAGGAGACACTGAGACCACATGAAAAGTAGCCCCGACATCAATCCCAGCTGCAGAAGGGTTGATGACCGGAAGTGCTTGATTGTTCGTTTTCCGCTTTTTCATAAAATACCCTCGTTGGATTGAGAGCCTAGCGGAAGGGGAGTACGGGTAAATCCATCACTTTCCTAAACGGGGTCACTAAGTGCCGCCAATATTGGGTACGCCAACTCCCCGGATCAGGTTTTTTGACGGGATTAAAATCTCCAAAAGGCGAACGACCACTATCCGGTAGGCTATTCAGTCGACCCTGATTAATACACTTTGAGCAGCCAGACTCGCTGAGTGACGGACATCAGTATCTGATTCTTGCTTTGCTCGTGATGAGAAAAGCCAATGTAGTTGTCGAATACTTAGTAAATACCAGGCAAAACAAAGCCACCTCAGTAGCTTGCGGATGTTCTGTCCGGCACCGCATAGAATGACATTGATCGCATCACCTGTTTGGCCTTTCAGATAGCAACGACCCAGCTTACCATCTTGCTTCATATGGCCAATAATGGGCTCAATGCTGTTTCGCCGATTCAGTCGTCGTTTCTGCAGTTGAGTGATTCCACGCTTTTGTCCGGCGATAATGATTGTGGTATTTCCTTCATAACCACTCCCTCTGTAGCCCTTGTCGACATAAGCTTCTTCAATCAATTTGTCATTGCACAGTGTCTTGGTCTGTTCCAGCTGTTCGTTTAGCGTGTGTCCATCGTATGGATTGCCGGCAAAACTACGAGCACCCACAACAAAGCACTCTCTAAGCGTGGTCGCGAAGCTGGCTTTTACGCCGAACTCATAACGCTTATGCGCCTTGCCTTTGCTCAAACATTCCGTTTCCGGTGCGTGCAGACTGTAAAGCTTTTGCTTGCTATGTTTTTGTTGATTCAACAAGCGCTCCGCATGGAACAGCACTTGCACCTGAGCCTGATTGAGGTGCATATCCGACGTTATTTTTCGTAGTAAATCACGATAGACACAACCCAATGCATTTTTGATCTTTTTCAGTGCCTTTCGCATCCGTTTAAACTGTTTGGCATGCGCATAACGACCAATCTTCGGCAGCAAAAAACGGGCTTGTTTCTGATAGGTTTGTCGTAAAGATATGCCGAGTTCATGAGCCAATGTCACTAACTGTTTACGTGACTGATTCTGCAATTGGCTGTCAGTTGGGAAACGAATGTTTTTTTCCTGAACCGTGGTGTCAATCACAACCCGTTTTAGACTGGAAGGTTTGACCAGCTTGCTTTTGAGGCCCGCATCAATGGTGGCTGTTAGTAACCACTCACAACCTTCTTCACCCAGACGCTGCCGCCAGCGCGTCAAGGAACTGGGGTTGCAAGGGAATTCATGCTGGAAGAAGGTTTCACCGCAGAAATACTGCCAGTAAGGCGATTCTAACCATTGCTCAACCACACGCTCATCGGAGACATTAAAGGCATGCTCCAGATACAACAGACCTGCCATCAAACGAACCGGTAAAGCAGCGGCGCCCAAATCACTAAAGTGAGGCGCAATATGCTTCTCCAGCTGCGCCCAGTCTATTTGATGAGCTAGACGACACAGCGCATGATTCGGATTGACCAAATCACTGAGCCGGGTTTTGAAAAGGTCGTCTTGAGGATCATTTACCGTGGGTCTGGGCTTCATAAAACACACTCATTCTGCAACTTATTGGGCTGAGCACAGCAAAAAATGAGAGATTAGCTGTGCCAAGCGTGTATTTTATCAAATAATATCAAAGAGTTAAATATTATTCAGGGCCGACTACCTATCGAAATGGTTGATGGCGCTTCCTAACGACACTTGAGGCGGCTTCCACATAAAACTAACATCAAAATGTGGTGGCTGCGCCCCAGAGATATTTTTCTAGTTCTTGTTGCGTCAGGCGGCTTAAACCCAGTTATCCGTTCGTAGACCATCAACGCGCTCAAATTCGCGCAAATTATTCGTGACCACAACCAAGCCCTCACTGCGCGCATGACCCGCTATGTGTAAATCATTCACGCCAATGGGTGTGCCTTTGCGCTCAAGATCAGCCCGAATATCACCATAATGCGCAGCAGCATTCGATGTGTATTCCAACACTTCCAAGCGTGAAACGAAGTCTTCAATTTTTCTTAAGTTTCGTTCCACGTATTCACTCTTTTCTGCACCGTGTAAGAGTTCAGCCAAAGTAATACTACTGATGGCGAGTTGGTCAGCGTGTTGGTTAAAAGTATCTAACACTTCGATCGGCTTACGTTTGATGACATAGATAACGATATTGGTATCTAACATGTATTTCAGCATTAGAAGCTTTCCCGCTCAGCTTGCTCTTGCGAAGCACGCTCTTCCATAAAGTCATCACTCACTGTGTCGTCAGACAAAAAGAAGCTGTCCCACCTGTTACCTTGGGGTGACAAAATACGGTCTTTGCCGACAATTCTTACAAACACTTTTTTTACGGTATCAGGGAAGCGGGTGTCTGCTGGCAATCGAACAGCCTGTGTGCGGTTATTGATGAATACTGAACCTAATGGCATTTTATACTCCTCGTGACGTGCTATATACACTATATATATAGCACCACTAACAATATTACAAGTCCGCCGAATTAATCGATGCTAGCCGCAATACTATCGCAACGGGTAAGGCTTACCAAAAACACGCAAGCGGCTCACCCCACCATCCGGGAATGTATTTAAGCGGATGTGGGTGACCTTGCCGAGTGCCACAATTTCACGCTCAAAGCGGGCGATAGCATCCATGGATAAGGACTGTGGCGGCAATAGCTCACGCCAGAAAATACTTTGTGGCGCCAGGGATTCGTCAGTGCCAAAGTCAACGAAGGCCGCTTGTATTGAGCACTTGTCGGGGTAGTTGCCTTTAAAGTGCGCGGTATCCACCTCAATTGCATCGATTTCACCGGCACAAGCCAGTTCAAAGATCGCCCAATCGTTACCCGGCTCACGGCGACGACGTGTCTCCCAGCCATCCCCCATATTGACACCGCGGCCCGGCTTGATGATATTGGTAATCGTGCCATAGTGTTCATCATTAGCGACAATGGCGCGGCCACCGTTTTGCGCCGCCAGCAGGTCAATACTCTCATCCGTCGCGAATGTCGCCCAATCGTGCTGGAACTGCCCGTAAACACGGAGTCTCGCGATGCCGCCATCCGGATAAATATTCAAACGGATATGGGTAAAGGTTTGCGTGGCATCCACCTCAAACTGACGCTGCGAGTTCCCTGCTAAGGCCGTCGATGCGACCAGCTCCGTCCACGCTACATCAGGGCCGGGTACGACGTCATCGGTGAAGCTACAGGCATCGATGGACGCCGCGGCGGGGTAGTTACCGGTAAAGTGTGAGGTATCTACCAAAAACCCGTTAATCGTCGCGTGACCGCCCAACTTGATAATGCAGTAATCATAGCCTTCATGGCGCTTACGACGTGTTTCCCAGCCATCCATCCACTTACCGTGCTCGTCAAACTTTCCTTCAATAAACACCGCAGGGTCCGGATTGATAAGACGTGATTTATCTGCAAAAAAATCATCGGTCGCATAAATCACTTCAGCCCCTAAACGCGGGTCTGCAAGGTTGGTCGGTTCTGAAAAAATAAGCGTACTGGTTGATGAGCTCATAAATAAGGTATCCGGTTGGTATTAGTCGTTTTGGGCTTGCGTGCTGGCAATGTCTTCTAAACGGAAGCGCGCGATTTTGTGGATCTCAGTGATCGCTTGCTGGTATTCGGTCTCCCAGTCATGATGGATACGGGTTTCAAATGCCGCCAAAATGATGTGCCGATTACTGCCTTTGACAGCTTTAATAAATGGAAACTGAAACTTGTCTTTGTACGCCGCATTCAGGGTTTGAAAACGCGCGTATTCTTCTTCGGTACACTGATCAATCCCCGCGCCGGATTGCTCGGACGTGGACTCCTTGGTTAGCCTGCCTTCCGCTGCTGCTTTTCCTGCCAAATCCGGATGCGCGTTAATCAGTGCCAGCTTCTGCGCTTTCGTGGCGACATCCAACACCGCCTGAAAGCGTTGACTCAATGCATCCACGTGGTCATCGCTGGCGGTAAGGCCTTGCTCATACACTGCTTCTGCCAGCCATGCGGAGTGCTCGTAAACTCCCCCGAATACCTCGATAAAGCGGGCTTTGCTCATGTCAGAGGGCGCTTGTTTAAACGTTTTATTCACTCGTGTTTCCTAGGGTTGAAGGGATTGAAACCAGACACCGATCATCGCACGTTCTGCATCCGTCATATTGGTCATATTGCCAATGGGCATGACCTTTGCCATCACAATCTGCTGATGAATGCTTTGAGCCAATGCGATCACCTGATCTTCCGTATCCATGATAAAGCCTGCCGGCGCACGGGCTAACGCGTGTGGAGCGCATGGACTGAGTAAATTAAACGTAACTATTCACCCGCCCCATCTTGACGGAGTAGCAATTTCAGTTTGAAAGATGTCAGGATAAGGTTTTCGTTGGATCACGGCAGAGATGATTTCTCGCAATGATGCAAACACAGATAGCTTCTGAAGTTTACAAGTCTCAACAAATGACAGAATGCGCGCTCTGAATAACTCACCACGATGAGAACGCACTCCATAACTTCCCTTGCGCCACAGGACATACCCCCGCAAACGTCGCTCAGCATCGTTGTTGGTTAGTGGGATATTGTCTGCCTGTAAGAACGTCCACAGCATGGCTTGGTCTTTTAATAAGCGCTCACACCTCCCTGCATATTTTTGCATGGCCAAGGACATTCCTTGTTTTAACTCATTTTCAAAGTAGCGCCGCAGTTTATTCATCCTGCGATGATACTCGTACGGTTTCAGGTGCTCTTGTTCATACCGATGTCGTGTTCGAAAAACGGCGAGGCTAATCAGCACTAATCGCTTTCCTACATGACCTGTCGTTCCCGAACATTCCGCAATGGCCGTCAGATTTCTTAAGATATGCGCCCAACACAGCTGATGTGAGGTGTCTGGTAACCAGTAATAACTGGCATATTGGTCACTGACAATGACGGTATCGTGTTGATGGTTCTTAAGCAATCGTTTCGCCGCCTCTTTCCCTCGAGAGTAATGTGTCATGAAATAGGCAAATTTTTGACTGGTAGCTAGCCACATCCAGCGCTTTTCACTATCACGTTGATGGCGAGTTTCATCGGCATGGAGAACGGGGTCACGACACACTGCATGATGAATGGACTGATGAGTGCGAGTGAGCATCGGGGTGACTTGCCATAGAGCTTGCGACCATGCCCCGGTACTAAAGGAAATCCCAAATACATCCTTCATGAGGCTTTTAATCTTGCCAATACTTAAGTGGTATTGCCCTGAGAGGATACTACACAAACCGAGAAGACCAGCCCCCATTTGCGTGGGCGATACCGTATCAGGTAACATCGCCCGGTGCCGTTGACCACAGTGTTCACAATGCCCGTGAAAGAGTTGATGTTCCTCCATCCGGTATTGAATATCAGGAAGGTCAAATATCTGGTGGCGATAGTCCGGTGCTTGATGACGTTGAACGATGCCACCGCAGTCACAGTGTGATGCGCAATAATGCTGATGAATAGCATCGGCCTCCTGTTCAGGTAACAACGCACGGCGATGACCTTTATGGCCTTTCTGTGCACCACGTGAACGAATACTCTTTTTGCGCTTTATCACACCCTTAGGTGGTGTGTGTGCCGGGGAATCTGAAGAGGGTGGGCGGGATGAGTTTTTTGAGTTCTGCTTCGTCTGTTGATCTTTTTCAACAAGCTGCTCCCATAATTCATCAATCAGAAGTTGTGCTTCTTCCAAAGTACGTGCCTTGGGCGGTGTTTCAGGGAGAGTACGCTTTGCCATGTTTGATTTTTAATCGATATTCATGAAGAGTGCAAGTGCTTTATCTATAGGGGTGGGTGAATAGTTACAATTAAACCGCTTCGTCTGCGGCCTCTTCCGGCAGTATCAAATTGAGGACGATCGCAATAAACGCCGCCGGTAACAGACCAGAACTCAGTAATATTTTGGCGGTTTCAGGTAAATGCTGTAACGCGCCCGGCTCCAGCTGAAGGCCGAACCCGAGTGAGACGGATAGCGCAAAAATCATCATATTGCGCTTATTCCATTCAACATCAGACAGCATGGACGCACCCGCACTGACCACCATTCCGAACATGACAATGACACCACCACCCAGTACCTCGATAGGAATGGATGAAATGACCGCGCCTACCTTTGGAATAAGCCCACATACGATCAGGAATACCGCACCTATGGTCGCCACATGACGACTCATGACGACTCATGACGCCCGTCATTGCAATGAGCCCCACATTTTGTGAAAACGATGTGTTAGGTAGCGCCCCAAAAAAGCCGGAGATCATCGAACCTAAACCATCCGCATAGGTGGCGCCTTTGATCTCATCTTCCGTGGCCTCTCGCCCTGCACCCCCTTTGGTAATGCCCGAGACGTCGCCGACCGTTTCAATGGCAGAGATAATCGCCATCAGACAGAAGCCAATCACGGCCGCAATGCTAAACGCAAACCCAAACTTAAAAGGCTCTGGCATGGCAAAGGTGGCCGCGCGGCCCACATTATCCAAGCTGACCATGCCCATCATCGCCGCGACGATGTAACCAACGATCAACCCAATTAACACCGACGTTGATGACAACAAACCTTTGCCAAAGAACTTCAGTCCGTAGGTTGTGACAATCACTACAATCGCAACAAACCAGTTTTTCAGGCTGCCGTACTCGGGTGTCCCAATCGCTGGCACACCACCCGCGGCGTATTGAATCCCCACTTTAAGTAAGTACAAACCAATCATGGTGACGACAAGCCCCGTCACCAGCGGGGGCAAGGCAAATCTAAAGCGACCAATAAAAGGGGCCAACAGGGTATGAAACAAACCACCCGCGATGACGCCACACATGAGCACTCCCATGGCATCGACACCTTTACCCGCGACCAACGGAATCATGATGGGAATAAAGGCAAAACTCGTTCCCTGCACAATCGGTAGCCTTGCACCCACCGGCCCAAAGCCAATCGTTTGAAACAACGTTGCTAGGCCCGCGAATAGCATGGACATTTGGATCATGTAGATCATGCTTGGAAAATCCGCAGAGTTAGAGCCAAAACCAAACCCGGCGGCACCGGCGATAATAATCGCGGGCGTTACATTACTGACAAACATTGCCAGCACGTGTTGAATACCTAATGGGATTGCTTGCGCAAAGCCAGGAAAATAGTTGGGGTCCTTTAGCTGCTCTGGTGTCCCTATCGTTGCATCTGCTTTTGACATGTCTGCTCTCTCAAGTGTCATTTATCACGTAAACCATTCGGCTGTTATCACCTGAGTAATACATAGCAAGACCTAGGCCAAAATTTGAATTTCACATAAGCAAGCTTTTAAAACACATTTTTTAACGCAGTCAGCGACCTTGAATCATCGACAAAACACACCTTAATCATTAATTAAATCACAAAAACGATTCATTTGGCACTATCTTTGTGCGCACCCATCGACACCAAGCACATACACAGTGCATTTAAACGATAACCGATAACACTCTACTGAAATTTTAATTTCATTGACTATTGGCCTCATGTTCAGCCTCGGAATGTCGTAAACTTGCAGACCGGCCAGATAACAAAAACAGTCATGACGCATAAAAAACACATTACGCTCGAAAGCATTATCGCTAAACACTACGATGCGCTTCCCACGGCGGAGCGAAAACTTGCCGACACGGTGCTGGAATTCCCGGGTGAATTGGCCGCTTACACGGCCACTGAACTTGCTGAAATTGCAGGCGTGTCAAAAGCAGCGGCCACGCGATTTTTTAAGCGACTGGGGTTTAATCACTTTGAAGAAGCCCGCCGTTTGGCAAGAGACTCAAAAAACTGGGGGTCTCCTCTGTATCTGCAATCCAAAGACGAGCAACCTCAGTCTGCGGATCAGCGGATCGCGCACTATCTGGATGAAGAGCAGCAGAACCTGAGAAAGACCTACCACAGCGCAACGCTCTCTGAGCTTGATGTCATTTGTGAGCAACTCGTAAAAGCCAAACGCGTGTGGTTGCTGGGATTTCGAAACAGCCATTATATTGCGTCGTATGCACGCTGGCAGTTCATACAATTTCGTTCAGACGTGCACCTGCTCCCTGCCAATGCCGGTGAAACAATGGCCGAGTACATTGCCGATTTGAGGCCGGATGACATGGTGATTGTGATTGGCGTGCGCCGTCGCGTAGACCCGCTCATCAACATCATGCAAGCCATAAAACAGACCAAGGCCCCTATCCTGTATTTAACAGACCCGACCGCCGGTAAAACTTCCGCTTACGCCCGTTGGACCATCAAAATCCCGGTCTCCAGCAGCTTTTTATTCGATAGCTACACTGCGCTGATGAGCTTTACCCGCTTACTCGCGATCGAGACCTTCCGGGTCTCAGGGGAGTCCGGGCGCAAGCACTTGAAAAACATCGAGCGCATTCATGACACACTTAATGAGTTTGAATAATGATACCCATCATAAACCTAAACGGACGCCATGTACTCTGTGGTGTAATTGATTAAGTGCTGCACGCGGCGGGGAACATGGCGACTGGATGGATACACCACATGAGCCGATATGTCCTGCGGCTGCCAATCCGGTAATACACGCACTAGTCGTTTTGCCAGCAAATCTTCTTTAATTAACCACGTTGGCAATAACGCCACACCCAAGCCCATACAAACGGCCTCACGAATACTTGTGACGCCTTCAGTGGTCAACACGGGCGACACCGTAATCGTCTGTTTGTCGCCATTTTGGTGATGCAACACCAGTGGGCTGGTTTCCCCAAACTGACGGGTGTTTAGAGATACCCAAGGCCAGCACGCGATGTCTTGCGGGGACTGAGGCACCTGACCATTTAAGCGCTCAGGCGCACAGACTATCAGCCTTTCAATCCGCCCAAGCGGTCTCGCAATGATGCTGTCATCCGTCACATCGCCGGCAATAATCCCCATGTCATAGCCCTCTTCAATCATGCGAATCGGACGGTTTGAGTACGACAGATCAATACGGATTTGGGGGTTGGCATCAATAAATCCGGCCAGCATGCGACTCACCACAGACTGTCCAAAGTCGATGATGGAAAAACATTGAATATGACCTTTGATCTGCGCCTGCTCGTCCTGCAACCTTGCATCAGATGCTTCTACCAATGCAATCACTGACTTTGCATCCGACAGCACCTGATGCCCCACGCTCGTAAGCTTCATCCGGCGGGTATCGCGGTTGAGTAAGGTCGTGCCCGCGGCTTGCTCAAGTGCTTTAAGCTGCCGGCTGATGGTCGGCTGAGTCGTGTTAAGCCGCCTTGCAGCAGCAGATAAGCTGCCACTCTCAATAACGCAGACAAACGTTCGTAATAACGGGATGTGATCAAATACATTCATACGAAAAGCGTATATCAGTTATTAGCTTCATGCACCTTCTAAATACCCACTCTCCGTGCGATATTTTTACTCCGAATACACACACTGATGAGGTGAAACTATGACTGCTCAATCTTCCCCAAAGGTCGCCATTGTGACCGGCGCATCCCGCGGTATTGGTGCGGCTATCGCAACGTCACTCGCACAGGATGGCTGCTGTGTGGTGGTAAACTATGTGAGTAATGAAGCAGAGGCCCATCAAGTCGTGGCGAGCATTGAGCACCAGGGTGGCCGGGCGGTTGCTATTCGTGCAAATGTCTCTGTGTTGGCCGAAGCGGCCGCATTATTTGATCAAACCACGGCTTTTTTTGGTGGTGTGGATGTCTTGGTGAATAACGCAGGCATTATGCAACTCTCGCCTATCGCAGAAGCCGATGAAGCAAGCGTCGACCAACAGATCGCCGTGAATTTGAAAGGCACATTGAATACCTTACAGCTTGCGGCTAAACGCCTGAGAGAAGGAGGCCGCGTGATTAATCTGTCCAGTAGCGTGGTGGGCCTGAAACTGGAAACTTACGGTGTATATGCCGCGACGAAGGCCGCGGTTGAGTCGCTGACAGCGATCCTATCGAAGGAGTTACGGGGCCGGAATATTACGGTGAACGCCGTTGCGCCCGGCCCCACGGCGACGGATCTTTTTCTGGAGGGTAAGCCACCGCAACTTATCGAGAAGTTATCTAAAATGCCGCCATTAGAACGACTGGGTGAACCGGAGGATATTGCCCGCACCGTGACTTTTCTGGCAGGCCCTGACGGCCGCTGGGTGAATGGTCAGGTGCTGCGTGTGAATGGGGGGATTGTTTGATCAACTCAGTGCACAACGCTAGAAAGCGCAGTTCATGAGTAGCGTAGCCCATCAATCAACAACATGGTAAGTTAACGATCCCTAAAACGCTTTTGGACACTGGACCTTGACCAAAAAACTCACCTTAAAAGATATCGCTAAATCTCTCGGTGTATCGACAACAACCGTCTCTAATGCATTTAACCGACCGGATCAGTTATCAGCTAAGTTGCGGGATCATATCGTGTCTTCGGCGAATGAGCTGGGGTATTACGGTCCGAGTGCTGCGGGTAGAGTTCTCAGAACCGGCCGCAGCAATACGATAGGTATTATCAATCATGCCGAATTTAGTTATGCCCTAAAAGATCCGTTGGCAGTGAGTTTTTTGCAAGGCGTTGCCAGTGTCTGTGACCGTGAAAACATGAGTATGATGTTACTACCGGGTATTGGTCGCTCTGATAAAGAATTCCCTGCATTTGATGCGATGGTTGACACCTTCATCATACAAAGTTGCTTCATTACTGATGACTTGGTCAAACGCGTTTTAGCACAAGGGTCACGAGCCATCATGGTTGATGGAAAAATAGATGGTCTCGCCCGTGTAACGATCAGCGATAAAGCCTCTGCCCATAATGCTGCTAAACACCTGCTAGACCAAGGTCATGAGCAATTTGCCATCTTATCTTTTCAGCTAAATGCTACAGAGCGTGACAATCTGTTCTCCTTAGAGAAGCTAAATCAATCCAGACACTATGTTGCGATACAGCGCCTTGAAGGTTACTTAAGCGCTTTTAAAGCTGCGGAAATACCGCAACAACAGATTCTGATCAAAGAGTGTGCAGAGAACACAGGTGACGCTGCCTATCAAGTGAGCCTGGAAATTCTGACTAAGAAAAAACGACCCACCGCCATCCTCTGTATGAGTGATCGTTTAGCCATCGGTCTCATGAAAGCAGCCAATAAACTTGGCATTCAAGTTCCGGATGATCTATCGGTTATCGGCTTTGATGACATTGAAGCCGCAACTACCTGCACACCACCACTAACGACCATTGAACAACTCGGTTACGAAAAAGGCCAACTGGCTGCAGAACTAGCAATAAGCGATGAACAGCCGGAAAGTATCGAGCTGCCAGCCAAACTTGTCATTCGTCAGTCTACCAAACCACCCAAGAAATAATTCTCTTTGAATTAACTTGAACGATAAAGAAAATACTGTTAGCTTTCATCTTAATCGATAAAGAAGCACATACAGGAAAGGAAATGACTTTACAAAGTACAACTACGGAAAGTAGCTGGTGGCGTGGCGCTGTCATTTATCAGATCTACCCAAGAAGCTTTGCGGACAGCAATCATGACGGCATTGGCGATATTAATGGCATTACAGAAAAGCTAGATTACATCTCTGATCTCGGTGTCGATGGTATTTGGCTATCGCCATTCTTCACCTCTCCTATGAAAGACTTTGGATACGACATTTCAGACTATCGTGATGTTGACCCAATGTTTGGTACATTGTCTGACCTCGACAACCTGATCAGTAAAGCACATGCACTCAACCTCAAGGTCATGATTGATCAAGTCATCAGCCATACATCCGACCAACACCCTTGGTTTATCGAGTCACGCAAAGACACTATCAATGACAAAGCAGACTGGTATGTATGGGCAGAGCCACAAGCAGATGGCACACCACCCAATAACTGGCTATCCGTGTTTGGAGGATCAGCCTGGACCTGGGAGCCCGCACGCAAACAGTTCTACCTGCACAACTTCCTGAATAGCCAACCCGATCTTAACTTTCACAACCCAGCGGTCGTCAGCCAACTACTGGATGACATGCGCTTTTGGCTGGAGCGTGGTGTTGATGGTTTCAGATTAGATACAGCAAACTTTTATTTTCACGATAGCGAGTTACGGAACAACCCACCACGACCCAAGAACCTTGCGGCAGGTGGCGATATGTCAAATGATGTGAACTTGTACAGCATGCAGTCGCATATTTATGACAAATCACGACCAGAGAATATCGGATTCTTAAAACAGCTTCGTTCGCTCATGAATGAATATGATGGCCGTACTACTGTCGGCGAAATCGGAGATGATCACTCACTAAAGCTGATGGCTGAGTACACTTCTGGTGGCGATAAACTACACATGGCCTATACTTTTGACTTATTAGCGCACGACTCTGGCGCGGAATACCTTGAGTCTGTTATCGACTCTACTGAATCCATGATTGGTGACGGCTGGCCCTGTTGGGCCATGAGCAATCACGACGTGATGAGAGTAGCAACTCGCTGGGCTGATGGAGAAAATCAGCAGCATCTTATCAAGCTACTCCATGCAATTTTATTTAGCTTGAGAGGCAGTGTTTGCTTGTATCAAGGTGAAGAACTTGGCCTTCCTGAAGCGGATATCCCCTTTGAGCAACTTCAAGACCCTTATGGCATAACCTTCTGGCCCGAGTTTAAAGGACGTGATGGTTGCAGAACGCCTATGCCGTGGAATTCCACCGACAATCACGCCGGATTTTCACAGAACACACCGTGGCTTCCCATCCCATCGGAACACATGGACTTAACGGTCGAACAACAGTCTGCACACGAGGACTCCGTTCTAAATCACTGCAAAGCATTACTTTCCTGGCGTCAGCGTAGCCCGACCTTAGTAAAAGGCGAGATTGAACGACTTGAAGCACCTGAGGGGATACTGGCATTTCATCGTCATCTGGACGAACACAGAGTCACTTTAGTATTTAACCTAAGCAATCAGACAAAGCTGATTGGCGAAGAGTTACTGCACAAGTGGGGACTGGATGATTACTCTGCAAGCCTGCCAATCCATGCTTTTGATGGTGCTTGGTTGGAGCATGACGGAGACAACAATTGGGTAAACTTTTCTCAATTAACTTAATCGTTACAGATTTTTTACGAATATTAACTTAAACGTTACAGTTAATATTTGATAGTACGGGCATGTGACGTCTGTTCATGCCTTCAATGTGAAACCCCAGTATTGATTATGGGTGAGGAGGAGAAATAAATGACTATATTATTACGCCGTATAGGCATACTGCTAGCTGTTAGTAGCGCAGTAAGCACTGTTCAAGCAGCGGATGACAACTTAGAGTTTCATGGATACTTACGTTCCGGTATTGGCTCAAATAGCGAAGGTGGAGATCAGGCTTGTTTCAAGCTAGATGGCGCTGCGGCTAAATACCGTCTTGGTAACGAGTGTGAAACCTACGGTGAACTGTCTTTTGGTAAGAAAGTCTGGAAAAACGATGATGGGGCTTACTTCAATGTAGGGACACGTCTGGCGTTTTCCGTAGACCAAGCACAGGACTGGGAACAAGCAGACCCAGCTTTTCGCGAAGCTTACGTTGAAGCAGGTAACCTTTTTGGAGGTGTCCTTGAGGGGGCAAAGTTTTGGGCTGGTAAACGTTTCTACAATCGCCAAGACGCACACATCAATGACTTTTACTTCTGGGATAATTCCGGCCCTGGTGCAGGAATAGAGAACGTAAATGTAGGTATAGGTAAGTTATCGTATGCCATGCGCCGTAACACTTCGGATGATGATCGAGCAATCACTAGCCACGACTTCAAACTCAGTGGTATCAAAACCAACAAAAACGGCTCTCTGGATGTGGGCGTCAACATTCTCCGCTCCGATGAGAGTCAGGATAATTTTGAAGGCACTAATGGTAAGCAGTTTCACCTGATGCACACACAAAGCAATGTTCTGGGTGGCTTTAATAAACTCGCCGTTCAATATGGCTCAGGCTCAGGTGTAGGTTTAAACCCTTACCCCAATGACAGCGCAGACCCAGACGACAAAGTATTTCGCGTAACAGAGCAAATGGTTTGGCAAAAAGGTGAGAAGTTCTCTGGAATGGCCGAAGCGGTTTACCAAAAAGTTGAAGATGGTGACACGTGGATGTCGGTTGGCCTTCGCCCGACTCTGCATATTAACAAGCACTTCGGCGTGGGCTTAGAATTAGGTCATGACCGAGTAAAAGATAAAGACGGTGAAGTTCGCTCCCTAAACAAAATTACCTTAGCACCTTACCTGTCGCCAACTGCAAATTTTTGGTCTCGTCCACAGCTTCGTGCCTTTGTTACCTATGCAGACTGGGACGATGAAGCTCAGGCAAAAGGGGTTGCTAACGGCGTATTCGGAACGAATACCCATGGCATGAGCTATGGCTTTCAACTGGAATCTTGGTGGTAAAAAATGGCCCAAGTCACCTTACGCAACATTTGTAAATCATTTGGCGATATAGAGACCATTCACAATGTTGATCTGGACATTGAGAAAGGTGATCTTTGTGTGTTTGTCGGCCCGTCAGGCTGTGGTAAATCAACCATACTTCGCCTGATCGCCGGACTTGAAGAAATCACCAGCGGCGACTTAAACATGGGAGGTGTGCGCGTTAATGAATTGCCACCAGCAGAGCGTAGTATCTCAATGGTGTTTCAATCGTACGCGCTCTACCCTCACATGGACGTGTTCCGCAATATGGCATTCGGCCTGAAGATCGCGAAAAGGCCGACTTCCGAAATAAATGAAAAGGTGAACTGGGCTTCAAATATATTGGGACTTAACTCATATCTGGACGCCAAGCCAAAGTCACTCTCCGGAGGTCAACGCCAGCGAGTGGCAATTGGCCGGGCAATTGTCAGAAATCCCGACTTGTTCTTGTTTGATGAACCACTATCAAACCTTGATGCTGCGCTACGTGTACAGACTCGCATGGAGATTGCTCAGCTTCATCGTAAGCTCGGTGCCACCATGGTCTATGTTACACATGACCAGGTGGAAGCAATGACGCTGGCAACCCGGATGGTGGTATTACGAGCAGGCCGGGTCGAGCAAGTCGGCAAGCCAATGGATTTATTCCGTCGACCTTGCAACAAGTTCGTCGCGGGATTCATAGGCTCACCTAAGATGAACTTCTTAAAGGTGACGTTGATGCGTGCCAATGAGAAGGAAGCGATGGTACGCGATGAAGATGGAACCCTACACCATGTTTCAGTCGAAGCCACAAAGCTTTCATTGGGGGAGAAACTAACCTTAGGAGTACGCCCTGAACGTCTGGACTTGGTTGACTCCGCCACTGACAACACCATCAAAGGATGCATCTTGATGGTTGAACGCCTAGGTGATCAAACGCTCATCCATGTCAAAACAAGCTCTTCGACGGATCACTGCATAGCTCGTATACCCGCAGAATCAAAAGTTGAGCTTGGCGATACGGTATACCTCAAGGTTAAAAGCCACCATTACCACTTATTTGATAAAGACGAACAAGCTTGTCATCGCTTACTGCCCGATGAAACTTAAGCGATTAAGCACCGTTCGATTCATGACAATCATTGAAGGAAATCACTATGATTAAACTAAAGAAAATAGCATCCGCCATCGCAATTACTTTCACTCTGGCGACCGCAAGTACTGCATATGCACTGGATGAAGGAAAACTCCTTATCTGGGTCAATGGCGACAAAGGATACAATGGAATTCAAGCAGTTGGTGACGCCTTTACCAAAGAAACCGGTATCGAAGTCAAAGTAGAACACCCTGAAAATGTCACTGCAAAGTTCCAACAAGCAGCTAGTGCCGGTAAAGGCCCTGATATCTTTATCTTTGCCCACGATCGCATCGGAGAATGGAACGGCAGTGGCTTGCTTGCCAGTATCAACCCAAGCAAAGAACTCAAAGCGTCGATTAGCCAAAAAGGCTGGGATGCTTTCACAATCGGTGACAAAGTATTTGGTTATCCGATCTCTTTTGAAGCGGTAGGATTAATCTACAATAAAGACTTAGTCTCCACGCCACCAACTAACTTCGATGAAGTGCGTCAGCTTGATAAGGAGCTGATGAAACAAGGTAAAAAAGCAATTCTATGGGATTACAACAACACCTATTTCACATGGGGAATGCTCGCTGCTGAGGGTGGCTACGTTTTTAAGAAATCAGATGACGGATACGACACTACCGATATTGGTGTAAACAGCGATGGAGCCATCACCGGTGCAGCGGCTCTGTCTCAACTAATTAAAGATGGCGTTATGCCCAAAAACGCTAGTTACGCTGATATGGAAGCTGGCGTCAACCAAGGCAAGGTTGCCATGATGATCAACGGCCCGTGGGCATGGTCCAACCTAGAGAAAAGCGGTATTAACTTTGGAGTAGCACCCATTCCAGCCGTTAAAGAGCAACCCGGTAAACCCTTTATTGGCGTACTCGGTGCGATGCTGAATCGTGCGAGTCCGAATAAAGAACTTGCCGTTGAGTTCTTAGAAAATTCACTACTTACCGTTGATGGTTTAACGACAGTTGATAATGATGTTGCATTGGGTACACCGGCTAACAAAGCATTTTTTGAAAAGCTTTCAGGCAATGAAAACATAGTCGCCACCATGAAGAATGTGGAACTAGGCGAACCGATGCCTAACGTGCCAGAAATGGGCAAGTTCTGGTCGTCAATGGAATCCGCACTACAGAACCTGACACAAGGACGGCAAACTGCAAAAGAAGCTATGGACCAAGCAGCTAAACGTATTGGTGCCTCACCAGAAAAAACCGCGAAGAAGTAACTACTTAACCCTACTTGGTGGCAGGTGCTTTTCGCCTGCCACGTTTTTTTTGGAGCAACACCCTAAATGAGCAGTGTACACCCCTTTCCATTACAACCTCGTGTACCGTTTGGTAAATACCTTTTGAAGTGGTCTGCGCTACTCTTTAGTAGTCTGATACTGCTATACATCGTTTCAATCATTTACCTAACGGGTTACTTCGTACTCGCTTTTATAACATTAGTCATATACTGTCTGACGCTATACGTCTACTTGCACAAACCTTTAACAGCCTACCGCTACTTGTTGCCAGGCCTGATCGGCATAAGCGTGTTTGTTATTTTTCCACTGGTTCATACCATCAATATGGGACTGACGAACTTCAGCTCCAGTAACCTTTTAGACTATCAACGAGCAAAACAGTATTTCTTAGATGAGCGATATATCTCAAGTGACAATCAGCTTGCATTTACCTTGCATAAACACAGTGATGGCTACCAACTTAAGTTGAGTGGTGAAGACAAAGTCTACACATCACCACCCATTTCGTTGGGCGGGCCACAGCAGATTACACTGAGAGAGCAAGATGAAAATTCGTCATTTACTCTCGGTGACGAAATACCAATGGGCCAGATCATCAAACTGCGTGAATCAATAAAGCAGCTTAATTTAACCCTACCTAGCGGCCAACAGCTTGGCATGCAAGGCCTGCGTCGTTTTGCTATGAGCAGCCCGCTTTATAAAGTATTTGAAGGTGAGACACTAATTAACACACAAACAAATGCCATTCTTACACCTAATTTTGACACTGGTTTTTTTGAAGATGAGAACAAAAAGCGGCTTACACCCGGATTTAAAGTATCAATCGGATTAGATAACTATTACCGAATATTTGGCAGTGCAGACTTTCAAGAACCCTTCATAAAAATCTTTCTATGGACCGTCGTATTTTCAGCATTGACTGTCCTGTTCACACTAGTGATTGGGGTATTACTTGCAGTGCTGCTTAACTGGGATGCACTGAGATTCCGTACACTTTATCGCACACTATTATTCCTACCCTACGCTGTACCAGGGTTCATCTCAATTCTGGTTTTCAAAGGGCTCTTTAATGAAAATTTTGGTGAAATCAACCTGATATTAAATAGCTTGTTTGGAATTAGCCCGGGTTGGTTTAGCGACCCAACGCTGGCCAAAGTTATGCTGGTTCTCGTGAACACTTGGCTCGGCTACCCCTACATTATGATCCTCTGCACAGGGTTATTAAAATCCATTTCAGGGGAAATCTATGAGGCAACTGCTATCGAAGGATGCAGTCCGCTTCGAAATTTCTGGAGCATTACCTTACCACTGATCATCAAACCGCTTTCACCCCTGTTGGTTGCGTCGTTTGCATTTAATTTCAATAACTTTGTACTGATTTCATTGCTGACGGGTGGTCGCCCGGACTTTCTGGACTCACAAGTACCCGCAGGAACAACCGATATATTAGTCACCTACACCTATCGTATAGCCTTTGAAGACTCTGGCCAAAACTTTGGCTTAGCCGCAGCAATCTCAACCATCATCTTCGTTATGGTCGCGATAATGTCAGTCATTAACCTCAGAATGGCTCGTGTAAATGAGTCTGGCAGAAAACCGTAGGAGTACATAATGGCAATTGTTACAGGTAAAAGAAACTTACTAAGCCACCTTGCTGCACATGCTGGAATTCTCATATTTCTGGCACTGGTGCTTTTTCCTTTCTTCATGATCATTTCAATCTCATTGAGACCAGGAAATTTTGCAGTCGGTAGCTTAATCCCTCCCGAAATTAGCTTTGAACACTGGAAGCTTGCGCTGGGAATTTCTTATGAAGATGCACATGGAAACTTAATTAACCCGCCTTTTCCGGTACTCACCTGGCTCTGGAACTCGGTCAAGATAGCGACAATCACAGCATTCCTGATTCTCGCCTTATCGACAACATCGGCTTACGCCTTTGCTCGCATGAAATTTCGTTTTAAAGGCGCTGTGCTAAACAGCATTTTATTGCTTCAGATGTTCCCTGCTGCACTCACACTGATCGCTATCTTTTCTATTTTTGATACCTTGGGAGAGTATATACCCTGGCTCGGAGTCGATACACATGGTGGTTTAATCCTATCCTATCTAGGTGGTATTGCTCTACATGTCTGGACTATCAAAGGCTACTTCGAGAGCATCCCAGTAGACATCGAGGAAGCAGCGAGCGTTGATGGGGCGAATACCTTTCAGACCTTCCTTTATGTATTGCTACCGATGGCTGTTCCAATTTTAATGGTTGTTTTTGTTCTGGCATTTATTGGAACACTGATCGAGTATCCCGTAGCATCTATTTTACTGCACCAAGAAGACAACTTAACGCTTGCCGTTGGGTCTAAGCTTTTCTTATACGAGCAGAATTATCTCTGGGGTGACTTTGCAGCTGCTGCAGTACTTAGTGGCTTACCGATTACAGCGGTGTTTTTGCTTGCTCAGAAATGGATTGTCTCAGGGTTAACTGTTGGGGGTAGTAAGGGGTGAATGCCCCCCACTGGTCACTTGCCAGCAACATACGTTTTTTCTGGTTTTTAGAACATCGTGTTGTTGTTGGCTGACTCTTTAGGAACCTCTTGGATTGAATCCCAGTGCTCTACAATTTTTCCTTTTGAATCAAAACGAAAGAAATCCATTGTGACGTATTCATCACCACCCGGCCACATTTGCCTTGTGTGAAGCGCAACCAGATTATCCTCTGCGATTGTTCTCAAAAATTCGATGTCCTTATTTGGGTACTCTCGCGACATCTGTTCAAAGTAATCTATAAAACCTTTTTTGCCATCCGCAACGACGGGGTTATGCTGGATATAGTCATCTCCTACATAAAGCTCTACCGCTTTCGCTGGCTCTCCCAAATACGCCATTTTATAAAAGGCAACAGCACTTTTTTTATTCTGCTCCAGACTTGAACTCATGACCCAATGCGTAAGTCCTACACTGTTTACAAGTTGGTGGAAAATGTTTTGAAGTCCTTTGAATGATCTTCGTGAGAGGCATAAAACTCATGCCTTAACGATAGCCAACAACAACTCATTCGCTATAATACCCCACACTAATCCAGCCCGGCATACACCATGAATACCCTAAATGAAGCAATATCCAGTCTGACAGTCGATGAGCTAAAAAAGTACCTCTATCTCGTTCCTGACGAAAAAGGCGGCAGTAAAAAAGCCCAGCTGGTAGAACGTATTAGTAATGGATTGATCGGATCTAAATTGCAGGCTCAATATCAACAGCTGGATCAGCTGCAAAAGCTGGCAGTTGCAGAGGCACTGTATGATTCAGAGCTGCGTTTAAATCTAGATCGGTTCAGTGCCAAATACAAGGATTTACCAGAACTATCGATTGCACCGGAAGGGCGGAGTTATAGTACCTATAATTATATCCCCTCACGCTTGCGCCTGTTTCTATATGGTACTGACCGTTACAATTTTCATCGTACCGATAATCTGTATATACCTCATGATCTGGCAGAGCAGTTACGAGCCTTTGTAGCAAAGCCGGCTGCCTTCAAACTTAATAGTTATCAGGTACTACCCACGGCTAATGACGACGAAGAAAAATTAACCATTCGTCTTTGTGAACAGGAGGCTTTAATTGATCTGCCAACTATTTTCAATTTGTTGCAACAAGGCAAACTGAAAGCCAGCGCAAAAACCGGTCGCGGCTCTGCAGCCACTAGCAAATTACTGGCAAATACACTGCACAACGGTGATTTTTATTCGGAAACCGCAGCTGATGCGCAGAAAGCCTTTGCCTGGCCGTTATTATTGCAAGCTGCCAAGCTCGCGCAGGTCAGTGGTAGTAAACTGGAGCTCAGTAAAACAGGTACCCGCCAACTCGCCCGCGACTCCGCTGACACGCTGCGTTTATTGTGGCAGCGTTGGCAAAAAAACACCTTGCTGGATGAGTTCAAGCGTATCGATGAAATCAAAGGCCAAAACGCCAAAGGTCGGGTAATGACAGCTGTTGCACCACGACGTAAGGTAGTGGCTGAAGCATTGACTCACTGCCCAGTCGGAAAGTGGGTAGATGTTGATGACTTCTTTAATTACATGGTTGCTTGTGAGTTAGATTTTGAAGTCACTCATGATTTGTGGAAGTTATACATCTGCGATCGTGAATACGGCATGTTAGGTTATTCAGGCTTCCACGATTGGTCATTACTACAGGGCCGTTACATTCTCTGCCTGCTGTTTGAATATGCTGCAACACTGGGCATGGTCGATGTGGCCTATGTGTCGCCGGATAATGCGCGTGATGACTTCCGAGGAAATTGGGGTACGGATGATCTGGACTACCTGAGCCGCTATGACGGACTGTATTATTTCCGCCTGAATAACCTTGGTGCTTATTGTCTGGGTTTGGCTAGCAGTTATGAACCACCGGAAAATAAGTCGGATTGCACATTCAATGTATTGCCCAGCTTGCATGTGAACCTGGCTAGCGGGCAACCGACACCAGAAGATAAATTACTCCTCGATACTTGGGCGATCGAGGAGGCGGACAATAGCTGGAAATTGGATAAGGCAAAAACTATTCTGGCGTTGGAACGCGGGCATGATATTGATACCTTGCAAACTTTCTTGCAGGGTAAGGATGATCAACCGTTACCGGAAGCTGTCGAGGCCTTTTTAACTGTGTGCCGAAAACAAGGCACTGCGCTGAAAATGCTCGCCCCCGCCCTACTCATAGAGTGTAGTACCACGGCAATCGCCAAAACACTGGCAGAGCATAAGGAGACAGCACAGCTGTGCCAGCGTACTGGTAAGAAACAACTGGTGGTGAAGCAGATACACGAGGAAAAATTCCGCACAGCAGCGCGTATTGTTGGGTTTGGCATGGTGTAGGAAACATCAAGCAACTCTTACGTTGATGGGTTATTCGATGCTATTCAGACGAGCAAGAATTAGTGGGTTTTCTCCACCTCAAACCCCACCACATTGCGCTCATCTTTACTAAATTCCACCCCAATCAAGTAAATCGGTTGGTTTAGCTGGCGATACTTATCCGCATAGGCTTTATCTTTAATTTGCTGAAGCGCATTACCTTCTGGCACTAATTCCACGACCTTAAATTCAAAGATATACACCTGATCATTAAACTTAAGCGTCATATCAATACGTCCAAGGTTAGTGCTGTCTTCAACAGTGACATTCAGACCTAGTGCAGCAAAGTAAGAATAAAACACACTGGCGTAATACCCTTCATAGTTCTGAATCTCATTCCGCGAATACCACTGATGTGGAATACTCGCAAAGAAGCCGCGAAACAGTTGCTTCAACCCATCAAAATCATTCGCCAATAATAAGCGGTAAAGCTGACCACTCTGCACGGCTTGACCGGATTTATCCTTAACCAATGCGGAGAGCAAATTCTCGTTAAGACTTTGGTACACTTCGCGGTTGGGATAACCCAACGAGTAATAGAGCTGCCCTCCTAAGTTATCTTCCTCTTTGATTGTCAGATAACCAGTTTGAAATAGCAGAGCCTCCGTAGTGATGTCATCCACATCAAAACTCGAAAGCATGGCGCTACTGCTGTACAGATGATTGAGTTTAAGTGTTGGGATCTGACGCTTAAAAAGTAGATCAACCAAAAACGTTGGAGTACCGGTTTCAAACCAGTAATTGTCAAACTTGCGATTATCAAACAACTTTAAAATATCAAACGGGTTATAAACGCCTTCGCCCAACCAGTTATAGCCGTTATACCACTCTTTGATTTGTTGACGATCCAGCCCTGCTAACTCAGGAGCAAACACTGTATCAATATCGTTGTCGGTATATCCGCAAATAGTGGAGTAGCGTGAGTCCATCGTAATGTCATTCAGATTATTCAGACCTGAAAACAAGCTCACTTTTGAAAACTTACTGACACCCGTTAAAAAGCTAAATTTGATGTGTGCATCGTAGTCTTTGATGGTGCTATAGAAGCCGCGCAGGAAGTCACGGTTTTCTCTGGCTAAATCAGGCTGGTTTATTGCGTCTAAAATCGGCTTATCGTATTCATCAATAAGAACGACTACAGGCTGACCTACTCGTTTATGAATCTTCAAGATCAAGTCTGAAAAGCGACTACTTGCATCCTCAAACCGGCGCTCCGTGCCAAATGATTCCTCGAACTGAGTCAGTTGAGAGTGTATTGAATCATGCACGCCTGTTTCGCTGCTGTAGTGCTTACTACCAAAACTAAATCGAAGCACAGGGTACTTGATCGACCAGTCCCAATGTGGGTGTACCGCTAAGCCTTGAAACAGAGGCTCGTTTCCTTCGAATAATTCTTTTAGAGTGTCAATGAGAAGGCTTTTTCCAAAACGGCGTGGGCGCGACAGAAAGTAATGTGTGCCTTTTTCTATCAACGATAAAGCAAGATCAGTTTTATCTATATAATAGTAATCTTTCTGGCGAATTTTAGAGAGTGACTGAATCCCAAGAGGAAGCTGCTTTTGTGATGCCATGATTGTTGCTTAACCTTCAAGTAAGTAGCCTTAGTTTATCACGACTCCCCGTGACACGCTTATCAAACAAAGGCAGGATATAATTCAATCTAAGTTAGCAGCGATAAGTCTAACAGGTGCATAAACAACGCACAGATATCCTAACAACCATTAAATGTGACTAATCTGTCATGTGATGTTAAGGGTAGGTGCTTGATAAACGTAGTATTCTCCGCGACTGAAACATCAGCTTCATTTTGCTAGGGGGTAAACATGAAACGGGCGATTTTTTCTATTCTATTCACTTTTTCGGTAACGACAGGGGCTTATGCCGCGTGTCCGTGGCAGCACGTTGGTGCGGTCGGTATGGATATTGAGCAAGGGCGTGATTTACTAAAAAACTACGGTGCATGTCGCACTAACTGTAAAACCTTACAGGCCAAACTCGACAATAGCGTTCGCAAGCTTAGGCAAGCATCTGCTTGTGGCAGGCATATCGTCAGCGCACAGGATAAGGAGATGATTGATTTTATTTCCAGCCGTTCCCGACTGATAAAAAAACAAAAACAAGGACAGGTTTGGGCATTAAAATCGACACCAACACCCGCAGCCAAACCGATTGCGATTCCAAAGGATGATCCGGTTACAACAGAAGCGGCATTTGTACCGGTAGCACCTGCTGCCAATGCGAAACCAACACCTGCCACAACGTCAGCGATGAAACCACAAGCAATGCATGCACCGCAAATGGCAGCGGTTGCATCAGCCACACCACAGCAAGTAAGGCCAGCTGTCAATACTGCTCCGGCAGTACAACCTCAGGCACAGACTGCTCCGGTTGCTACAACAGCACCTTCCAGACAACCACAAGTCGCTCAGGCTCGCTCAACTACGCCAGCACCTCAACAAGCGGTTGCGGCCAAGCAAACTAAAATGGCGATTTCGAAAGAGGCTTATTCCGCGCTGTTTCTGGAGGAAGACAAAACACCACAGAAAGCCCAGCAGGCTCAACGCAACGCTGCCGCTCAACAGGGTTTGACCGCACAGCAAAAAGCGCAAAGACAGGCAAAACGTGACGCACAGATCAGAGCAAAGCAGCAAGCGAACCGCGAGGCCAAACTCAGACAAGTAGCTAAACAACGAGCCGATCAGCAACGCAAGCAAGCATTAATCAAGCGACAGCAGCTAAACGTGATTAAGGCAAAAAAACTGGCGATGCAGAAGCATTTGATGCAGCAGCGACTGGCTAGACTACGTTTGCAAAAACAGCGTGCATTACTGGCGCATCAAAACAGACTGCGTGTTAAACAACAGAGACTTGCCAGAGCACGTCGTCAGTAAAGGCTATGAGTGGGATTTGACCGCGGTAATGGGCCTTGCAATCAATGCCCAAAGACCGACCAGCCGGTGCGCTGCGTCAGCATTTCTAATGCGATGGTGCCCAAGTGACTATTACCAACTCGATCTAAGCCGGGCGACCACACGGAAATCGAGGCTTTGCCCGGTGCAACGGCCATAATGCCACCACCGACGCCACTTTTGCCGGGCAAGCCGACCCGAAACGCGAATTCGCCGGAGCCGTCATAGTGACCGCACATCATCATTAATGAGTTGATGCGGCGGGCACGTTGCTCAGACACAACACGTGCGCCGGTGCTCAGGTTCACGCCATCACTCACCAAGAACAGCGCGGCTTTTGCCAGTTGCTCGCAGGTCATGGCAATGGAACAATGATGGAAATACGCGCCCAGTACATAGTCCACCGGGTTTTTAAAGTGACCGTAGGACGCCATAAAGTGCGCAAGCGAGGCATTTCTGTCGCCAGTCAGCAGCTCGGATTGCGCGACTTTTTCATCGATAGCGATGGTATTGTCATCGGCAATAAATCGCACGAATTCTAAAATTTCTGCGATAGTTTCTTTCGGCAGGTGACCCATCATAATGGCGTCAACGACGGTAATCGCACCGGCATTAATAAACGGATTACGCGGCTTACCATTTTCCATTTCCAACTGAACGACGGAGTTAAACGGATCGCCGGATGGCTCACGCCCTACCCGTTTCCAGATAGCATCACCCAGTTTGCCAAGCGCCATTGTGGTGGTAAAGACTTTTGAAATACTCTGAATAGAGAACAAGGTGTGCGCATCGCCCGCACTAAACACCGTGCCGTCTGGCAAGGCCACGCAGATACCGAACTGATCCGGATCGACACAGGCCAGCTGTGGAATATAAGTGGCGACTTTGCCTTTATCAGGCATAGCCGTGACTTTGGCGGTAATGTCATCCAGTATCGCTTGCATATTGTCCATTGCGGAACTCACCCCATTGAATAAGCCCGCAATGGTAACGTGATTTTCATGACTTGCTAAGGGTTTTCCTTATCGAAGGCATGCTGAAGGTCTAGGCGTTTTCTATTTTTTCCTGCGCCAGCCATGCCTCGGCCTCAGCCACCTGATCAAGACTAAAAGCTTTGATTTCCATGCCCGGAATCACCACACCTTTGAAACCACTAACGGTTTTAATCCATTTTTCATCAGTGACAACAGCGGCTTTTTTGAATTTAAAGGCCAGACTAAATAATGATGGCAGGCGTGAAAACTCCACACCAATTGCCCCAAGTGATGGCCAGTGGAAATCTTTGACGGTGTACAACATTTTGCCCCCGCTGATATTGGCTGAGTGCTCTGCCAAATCATCCAGCGCTTGCCTCATAATGTCAGCGTCGATGTCGCCGTTCAGTTCGATATCGACACGGTTGTCGCCATTGGGCGTGACTGTAAACATAATCGCTCCTTGTATTGCCTTATATAGTTTGGACAAGTGATTCGGCAATTAGTTGTTGTATGAGGTTTGTGAGTCTGCGCCCTGACCATTAATTATTTATCTCAGGCTTAGGACTGGTTGCTCTGTTGCTATTATCGTCAACCTAACACAACTCTAATACCAACTTACTCCTCCCAAATCTTGATTAACTCCAACGTCGCAGCCTGATAATCCTCCGCTTTCGTAATGGCCGTAATCATCGCCACCGAACCCACGCCAGTTGGCTTTAACGCTTTCGCCCGCTCCCGATCAATTCCCCCAATCGCCACCAATGGATAATGCCCGTCCAGCAGCTTCACCCAACGCTCAACCGCAGCAGGGCCTTGCGGAACCCACGGCATATCTTTGCTGGTTGTGGCATAAATCGGCCCCAGTGCAATATAACTGGGATTCACCCAACGTGCTCGGGCCACTTCGGTATAACTGTGTGTGGAAACGCCAAGATGACAACCTGATGCAGCGATTGCCTGATGGTCCGCATCATACAAATCCTCTTGCCCCAAATGAATGCCATACGCACCGTGCTTAATCGCCAGCTGCCAGTGATCATTAATAAACAGGCGAATATTGCGACCTGCACAAACCTTCACCGCGGCTGCAATTTGCTGATCCAACTCATCCCACGTTGGAGGGTTTTCAACATCCGTTTTTAAGCGCAGTTGGATAGTTTTGATACCGCAATGAATCAGCTTCTCCACCCATTCCACGGAGTCAACGACAGGATAAATGCCTAGTCTTTGGCTGTCACACGCTGGCAATTGCAGACGCGGTGTTTCCGGTGATTGCGGCGTCATTAATGGAAAATCCTGATAATCCACGCTCCAGTCATTCGGGTCGATATCACCTAAACGCGCCTGATAAGCGCCATTGGCAAGCACAGCATTGCGAATACCCCGACTCACTAAAGTTTTGGCCAAGACAATGGCATCAGTAATGGCGTAACCTTGCGCAGTTGCACACGCCATGGCGGTGGCCAATAGACAGCCAGTGCCGAGCACATTAGCCTTATCAGGCCAACGCTTTCCGATGAGCCAGAAGTGCAATTCCTGACTGTAAAAATAGTCGCTGGATTCCTCGCTATCGGCAGAATAATGACCGCCTTTGAGCAGTACAGACCTGACTCCGATGGATAATAATTGCTTTGTCGCTGCCTCGATTTCTTCAATATCGGTTACTGGCATACCCGTTAACTGCGCCAGTTCATTCAGGTTTGGCGTCACCACATCTGCCAGAGGAAGCAGACGTTCAAGCAGCATATTTTCGCCTTGCTGCGTGAGCAAACGCGCACCAGAGCTCGCCATTATCAGGGGATCAACAATCACACGCGGCGGCTGACCTTGCGCTTGCAATGCTGCGATTCCTTCACACACCGCCGCAATAGCAAACTCATCCCCCAACATACCAATTTTAATCGCAGCGAGCGGTAAAGCATCCTCTCTAAGCAAGGCTTGTTGCACGCTTTGGAACTGCGCGCTTATCTTTGTTGCACCCAACACGCCCATATCGCTGACACTGGTGGTGTTTTGTGCGGTCACCGCGGTCACCACCGTATACGCATGCATGCCCAGCGCATGGACTACGCGCCAGTCTGCCTGCAGCCCTGCACCACTTGGGTCAGTGCCGCCAATTAATAATACCGAGGCTGCGGCTTGTGGCTTGGAAACGGATAATGAAGTGCTCATAGTTTTCTCTAGAATGAGTTGGTTTTAATTCAGAGGGTTCGCTGGGGTCGCAGGCTATTTTCAAGCTTTTGTCAGGCTCATTAATCTTTTCAGGTTCATCAGTTCTGATGCCAGAACGGCATGCCCAAGGTCGGTGTACTGGCTGATGCTGCCGCACGCGCTTCTATCATTCCGCTTAACCAGGCACTTCGTCCCGCAGCAATAGCATTGGCAAACGCTTCCGCCATCACCACCGGATCATGCGCTTGTGCCACAGCAGTGTTTAATAGCACCGCATCAAACCCCAGCTCCATCGCGCGACAAGCATCTGAAGGTTTACCCAGCCCCGCATCAACCAGCAGAGTCATATCCGGCAAACGTTCGCGAATCGTGGTCAGCGCATGCGGATTTAACAGACCCAAGCCTGTGCCGATTGGCGAGCCCCAAGGCATCAATACTTCGCAGCCGACATCCCGCAGTTTTTGACACAGCACCAAATCATCCGTGCAATATGGAAACACTTTAAAACCCATTTTTACCAAGGTTTCAGCAGCTTCCAGTGTCGCGAATGGATCGGGTTGTAAATTGTAATCATCCCCAATCACTTCCAGCTTTATCCAGTCCGTTTGAAATAGCTCCCGCGACATTTGTGCCAGGGTCACGGCTTCTTTGGCGGTATGGCAGCCCGCTGTATTGGGCAACAACTCGCAGCCACTGGATTTAATCAATTCCCAGTAATGATTACCGCCTTGCTGCTGCGGGGATTGGCGACGCAATGACACCGTGACTACCTCGGCTTTGGAGGCAGCAATGGACTGTTGCATGACCTCTGGCGATGGGTATAACGCCGTGCCAATAAAAAACCGGCTGCTGAGCGTTTTGCCATACACGTCCCAGCTGTCACTTATTTCAACTTGAGTTTCACTCATAGCGTCCTCTGCTCCTGTCGCTTCCATTTCCTTATCGACAGCCATATCAACCACCGACAATGGGCTGCAAGATATCAATTTTATCTGCGGCTTTGACTTCGGTATCCGCCCAGCGATCACGCGGTACAAAGGTTTGATTCACCGCAATCACCAGCATATCGTTGGGATCAAATCCCCATTCCTGCATGGCTTGCTCAAGCACTTGCGCGGGAGCGATGGTTGCGCGCTCACCATTAACACTGACTTCTAACATATCGACTGAATTACCTCATCCACCAACGCAGGCGCAAACAAGTAGCCATGCCGGAATAATCCATTAACCCGGATCAACTGCTGCTCTCGCACAATGCGCGGCAAATTATCATTAAACGCCGGACGCAATCCGGCTTGCAAAGATTCGATTCGGGCCTCTGAAAACCCGCTGTGCAAACTGTATAAGGCAGACAGCAACTCCAAGGCGGAACGCACCGTCACTGCGCCGCTATCATCACTTTCGATCTGTGTTGCACCGATGACGTAATGGTGGTTCGGACGTGGCGCGATATACAGCGGATAGCGTGGATGCATCAGGCGGATGGCGTGGCTTAGATTTACCTCGGGAGCACGGACACGTAGCACTTCACCACGCACTGATCGCAGATTTGAAAGATCGGCTTTACTGTCATTCCCCCGACAATCAAATACGTAATCAAAGTGTGATTTGCAGGCAGCGAGATAACCGTTTTGTGCGCTGAGTGTATTACTCTTAACGCGACCAATACTACTTTTATCGCTCACACCGCGAATGTCACCTTCCGGAAAATTCTCACATTCCAAACCTTCCAGCCAAGTGATCTCAGGCGCCTCATCAAACCATTTATTCAGCGCAGTATAGAGCGAGGCATTATCAATCACGCCCTCTTCCGGAAAGTATAAAGCCTGACGAAAAGCACCTGATAACTCTGGCTCAGTCTGCTGCACATCCAAAGCCGTCAAATATCGCATCGCACCAGCGGGTGCATCCAACTCAGCTTTATGCTTGAAGCGTTGCCAATCTGCCAAATCAGCATGATGTGCGACCACCAGTGTGCCTTGCTGATTAAAGCGGATTATTTCACCAGTATCCGCTTCCAGTTCCGGCAACCATTTGCGCCATAAATCCCACGACACCACACCGAGTTCCCGCGTTGCCGGATCAGTCGTCACCGCCTCGGTATAAGGTGCGACCATCGCCGCTGCGACCAGCCCCGTCCCAACAAAATCCCGCGACTGCCGATCACACAAAGTGACCGACACATCGACACCGAGATTCCGGCAGTGACTCACCAAGCGCCAGGCCAACAGACGTCCTGCCAGCCCTGCGCCAACAATCGCTAGCTTCATGCGTTTGGTGTGCTCTGCTCGTCTGGTGCGCGATAAATCACGCTGCCTTGCTTCACAAATTCAATGGATTTTTCTTCCATGGCTTTTTGAATCTGTACGCCTTGCACAACTTGCTCTTCACCCGTGCCAAACTCGTCACGAATTTCCTGAGTGATTTTCATGGAGCAGAACTTTGGCCCGCACATAGAGCAGAAGTGTGCCACTTTAGCTGACTCTTTTGGCAAGGTCGCATCGTGATAAGCACGCGCTGTATCAGGGTCTAAACCGATATTGAATTGATCCACCCAGCGGAATTCAAAACGCGCTTTTGACATCGCGTCATCACGTGCCTGTGCTGAAGGGTGGCCTTTGGCTAGATCCGCTGCATGTGCTGCGATTTTGTAGGTGATAATGCCAGTTTTCACATCATCACGATTCGGTAAACCCAAGTGTTCTTTTGGCGTCACATAACAAAGCATCGCCGTGCCGTACCAACCAATTTGTGCCGCGCCAATGCCTGAGGTGATGTGGTCATAACCCGGTGCGATATCCGTTACCAGTGGGCCAAGCGTGTAGAACGGCGCACCGTGACATAGGCGTTCTTGCTCTTCCATATTCTCCTTGATCTTGTGCATCGGCACGTGCCCCGGCCCTTCGATCATCACCTGAACATCATGCTCCCAAGCCATTTTCGTCAGCTCGCCCAAGGTTGCCAGCTCAGAGAACTGCGCCTCGTCGTTCGCATCGGCAATACAACCCGGACGCAAACCATCACCCAGCGAAAAGCTAATGTCATAGGCTTTCATGATCTGGCAGATCTCATCAAAATGCGTGTACAGGAAGTTTTCTTTGTGATGCGCCAGACACCATTTCGCCATAATCGACCCGCCGCGCGACACGATACCGGTCAAGCGATTCGCCGTCATTGGCACATAGCGCAGTAACACACCGGCATGTAGTGTAAAGTAACTCACCCCCTGCTCGGCTTGCTCGATCAAGGTGTCACGCACCAACTCCCATGTCAGATCTTCAGCCACGCCATTGACCTTTTCCAGCGCCTGATAAATCGGCACGGTTCCAATAGGTACGGGTGAATTACGCAGAATCCATTCGCGGGTTTCATGGATGTTTTTACCGGTTGATAAATCCATCACGGTATCGCCGCCCCAGCGCGTTGACCACACCATTTTTTCCACCTCTTCTTCGATGGATGAGGTGACGGCCGAGTTGCCGATATTGGCATTGATTTTCACCAGAAAGTTGTGACCAATAATCATTGGCTCAAGCTCTGGATGATTGATATTGGCAGGAATGACCGCACGACCCGCGGCCACTTCATCACGCACAAACTCTGCGGTGATTTCAGCCGGCATGCCCATGGAATTTCGTTGCGCGATTTCCGTTTGTGAGAGTTTAGCCAAGCCCATATTTTCACGGATGGCGATAAACTCCATTTCCGGCGTGATAATGCCCTGACGTGCATAGTGCATCTGAGATACATTGGCGCCAACTTTGGCAACTCGTGGTAATGGTTTATTGCTGAAAATCGGCAGGTCAGATTTAGCCTCTAACTGCTCACGGGTGAAGGTTGAGCTGAATTGTTTGAGTGGTTGCGTATCGTCCCGCGCATCAATCCATGCCTGACGATGGCGCGCTAAACCTTGCTGCAAATCAATGTCTGCCGTTGGGTCGGTATAAGGGCCGGAGGTATCGTAAATGCGTAGGGGTGGGTTTTCTTCGTATTCTGCCGTATCGCCTGAGCCACGTAACAGCGTTGGACTGAGCACCACTTCGCGCATCGGTACCTGCACAGTTCCGGCTTCATTGCTGACATAAATACGGCGCGAACCGGGTAAAGGGGTACGGGTAATTTCGTTAACAACAGTGGATTGCTGTATCTCGAGGGGTGTAACTGAACTCATTTTCCGACTCTCCGACAATCAATAAGGGGATTACTATTGTCGGAGCGAAAAACATGCGCGACGCACCAGAAATTTATTCCAGTGTGATGGTGGCATGGCAGTCGTCTGCCTTGTTTCCTACGACGGTACGAACCGTATCAGGTGCAACGGGTATGAATCTCAGCCCTTCACGAAAACGTGAGGGCACCCCGACAAGTATTATTTAAAATAGCAGAGAATTTTTAAGCTGGCTAGTGATATTAAACCACTATTATATATACAAAACGTATGGTTCGTCCCGTTGTTGCAAGAACATTTTTCGATGACGGGAGTGGGTCTGCGCTAATGTATTCGGAGTCCTTGTTGGGACGCCTTTGCATTCCCGCTCCACGATGAGTTCCGCGCCGGATTAACCGGAGCGCCTGTCTTATCAGGCTTAGATAAAATGGCACGCGCATCATAGTCCTTACATTCTCCCTACTACTATTGATGAGGCATTTTATTTCATCAATTTCGCCATAAGAGAAATTTTTAAGCCACTACAACTTAAATACTTAAATTAAATCTATAATGATTAAAATGAAAGAATCCGACCTATACCTCCCTCTAAAACACTACCTCGAAGGCCAAGGCTATGAGGTAAAAGGTGAAGTCCACCACTGCGATGTAGTCGCTGTTCGCGCCGATGAATCCCCTGTTGTTGTCGAACTTAAACTGTCTTTTAATCTCAGCATATTGCTACAAGTCGTCGAGCGCTTATCCCTGACTCCTACTGTTTATATCGGCATTCCGCTGGACACTACTATTTTGCGTACTCGCCGCAAACACGTCTTGAAGCTGGTCAAAATGTTGGGGCTCGGTTTGATAGTAATCGACCCAAAAGCGGGCAGTGTAAATACATTATTAGATCCGCAGGAATACAAACCCCGTGTAGTGAAGCGCAAGCAACAGCGATTACTGGGTGAGTTCAGCGCACGCGTCGGTGACCCGAACACCGGTGGCCAAGCCATGAAAAAGGGTCTCATGACCGCCTACCGGCAGAAAGCATTAAATATCGGTGACTACTTATTACAACATGGTGCCAGCCAACCCAAAGTAATCGCTGCAGCGATTGCAGAGCCAAAATCACGTGATATTTTGTACCGCAACGTTTATGGCTGGTTTGAAAGTGTGTCCCGGGGTGTTTACGACGTCTCTCCCAGAGGCAAAGAGGAGATCCCTGTCTGGCTGGAACAGCGACACAAACCTGCTAAGCTTGATGGCACCACCTGATAAGATCGCATTAAACCCCAAACCATCATTCTCCATCATTCTCTTCCTGCACCGACAACAATCGCTGCTAGTAAATTCTGGTCAACTTCCGCCCACACCGCTCCCGCCTTGCTTCGTGCTCTCTACTTTATTCCCTCTTGTTACCACTTTTCTTATTTACGTCACTGTTTTGACACGTTGATAAGTGACACTGTGACAGATAAACGCGTCGTTAGCTGACACTTAGCCATTATGTGCTAACACAACACCATCACTAAAAAACATGAATAATCATATTAATTAATAACTTACATTATTTTAAGAAAAGTTGGCACGGCATCTGCAACCTACTAATCAACAACAAAACAAAAATAACAACATAATAATAAAATTTACCAGCAAGCCCCCGAGAAGATCGATCTACCAATAATAAAAATAAGATCATCGACAATCTCAACCCCGAGCGCTCTTAGTTTCCCCCGACTAAGGGCGCATTTTTTTGCCTGGTCAAACATAAATCCCTATCATCCCCTCATACTATCGGCAGAAGACCTTCTGACTGAATAATTGACGTGTGGAATAAATGGAATGAAGGAATCTGACCTATACCTGCCATTAAAGCAGTATCTGGAAGGCCAGGGTTATACGGTTAAAGGCGAAGTCCAACACTGTGACGTGGTTGCCGTGCGCAGCGATGAATTGCCTGTAGTCGTTGAACTGAAGCTTTCATTTAATCTCAGCATATTGCTACAGGTGGTCGAGCGACTGTCACTTACCCCAACGGTTTATATCGGTATTCCTCTGGACACCACGATTCTCCGCACTCGCCGCAAGCACGTTATGAAACTCCTGAAAATGCTGGGATTGGGACTGATCGTTATCGATCCAAAAGTAGGTAGCGTCGACACGCTGTTAGACCCGCAGGAATACAAACCTCGTGTGGTGAAGCGCAAACAGCAGCGTTTACTAGGTGAATTTTCTGCGCGCGTCGGTGACCCTAATACAGGTGGGCAAGCCATGCGCAAAGGCTTAATGACAGCGTATCGGCAAAAGGTATTGAATATTGGAGATTATCTTATGCAGCACGGAGCCAGCAAACCCATGGTGATTGCAGCAGCACTGACTGAGCCAAAAGCCCGGGATATTTTATACCGTAATGTATACGGCTGGTTTGAAAAAGTATCACGAGGCGTTTACGAACTCTCACCCAGAGGCAAAGAAGAAATTCCCAATTGGTTAGTGCAGCGACACACCACGACAGACGTTAGCCCAGATCAATAATAGAATCAGAACGTTGTAGATTGAATTCCGGATAATCATTCACTACCTCTGGTCATGGATTTATAGACCAACGGTCTTGCTCGAGGTTTCTGTTTGCCGACAAGAGACTAGGATGGAGTTGGCTCTCGCCCCCTACTACATCAATATCATAAGAAACGGGGCTGGCCTAAATTCAACTACAAGGATGTATTATCATGGTAAAACCAGTACCGAAAACTCTCCTTTCTTTGGCATCTATTATCTTGGTTACACCCGCAATGGCAGATTGGCCTATCGCTGTGGTGGATGAGTTTGTTACGCACCAAAGCTACGGTATAACTCGTCTTGATTTGCTTAAGAACGATATTGGAAGCAACTTAAAAATAGTTTCTGTTAACGAATGGTCAGAAAATGGAGCCCGAGTTTCTCTGAGGGAAACAGCTGTTAACAACCGCAGTTATGCATATGGCAATATTTCATATAACCCTGCAGCTGACTTTGTTGGCAGTGATGGCTTTTGGTATGTGATCGAGGACGATCAAGGCCGGAAGAATGCAGCAAGGGTTGCTGTCGAAGTAAAGCCTGCGAGCTTACCTCTACCGACTTCCCTACAAGATTTTATTGATATCCCGAAAGATACACCAACCAGAATAAACCCACTGGCACATGACTTGTTTACCAACATGACTCCCCGTATCTCGGAGACATTTCGTGGCAAGATTGTTGACTATAATTTTTCTTCTGCAAACGGCGGAAAAATAGAGAAGGTAGAGGTTTACCCTGAGGACTATTTGCAAATTGGTGGCTTACAAAATGGCCAGTTTCTTGTGGAAAATACCTTTAAATACCAACTGAAATACACACCTCCTGCCGGATTCGTGGGAACCGATAGCTTTACCTATGCAGTACAAGACTCCCGAGATGGGAATGATGAAGTCGTCAATGACACTGTAAGTTGGACTAAAGTGACGCTGAATGTTGCTAGTAGCTCTTCTAAGGGACCTTGGCCTGCTGCGTCACCCGATGAAACCGTGGCTACCATCAGTCCATTCAATTTCGAAAACACGCTCGATGTATTAAAGAATGACATAGGCAAAGACTTGATAATCAAACTTCCTAGCGCTTATTCTGAAAAAGGCGCCAGACTAAAAATTCTTCCTAACCACCCGAATAGGCCCACTATTTTGTATAGCGGTGGCCCAGTAGGCCAAGTGGATAGAGTGTGGTACGTGATTGAAGATACCTATGGCCGACAAAACTATAGTTACATCGATGTAACCGTAGAATTTCAGTCTTAATGCATCACTAGCTTCATGAGGTGTTCTTACCTCATCGCTCAAATAACTCAACAACCACCTGCATTAGCTAGTGGTTGTTAGTTTGCCTTGATTATTAACCGACAAGAGTTGGTTGATATATGACATAGCAGCAAATCGTTACGTCACTTGCTGACATATTGTCAATATACCCTCCCCATCAGCACCTCCAAAAAAACCATAATTCACAACATATTCAATAACTTAGGGTTAAACCGAAAAGTTGGCACGTCATCTGCCTATTACTTTTCAACAACAACAGAATAAAAATAACAACATAACAATAAAATTTACCAGCAAGCCCCCGAGAGGATCGATCTACTAATAATAAAAATAAGATCATCGACAACATCAACCCCGAGCGCCCTTTGTTTACCCCGACATAGGGCGCATTTTTTTGCCTGTTATTTTCTTAGAGCCTCCAAATATTAGTAAAATCATCCACTTAGTGGACGATTTTACACTCTTGAATGGATGAATTTAATAATTTAAACTGGCGATATGCATATTCGACATATCACATCATTCATCAAAGAAGCGCTCAGCGATACCCCTGTCGTATTGCTTAATGGACCAAGACAAGCAGGTAAAAGCACCTTAGCTCAAACACTTGATGAAGCCATTCCGCGCCGATATTTAACACTGGATGACCAAGTTACTCTGTCCGCAGCAACCAGTGACCCTGATGGCTTTATCGCAGGTTTAACTGGCCCCGTCATATTGGACGAAGTACAGCGTGCGCCTGATTTATTTCTTGCCATCAAAGCTTCTGTAGATCGCGATAGACAAGCTGGGCGTTTCCTTCTGACTGGCTCAGCCAATGTTATGTTATTACCCAACATCTCAGAGTCCTTAGCAGGTCGTATGGAAGTATTATCGCTGTTGCCCTTATCCTGCGCTGAAATAAATGACTCACCACAAACAAACCTGGCTGACTGGTTGTTTGATGGAGACATAAACGCTCTAAACGTGCTCCCTTGTGACAGAGCTGAGTTGGTTGAAAAGCTAATTTCTGGCGGCTACCCAGAGGCCATCGAACGTAAAACGCCACGCCGTCGAACAGGTTGGTTTGATAACTACTTACAGGCAATTTTATACCGAGACGTCCGGGAGTTAGCACAGATAGAGCAACTGACAGAACTACCAAACTTACTCAGCTTAATCGCACACCGCAGTGGTAATTTGCTCAATCATGCTGAGTTATCAAGAACCAGCGACATAACTCAAACGACATTGAAGCGCTATTTCACATTACTAGAGACATTGTTTTTGGTTTATCGGCTACCAGCTTGGTCACGTAATGCAACGAAGCGACTCGTTAAAGCGCCCAAGGTATTTATCCCCGACTCTGGTCTGATGGCTAATTTAGCAGGCTGGTCAGAAGATCGTTTATCACCAGGCACAGGCTTACATGGTGGACTAGTTGAAACTTTTGTACTCAGTGAGCTATTGAAGCACTTAGCCTTTTCAGAAAAGAGCCTGACTTTGTGGCACTACCGTACCCAAAATAATATCGAAGTTGATTTTATACTTGAAAACCGAGCAGGTGAGCTTACGGGGATTGAGGTTAAAGCGAGTAGCACGGTTGATGGGAAAGACTTTAAGGGCTTGAAGCATTTGCAGGAGACGGAAGCTAAGGCCTTTAAAAGAGGCATCGTGCTTTACAGTGGGCGCGAAATTATTCCGTTCGGGGAAAAGCTGTTTGCCGTACCTTTGTCTATGTGGTGGGCTATAGAAAAATGACCTGAAACAAAAAAGCTCCTAATCTGATTAAAGACTGAGGAGCTTTTTCGGTTTATCTGACATTGGCTAAGTTCAAACTATCGATACACCGAGTCGAACCTAGCCTCTCACAGAATAACTTTTGCCAGCTAATTTACTTATCAAAAATCAACTGATCTTCCAGCACGTGAACTTTGATTTCATCACCACTCATAAAGGCACCTGACAAAATCTTATTGGCCAGCGGATTCTCAATTTCCTGCTGAATCGCACGCTTCAATGGCCGCGCACCGTACACCGGATCAAAGCCTGCTTCCGCAATCAGATCCATCGCTTCATCAGAGAAGCTAATCGTCATATCGCGTTCGCCCAAGCGCTTAACCAAGGTACTCAACTGAATCTCAGCAATCAAACGAATCTCAGCTTTATTCAGCGGATGGAATACAACAGCATCGTCAACACGGTTGATGAATTCAGGACGGAAATGCTGTCCCAAAATTTCCATTACCGCCGTTTTCATAGCGTCGTAATTCTCTTCGCCATTCAGCGTTTGAATCACATCCGAACCAAGGTTCGAGGTCATGATAATCACCGAGTTTGTGAAATCAACCGTGCGTCCCTGACCGTCAGTCAAACGTCCATCATCCAATACCTGAAGCAGGATATTGAACACATCAGGATGCGCTTTTTCCACCTCATCCAGCAAAATCACTGAGTAAGGCTTACGGCGAACCGCTTCGGTCAAATAACCACCTTCTTCATAACCCACGTATCCCGGAGGCGCACCGACAAGGCGTGACACCGCGTGCTTTTCCATAAACTCTGACATATCGATACGCACCATCGCGTCGTCATCGTCGAATAAGAAATCCGCCAGCGCTTTGGATAACTCCGTCTTACCCACACCGGTTGGGCCGAGGAACATAAACGAGCCCATCGGACGATTCGGGTCAGACAAACCAGCGCGCGAACGACGGATCGCATTGGACACCGACTGAATCGCTTCCTGCTGACCAATCACGCGCTTCTTCAGCAGTTCTTCCATCTGCATCAGCTTGTCGCGCTCGCCTTCCATCATTTTGGACACCGGAATACCCGTCCATGCAGACACGACATCAGCGATTTCATTTTCCGTGACTTTATTACGCAGCAGCTGATTTGGCTCGCCGCTTTCTTCGGCTTGTGAGGCATCTTCTAGCTGCTTCTCAAGTTCCGGAATACGTCCATATTGCAGCTCAGACATACGCTGTAGGTCACCGGCACGACGTGCAGTTTCCATCTCGATACGAATCTGATCCAGCTCTTCTTTGATGTGCTGAGTGCCTTGAACCGCAGCTTTCTCCGCATTCCAGATTTCTTCCAGATCCGAATACTCACGCTCCAGCTGTTCAATCTGCTCTTCTAAATCAGCCAGACGTTTTTTAGACGCATCATCATCTTCGTTCTTCAAAGACTCACGTTCGATTTTCAGTTTGATGGTGCGACGATCCAGCTTGTCCATTGACTCCGGCTTGGAATCGATCTCCAAACGAATGCGTGAAGCCGCCTCATCCACCAAGTCGATAGCCTTATCCGGCAGCTGACGATCCGTAATATAACGGTGCGATAAGGTTGCCGCCGCGACAATCGCTGGGTCCGTAATATCCACCCCGTGATGCACTTCGTAACGCTCTTTTAGTCCACGCAAAATCGCGACGGTGTCTTCAACCGAAGGCTCATCCACCTGAATTTTCTGGAAACGACGCTCCAGCGCAGCATCTTTCTCAATGAACTGGCGATACTCATCCAAAGTGGTCGCGCCGATACAATGCAACTCACCACGCGCCAGCGCAGGCTTCAGCATATTACCGGCATCCATCGCGCCTTCAGCCGCTCCCGCACCCACCAAAGTGTGCAATTCATCAATAAACAGAATCACATTGCCATTGGTTTTAGCCAAGTCATTCAGCACTGCTTTTAGGCGCTCTTCAAAGTCACCACGGAACTTTGCACCGGCTAATAATGACGCCAAGTCCAGTGATAACAGGCGCTTGCCCTTCACACCCTCCGGCACTTCACCATTCACAATGCGCTGCGCCAAACCTTCAGCAATCGCTGTTTTACCAACACCCGGCTCACCGATAATGACCGGATTATTCTTAGTACGACGCTGCAAAATCTGCACCGCACGACGAATCTCCGCATCACGCCCGATAATTGGGTCAATCTTTCCCTGCTCGGCGCGTTCGGTTAAATCGGTAGTGTATTTATCCAAAGCTTCGCGCTGATCTTCCGCATTGGGATCGTCCACATTCTGACCACCACGAATATCATCAATCGCTTTTTCCAAGATTTCCTTGGTGCCGCCATTGGCTTTGAGGACTTGCCCCAGTTTTCCTTTATCTTCTGACGCCGCCAGAATAAAAATCTCGCTAGAAATATATTGATCATCACGCTTTTGCGCGAGCTTATCGGTGATGTTTAATAAGCGATTCAAATCACTTGAAACATGCACGTCACCTGCATCGCCACCTGTGACAACCGGTAAATTATCGACTTGCTCGCCCAATTGTGAGCGCAGTGCATTAATGTTCACACCGGCTTTGCCGAGTAAACCACGCGCCGAACCGCCTTCCTGATCGAGCAATGCGACCATGACGTGTACCGGCTCCATGTGCTGATGATCATGGCGCAATGCGAGCGATTGCGCATCTTGTAATGCCAGCTGAAACTTGCTGGTTAGTTTGTCCATTCTCATAAGGATGTACCCTAATAAATTTCTGATATACCCTAACTATGTGGGGAAATCTGAGCAATTCAATTGATTAAAATCAAGCTTTGCTGAGAGATCATCGATAAAGAATGCAGACCAGATGCGCAATTGAAGCAAACGATCATCCACCCGGCGCAATTCGTGACGCAGTGAGCCACGAATTGGAAAAGCACGATAAATCAATCAGCTATACTGGAATCTGACTGATTACAACTCTCTCAGTATCGTCTTTCTGAACAACAAAGCACCGGCATAGCGCGCCCCAGGCTCTGTTAAATGCCAACCGTCATAAGAGATCAATTTACGATTATTGGTAAACACCTGACACTGCTTATCTGAACCATTGCACAAGACTTTTTGCTGATCGATAAAGCGCGCCCGTGTACCTGTGAGTCCGTTTTTTAAGGTCGCATTCACGGTACGAATATGGCGAGGCACATCGTTGTTTTGCTCCAGCAATTTTTCCGGTGACATGCGTAAATATTTCCGGATGCTAATCTTGCCGAAGTTTTTATTCCCCAACACAATCACCCGTTGGTTTGCCCGCAGCTTCATATACTTCAAAGTATGCGGCAAGGCCTGAGCCGCTTTTGGTTTCCAGCGTGCAGCGAAAATGATGACATCAGCGTTTTTTATCTGATCTGCCGCCAATCTCAGATTATCAACACGGGCTTCCTGAGCACAAAGCGACCGGTCTTTGGGCGCGATCACATTGTGATCAAACGTTGGCTAGCAACTATACGGGATGTAGCGCAAGCTAACTTGGTAATTATTGAGACTGCCTGTTTCGACAATGCCGTTGTAGAAATCACAAGCCTGACTATCACCAATGATCAACACCTTGCGTTTGGGCGCTTTGAGGTCGAAAGGTTGTTTGGTAATCGCCTTGCAGTGGCGAAATGTATACTCGCCGCTGTAGTTGGGATTGGAGTAGTTAATTAATTCCTGGCGCAGCCCACCAGCATTAGCAGTCCCTACCGAGGTCAGGAGCACTATACTTGCCAGAGCAGGCCCGGATACACGTGCTATGAATCCATTCATTGTCACATCCGTTATTTTATGATTAAAGTGATTTCGTAGCATAGCAGGTACGATGGATAATTAGTGTATTAGCAATAAGCATCTACCTGAGGCCAGACCAACTGCCTCACTTTGTCCGGAGCTTAGTTTGGTTTGCAATACAAAGAAATGGTTATGAATTTAGAACCGACACTCACCTCCGTAAATGGAACCCAACTCGAATATGTGGACACGGGAGAAGGCGCACCTATCATTTTCGTCCACGGTCATCTGTCAGACTATAGAACTTGGGTTGAATTATTTGATCTTTTTTCCGATAGCTTTCGATGTATCGCATACACACAAAGATACTTTGAGCCGAACCTTGCTAATGCAGACAATATAATAATGAGCGTGGACGAACACATTGAGGATCTTTGCCAATTTATCGAAACACTCGATTGTGAAGCCGTTTTTTAACCTAACTCACTCTGCTACTCCTCTCACACGAGAGCGTATAGCAAAGATGAAAACTCCCGCATTATTGGGTGGTGGGGAGCTGTCACTACCGTTTTACGCCATGGGATCAGATGCGCTAGCAAAGTATTTGCCAAACGGTTTTGGTGTAACAATGAAAAATGTGGGTCATGGTGGAATTGCTTTAAAACCAGAAGAGTTTGTTAAGAAAGCAGAGTCATTCATAAAACTTACCAAACAAGGCAACTGATTTAAGCAAATAAGCGCCTTCCGACACCGCTAACTTCTATCGCATCTACGACTGAATTAGCAGGAGGCGAAGCGTTTTGATTAAATCAGTTGCCGCCGCCCTCAAGAGGAACTATGAAACGACTCCACAGGATAAAAAAACACGTAAAGCAGTATCCCGGCTCCTATATCTTCGGTTTATTCGTTCTCACTTTCGGGACTTATATCGCGCTCCCTGAACCGCCCGATCTAGTCGTTTATCAAATATCGCCGCCACACAGATTCAACAACATAAACCGACTCACTCCCCCGCAGCTCGGCAATCCACTCCATGACAGCGCATACGCCTGTGCTTTTATGCAGCAGCAAAAACCAACGTATGATTGCTCATCAAACATACCTGATAATATTCGCTATGGGCTTGATAAACACAAGGATACTCAAGAGTTATTGTTGACCGATAAAACGCTCGAAGAGTGCATCGCCTCCGCTTGCAATATTTGGTTAATACAAACGACACAGCAGAAAATTGATACGTTCATGGAGGCAAAAGAGCAGCAGGTTGGCGACAGTGAGAAGCCACCGGTTGATGCCGTGATTATTGGGTCATGGGAAAATATTATACCTCCTGTTAAGGTCATGCTTACCATAACAGGTGACTGGAGAGATTTGCTGTTGACTGATATAGATGGCGGTGAAATAAGGTGGCCAGACAATGACATTAGTCAATAAAATCAGGCACCAGCTGAGACTTAACATCCCGCTCGGCATCTACGTGTTGCTTATCGCTGCAGCATTCCTGTTGCCCGCATCACTCATCATTTCTGTGCTGATATTTCTAGTCCTTTCCTATTTTCTGGCAAACGTTCTCTGGCGTCGCTATCTGAAAAAGCGCGGCGAATTAGGCGACTCAAGCACTGGTTTGCTTTTGCTTGTAATCGCCTGGCTGATGGCTGCCTATATCTATTTCGATGAATCTACGCCCGAACCACCTCAAATTGCTTTGTACGAAACCACAGACCCCGAATACTTTAGCAGTACAGATCCGCACCCTGCCCCAGAAGCAACAAAAGAAAGTGACGAAGCCAAGGCCGCAACAAGAGGCCTTCGCAGAGGTCGGTTTAGCAGTATCACAGGGAAGCTCGCTGATAAAGTGGAGAGTCTTCATGATTCAGGATTGGCGTGTGCTTTTCTAAAGCAGCATAAGCAAATTGAGCAGTGTTCATCAGATGTGCTTCAGGAAAGCCTGCGTGTGGAGGTTGATAATAACTCGGCAACGATTGAGTTATTGGTTTCTGAAAAGGAGCCGGTTAAGTGCATTGAAGCCACCTGCCAAGTTTGGTTAATTCAAACGACACAGCAGAAAATTAATCAGTTCACGGATATCCGGCTTGAGAACGAAGAGCTGGGAAAAGCTCCACCAGTTGCTGATGCGTCGCTGATTACTCAGTGGGATGATGTGATTACTCCCGTGATTGTGTTGAATGCTTCATCGAATGGCTGGCGTCATGTGCGGGTGAGTGATCAGCTTGGGAATATTTCGGTTTGGTATGGGCCTGCTTTGTAATGCCCCATCAAACCTATTGCTTGATATTCACACCCTCATAAAGCTCAGCTACTGACAACTCAAGCTCTAACGAACCTAGGCTGATCGTCGCATCTGGTTCGCGGTATTCATGTAACAGCCACTCATCCTTATTCTGTCGGCTATAATGCTCGATATAAACAGACTCAGAATCAACTAACAGAAAGTCTTGTAAGCTTGTAATTGAGCGGTAGTGCCAGAACTTATCACCGCGATCATAGTTTCTAGTCGAGGGAGATAGTACCTCGATGATAACGGAGGGATTATTTAGGGTTCTGTCCTTATCCGTTAATTCTGGCTCACCACAAAACACCGAAATATCGGGATAAGTATCAAGGCCAGAAGGTGTGTGAACTCGCATATCACTATTCATTGGCTCACAAGGTTTGCCACGAAGTTGGTTTTGTAATGATGTGGCAATATTCAAGCTTATTTTGGCATGGCTGAACGTACCACCAGACATAGCGAATATTTCACCCTTGTAGAACTCATGCTTCAATTCCGAAGCATGGTCGTACTCAAGGTATTCTTCTCTACCAATATCTGACTTTATCGCTTGCATGGTTATTTCCTTTGGTTTTAACCATCATAAACCAGAACTAAATTTCCTGCCACGCAAGACCTATGACGAAACAATGCACCGATGGCGATATCAAGTGGCCAAATAATTCTATTTAACCACGGTTCTCCACTTGCCACTCCTGCAGCCCAATGACACCATCAGAGCACCCTAAAAAAAGGAGATCACAATGCCCTATTCAGCAGCTGAAGACCGTTACGAACAAGGTCAATACCGTTATACCGGAAATAGCGGCCTGCAACTTCCCTTAATCTCACTCGGCCTCTGGCACAACTTTGGTGGTGTAGACTCACTGGAAAACCAACGCGCCATGTTGCGTCGTGCCTTTGATCTTGGTGTCACTCACTTTGACCTCGCCAATAACTACGGCCCACCTCCGGGATCATCCGAGGAAAACTTTGGCCGTCTGATGAGAGAAGACTTTCTGCCCTACCGTGATGAGCTAATCATCTCCAGCAAAGCAGGTTACAGAATGTGGCCTGGCCCTTACGGTGAGCGCGGTTCCCGCAAATATCTACTCGCTAGCCTCGACCAAAGCCTGAAAAGAATGGGACTAGATTACGTCGATATTTTCTATTCACATCGCTATGACCCGCACACTCCACTGGAAGAAACCATGGGCGCATTAGACACCGCAGTCCGCTCAGGTAAAGCGCTGTATGTTGGCATCTCATCCTATCCACCGGAACAAACCAAAGAAGCCGCTCGCATTTTGAAAGAACTTGGTACGCCTTGCCTGATCCACCAACCATCCTACTCCATGTTTAACCGCTGGATTGAAGATGGACTGACCAAAGTACTGGAAGAAGAAGGCATAGGCTGCATCGCTTTTTCACCACTGGCTCAGGGCTTATTAACCAATAAATACCTCAATGGAGTGCCTGAGAAATCACGTGCTGTCACGGCGGGTAGCTTCCTTGATGAATTCCTCAGCGACGATAAATTGGTACATGTCAGAGCCTTAAATGACATCGCTCAACAGCGTGGACAAACGCTGGCGCAGATGGCTATCGCTTGGGTATTACGTGATGAACGCATTACCTCAGCACTGATCGGCGCCAGTAGCGTTAAGCAATTGGAGGATAGTTTGGCAGCAACAAAACAGTTATCATTTAGTGACGCTGAATTAACCACTATTGATAAGCATGCACAAGATATGGGTATCAATATCTGGGCGGTTCGCTAAGCGCTAATCGCTATTCCACCGTACATCCAAACCTGCCCGTGGCCAATGTTAGCTTCGGGCATTTTTTTTGAGACATCTCATGCTAACCAACTTATTATTCGCGCTCGAAGTCACTGCTCCTACCTTTTTGGTGATTTGTATCGGCATCTACCTCAAACGTACGGGCATCATCAATAACGAGTTTGCGGATATCGGTTCTGAGCTGGTATTCAAAGTCACCTTGCCCTGCATGTTGTTTGTCAAATTAGTGCAAGTCAGTTTTGAAAGTATCCCTCTGACCTTGGTGGCCTGCGGCCTGATAGGGACAACTTTAAGCTATTTGATACTCGAATATTTAATTGCGCCTCGCTTGGATAAAGCTGACCGGGGTGCATTTGTACAAGGCTCATTTCGCAGCAATATGGGGATCGTTGGTATCGCCTTTTGCTTGAATGCCTACGGTGACTCGATAATCGCTACCGTGTCTATCTATCTGGCCTTTGTAACGATTCTCTTCAACGTGTTGTCACTCATGACGCTAACGAAACATGGCCTGAAAGACACTGATAAACTGACCTTTGCCTCAACGCTAAATCGCATCGTGCGTAACCCATTGATTGTTGCGATTGTACTGGCAGTCATTTTGTCTTTATTGCATATAAAAATCCCAAAACCATTACTGGATACCATGGGCTATCTGGGTGCAATGAGTATGCCGCTGGCGCTCTTATGCGGTGGTGCCGCCATTCGCTGGCGTGACTTCAGGGTCTCTGCCAATCTTTACTGGGCGACCTTTGCCAAGCTAATTGCAGTACCTGTCTTTATAACACTCGGGGGAATTCTGGTTGGTTTACGTGGTGAAATGTTAGGTGTGCTTTACCTCATGTGCGCCGCACCAACCGCTGGAGCGAGCTATCCCATGCTAAGGGCAGTCGGTGGTAATCATTATCTGGCCGCTGCAATTATTGCCAGTACCTCGTTGGCATCGGTGGTTGCAATTACATTGGGTTTATTCCTCCTTAGAGCCTTTGGATTGATCTGATTTACACACAGCTTTCCTTGATTTTTTATGGCCCAAAACAGAACCATTTCGCTTAACCTTGCGACACACTGCAAACAATTGAGGACATATTATTATGGGCTATAAAATACACGCATATCTTCTTGCAGCCGTCATGCTGTTCACGGCGGGCTGTTCATCCAACCCTGCATCACTGGATCGCGCAGCACTTAAACAAAACAAAATCGCCGCTATAGACTTACGCTCATCACAAAAGCTAGGCTTTGAACCGAGTAACCGAGGCTCAACCACTGGTGGTGCATTCGGATTAGCTGGCAGTTTAATTGGTGCGGGTGTGGATGCGGCAGTCAATGCCAACCGTGCCAAAGTACTAGGCCCTGTGCTGGCATCCATGGGAAACTACGATGTACGGGAAGTCTTTGCTAAGAAGCTAAAAGCGATGCGTGGAGACAGTTTTGCACCTGCGATTACCGTTCACGCAACCACTGAGCCAAAAGAGAGTGCAACCAATGTGCTAAACGTTGTCTCGTCTTACGCCATTCAGCCAAACCACCAGTCGGTTAAAGTATCGGCAACTACCGCGATTAAGCCAACCAAAGAATCGGCTGTCTATAAACGTGGCTTTTCTGCGATATCCAACATTGACATGGGGAATTTGGGCGACAAGAAAATCAACGCAACGCAATACCTTATTGCAAACCCTTCCAAGCTGAAAGTAGCCATCGAAAGTGCTATGGATAAGGTTGTCATGCAAATCGCTCACGATATCAATTCAGGCAAAACAGACAAGACTTACTAAGTAATATTCAGCGCCTCTGTTTTGTATGAGAGGCGCTTTTCCCCTCAACTGAGCCATCATTTCATCTCACTTTTGTCGCCCTCTCTTATCTACTCAATAAAAAAAACTATCGTATTAACCGAGCATAAACCGCGATTCCTCACTAAAATTAAGGCACAATACTCACTTAAACGTGCCAATAGCATCCCCCTTGGCTATTGCTCACCATAATCAGTGTCTGCAAATTAAAGTAAACCCATTTTAGTTTGCTGGTAAAAATAAAGGCTGTTGAGGTTACTTATGCCAACTTACAGACTCTCAAGTGTTAGTGATCGCTACCAAAATTCGGCGAATCCCCCGGTGCTCGACAAAGTCGTATTCACACTCGACCATATTCATGCCGGAAGTCAAAGTATTTCCAGCACCTATGAAGTAGTCAAATATTTGGTGGATCATGGTATTCCTGTGGTGGTTTTCTTTCAGGCCACCAGCCCGAGTCATGACTATGAGTTTGATCGTGACAACGCCCGTTTAATCTATAACCTCGCGCCGCATTTAGTCACACTCGGAGTGCATCCTTTACCAAAAGGTAATACTCAGGCAGACCAGACAAGAGTGTTCAATGTGCTCAGCGGCATCATTCAAACGGTGACAGGGAAAAAGCCTCAGGTGCTGTCTTACCACGGCAGTGGTGCAGGCCCGATGCCGGGCATCAGCTTTCCGGGAATTAAGTACGCCAGAGGGATTGGCAGTAGCTGGACACCGGGTACGGGTAACCGCTTAGACACGCCGGTTATGCCATTAAATTCAGTTCAGCGTGCATTTGACTATACGACCGAGAGAAATGCGGCGGGCTTAACCTCGACGCTGTTTCTACACACCAGTGAACTTGCACCCGGCACGACGAAAAAGAAAATTTTTGATACCTTTGTGACAGAAGTAAAGGCTCAACGCTTGCAGGCATTGCCTTACTTCGATGCAATGGCTGAGGACTTTAATGACGCCCCATCCAACGGTGGCAGCGGTGGCGGTACCGGCACGGGTGGAAGCGGGCCAGGTGGAAGTGGCTCTGGTGGCTCCGGAACCGGTGGCAGCACACCACCAACAACGCCTACCACTGAAACCGGTAGCTTACGCCTGTCTGCGTCGGAGTCACCTAGCAGACGTCCGCTTAAAGCTAACTTCAAGGTTCAGAAAATCACTGGCCAGCTGGTTGACTCAGCGAATAATCTGACCACTAAGCAATTTATTATTCCGGTTGGCAAATACCGGGTAAGTGCAACAGCGCTTGGTAAAACGGAAACTAAAGAACTGGAGCTTACCAGAGCCAAAGGGCTGCATCATATCTTTATGATTTCGGCAGCGTCTGGCGGTTCAGGAAGTACACCGACGACGCCGTCAACACCGCCGCCTTCAGTGACTGGCGCACAGGGAAGCCTGCGTTTGTCAGCGTCTGAGAAGCAGACCCGTCGTCCAATCAAAGCCGACTTCCTGATTCAGGATTTATCCGGCAAGTTGATTCAAAGCGCGACCAGCACCACCAGTCAGTTATTCCGTTTACCGCCTGCCAGCTATCAGGTGAGTGCAATAGTGGGTGGTGAAAGTGTAAGTAATGAGATAACACTGACAGCAACTCAGGGAATTCACCATATATTCCTGGTGCCGACTGCTGGCTCGTCTCCCTCGACACCAAGCCCTACACCGACGCCAACACCTAGCACTGCCGGCATGGGAAGTCTGCGTTTATCAGCCTCCGATAAAATTACGCGACGCCCACTGTCTGCTGACTTCCTGATACAGGATATGAGCGGTAAGTTGGTGGATACCTCTGCTGACACTACGACTTCGCTGTTCCGCATTCCTGCCGGACAGTATCAGGTGAAAGCGCACTCTGGTGGTAAGTCAGTGACAGCGACGATTAACCTGACGCGTACTCAAGGGATTCATCATATCTTTTTGATTCCGTCTTAAGCGGCTAGCGCCAGCCTAGCCCTATTGGCATTGGCATTGGCACGATAGTTAATCATGACTATTGTGCCAATTGTTTTGGCTAGTACAGAAAACCAAATAGCCACAGCGGGATTTTTTGTTGTGCGCCGATTTCAATGTTATCGGCAACAACCCATGCATTTTCCAGATCTTTAATTTGTCGCATCGACTTCGACCTGCCTCCAACCTCAAAAACGTAACGCTCATCCACCATAAAATCACCGCCCTTAGGGTAATTGAGCATGTGCTGATAACTCAGCATAGACGCAAAAAAGGTCTCTCTGCGTGTTCCCGCTTTTGACTCCCCACAAAAAACTGAAAACAAATTTGTGTTATCCAGATACAGTTTTTCAGGCTTGGAAATAATACTAATTCCGCTCGATTTAGCTCCAAGTACGCGCAACAAACCAGCAGCCTGCAGTAAGCCCAGATACTTGTATAACGTCTTCTGATTTAGCTCAACTGCACCGCAAAGCTTAGAAATATTAAGATCAAACGGTTCACTCTGGCAAAGCATGACCATGAGCTTTTTCAGTGCATTCACCTTGTCAAAATCAATGGGATAAAGTGCAGGTATATCAGTCTCAATCACTTGCATTGATGCACTAAGCAAGCGTGACAGATAGGTATCGCCAGCCTCTTTATAGAAAGGATAAGCACCGTGCTCAAGGTAGGAAGGGAAATGAGCCAGTGGCTTGATCTCACTAACGACATCAATCGCTTTTTGTGGGTGATCCTTAATAACGTCCTCAAGTGAAATCACATCAAATTGCTGACCGGTTTCCAGCTCTAGGTATTCTCTGAATGACAAAACGGGCAAGTGATAAATTGCCGCACGACGACTGAGATCAGCTCTGGCATGGTTAATCGCGGCTGCAGATGAGCCAGTGAAAATTATTTTTAGATTAAAGAAACTGTCATAGATGAGTTTAAGATCCGTTTCAAAGTTAGACGATTTATGAATCTCATCAATGATCAATACCTCCCCACCAATTTGCTGAAACGCATTGGCGATTTCAAATAGACCATGCTGTCCTACTAAGGGATGATCCGAGATAATATACAGGGACTTTGTTGCAGCATTCAGAGACTTTAAATACTGAAGCAACAATGTAGTTTTACCAGCACCACGCGCTCCCATTACTCCAATGAGGCGCTGCGTAAAATTGATTTTCGAGAAAAGGAATCGCTGATATTCCGGCACTGGCTGCGATTGAATTTGTGCGGAGAGCTGTAATAGTGGGGTTAACATTTTTGTACTCAGATATAGATTAAACTCTAATTTTTTAGTATTGTAATACAAAAAATAGAGAACTTCCTTATAAACCCAGTACAAGATTTATTAATGGGAATTCAGATATCACCACCACCACCCTGTCTCACGACAAGAAAAAACTAGTTAACCAAAATAACTTACGTCAACAAATTCCTCGGCTTACCCGCCACAAACGCCTCAATATTCCCAATCAATTGATCCACCAGTGTTTGCATACCGCCCACACTTGCCCAAGCCACATGTGGGGTCAGCAAGACATTCGGCAGACCCGCCACCTGCATCATCGGTGAATCAATCGGTGCAGGCTCAACCTCAGTCACATCAATTCCCGCTCCGGCAATCTGGCCTTGCTTGAGTGCTTGCGCTAAGGCTTCTTCATCCACCAAACCACCACGCCCGGTATTGATCACCAATGCGGACTCTTTCATACCCGCTAAGAAATCAGCATCAATGATATTCTGTGTTTCCCGCGTAAGCGGACAGTGCAAAGTCAGAATATCCGCCTCATCACGCATTTGCTCCAGCGATACCAACTGCCCATGATCAGGCGCAGTTCGGATGTGTTGATTCAGATACATCACCTTCATGCCAAACGCCAAGCCGATGCGGCCGACAGACTGCCCCAAAGCACCTGCACCAATAATGCCAAGGTTAGACCCTGCTAAATCACGAATGGGACGATTGAAAAAGCAGAATTGACCTGTGCGCACCCACTCACCATCCAGCACTTGCTCGCGGTATTCAATAAGGTTGCGTCTTAGCGCCAGAATGAGTGAAAACGTGTGTTCCGGCACGGTATTCACCGCATAACCCCGTATATTGCAAACGGCAACACCCTGCGATTTACAGGCTTCTAAGTCCACGATGTTGTAACCTGTCGCTGCCACGGCGATAATTTTTAGCTGAGGCAATTGCTTAAGCATATCAGGCGTAATCGCGACTTTATTACTGATACAAATAGTCGCATCAGATAAACGGGACACGACCTCTTCGGCCGCAGTGCGGTCATATTCCTGCCACTCGTGAGCAAAGTCAGGCCGACCGACAGTAACACCGGGACCGATGGTTGATGCATCCAGAAAGACGATTTTTTCAGACATGGCGGCCTCTTTGATAGGTTGATGAGTCATGGATTGAAACGCAAGTTTATACACGGATTAATAACGGATCACAGCACTCGACTGTAGGCTGATTAATGTGAGTATTGATAACTGGTTCGTCAGTAAAATGTATCACGCACAGAGCAACGATGAATAGCACTCAATCAAACAAGCCCTCTGCCATTTCCTCAATAACATTAGCGGCAGTGCGCGCACCGGTATCTGCTTCGCGAATCAAATAATCGAAGTGTTGAGTCAGCGCCTGAATCTGCTTACGCTCCCTAAACACCATGTAATAACGTCCGATATACACCACCGCCAAAAAGTGGCCAAAGACCGAAATCGGTGAGGAATAGACTTTCTTGTTATCACACAAATACACGCGCAGAGACGGGTATAACTCTCGGCAACTCTTAATCAGGTGTTCGATCTGCTCTTTTCGGGCCGCCAACGGCAAACCTTGCCAATAGCCCACACCGTTGATGAGCGATTCCACCATATGCGTAGAAATACAGATCTCATAATCCGAACCGGGCGCGCGCAACCACTGCAAGGTTTCATGCATGGCACTACTGGCTTGCTCGGGTGTTTTGTCGAGGAACTGCGCGTATTCAAAACTCAAAACCGCTTCAGTTTTTAACAGATCAGGAAACGTGGCTGGCACATGACGAATTTTGTAACCCGATGCCTCACGATGCCATTCCAGAATTTTATCGTCGGAGGGAGTACGCTCTGCATCGGCAATTTCACAGGCTGTTGATAATAATCCCGCACTGGTCTCACTGCGCTCTGTCAGTCCCAATAACCAGTCGGTACTGACCTGCAATGCTGAAGCACATTCTGCGGCCAGGTGTGCATTTGGTAGGCGCACATCATCCGTATTGAGTAACTGCGCAATGGTCGAGCGATCAACCAAACACTGGCGCGCTAACTCGCTGCGGCTCATGCCTAGCTCCATCATGCGTGACAGCAGGCGTTCGCGAAACATCAGTGTTCTTTGTTGCTTTTTCATAGTGGTGACTAAAATAACCCAAGTTTACTTTAATCAACTTTAACGGATTTTGTTGCCAATGTTCAGAATTACCGTGACCTATATTCTCTTGATAGACTTTGCAGCATGACAAAGCAGCACGAAAACTACGGATAAGCATTATCACCACACCTCAGCATCGAATAAGGAAAACCATGGAAACCACACAGCGCACTATTGTTAAGACCATCAGCTGGCAAAGCCTCGGTATCATCGTAATGAGCATCATCGGCTATCTTCACACCGGCTCACTGACTACCGCGCTGTCATTAGCAGGCAGCACTGTGCTTATCAGCTCGGTGAGTTATATTTTTCATGAAAAATTATGGCAACGTATCTCCTGGGGCAAGACAGTCCAACACTAAGCTTGTCCCAGCAAATACGCTAATGAAGCATGATCCTGATTGAAATAAGCCTCCAGCGCTTCGGGGGTGTCGAAGTCCTTCAGCACACCGGGGTCCATCGATTCAAATGCCTGCACTTGGTCAGGATATTGCTGAATCACTCCCTTAGCCCCCTGATCACCTTGTAATGCCAGGAGATCCTCGCGGTAGCGCATGGGGAAGCACACCGGATGACCGGCCTGTCCATTGAACTCAGGCCTGACAATATGATCATCGGTCAGCCGCAGCATCATTCGTTTATACGTCCTCTCACGAATCACCGGCATATCCGCCAGCGCAATCACCCATTCCGCCGCTAGTGAACGCGCTGCAACGCCTGCCCGTATGCTTGCGCCCATGCCTTCCTCAGCATCATCACAGATCACCGTGCTAAAGGAAGCTTTGTGCAAAAGACCACGCAGCCATTCATCTTGAGGCCGCACCACACAGAGCACCTCATCAACGATTGTCGACAAGTTCTCAGCACTGCGCACTGCCATTGGCACACCGTCTGGCAGTCTCGCCAAACACTTATCGCCGCCAAAACGCGTGCCAGCACCTGCTGCCAGCAAAATGCCGACTATTCCGCTTGATTGCGCCACGAACAATTCCTCGTTGAATATATTACGCTATAATCGCCACGCAAACGCGATTCGTCAATTTTACCCTCAGAGGCATCCGGTCATTTCCAACTACACACCCAAAGCAAAACGCGAACCGGTAAAGTCACCACTCCCCATGCGCGATGGTGTCTCAGCAAGCCGTACTTGGCTGCCAAAATCCGGTAGCTCAAAAAATGCCACGGAGGTGTATGGCAGCTGGGAGACAATTCTGGAGTTTTTGGTCGAGCGCTTTCCGTTTATCTCAGAAGATATTTTTCGGGATCGCCTGAAACGTGGGGATATTGTCAATGAATCCGGCACCCCTTACCGCGCTGACAGCCCCTATGTTGCAGAGAGTTTTCTGTTTTATTATCGGGAAATTCCGGGCGAACCCACCATCCCGTTTACCGAAACGGTTTTATATAAAGACTCCGACATTATCGTAGTGGATAAGCCGCATTTTATCCCCGTCACACCCACCGGACGCTATGTGAAAGAAAGCTTATTATCACGCCTGAAACACCGCTTCCAACTCGAAGACATCAGCCCCATTCACCGACTGGATCGTGAAACAGCCGGAGTCATGTTATTTAGCTGCAGTAAAGAAGTACGCGCGGGTTATCAAAGCCTGTTTCAGAATCGCCAGGTCAGCAAAACCTACGAAGCCATTGCACCGCGCTCTACGCTGGACTTCCCCTATACACACCGCAGTCGTATGGTGAAAGGTGATCCTTTTTTCCGAATGCAGGAGTCAGACGGCGAAGCAAACTCAGAAACGCTAATGGATATTCTGGAAACCAAGGGTGAATTAGCGCGTTATTTGCTGAAACCAGTCAGTGGCAAGCAGCATCAATTACGGGTGCATATGGCATCAATTGGCTGCCCTATTTTAAATGACCCGTTTTATCCCGAGCTGTTGCCCAGCAAGGACGATGACTACTCGCAACCGTTGCAATTACTAGCCAAATCGATTGAATTTGTTGATCCGGTATCCGGCGAATTGCGACGGTTTGAGAGTCAGCTTAGCTTGGAGTTTTAAGCCCGACTTAAACTGATGGACCAACACCCGGATTACGCTCCCACGCACTGGCATCAATCACTTCCTGATACGCATGCCAAGTGGCATGACCAATCACCGGCAATATCACCACCAAGCCGATAAAGCCCGTGACAATACCCAATAATACACTGCCGATAATCACCAGTCCCCATACCGCCATTGTGAACTTATTTTTCAGTACCGCAGCAATAGAGGAAAGCACCGCTGTCACCGCATCCACCGTGCGATCCATCAACATCGGAATCGAGAACGCACCAACACAAAACACTACCGCTGCAAAAATCGCCCCTACAATCGTGCCAATCCCCAGAAACTGAGCGAGGTCTGAAAAAGTCGCATTGCCAAAGCTAGGAAAGAAAATATGCACCATCGACGCCGCCCTTGCCCATAGCAAAAATACGATTAAGAACATCAGCGATAAGACCAACTCATTGCCCATATTCTTACGCCCTTCACGGATACAGCGCATCAACATCGGTTTGACACCGCTGTCCAGCTGACGACTCATGGAGTAAAGGCCAATCGCTAATGCCGGCCCGATAAAAAAGAAACCACCTGTTAATGCGATGGCCACCACCAGGCTCTGTGCCTTCCACGCGACCCAGGCGATTAACAGGGCGATAATTAGCATGACCAAGCCATAGCCAAGGCTCAGTTTCGGGATACTTTTGAAGTCTTGCCAGCCGAGTTTTAGCCAGCGCAAAGGTGCATCCAAACCGATGGTTCTGGATGGCGCAATCATGGGAAGCATATCCTCTTCTCGTAGATCACTCATGATAACCTCTCCTTTTTGTCCTCTTCACTAACAGCTTAGCGCATTGCGTGGTAATCCCCAATCACAACACGTCAGTATTTCACTCACCATTACGATGTGCCTAAGCTTGATGTCTCACAAGGCTTCACACTGACAACTAATTCCGGAAAAAACGATGACATCGTTCTATAGTTAAGCAATGAATATCACACAACTCATCATCCGCTTTTTTCTGGTCATCACAGGCATCGCACTACTGGCGGTATGCGCTGGCTTTTACCTACAACATGAAGCTGCGCTGGCTCTCTGGCCATGGCCGGACGGACGACTCTCCTACATATTCATCGCCTCCATTTTAGCCGCCATCGCCACGCCGGTGATCTGGATGGGTCTTAGCGGAGAACTGGCCGCCATGCGCGGTGGGGCACTGGACTTTGCCACAACTTATCTCGGCTTAACCGGCACACTATTACTCGCCGGTGTTGCCGCGAGTGAGCTGGTTCCCATGCCGCAAACACTTGTTGCTGTAGTCGCGGCCACTCTGTTCAACCTCGTATTATTTTGGATTAGCGAGCACTTTGAATTCAAAGACCGACGCCCTGTTCCGGCATTGGTTCGCCTGTCATTTATTATCTTCACCTTATTACTCATTGGCGTCGGCGTCACACTCATTATGCGCATGCCAGCGATATTCCCGTGGCCACTGCAGCCGCAAAGCTCAGTCGTATTTGGATGGGTTTTCTTAGGTGCAGCAATGTATTTTCTGTATGGTTCGATCAAACCAGTTTGGGGAAATTTCCGCGGTCAGCTAGTGGGTTTTCTCGCTTACGATCTGGTATTGATCCTGCCATTTATCGAGCACTTAAATACCGTCAAAGCCGAGCACCAGCTCAGCCTTTATGTCTACACCGGCGTGATTATTTACAGCGCGGTGCTTAGCCTGTACTTCTTATTCATCCACCCAACAACACGCTTTGGCTCGTATTATGACGAGCTGGATTTTGTATAGAGTCTCTGGAAACACCGCTGCAAATCCGGCGCTGACTCCAGCGCCTTCAAACGCGCTTGAATCACAGCATCACAACGTTTTTGATCTTGCTTTAAAGCATAAGTTCGCCAGCTAATCACAGGCAGATCTTCCTTCTGCAACACCTCAACTGCACCCTCTAAAACCGTCTGCGCCTCATCATGATTCCCCTGCCCTATTCTGCTTTGTGCTAAGAAATAATCCGCCATGACCGAATACGTTAGCTCGCCAGAGCTGTCTGCCTGTGTTTTTAATTCTATCGCCGCAGACGCCGCATCCGACCATTGCTCCCGCGCAAGGTAAAAAGCCGCCAAGCCTTGTTGCAGGGGAAAACGAAGTACCCAGTCAATGGCATTCGGCTCAGCATTTAATCGCTGCGTGATTTCTGTGACATAAGCCTGCGCTTTGTCCACATCCTCACCTACCTGATCGCTCACCTCTTCGCCTACCAGATCGCCAACCTCTTCGCTCACCTCACCACCCAGCGCCACTTCCAGCTGCAGCAAAATAATCACACTAAAAAAGTACAAACTCCCTGTGGGCATTAATTTCGCCTGATCATACACCGGCTGACATAACGCTTTCGCACCTTCAAAATCACCCGCCTGCAACAGTAACCAGGCTTTCTGAATCGTAAAATGTGCCACCCAAGGGCGATGTTCATTCTTAGTCGCCAGCGCCAATGCAGCCTCGATCACTTCCAGCATCTCCCCCCACTGCCCCTGATAAAACAGCGCCCAGGCATGGAAGAATTCACAGCTTAAATAGCTCACCGCATCGCCATTATCCAGTGCCAGCTGCATGGCTCTAGCGGCTAAATCATTCGCCTGCTGATAGCGTGAACGAATAATCAGATAATACAAATGACGCGGATAATGCACACACTGCAAAGCGACATCACCGCTATCCTCTGCAAGCTTAAACGCCGCCTCATAATCCGCCGCATAAGCCGGTTGATAGCCTTCAACCACACTGGAAAAATGAGCGAGCTTGCCTTTGGTATGGATTTTACTAGCCTCATCATCACTGGCTTCGGCCAATGCTACCGCGCGTTTTCCTGCATCTAAACAAGCCTGCCGGTCAATCCAAAACAAAGCATCCGCCATACCCAGTGTGGCATCGATTTCAGCCTTGGAATCCGCCAGCGCTTGACTAGCCTCAATTAACGATTTGTACTCCTTTACCGTCTCGCCCAGCTGCCCACTGGCCAGCAAATAGGTACAGCGTCTTTTTCGTGACGCCAACTGTAACTCAGGCTGTTCCAGACGCTCACTCAGCGCGATGACGTTGCTGATATGCGCAATCGCCTCCCGATAAGCAAAGCACTGCGCGGCATGTTGACTAGCTTCCTTAGAAAACGCCAACGCCCGCGGCAAGTCGCCACCGGCTTCAAAGTGATAGGCTAATTGCGAAGCCAACTCGCTGACCTTACCCAAATAGCCTGATAGCAAACGCTCCGCAAACCGCAGGTGATAATGACGGCAACGCGCCGCCGAGAGGTTTTCATAAAAATACTGGCGATACAGCTGATGCCAAAAGCGGTAAGACTCAGAAATCGACCCATCCGGCCAGCTTTGCGAACCTTCCGGTGCTAACCACTGCTCATGAAGTAACTGATCCTCGCAGACCTCCTCGATTTCCAGCACATCCTGCTGCATCACCGCTGCGAGACTTTCCGTGGCAAATGCCGCAGAAGACACACTAGCCGCCTCCAATACTTGTCGATCCTGCTTACTCAGCTTAGCCGTCTTCAGACTCAGTAACTGCTTTAGCCCACCGGATATCCCCTGCTCGATCTGCTCTGGCGTAATCGCAGCGGCCTGCTCATCCATCAAGCCCATCTGCTGTAAATGATCAGATACGGCCGTCAGCAATAAAGGATTGCCCTCGGTGTAACGGTAAAATAGCTGGGTATAAACCTCACTTCGCAATGTTTCAGGCAGTGCCCGCGCCATCCACTGAGCGACGCCAGCTTCATCCAAATTAGTTAGCGGTAACGTCTGGCATTGCTGATGGAGTGTTAACTGGCTGTAAACCACCTTCAACGCAGACTCATCCTGTTGTAAGGCTGAGGAACGAAAACTGCCCAGCAGCATAAACCGCGCACTGGACTGCCGCTGCGCCAAAGCCATGATCAAATCCAGACTTGCCGCATCGCACCAATGCAAATCCTCAATACACAGGAGTAACGGCGTACTTAGACTGAGCGCATCCACAAAGTCGACAAACTCGCGCAGCATGCGCTGACTGGTGACACCGAATAATTCCTGCTTTAACTGCGCCTGATCCTGCTCCGGAATCAACGACGGGATTTGCAATAACCAACTCGGCGCATACCGACGCAGACATTGCTTCACGGCATCCGCCTGCGCACTTTGCAGCAAAGTCCCCAAAGCACTCAACACGGGCCAGTACGGCTCACCACTGCCGTGTTGATCAAAACACACCGCATTGGCTAATAAACACGGCGAGGGATTATCCGCTTCAAAAAACTGCTGCTTCAACCACGCCTGCACCAATGCTGTTTTGCCCACGCCCGCCTCAGCCGAGATGAACAACAATTGCTTTTGACCCGATTGCGCCAGCGCCCAATGTTCACTGATGGTTTGCAGCGCATCATCACGCGCAATCAAGGTGGTAGCTTGCGTGGAAATAACCGGCGCAGGTACGGAGTTTTCAAGGGTAGTTTGCGCGGCCTGAGCAGTCTGCAGTTCACCAATAAAACGATAGCCCCGCCGATGTACCGTCTCGATAAATTGCGGCTGCTTAGGATGGTCATTGAGTACTTTGCGCAACTCACCGACCGCGACTTTTAACACTGCATCCGTCACAAACACCTTGGGCCACACGGCCGTGAGTAAATCTTCCTTGGTCACCAACTGCTGATGGTGCTGGTGCAGATAGGTCAGCACGGCAAACGCCTTGGGCGACACTTGCGCCCGCTTACCCGCTATTTCGAGTATTTGATTTGCCGGATCGAACACGATTGTTTGCGCCATTCCCATCCCTCTGAAGCAAGCCTAGGTTCACTAAGACTAGCACACGGCAGGCCACTTACTTTGAGTAATTGGCCGCTAATTACGCGAGCAGTCCTGCTTATCAAACCCTAAAGCCCTTTACCGCAATCCTTACCAAAGCTTTACCGCTTCCTTATGACTGAAAAACCTCCGCTACCTACACTGAACTCAGCTTCAAAAGAAGTGGCACATTCACACTGACCGAGGACGTTCATATGGATACCATCACCCGCAGCAAACCACAGCCATTGCCCGCTTCGCTAACCACAAAAACCAAAACCGCTAAGCCCTCAAAACTGCTGGACTCCGTGTGCAATAGCGTCACCATTAGCCTGATCGAAGCGCCTTGGTGGATCGCCATGTTGACCTTGGTTTTTGCTGGCCCGCTGCAAGCTTACCTTGGTCTGGGGTCGGTGTATTTAATCGCGGGGTCAGTCATCTCCATGACAATCGTCGCTTACTTTAGCTCATGGAAAGGCGCTATCTGGATTCCTCAGGATGTGCCCACCGCCATGCTGGTCTTAATCTCAGGCAAAATGCTGGCCGAGATGCCCGGGAGTGTGAGCATGGACAGCAAATTTGCCACGGTGATCGTCAGCTTTGCCATCGCCTCCATGTTGACAGGACTGGGCATGTATCTGGCGGGCAGCTTAAAACTCGGTAAATTTGTCAATCTGCTACCAATGCCAGTGGTTGCCGGATTCCTCGGCGGCACCGGCTGCCTGCTACTACTGGGCGGCATCAAAAGTGCAACGGGCGATCTAGCCTCAGGCGACTTACTTGCCACTGACGCCGTCATACGCTGGTTACCCTGTGTGGCTCTGGCCTTATTCATCTACGTCGCCGGACGACGCATTAAACACTCCCTGTTGATACCAGCCAGCATGTTAGCCGCCTCGCTATTACTGTTCGCCATTAGTGGCTTGATGGGCGTGTCAGTGGGTGAACTGATGGCAGAGGGCTGGTTATTTAACGCAGCGGTTGTAGCGGATGACTTCAGCTTACTTAAGCCAAAACAACTCCATGGAATCCAGTGGTCAGTGATCTTTTCACAATCTCATCATTTGCTGATTTTAGTAATCGCATCAGTGATTTCTATGCTGCTGAATAATAGCGGTTTTGAACTGTTCGTCGGTCGAAAGCTGGATCATGACAAAGACTTACGCACCACTGGCATCGCGAATCTACTAGCAGGCATGGTTGGTGGATGGCCCGGTTATATGTCGCCAGCGTGGTCTTCACTGAACACCAAACAGGGTCGCCAGTTGCCACTAACCGGCATTCTAGTGGCAGTGTTGAGCGGTTTGATCCTTTGGTTTGCGGCTGATTTTTTAGCGTATATTCCGCGCTTTGTGGTTGGCTCGGCAGTGGCTTATGTGGGGGTGAGTTTTTTGTTTGACTGGGTGGTATTTCCGGTTAAGCGTCTTTCCTGGAAGGCGTTTTCGGTAGTGGTTTGTGTGATGGTGGGAGTGGTGGTTTTGGGTGTTTAGTCATTGTTGTTATGACTAGCCCAATCGGATTTTTTGAGCTTTGTAATTTTTTGATCCAGCTCTTCTGCCGTGCAAGCATAGCCGTTTTGCTCTGCGTCTTTTAGCGCATAAATTCCAGATTGCAACCATGCTTTTTCATCTTCAGCTGGATCGACTGATTCAGAGAATTGATTTTTTGGTGGAAATGAAGTGTTGTCTGACATGAGAGAAATCCTTAGCTATTGGGGTTTATGAAAAGGGATTGATCACCGTAATACCACAGGATAGAAAGTCTTTTTCATTTCTGGTCACTAACGTCAGGTTATGCACCGCAGCGGTCGCTGCAATAATCATATCTGCTTGAGTACGAGGCTGCCCCTGTGCCTGAAGTGCCCCCCTAACCTCACCTGCATAGCATGCGATTTGATCTGTTACTGGCAACACGGTGCAGTAGTCCTTGAGAAAGCCATCCAGCCACAAACGAATCCTTGGGTTTGGTCGCCATGAAAGACCAAAGTAAAGCTCATCGAGTGTAATTGTGCTGATTTGGATATTTTGATGCTGGCTGGCCCAAGTCCAAACGCCCGCATTCGGTTGTGGTTTGGCTAACTCACTAATAATATTTGTATCGCACAGCATTATTGTAATTGGTCCGCAAAAGGGTTCGGGCGATTCTCACGCTTAATCTCAGGAAATGGATCATCGTCTAAGCCAAGCTTATGTAGTACCTCGAAAGCATCACACAAACTTTTCTTCGCAGACTGCTTTTTATGACGCACTAATTCTAAGAGCGCAAAATTGATCAGCTCGCGCTTGGTTTTCAAGCCCGTTAAAGCAAATGCCTCATTCGTGAGGTCATCATCCAACACAATATTAGTTCTCACTCTCTACGCCTCTTAAAAACACCAATACACCTAAATAATACACCTATACACCAAAAATGTAAAAGTCAGGCAACAATCAACCTTTACCAAACCCTTACCGTTTCCTTATGACTGATTTTCGGCAGCTCGTTAATCTACAACCATCGCTTAACAACACAGCGACTACCAATCAAACCATAGAGGATACGACCATGAAAAACGCAACTATTATCACAATGACTATCGCTACTTTACTAAGCACTGTTATGTTTTCAGGCACTGCCGCTGCCGCTGCCGCTCAACAATGTGCGGCACGAGTGACCGTCAGCGGAATCGCAGCAGCAGGTGCTTTTGCCGGAGCCAGAGAGCGCCGTGCTACCCGCCGCGCCAAACGTGCATGGGAAGCTTATGTTACCGGTCAGTCAGGCCCATCGATTCTATCTAGCTTCACCAGCACTAATCATTCTTCTTTTGGCTTGGGTTCACGCTTTGCTGATTTGGATAATGCTAAGGGTGTGGTGGTTAACTGTAAGGGTGAGGGTCGAGGTTTGACGCGTTGTACGGTGACGGCTACGCCTTGTACTAAATAATTTCACTACACCGCTATCACCCAGCCCGCTATTTCAGCGGGCTTTTGTTTGTCTATGCGCAAGAGTTTGGTAATAAACCAGTCATTCGAAGATCACCCCACTGTTCATTATTTTACTCTGTTCATTTTTTTTGAACTCTGTAAAATAGTGAACGTGAACTATTCGAGCTACCGCTATGAACGAGAATGCCATACTAGATGAAGCCTTACTGGCACTTAAAAATAATACCGATATAGAGTCCGGGAAGACGAACGCCATTAACAAAAACGGCAATGAATTACACTATGATTTCGCACTTACCTTAAAACAGCGTGATGCAATTCAACACTACCATGTGCTCATAAAACAACGGCCTTCATTAGTTCAGCTCGCCTTGTTAATTGATAATGACAAAGAAGATATCGTAAACGATACAACCACACGCAACGACGGTGCAAAAACGTTGTTAGTCGCCGATTATGTGGATACCAAAGCTTCAGAGTTTTTGAAGAATCACCAGTGTCACTTTATAGACAGTGTCGGTAACGCCTATCTCAATTTCGGTTCTGTATTTGTTTATATAACTGGCAATAAAGCACCTAAAAAACCTGCCGAATCAAAGCCATCAAGGGCATTTCAAAGTACGGGGCTAAAGTTAATATTTAATCTGCTCTGCCACCCCGATGACATCCTCAATCGCAGCTATCGGGATCTCAGTGAAATTTGTGGCGTCTCATTAGGCTCTATCGGCTGGATTATCAATGATTTAAAAGCAGCAGGGTATTTGTCCTTAACAGAAAACGACCAACGAAAATGGGCGGATCGAAATGGCCTGATACAACGCTGGGTTGTTGCTTACGCTGAAAAGCTTAGGCCTAAACTGCTATTGGGTTACTACAAATCACTTCAGCGGGACTGGTATAAAACCGTTGATCCTAAGTCTTTTTCTGCATCATGGGGCGGTGAAGTTGCCGCTGATCATTTGACTCATTATTTAAAATCAGAGTTTTCAACGATCTACACTGATGAGAGCCTTGGCAAATTGGTTCTTTTGAATGGTCTGAAGGAAGTGCCGGAGAAAAGCACTGCCAATGTTGAGGTGCTTCAGAAGTTTTGGCACTTTGACAATCCTAAGACACCAGACTTGGTTCCGCCACTACTTGTTTATGCTGATCTAATCGCTTCGGGGGATTCCAGAAATATGGAAACTGCAAATATCATCTACAGGGAATTTCTTGATGACCACCACTAACCATCTTGATCCAGACTGGATTTCAGCATTGAGTATCATTAAGAAACAGGCAGATCATCTTGATATTCCTTTTATGGTTATTGGGGCGTCAGCACGCGACATACTCCTCGATGCTTCAAATATTTCACCAATCCGTGCAACTCGCGATGTTGACCTGGCAATAGAAATTGCTAACTGGGAACGCTTCGGGGAATTAAAAGCAGCACTGATTGAGACTAAATCGTTTAAGCCAGACAAAGCGATGCAAAGGGTTATATTTGAAGATCATCTGCCGATAGACCTTGTGCCTTACGGTGCTATTGAAACTAATGCTGAAATTTCATGGCCACCAGATCATGTCATTTTGATGTCTGTTGCAGGCATGACAGACGTTTTTGATGCCTCGCTTAGCCTGCCAATAACAAACTCCCCAGAGGCGTTGGACATAAACGTTGCGTCATCCACTGGTATAGCGTTACTCAAGCTGCTTGCATGGGAAAGTCGCAAAGCAAGCATCACAAAAGATGCAGAAGACCTGTACTTTCTCATCCGTCATTATATTGATCTTGGCAATCAGGAAAATTTGCAAACTAATCACGAAGATTTGTTTGATGACATTGATACGGCGCATGCGCGTTTGCTGGGAAGAGACCTATTAGCACTTTGCAGTCCTCAGACCTTATCCACAGTGAAAACGATTTTAGACAGAGAAACTGACGACTCTAATGAATCAGTCTTGGTACGAAATATGCTGCCCAGACATGCTGATTCTAATCAGGCCTCCCAGTGCAGAGCATTATTAATTGCCATAAGAACCGAGTTATCAGGGGTGAATCCTTCGTGATAGTGCCTTTTTTCACGGTCATTTTCTCCTAACAACCACCACAAACCTGACACACATCAACTCCAAATCCACCAACCGCATTATGCTGTAAAGCACGACAAATAGCGGAGGACTCCGACATGAACCAAGACATGCTGGATACACAAAAAGCGACGTTACTGACACGAGAAGCAGAGCTGTCAGAGCGCTTGGTAAGCCTGCAAGCGGATATGATGAAACCTCACGATCAGGACTCCTCAGAGCAAGTGGTTGAGCGGGAAAATGACGAAGTGGTAGAGCAACTTGCCCATGAAACGCAGGATGAGTTAATTCAGGTGAAACACGCCTTGTCCGCCATTGAATCAGGCCACTACGGGGAGTGCGAACAATGCGGCGAAGACATTGCGCCCGCACGACTGGAGACTCTTCCTTATGCGAGCAAGTGCATAAAATGCGCCTGAGCCGAAACGACTGAGTATTATTTCGGCTCTTGCTGCAAGAATTTCTGAGTGGCTACACGCTTAGGCCGAGTCGCAAACCATCGCGAATCGCCTCATGAATTCCGCGACTCGACACCGCATCACCACAACGATACAGGCAATAGCCTTCACCGACTTTATCAGCGAATAGTTGTGGCTTGGCTTGCAGCAGCGCATTGATTTCAGCAACGCCCAGGGCAATCGCTTGAAA
>NZ_QGKM01000018.1 GCF_003172875.1 Leucothrix pacifica | reverse complement strand
AAATCAACGAATGGCTATGGTTTTTCAATCGTGGATTTCTAAATTGTCGTGTACAGAGCACTTAGTCTATGAAGCATCGCTCTATCAAAATCGATACTTGCGAGTTATTTACGCCATGATTTTTGCTTTAGTGCTGATTGGAATGTGGATTATCTGGTACTTCACGCTCAGACCATTGGCTGATTCACTCGCTACTAGCTATGAACAAATCGTGGCTAAGAATGCCCGGCTGGACTATCAAGCAAATCATGACTCCTTAACAGGGCTGCTCAACCGGGCTGCATTTAGTAACAAACTTAAAAAAATAGAGTGTAAGCATACGAGTATTAAAGCCTGTAGTCTGGTGCTGATTGATCTTGACCAATTTAAAGAAATTAATGATCTACTGGGTCATGATGTCGGCGATAAAGTGTTAATTCAGGCAGCTAAAGATATCACTAAAGCACCCATGCGTAACGAGTCAGCCTACAGACTTGGTGGGGATGAGTTTGCACTACTCTATGATAAAAAGGTTGATCAGGATCAGTTAACGAAGCGTTTGGAGAGTCTGATAGAGGAGATAAAAAAACCACGCCAGATCAGCGAATATGACATCAGGTGTAGCTGTAGCATTGGGGTGGCGTTTGGGCACCAGCAAGGCTGCAGTAGCTTTAAAATGTTGTTTAAAAGAGCTGACACTGCGTTGTATGAGGTTAAAAGAAACGGACGGGACGGCTTTGGCTTTTACAAAGCTGATACCGTCGGGCCAGTATTTGCCAGAAGCTTATGAATTTATTTAAACACTCACTGATCATCACTTGTTTGAGTACTAGCCTGCTACTGACATCCGCTAGTCAGGCCAAACAAGCTGAGGTCGAATTAATACATTGGTGGAATCAACCGGGTGAGATTGACGGTTTAAATGTCATAAAACGAGCGGTTGAAGCGCGTGGCGCTAAGTTTATCGAAACCAGAGTCCCAAGCTGGGAGAAGCTTCGTTCCAGCATTATAAGTCGTATTACCAGCGGTTATGCACCTGCTGCAACTCAGTGGCTTGTTGATGAAGATATTTTCGAGCTGCGCAGTATCAATGCTCTAGAGCCACTACCGACCTTGCTTAATGGCAATGCAATCAAAGATATACTTCTGGATGAAGTGTACAGAGAAGTGACCAGTAAAGATGAGCTGTTGAGCTTACCGGTTGGTATTCATATCCAAAACCATACCCTCTACAACACCAAGATTTACACGGAGTTGAGCTTACCCTTACCAACAAGTTGGGAGCAAGTATTAGCGCAAGCGCCACTCATTAAACAGGCTGGTTACGTTCCGCTTGCTGTAAGTAATGAGCTGTGGCAGTTCGATATTCTGTTTAATGCCATTATGATGGAACAGCTGGGTTTTGCACGCTTTCAACAGCTCTATCAAAAGCATCAATCAATGAAGCATCTTCGTGAGCCGTTCATCAAGAGCATGAGTATATTTCGCAAACTCAAGATACTGAGTGACCCAGAGCAACCGTATCGTGATTGGGCAAGATCTGCCAGAATGGTTGGTAAACAACAAGTGGCTATGCAGGTTATGGGTGATTTTGCCAAGGCCGAATTGACTAACATGGATTTGACCGCAGGCAAGGAGTTTTTATGCTCTCTTAGTCCGGGTTCCAATGGCAATATGATTTATGCAATCGACTCATTTATGATGCTAAATGTGGATGAGCCCCATCTTCAACAGGGTCAGAAAATACTGTTGGATGCCGCACTGGATAATGAGGTACAGATTCACTACAGTCTAAAAAAAGGCAGTATTCCGGTGACTAAAGTTGCTCCTGATAAGCTTGATGTTTGTAGCAGGAAGAGTTACCAGCTCTGGCTGAATACAGAGAAAAAAATCAGTACATTTCTCGGTGTATCAAATCCACTACGCTCGTCCTTTTTTCAGACGATGTTGAATAAGGCTTGGTATCAGAATGATATGACGTCGGCACAACTCATTGATGAATTGATTGAGATTGATGAATCAACGTTGAAGACAAAGCATCGTCGTCAGGGAAGGGCATCTTTGCATTGATACTGTGGCTTCTTAGTTACGAGCTGTTTAATGCAACCAAGCTCAGGCTAGATCACAAATGCTGGTTTCAGGCTCAAATTCGCGTACCTGATTACGTCCATTATGCTTAGCGGTATAAAGCGCCTTGTCAGCTCTTAGCATCAGGTCAAGTGGTTTGGTGTCAGAGATAACGACTTCAGACACACCGATACTGGTTGTTATTCTAATCGCGCCTTTTTCTGTGATCACGCTAGCCGCTTCGATATTACGGCGTAGGTGTTCAGCCATCAGAGCAGCACCGGAAGCGTCCTTGTTCGGGATCAATATACTGAACTCTTCGCCACCCGTTCTGCCAACACTGCCGCTAGTGTTGAATACTTTTTTGCAGATCTCAGCGACTTTACAGATCGCCTGATCACCGCAGTGATGACCGTATTGGTCGTTGACGGATTTAAAGTGATCAATATCAATGGCTAAGACAGAAAATACTTCGCCAGTATCCTGAAATTTAGCAAATGCATCCTCAAGCAGCTGGTCAAAAGCCCGACGATTTAGAAGGTCACTGAGCGCATCGTGACGACTCATCTCATCAAGCTCTAATTCACGTTCCTTGCTTTCAGTGACATCGCGTTCAATGGCGGCAAAGTGAGTCACAACACCGTTTTTATCACGCAGGGGCAGGATACTCATTTCAAGCCAGTAAGCGACGCCTTGCTTGCTATAGTTGCGAATCGTTACGCGTGTTGATTGTTGTTTTTAAGGGCATTTCGAATGATGGTTTTGGTTTCAGGATTGACGTCACCTTTTTGTAACATGCGCGGGTTTTTGCCAACGGCCTCTTCGAAGCTGTAACTGGTTAAGTCAGTAAAGGCTTTATTAACATAAACGATTTCTGGGCCGGGCAGGGTATATGGGTATGCTTTAGTGATGACGATAATGTCACCAGCTTCTTCAACAACGTCCTTAAAATCAAAACAAAATTCGTTCATGAGGTTTGGCTACTTTGGATGTGGGTTTTGCACTCAATATAGCTGGGGGTGCATTATTATTTTAGTCCAAAGTAACACGAAACCACTGAATCGATAATTAATACCCTAAGCTATGGCCAGAACTTATACAGTGAGCAGCTTATCGGTAATACTTTCCAGCTGCGTATATATAACCTTCTTGTTTACGGCCTTTAGGGTCATGATGTGTCCAGTGCAAGACACCACCGCGATTGTTCCACTCGTAGCGACCTTTAATGGTGACGCTATCACCCTCCCTGACTGGTGCACGTGGCGCTAAATCAATATTGTGAGCTACGAGTAATGTGACATCTGGTGCCAGTTCGAATAAGAACTTCTGGTGTTGGCTACCTTTAGTGTCATCTTTCAGGATCTTGATCACTGTGCCTTCAGCAGTCATCCAGAAGCGTGAGTTGACATCTTCTTTTGCTGCGCGAATTTTTTTGAGCAGGGCAGCCTGATTTTCAAGCTTTGGTGAGTTGCCAGCTTTACCCTGAGAGGACTCGGCCTTGCTAGGAAATTGATTGAAATTTGCTGAGCCAGCGTCATCAGATTTGGTGAGGTAGTTATAGCCACCGACTATGGCCGCGACCACCACGCCAGCAGCGATACGAACCAGCTTATTCATCATCCTTCGATTATTAAACCGCATATTATTTTTTGCCCTGTTTTAAATACGTCATAATTTCTTCTTTGGCTTCTTTCATCACAGAATCACGGTCAAGACTGTCCAGAATCTCTGCAACGGCCAGTTTGGGGCCGCTATCACCCCATGACTTACCCTTGGCCAAATATTTCTCTGCCGCGCGTCCAATGACCAGCGTGCTATACCAGGCAATCGCGCCCTGAGCGGCGCCTGTCAGTACAGTGGATAATCCAGCGGTGGTGACTTTAAGTGCTGATGAAGCCAGATTAACAGCCCAAAAAGAGCCGTAAAGTAGAATCATTTGTGCTGCAATACTCTTAATCAGTTCACCCGCCTCCGATTTACTCATCGGCAAGCCGTAAATACGTGATAAGTGGATGATCATGCTGACGTCAATCGCAACTGCAGCGACCAGATCTGCAACCGGAATCGGGTTTAATGCAACCGCCACACCCTTGGCCACGCAGTACATCTTGATGACGCGTTCACCAATTTCTTTTCTGATCTCTAGCATGCGCTCGCCGACTTGCTCACTTAGCTGACCTGCAAACATCGAGGCATTGAGCGCAGAGAGTGTTTTTCCTTCAGCTTCGACAATGTCCCATAGGCGCGTTTTTAGGTTGATCAGATCAACGGGCTTTTGCCGTGTTGATTCGTGTTCATTGCCAAACTCATCTTCACGGATAATGATCTGAGTACCGGGTGATGCAGCCGTGAAGACAATATTTTCAGGGGCGATAAGTCCGCTGACGCGGTCACGAATGATTGTGCGAAGGTCAATAAGTTGTGACTCGTTGTATTGGTCCGCTTTGTTGACGACTAAGATAATAGGGCGGTTGGTTTCCGCAACGGTTTGTAGGGCTTTTAGCTCAACATCGGTTAAATCACTATCAACCACAAACAAGAGTAAGTCAGCGCGGCCTGCCACTTCATGGGCTAGTGCTTCGCGCTCTTCGCCGTCGATTTCATTAATTCCGGGTGTATCGATGAGGTAGACACCACCGGCGTCAACTTCCTTCCAGGCTTCCATATCAGCAGTTTTGGTTTCGCCATGTAATAGGCTGACACTAAATACTTCCCGACCGATCAAGGCATTCAATACAGAAGATTTACCCACACTCACGCGTCCAAACACTGCGATGTGTAACTGGCCTTGTTCCAGCTTGTCGAGCATTTGACGAATCAGTTGGTAGTCTGCCTGCAGGCTTTCCCGAACTGCTTCAGGTACGCGCTCATCGTTGAGTAACTGACTCAGGCTTTCTTTTGCTAAACCAAGATGGTTGTCACCATTTTTTTCTGGCTTATCTGTGTTGACAGCTGACGCTGCATCACTTGTGTTCTTCTCGTTGTTCGAAAACCAGTCTGGCAAATAATTTTGCACGTGATTCCAGATTTTCACTCAACATCTCCTTAAAAGTCAGTGCTGCTGGTGCAGCTCGTAGTTGACCACGTTGTTCCAGGGTTTTAGTCACCGATTTGCCCAATGCATCAAAAATCATTCCGTACGCTACAGCGTGAACTAATCCGCCTGCCACTGTGCCAATCCCCGGAAAAGCTTTCAGACCATTACCGGCAACAGCCAGTATGATAGGAATACTCTTTTTAAGCTGATCCTGACTAAAGTCTAAAAACTTATCGATGTCTAGCTGCTTAACAGGGGCGTTATAAAGCTCACACAAGTCTTTGACCATACGCGTTCCCAAATATCCCTGAACCACGATATCTGCGCCGGGGCTGACAGAAGCCATAGCACCCATGACCGCTTTGCGGGTTGAGCTTTTGACGATAGCGGCGGCTTTTTCTTGTCGGAAGCCAACTTTTTCTGCATCAAGTTTTTGTTTGACGAGTACAAAGACCGAGGCGTCGCGAAGTTGGTTCAGCAGACCACTTTGTGTATCAATTTCTTGTTGAACCGCTTCTGCTAGTTCTTCTATTTTCGCTTTACGAGGTCTGACTTGTACCGATTCAACACCATTCTTATCAATGCGTATCACTTCTTCTTCACCGCCGGATTGCACAAAAACAAGTTGCGCATCACTTTCAATTCGCTCCTCAAAGCGTTGTTTAAGCAGTTGTTTTTCTTCGTCGTTATAACGATCGCTTTTGTTCAGAGCAATAATGAGCGGCTTACCAAAACTCTGTAGTTCTTTAATGTCATTGAACTGAGTGCGTGATAAGTCTGAATCCGTCACGTATATCACGATCTGTGCTCGCACGGCTTCATCATTGGACAGTTCATCCAGCGAGCCGCTGGCCTCATTTCTCCCCGGCAGATCCGTCAACACTAAACGATCTCCGGATGAGGATGACCAGGTATATTGTGAGATTTCCTGTGTGGAGCCACCTCGCACGCTAATATCGATTTCAGCATTCGGCAATAAGCTTTTGATTATAGAGCTTTTACCGGTACTCACATTTCCAAACAATGCAACAAATATGGTACCCGTTTCCTTGCGAGACTCTAATTCTTCCAGCTCACGGCGCAATTGTGCGGTATCCATGCCTTGTTTTTCAGCATGTTCAATATCTTCAATTACACTCTCTTTACTAATATTATCAATATCATGCGAAGAGTTTGTAGATACTGGTTTAAGTAATTTCCAGATTAACCAAATCGTTGCTAATACAAATGCAACTATTATTGTAGTGTAGGTATAGAACAGGGTGGGAGGCAGGAGTTGCATGCGGTCCCAAATATCCAACACGCTGCGGGTCGCAAAAAAGATAAATAGCAAAAACAGGACTGATGCAATGGCAACCAGCAGCGCGAGTACGCGTCTGAATGAAGATCCGGCTTTTTTCATGATTGAGTGATTGATTAATAGAGTGTGAGAGAGTTTATCATGCTGTCGATGTTGTGGTTTATAAATATGAGTGCTGATAAATTAATCTATAAACCGTTTATCTCTTATATTTAACGCTTAGTCGAGCGCAGCAATGATGAGCGGTCGAAATTAGATAAGTTAAGACTGTGCCGTAACTACTAACAAACACGTTAACGATAAAAAGGATTTTATGAGACGCGTTTTATTTCAGGTTCTTGCTATCTCAGCGTGTGCTGAAGGTCCCCCATAATAACAACTCAGCTGTTATCAGTTTGGTACATGCTTTTGCACTGTAGCTAAACCAATCCACTTGCATTTTGGTTAAAACAGCGCTGACCGTGCCCCGAGTCTGTAAAGCCTTTTGGTATCTTCGATATCATCCGCGATGAGGTAGAGCAGAATACCACTCCATGGACATCGGTTATCTTCCTGATGAGTTTGATGTGATGATGCAAAAATAATTTATAATCTATCTGAGCATCAAGCTACATCAGGATTTACTTTAAAGTTTCCCACTTGCTTTTATGCCTAAGTAACTGTTTATTAGAGAAACACCTAGCTGCTGCGGCTCCACATCAACCGCAATGACACCTTGATTACTTAATCGATCAAACGCAGCTTTGCGTTCCTGCAAATAGTGATGAATGGCACTGGTTCTGAGTGCCTCAGTCATGTCTATTGGTGCATCTTGTAGGTTTTGATCCAGCGCTTTCTCTCTTAAGCTAGCCACTAGTACCAGATGTCGTCGCTTTAATAGCCCGACAGCTGCCTGAAGTTCTGCATTATCTTCATCGCGTATATTACTGAGAATAATCACTAAAGAGCGCTTTTTGTGGCGCACCAATAAGTCACTGGCAGCTTGGGTATAGTCAGGTGCTGCGGTTCCGGGCTGGAGATCATAGACCGTGTTTAATAGACTTTGAATGGTGTGGTGACCTTTTTTGGGCGACGCCCAGCGGCTACTTCCACCAAAGGTATTCAGTCCAACCGCATCGCCTTGTCTGAGAGCCACATACGACAGCATCAGTAATGCGTTCAGTGTGTGATCAAAGTGAGATAGCCCTGCGTCTCTGGCACGCATACGGTGTCCACAGTCCAGTAGAAATATAATCTCTTGGTCTCGTTCGTCCTGATACTCACGTGAAATTACTTTACGAATCCGCGATGTTGCTTTCCAGTCAATCTGGCGCATGCTGTCACCTTCACGATATTCACGGAGTTGATGAAAATCCTGACCTTGCCCACGTCTGGGCTTTTTGATGATGCCCATCTGGCTTAGAAAATTATCCGTTGCCAGTAGCGCGATATGAGGGATTGCTGCGAAGTTAGGGTAGACGTGTATCTCACCCGCTAGACTCATTCGATAATCGCGCTGCCAAAACCGCCAGCGTGACCATAGATGTAATTGCACACCGATAAACTCATATTTGCCACGTGCCTTTGCAGTGACCTGATATTGAATTTTGGCATTGCCATCAGCGGGTAAACTCAGATGAACCGGAAGACCTTGTGCTTCTAGTTCCAGCGGGTAATGATCGTAAAGATCAAAGGTGCAGGGATATTTAGAGTGGTTGATAACAATCAGGCTAATCGTGCGTTTAACGCCGAGCGGGATTGAGTTTTGATACTCGCGGTTAATCTCCGGAATGCCCCGCTGATAAAGCAAAAATAAATCTAGCAATACCAAAATCATTGCGCACCCAGATGCTACTTGCCAAACAAGTATCATAGGTGACCAGAAGCTACCTAGCAGCGCAAGGAGTGTCAATGCTGCGAGGAGCTTATAGAGCGAGGTTCCGGGTATCGGCAAAGTCATTACGTAGTTATTGCCTTGGTGCGTCAATACTTTGCAAAACTGACTCCAAAATCTGGTCAGTGGAATACCCCTCCAGTTCCATTTCTGGTGCTAAGGCAACACGATGACGCAGTACCGGCAGCGCGACGCTTTTAATATCATCCGGTGTAATAAAATCACGTTGTTGACATAAGGCTTCAGCACGCGCGGCACGAATTAAGGAAATACTACCTCTCGGACCTGCGCCTAGACTAAGCCCTTGCCATTGGCGTGTCGCTCTAACTACATTGACCGCATAGTCAATTACTTGCTTATCAGCCTGAATATTGGCAGCCATGGATTGCAGCGCCAGTATGTCTTGTGGCGATGCAACAGCTGAGACATTTGACAGATTGAGCCCATCACCTGTCTGTTTATTGGTGACGGCTGCAACCATCAGGCTTTCTTCATCCAGAGCAGGGTATTCTATGTATAATTTTAGTAAAAAGCGGTCAAGCTGTGCCTCTGGTAGTGGGTAAGTGCCTTCTTGTTCCAAGGGATTTTGTGTCGCTAGCGTCATAAATGGCAAAGGCACGGGGTGAGAATGTCCGTCGATTGTCACTTGGCGCTCCTGCATTACCTCAAGCAAGGCAGATTGAGTTTTAGCAGGTGCACGGTTGATTTCATCGGCTAATAGCAGGTTTGTAAACACCGGACCACGGCGCAGATTAAATTCGTTACTCTTTAAATCAACCATGGTGTGACCCGTGACATCAGCTGGCATCAAGTCAGGTGTGAATTGTATGCGTGAAAATTGCCCTTCAAAAGTCTTTGCTAAGGCGCGGACTAATAAGGTCTTTCCTAGCCCAGGTACTCCCTCGATTAACACATTGCCACCGGCTATGAGTGCTAACAAGCTTTGGTGGATCACAGCTTTTTGTCCAATGATGGCATGACTCATTTCAGTTTTTATCGAGTCGATTAATTGGCTCGCTTGGTCTGCTTGCATGCTTGTCATACTGTTGTCCTGATTTGTTCGAGTTGTTTAATCACTTCAGTAAATTCATGTGGATTATGGCTAATATCCCCGTGAAGTAACTTAAGAACATGTTGCTCTTTTATTGAGAGGCGCTCTGCCAGTAGCATCGCTTGTTGATCATTATTCATGGCTTGCCAGCCGGGAATGCGCTGTATCAAACGCTGTTGTACTGCTGCCCGGGTGCTGTTAACCAGCATGGATTGTTGCTTGAGCTGCCAGTAGTAATTACCACTTGCATCAATGTGCTCCATCAGATTGCGACGATCCTCATCATCTTTTGGAATCATTGGCCCAAATCGACGTGAGACTCTCAACACCCACGCTGCGAATAACACGGCCAACATAATGCACAGAGCCCAAAAGTGTTGCCAGATAATTTTGAACAAGTTGGGCATTTCATCCGAGTGTATCAGCCAGACTGCTTTGATGGGCGAGGATGTGTTTGCATGGACCAGGTACCAGAAAAGTTCAGCGTGGTCATAGTCATCAATGCTGTAGTTTTCAATGAAGGACAAATCAGAGACCAATGTAATCAGTCCTTGTCCGGCTTTCTGTTGAATGATGAAGTTCTCATTATTAATCTTAATTTGTGTTAAACCGATTTGTTCATTGTCACTGTCTAATAGAAGACTTTGGAAGTAGTCTGAGCCAACTTTTAGGGTTTTACCTGCGTCAGTTAACTGGATTTCTGTATAGTCTTTTTGTTTGAATGGGATGCTCTCGCCGGTATGAACTTTGAGATATCGCTGTAATGGGTCAGAACTTATTTTTGAGCCGTTGTCAGATTCCTCAAACGCATCCTCTGCCCGCTCCGGATCAAAGAACTCCCAATCAGATACGCCTCTGGAAATGAGGTGTCCGCCAGATTCTACCCACGTGATGATTTCATCAAACTGCTGTTGTCGCTGTGTGTAGCGAGATGTGTCGATAACAATCACGGTGTCAGTATCGGGCAGGGAAGAAAGGCTTTGCAAGCTCTCTAAGGTTTCTGTAGGTATACCCATGCCTTTCAGAAACAGGCGACTGGCGTATAACGGGTTTTGTCTGGCTTCACCCGTTAACGGACGCCAATCCTTTTCTTCTTTATATTCAAAATTAAGTGAAATTGCCCACAATACTAACCCGATACCGACCGCTACTGCAGCCGCGATCAGACCTTGTCTGAGCTGTGTGTTCATTGTTGCTCACCTGATGAGCTACGAGTACTGGCAAATTCACTACTCCAGTTGCCCAGTAAGTAACTCATTCGCTCATTGCTTGGGTATTCATGCGCATAGGCCACTTGAACCCAGCTTTGAGTGAGTCTTTGCAAATACGTATGGCGAGTTTCAGAGAGGGCGGACTGACTCAGTTTTAGAATATCGCCTTCAGTATGGCTGTGTTCCAGCGGTAACGATTCTTGGTTAACTAATTGTGCTAGCGCGCAGCGATATAAAAGGCTCAAGGTATCACGAACTTTACCCTCGCTCCACAGTGCGCTTGCCGCAGCAACGACATCACCGGGAAGATTCTCTTTACGAAGATCCATCCCAAACAAAATATCAGGCTTAAGTATTTCGGCTTCTTCTGGCACGCGAACCAATAATGGCATCCAGCGTTTTCGGTAGATATAAAGTGCGATAATACCGACGGCGATCGCAATCCATAATGCATACTCAATGATCATGGCGAATATCGCAGAAAATGTTCCCGCCCAAGGTGGTGTGGACTCATCTTCAGACAGATCATTGTTTTTCAGGCGCCAACGCTTGACGATTTCCTCTTGCTTGAGGTGCTCGTTTTGCATGACCGCATCTATTACCGCTCTGGATTCACTCACATCCAGGCGTGTCTCGGAAAGATGTTCTGTATAGCTGGACTCAACTGACGTATCTTCATTGTAGTCGTCATTCGCATAGCTGGTTTCAGCGCTAATGCCTGTCACGAACAAGACCATCAACGCCCCTGTTATCGCTACGCTCAGTGCCTGTTTTAATTTACTCAGACGATTAGCCATCTTTCTAAAACTGAGTTCGATATCCCATGCTTCCAGTTGGGTGCGTCGGTTTAGGTACATAGCAAAACTGGCGGCTATATAAAAAGGTTCAAGGAATACCATGACCATCACAAACCCCATGACTGCGATGACTTCAACGGAGTAACCAATACCTGTCAACTGGTTTGAGATAAGCTTATAGAATAAGTCTTCTGCGTAATATTCCGGTATGAATAACCAGATCAGCATAAAGAAGGAAACTGTCAGAATTAACTGGAAACTAAAGATAGCAATATTTAGCCAGATTGCCGGGGAGTGAACGTTGGCCAGCAATAATTGCTGACGATCCCGGCGGTCTTTGCCTCTCAATCGTTCCAATTGCCAAATGGGTAATCGGAATCCCCGACTCATTGAAAACCGACGCCATGTTAATTCGCTGAATAACCCTGAATGCAGCACCAAATCCGGCAATACTTTTAAGCTAGCAGACCATGAGGGGGACTCGCCAAACATTTGATGACTAATCACATACAAAATTAGCCGGTGATAAAGTGGCTTCAGCCACCACAGAATCACCAGACTGACCCAGTAGAATTCGTAGGGAACCAGTAACAATAGCACGGTGATTATTGCAAGCAACAATATAGCCAGGGGCGTATAAATACTAATCCACCACGCTCGTACCATGGCAAAACCAAGATCAATTGCTTCCCAAGGTGAGCGACTGCGAATATTGGCTGTGATGGTCTCAAGCTGCATGGTGATACCCTCGGCCAGCAAACCAAAAATACGCGACAACTAATGCCCAGAAGAAGGCCGCTACACTGTATTTTATGCCAACAGGTAACACCATTGATGACCAGAATGCCTCAACAAAGGCAGCAATAATAAATAACGTTGCTGCACCATACATGATCTTGATGCCGATTTTTCCGTTATCGATTAGGGCTTTAATGCGTGATTTTCTGCCCGGCGCAATCAACGCCATGGCTAGTTTGAGACCGGCGGCACCAGAGATCACAATGGCTGTTAATTCAAAGGCACCATGCCCCAGAACAAATCCCCAAAAGGTTTCAATAAATCCTAGCTGAGTGAGGTGGCCAGCGACGGCACCAATCACGACGCCATTGAATAACAAAAAGAATAGGGTGCCTAAGCCGTACAGCATTCCACCGGCAAACACCTGAAAACCAATACCGGTATTGTTACGTATGTAGTACCCAAACATCAATAAATCAGAATCTGAGCCACGCTCACGGCCAATCACATCATTTGACGGGTCGTACATCGACTCCATAGAGCGTACGTTTTCGGCATCTAGCACGCTGTAAACCAATTCGGGTATAAACTGGATGAGTCCGATCATCACAAAAAACGGTAGGTAAAAGAGCGCTGAGGCGATGGCCATTACACGCCACTCTTTTCTCACTAATGCCGGAAACTCTGAGGCAAAGAATGTCAGAATCGATTTTAAAAACTGACTGCGGCTGCCATAAAGTGCCTGATGGCCTCGAACGACTAGTCTGTTTAAACGTTCAACAAGCACCGGGCTGTACATGCGTGAGTTTGCCAAGGCGTAATGCTGGCAAATCTGCCTGTAGGCTGTTGGTAAGTCGAGACTCTCAGGAGTCTCCTCACCTTTACGTTTTCTTCGTGGCAAGGCGCGATAATCGAGTACTTGCTCGAAGTGCTGCCACAGTGACTCATGGCGCTGAGTAAATTGTTCCTGACGACCTGAGCTCATCGCTTACCTATAATCCATCGGCCAATACCAGACAGGTAGTCGGCAGCAGCTGCGCGATCGCCTACCAATGGACCACTGAGCTTGGCTAATTCATCCGCACGCTCTTCACTGAGCATTGGTCTGCGCTGATAAAAACTAATTAGTGCTTGTTGTTCATTGAGTTGAAGTGGTACGGGTGGTACGACGGGGGCAATTGTTGTTTCTTCGGATACCCTGTGTTCGGTATCCTGGTGTAACACGACAGTGCCTGCCACGATGTCACCGATTCTTTGGAAGCGTGAATTGCTCAACAAGCAAATAAGACCGAAGCCGTAGCAGAACGGCATAAAGTCTACGAAACGCAGTAGGTTACGAATCAGCGAAGAAACCGGTGTGACCGGACTGGCATTTTCCTGAGCGACATACAGACCAAACATGGATTTGCCGGGAGTTTTTCCCTGATGAAAAATCTCAAAGTAGACGGGATAAAACCATTCAATAAGAAATGCAAGTATCAAGAAAACACCGGTACCAGCACGGTCAAAAAAGCTTAGTGCCCACAACATAGCGAACATCACAGTGCCACGAATCAAACTATCAATAAACCAGGCATAAAACCTCAACACCGGACCTGCCGGTGCGAGTTTCAATGCAATGCCTTCAGGGGTATTGATGGAATAAAGTGTGTCTATAGTCGCTGGAGTATTAGTGATAAAGCGCTACCAATTAAATTTATAACCCAATTCAGCAGCGACTAAACCATTCGTGATATCGCCAACTTTCGGTGTTGCCATGATATTAGCAAAAAAGCCGGTCTCTTTCCCAATTCTTAACTTCAGCGGTGGTGTGCAAAGCCAGCGTCGTTTTTCATGTTTATGACTATACCCTTTATAGGCACAGTTTAAGCCTATCATAGGTCTGAGGTAGCCATAATAAAGCCAGCTCTTATGTGATACATTGCTGGTTAACATGTAGCTGCGCAGGCTGTACGAGTCGACGAAAGTAGACATAGTGTTTTCATAGAGCCAATCGTTTCTCTCAAAATCCTGTGAAAAACCAAAGTATTTCATGTGCCCCTCGTTTGTGTCAGGATGGTCACTGTTCGTGTGGTAACTTACGCCCGCAAAATAGACACTTTGGGTAGGAACAACCGTACAGCCAACACTTATATAGGCAATGCACAAAATTAGTCCCAGTGTTCTTATCTTCATTTTCTTGCAACTCTTATTATATTATTAGTTTTCAGTTGACTGAATGTTTGTTTTGGCAAGCAATAATGCTTTAACTACTAGAATTCTATACTTTAATAAAAACTTCGGACTGTCGAATCCAGCGTTTAATTAATACACTAATTGTTTCAGGATATTCTGCCAATAACAAGTCTGCTGTTTTTTGTATTTCTGGTAGCATGGCTTGATCACGTACCAGATCTGCTATTCTAAATTGCAACTCTCCTGTTTGCCGAGTTCCAAAAACTTCTCCTGGTCCACGAATCTCCAAATCAATCTGCGCAATTTCAAAACCATCACTACTATTACGCAAAGCATCGAGACGCTTACGGGCTGTTTTTGATAGGGGTGGCTGATACATCAAGACACAACTACTTGCCGCACTGCCTCTGCCGACACGCCCTCGTAACTGATGCAATTGTGCTAGTCCTAAGCGTTCTGCATTTTCTATAATCATGAGGCTAGCATTCGGGACATCAACGCCCACTTCAATAACCGTTGTCGCCACTAACAGTGAGATCTCCGCAGACTTAAATTGTTGCATGATCTCTTGTTTTTCTTGAGCTGACATCCGTCCATGAACTAATCCCACACGGACACTTGGTAGCTGTTCTTTGAGCATGGATTCTGTTTCTTCGGCATTTTCACACTGCAGTGCTTCAGATTCCTCAATCAGGGTACACACCCAATAAACCTGGGCGCCACTTTCACACACTGATTGAATACGACTGATGATTTCATCACGTCGGCTATTGGCAATCACGACCGTTTTAATCGGTGTTCTGCCCGGGGGAAGTTCATCAATGATGGAGTAATCCATGTCCGCATAAGCCGTCATGGCTAAGGTGCGTGGTATAGGTGTAGCAGTCATCACTAATTGATGAGGATAGCCAATTTGTTCATTACCCTTGTCGCGCAGTGCAAGACGCTGCTCTACACCAAAACGATGCTGCTCGTCGATAATGATCAAACCTAGTTTGGCAAAGCTGACATGATTTTGAAACAAGGCATGAGTTCCTACGACTAAGTGGCTCATCCCCAATGCTGCGCGCTCAGACTGGTCGCGACGCTCCTTGGCTTTTTGTTTGCCGGATAAGCTCCCAACCTTAAACCCAAGCGGTTCCAGCCATGCTTCAAAGCTTTTCAAGTGTTGTTCGGCCAAAATTTCGGTTGGTGCCATGAGTGCTACCTGATACCCAGCCTCTATAGCCAGTAGAGCGGCAGCTGCAGCAACCAGAGTTTTACCAGAACCAACATCCCCCTGAACTAATCTGGACATTGGTGAAGGTTGTGCCAAGTCATGCTTAATTTCTTTGATAACGCGTTGTTGTGCCTTGGTCAGTGCAAAGGGTAATGATGCCTGCAACGCTTTTAGTGGAATACCCTGAGGTTTCATCGCTATACCGGGCAGCGCATGCACCTGAAGTCTGAATTGCCTCAGGCTAAGTTGATGAGCCAACATTTCCTCAAACGCGAGTCGCTTAATGCCGGGGTGTTCGCCATCTAACACAGCTTGGTTGCTTTGTGCATCCGGTTGGTGAATATCTTTAAGTGCATCGCTCAAGGCTGGCATATTGTGTTTTGATCTCACGTGTCCGGGCAGTAAGTCTTCGATGCCTGAGAGTTTCTTCAAGGCTTCACCCATCAAACGTCTTATGGTGCGTTGCTGCAGACCTTTTGTAGCGGGGTAGATCGCTGTCAATGTGGATGCCAAGGGAGCAGGGAAGTCATTGTCCAGTAAAGTGTATTCCGGATGAATCATTTCAGTCTGATACATCGATTGCCTGATTTCTCCAAAACAACGAATTTTTGTTCCTTCGCTCAGGCTTTTTTGCTGGGCTGCTCCAAAGTAAAAAAATCTGAGCGTGAGCTTTCCTGTCCCATCACTGATACGTGACAACATCATACGACGACCACGGAATACGACTTCGGTATGCTCAACAACCCCTTCAATCAGTACATTATGGCCGCCTTGCAGGGTCGCGATAGGCTGAACGCGTGTGCGGTCCTGATATTGGCTTGGCAGATGAAACAATAAATCCTGAATTGAAGAGATATTTAATTTTTCAAGATTTTCTGCCATTTTTGGCCCCACCCCTTTTAGGGATGTCACGGTGTCTAGCAGAGGGTTATCAATATGCACAGGAAGCCAGGATTTAGAGTTATTTATTAAACACCAATTATAGACGACTGATAACGGGGTTGCGAATTCGTCTAACACTAATGCAGCGCTCTAAGGTAGTATTAGTGCTTAGATCAATCACACCCTAGCAAGTGAGGAGTAGTTTTACATGAAAAATACTTATCGAGTGGTTGTCATCGGCAGCAATCGGTCTATCTCCATTTTGCGGAGATTATCAACGGATTTGGCTCAGGAAGGTTGTGACCTTATGGCAACCTCATCTTTTACTCTGGGTGGTAACTTTGTCATTATGATGATCGTGAACAGCGATTTATCAAAGACGGAACAGCGTGATTTGCTGCAGCCCACCTCTGATGCTAACGAACTGCAGTTGATCGTAGACCGGATTGACGAATTTGATCCGACGCATGACTTCCCGGAAGTCACTGTACATATCCACGGAACAGATCGGATTGGCGTGTTCTCTTACTGCATGGCGATTTTAAACGATGCCGGTTTAGATGTACTTAGCATGCATTCTGACCTGTTGGGAAAAGGTGGAGAAGGCAAGGAAGAAGAGTTTTTGAATATCATTAAAGGTCGCGCGACATTAGGCATGGAAGAGTTAAACCGAGCGGCAGAAAACCTACGCAATAACAAGATTGATGTGACGATATCCACGGCTGAAAACGAAAGCTAATTAGCCACGGAACCAGCATAATCAGAGGTGTAAGATTATGCTGGTTTGTTATCAATGTTAATGGTTGAATAACAGTCTGGTACGCTGGCGAATCTGCACAAAATCAATCTGTGATATCAGACAGCGACATCCGCTTTAATGTGTGGATGAGATTGATAGCCAACTAGCTCAAAATCATCATAGGTGAATCCAAAAATATCCTTCACATCCGGATTTATCTTAAGCGTTGGCAGTGCATAAGGTTCACGTGATAACTGGGTATCAACTTGCTCCATATGATTACTGTAGAGATGTGCATCGCCGAGTGTGTGAATAAACTCTCCCGCCTCTAAATCACAGACCTGAGCTATCATCATCGTTAATAAAGCATAGGATGCGATATTAAACGGCACGCCTAAAAAGATATCGGCACTTCGCTGGTATAGCTGGCATGACAACTTACCATCAGCCACATAGAACTGAAATAGAACATGACAGGGCGGCAAAGCCATCTGATCAACTAATCCAACATTCCATGCATTCACCAAAATACGTCTGGAGTCCGGAGAGTGTTTGATCTGGTCGATCACCTGACTAATCTGATCAATATGCCCGCCGTCCGGGGTAGGCCATGAGCGCCATTGCACGCCATAGACCGGCCCTAAATCGCCGGATTCATCTGCCCATTCATCCCAGATAGAGACACCATTTTCTTTTAGATAAGCGATGTTACTGTCACCTTTCAGAAACCATAGCAGCTCATGGATAATAGAGCGCAAGTGGACTTTCTTAGTGGTTACCAGCGGAAAACCTTCACTCAAATCATAGCGTGACTGATAACCAAAAACAGAGGTTGTACCGGTGCCTGTGCGGTCTGTTCGGACATTGCCATGCTCTTTTACATGACGAATTAATGCTAAATATTGTTTCATATCGATTAAGCCCCTTTAACCGGGTGCTTTTTGTAGCCCCACCAAAACAATGCAACACCTAACAAGAACATTGGCACTGATAATAGCTGGCCCTGTGTCATCCAGCCGAAGGCAATGAATCCATTTTCACCCATGTGTTGATCGGGTACGCGTACAAACTCAACGATGATTCTGGAGATGGCATAGCCCATTAAAAACAGACCAGAGACTGTGCCCATTGGGCGTGGTTTCTTAGAAAAGATCCAGACGATAAGGAATAGCGCCAAACCTTCTAAGGCAGCTTGATAGAGTTGCGACGGGTGACGAGGGAGTTGGTCTACCGTAGGGAAAACCATTCCCCAAGGCACATCCGTTGGACGCCCCCAAAGCTCTGCGTTGATGAAGTTACCGATACGTCCTGCACCCAAGCCAAGCGGCACTAGAGGTGCAACGAAATCCGAGACTTTAAGCAGAGGTAAGCCAAACTTTCGGGCCAGTAGCAAAGAGGCTACGGTGACGCCAATCAGACCACCATGGAAGCTCATCCCTCCTTCCCAGATGCGCAGCAGAATCATCGGGTTTTGAAGAAACTCTGAGAAGTTATAAAAGAAGATATAACCCAGGCGCCCACCCAGTACGACACCGAGCGCACCATAAAACAGAATGTCATCAACCTGATCAGGCTTTATCGGACTGCCGGGCTTTTTAGCGCGGTACTTTCCCATGAGCAGGAATGCTATAAAGCCAATAACATACATAAGGCCATACCAATGCACGCCAAACGTATCGGTAAACTTGATGGCTACGGGATCGAACCCAGGATGTGTAAGCATGTGTTAGCGCCTTGCCTTAAAAGAATAAAGAACGGAGTTGTGTGCCGGGTTCGTCTGCTCGCATAAATGCTTCTCCGACTAAGAAACTATCAACCTTGTGCTCACGCATAAACGCGACGTCCTGTGCGGTATGAATGCCGCTTTCAGTCACAACAATTCGATCATCGGGAATGATTTCCAGTAGATCGACAGTAGTATTCAGTGAGGTTTCAAAGGTGCGAAGGTTGCGGTTATTGATGCCGACCAGTTTTGCTCCTAAAGGCAGTGCAGTGCGAAGTTCATCTGCGTCGTGTACTTCAATCAATATGTCCATCTCCAGTGAAAGCGCTACATCATACAGGGAGTACAGCTGCTCCTGACTTAAGGCCGACACAATTAATAATATACAATCCGCGCCCATCGCCCGTGCTTCGTATATCTGGTAAGGATCAATAATGAAATCTTTACGTATCACCGGCAAACTACAGGCTGCCCGTGCTTCCTTCAGGTATTGCGTGCTGCCCTGAAAAAACTGGGCATCGGTCAGTACTGATAAACATGCCGCGCCACCTTGTTCATAGCTGGCTGCAATGTCGGCAGGAATAAAATTTTCACGAATTACCCCTTTACTGGGTGAGGCTTTTTTCACTTCAGCAATCACCGCTGATAAACCACTGGCGAGTTTTGCCTCCATAGCACCTACAAAAGGGCGAATGGTCGAGGCTTCTGTAATCGCGATTTCCATTAGCTTCTCTACGGGCGTCTGTGAGCTTATTTGACTCACTTCCCGCACTTTCTCAGCAATGATCTTTTTCAGAATATCCGGTGCGCCGGGGGTATTAAAAACTTGTGAATCACTCATGCGTTTGTTTTCTCAATCAATGCGTTTAATTTTTCGAGCGCTGCACCGCTTGCAATCGTGTCAGCGGCTTTCTTTATGCCATCTTCTAATGAACTTGTTAGGCCAGATGCATAAATGGCTGCACCTGCGTTCAGGCAGACGATGTCCTTAGCTGCACCAGATTCGTTAGCTAATACTCCTTTGAGCATTGCTAAACTTTCCTCAGCTGTTTCCACTTTAATGCTATCCAGCGACTGACTGGTCAAACCGAAGTCTTCCGGTTTAATCGTGTACTCTGTGATATCACCGTCTTTTAATTCTGCAACGAAGGTTGGGGTGGCAATACTGATTTCATCCAGGCCATCCTGAGCGTGAACCACTAACACATGGTTGCTGCCCAACTGTCTCAATACTTCAGCCAAGGGTCGTACTAGTTCCTGACTGAATACCCCTAATAATTGATTAGGCGCACCGGCTGGATTGGTTAGTGGACCAAGCACATTGAAGACCGTGCGAACTGCCATTTCCTTACGTGGACCGATGGCATATTTCATCGCACTGTGATGGTTCAATGCAAACATAAAGCCCACACCAATCTCTTCAACACAGGCTTTAATTTGTTCTGGTGATACAGAGAGATTGACGCCTGCCGCTTCCAGTACATCTGCTGCGCCAGACTTGCTTGATACTGAGCGATTACCATGTTTAGCGACATGACCACCAGCTGCTGCCACCACAAAACAACTGGCCGTTGAGATATTAAAAGTACCACTGCCGTCGCCACCTGTGCCAACAATATCGACCAGGTTATCAGCCTGAATATCTACCGGTGTTGCCAAGTTGCGCATTACCTGTGCTGCCGCGGTGATTTCATCGACGGTTTCACCCTTTAAGCGTAAGGCAATCAAAAAGCCACCAGTCTGTGCGTCGGTTGCTTTTCCGGTCATGATTTCATTCATCACATCCGTCATTTCATCGGCAGTTAAAGACTCTTGTTCCAGTAATTTAGCAATGGCTTGTTGAATATTCATATCACTTCAGGTGGTTATCGATAATCGAATGCGCATGGTATCATGCCGGGAATTCTTATGAAATTATCTAAGTGTATAGCCTCTGAAATAAGCAGGCTTAGACTATTGATAAACATTCATCATTTCTGCTAATCAAAATCTCCGGTATTAACTTTATGTCCATTTCTGTAAGTCAGTTTGCTGGTGCTTATGAGCGTCAATATTTACGTCAAATAAAATCACCTCTATTGTTTGCAACTCAGGCAGATGAACTGATGCTGGTTCAGGCTAAGGCCAATGATCAGGCACTCATAGAGCCTTTTATGGGAGAGCTTCAGAAGGTGCTGGAACGCGCAGCCGATTTTAAACCCAATGAAGAAAGTGATGTGCTATTGGCGGTAAAAGCAGATTTAGATCGTTTATACAATGCCAGTTGCAGCTTGCCGGAAGATCAGCGTGAGATAAAAAAATATATCGCCGGGCTGATTGAAACTATCATGCACTCGATTCGTAAGGGTGCTGCGGATGATGAGCGCGCTTTGTTAGAGTTAGCCGAAGAAACCGAAGCCAGAAAAGCCCATTTTGAATTACTTCAATCTGATCTTATTGCGGATTTATTGAGTGATGAGGATGTTATTCCGGCAGAGCAGTTATTACCAACACTTCTGAGTGCTGATAAGTCTGATCTGGCTCAAGCTGTGCAGCTTTTTGACGCTGAGCAAACCAAGGCATTAATCGAGCAGGGTCGGAATTTGATCAGCGGTCTGACGCAGCAATCATCAGAAGAACTGGCCAATGCCAAACAAAGTCTGGAATTTATCGAGGGCTATCTGGTTTTTTTGGAGCAGAACCAATAACGGTGAGTGACCGGTTAGGCATGCAACTTAGTTAGGATTTGATTCCAGACTGCTATCATTCCATGGGCTGGAGCGTGCGGAAAATCATCTCAAACGAACCTTCGTGTTTATCTAAGGCGTCTTTATCTACCTGATTAATCAGAAACGCAGAGAAGCGTTCGCTGTCTTTACGGAAATATTCACGATAGTCATTGGTATTCACGCCACCCACGCTGCCCGGAATCGTCTCAACAATCCACTCATACGAGATGCCGTTTAAGTCACGCGTGATCGCCATAAAGTCAGACTGCAAAGCCGCACTGGGATCTATCTCAAGGGGTTCGCCTTCTGCTGATACGGGTGCTACTTGCGTTTGTTCAGAGTAACTCAGTGAGAAATCTTCCAGCGTAGGAGCTTCGTCTTTTCTGAATATTTGAATGACGGACAGGGCTTCATCAGCGCCTTCAACAAACACATAACGCACAGAATCCTGCACTGAGTCTTCCAGTACTGTCCAATCTGAAGGATAGTCGAACAACAAACCACCTTCATCATAAGTTGTCGAAGGGATCGCTGTCTCAAGGCTTACTTTAACCAGCTCGTTACCTTGCTCATCTTTAACCGGTTCCTCAACTTTCTCGCAAGCAGTTATGGTTAATCCAATCAAACAACTAAACAGCAGGGGGCGCATGCTCAACATATAAGTGTATTACTCAGACATTATCGGGTAGCAGCGATCATACCACGCAGCAAAGGTAGAATTGTGATTTTTTGCCATATCTACAATGCCTAACTGATCCCCTGAGCGCAACACACCAAAAACACTACAATCAACAAAATCAGGCTTATCACCGCCATAAAAAGACTTATCTGTCAAGCCTTCATCGCTCCATTGATCAATGGCCGCTAAGAACTCAGTTTTTTCATCATTGATGTCATACTTAGCTTTCATACGCTTCGCTACTTTAGGCATCACAATTGAACCACCCAGTCGCACAATAAAGCCTTTAAATGCCGGGTATTGATCTGCCAGCATAATCGCACCAAAGTTCTTCCATGAAGTAGTGAAGTTAGGGTGTATCAACGGCGGTAAATAGTGCACCAGTGTTTCATCCACCCAGTCAGTCCAGCGCTTGCTGTCTTCGCTCTTAGGTGCCTGTGCATAGTGCTCATTGATGTAATCAACGATGGCCGCAGACTCGACAATCACTTTATCGTCATCCTTTAGCACCGGCACTTTTGCATGGTCTGTAAAGTCCAGCTCCTGCATACCCATTGGCGTCACCTCAACGATATCGTAAGGTTGCTTCGCGTAATTCAATAAAGAACGGACTTTCCAACAAAATGGGCAAGAATTAAATTGGTATAAGGTCAACATAGAATGGGGTCACTTCTTAACACTATAAACAGGCGCTCAAGTCTGGCGTTGGCGCACGGCCTCGTACAATACCACACCGGTTGCAACGGATACATTCAAGCTGGAAACAGAGCCAGCCATTGGAATGGAAATCAGAAAATCACAGGATTTCTCAGTGAGATTACGCACACCTTTGCCTTCAGCCCCCATAACGATGGCGCTGGAACCTTTAAAATCACAGTCATATAAAGTCTGGGTAGCTTTGTCACTAGTCCCGGTAATCCATACGCCGGAATCTTTTAACAGATCCAGTGTGCGCGCTAAGTTAGTCACCTGAACAAACGGAATACGCTCTGCTGCCCCTGAGGAAACTTTGCGGGCCGTTGGTGTCAGGCTGGCCGATTTATCTTTAGGTGCGATTACCGCGTCCACACCCGCACCCTCAGCGGTACGTAAACACGCACCCAGATTATGCGGATCGGTTACGCCGTCCAGAACCAATAATAATAAAGGCTCAGTGGCATTCGTGATCAACTCGACAAGGTCATTTTCATTGGCCGCATCTGGTGCCATGTATTCAGCAACAATACCCTGATGCTTTCTGCTACCTGTCATGCGATCTAAGGCAGAGGGTGTCGTGCTCTGCGCATGGAGTCCCAGCTTGTCTGCGCGCGCCAATAGTTTATCAATGCGTGGGTTGCGTTTATTTTCTGCAACCCACAGTTGCGTAATATTCGAGGCGTCATGTTCGAGTGCATTCTGAACCGAATGCACGCCGTTCAAAAAGGTTTTCATGATTTGCGTTTCTTACGTTTAGGTGGCTTCTTGCCATCAGACTTAGTTCGCTTTCCGTCAGATTTGGATTTCTTGGACTTTGACTTCTTCGGTGGCTTTTCGCCTTTGCTACCGTCAGCGCCCGGCAGGGTAAAGTCAATCTTGCGCTCATCCAGATCAACCCGTGCTACCTGTACCGTAATCGGATCACCCAAGCGGAAACTACGGCCCGAACTTTCACCGGTCAAACGATGCAACATCGGGTCAAAGCGGTAGTAATCACTTTTTAGCGAGGTGACATGTACCAAGCCTTCCACGTAAATATCCGTTAGCTCAACGAATAAACCAAAGCCAGTGACTGCGGTAATAAACCCACCAAATACTTCGCCAACTTTATCCATCATGTACTCAGCCTTCAGCCAAGCCATAACATCGCGGGTTGCGTCATCCGCACGGCGTTCTGTCATCGAGCAGTGCTCACCCATCTCTGCCATATCCACCGGCGAATAGGTGTAGTCTGCTGCGCTACCACCGCGAATCAAGTGACGAATCGCGCGATGCACCAATAAATCAGGGTAACGACGAATCGGAGAGGTAAAGTGAGCATAATCCTTTTGCGCCAGACCAAAGTGACGCGCCGCTTCAGGTTTTTCTGTACTGACCGGACTATACATCGCCCGTGACAAACTGCGTAATAATACGGTTTGAATCAAATCAGCATCAGCACGGCCTTGTACACTCGCCAGCAGCTTTGCATAGTCCTTAGGCTCAGGCTCAACGCCGCCACCCAGACTTAAACCAATACCACTTAAAAACTCGCGTACTTTCTCCAGACTCTCAATATCAGGTTGAGGATGCACACGGTGCAGGGCAGGGATACGGTGTTTCTTGAGATAACGTGCGGCACACACATTGGCTGCAATCATGCACTCTTCAATTACCTTATGTGCATCGTTACGCTCAGTCGGTTTAATCGACTGAATCTTACGGTCCTTACCAAATTCAATCTTGGTTTCAGTGGTTTCAAAATCAATCGACCCACGTACGTCGCGCGCACGTCTTAGCGCTTTGTAAAGCGCATATAACTCTTCTAAGTGAGGCAATAATTCTTCGTACTCAGTACGAAGTTCAGGGTCTTTGTCCACTAGCATTGCTGCGACTTTGGTATAGGTCAGACGCGCCGCAGAATGCATTACTCCTTCCTTAAACTCATAGCTTAATATGTCACCATCTTCATCAATGATCGCCTCACATACCATGCACAAACGATCAACACTTGGGTTCAGTGAGCATAGGCCATTTGAGATTTCTTCCGGCAACATCGGAATCACTTGCGCTGGGAAATACACCGAGGTGCCGCGATTCCAGGCCTCCTGATCCAATGCACTGCCAACTGGTACGTAATGAGATACGTCAGCAATGGCAACCACCAGTTTCCAGTTATCACCTTTACGCTCCACGTAGACTGCGTCATCAAAATCGCGAGAGTCCTCACCGTCGATAGTCACTAAAGGTATATTGCGGTAATCAACGCGTCCTTGTTTATCTGCTTCGGTCGCCTCATCGCCTAGTTTCAGCGTTTCCTGACGAATCTCATCATTCCACTCATGCGGCAGATCGTGAGAACGTAGGGCAATGTCGATTTCCATGCCCGGTGCCATGTGCTCACCCAGAATCTCAACAACCTTACCAATGGCCTGCTGACGATTAGTCGGGTGTTCAATGATCGCGGCGCTGACAATCTGGCCATGCTTCGCTTTGCCGTTATTACCCGGTGGAATCAGTACATCAGAGGTGATGCGTTTATTATCTGGCTCAACAAAGCCGATGCCGCCGCGCACAAAATAGCGTCCGACGACTTGCTCTGTATTGTGTTCTAAAACCTCAATCACCGCGCCTTCGCGACGACCTTTCTTGTCTACGCCGGTAACACTGCACAAAGCCTTGTCGCCATGCATTAACTTGCGCATTTGTTTGGCATGCAGGAATAAATCATCACTGCCATCATCAGGGATCAAGAATCCGAAACCGTCAGGGTGTCCGCTAACGCGGCCGGAGATAAGATCCGCTTTACTCACCGGCAAATACTGTTTGCGGCGATTAAATATAATTTGTCCGTCACGCTCCATCGCGCGAAGACGGTACTTTAGTGCGTCCCGTTGATCGGGATCTTCAATGTCTAGTTGATCAGCCAGATCAGCGAAGCCCAGTGGCGCGCTGCTATCGGTTAGTACCTTCAGAATTAACTCACGGCTCGCAATCGGGCGCTCGTAATTTTCTGCTTCTCTGGCTTTATGTGGGTCTTTATATTTCAAAATTATGTTTTTATCCTATTTATTGAGACATGCATTCTACTGCAAATCTTTGATCAGGGTATGTTTTTCCCCGTTATTTTAAATACTCGCTAATTAGCGAGGCAGCGACTTCAGCGCCATTACTCTGTGCTGGCGGTTTTTGCCAGACTGTATGCAAGGATTGCTCAACCTCGGCCGCGAAATTGCCTGTTTCAAGATCACGCATTCGAATGGTTTCTAAGTAACCCTGTTGGCGTACCCAATCAAATAATGCTGGTTCTTCTGGCCAGTTACCGCGCTCAATACACACTACGGGCACTTTGTTAACGGTTGCTTCTACCAACATACCGTAACCTGTTTTTGTGAGTACCGTATGACAGCTAGATAACAAATCAATAAAGGGCAGGGCGATAGTATCCTGCGAGAGTACATCCTTGCGGTCTGACTGGATGCCTGAACCAACAACCCAATACACATTATCTAGCACTGGCCATTGCTCTGTACTAAATTGGGTAGGTATACCGCCTAAATTAACCATGACAAATCGAGCATCAGCATTATTTACCAACTGCCTCAATACATCCGTTTGTTTCTTGCCGTAGTGAGTAATCGGCGGTACGGGGCGAAGATTATTCAGTCCCGTCATCGGCATCGACGGTGTCACTGTTAAAAAATGCACAGCCTTAGAATAAGCCTGACGGATATCGCTGATAATGCGTTCGGAATGATTATATGATTCGCAGAAACCTTCGAATATCTCAGCCCAATTTAATGAGCACATCGCAACTGATGGAATATCCAGTTCAGCGGCTGCAGAGAGGGAGACATAGGGGACGTTTGCTAATAGCAGGTCGGGTTGAATTTCTTTTAGTGCTATGACCTCAGCTTTAACGGCTTGTTCATAATCCTGATGAAATGAATCGTAATAAGCATAAGATGCTTTTGCATCAACGTCCACAGCATTGTGCATTGCCATGCCAATATCTAAGGCATGATTAATGACGGTGACCGGCATTTCAAGACGTTCCTGAATGATTTTTTCAGGTAGCGTACTGCGTAGCGTAACCCGTATAGGCAGATTTAAGCGGTGTAGTGCATTCATCACCATCGAGGTTTGTGCAAAGTGGCCAAAGCCGTGGCTGGATAGGTCCACTAAGAGATGTTTGGTTGTCATTTATCTGTAATTATTCCGTTGACAAAATTTGAATGGAGTTGTAAATTGCGCGCTCTCGTTGAGACGAGGATTCTACACCACTTGCCGAAGTGGCGGAATTGGTAGACGCGCCAGCTTCAGGTGCTGGTGGGCTTTGGCCCGTGGAGGTTCAAGTCCTCTCTTCGGCACCACATTCTAAAACCAGCGTCATGCTGGTTTTTTTGTGCCCGCAATTTAGTGGCATCATCCCCGATCTATTTTATCCTGCGCCTGTTTATATGAATGGCGCAAACTATTTACGAGTCATATTGCTTGTTTAACCCTTTGTATTCCCGTGCATTAGTGGCAGGACTGCGTTGCAGCTATTATGAGTGTATTCACCAAGTAAAGGAGTATATCCAATGATCAGAACTATTCTAAGCAGTGTAATGAGTTTATCGGTATTCTGCGCAGTATCTGCAGCTCAGGCGAATGTTGACGTTTACTTTTCCGAAGGTGCTCCTAAAGACCGCTTTATTATTACCAACCAGGGCGAATGTGACCTCAATGCCTTAACGGTAACGTTTGATCTATCAACCAGTCAGGGTAAATTAATTTTTGATATCACGGGTTCAGGTGCCGGGGTTGAGGTATTTCAGCCTTTTGAGGTGACTGAAGGAAGTTTGAGACTTGCCCCCGGAACCAGCGTTAAAGATGGAGATTCTAGTTTGTCAGTCGCGATTAAATCCTTGAAAACGAATGAACAGGCAAGTTTTACGATTGACGTCGACGACACGCTGACGGTGAGTGATCGCGGCATGATTATCGTTTCAGGGTCTGAGGTGAGCGGTGGCGAGGTTGAGTTGGCGATTGATGGAACAGCCCCTGTCACTACAACATTTGCTGATAACAGTCGGGCAACGTTTAGAACGAGTTGTGGTACATAATATGCGCTAAATGACTGACATAATAAGTCAACTTAATGAGCGAGCCGACGTTAAATTAGTGACGCAGGTCAATGAACAAATTGTATTCTCACTTTGAGCCATTAGATCAGAAAAATCAGTAGCTGTTATTTTTCGATAAAGGTCTTATAAGTCAATCATATGCAGCCTGTCTTCTTAAATCTGGCGTCACGAAAATCAAAGCATACCGACCGCATTAACGCGTCAAATCTATGGTGTGTAATTGTCGTTTTGATTAATGTATGACAGGCGTGTCATGCTTACCGATATTTAATATCGAATGCACCATTTTACACTATACTAAATTTGTAGATTAGATAGTAATGTTTCACTCATCCCCCCTAAAACTAGTTAACTGAGTGATTTTTACGCGGCATCAATGATGGAAAGGAATTCGGTCATTATGTCGCGTTTTTTTATGGCACTTCAGTTGACTCTCGCCGATCATCGGGCACGGTCTTCCCTTAATCCGCTCTGCGCGTTACTTGATCAAAACTATCCCAAATAATAAATACTCATAACAAACCGATTGGTATGCGCGGTGAACAAAATGAATAAAAAGTTATTGGCGGTAGCCTGTATTCTCTTGTCGATATTATCAGTGTCTAAGGTGAGTGCAGCTGAGTTCTGCGCAGATGAATACTATATCGATCAGACGATGCCCAACGGTACTCGCTGGGATATGTGCTGGACCCATGATGCTGCACAGGGTGTCCGTTATCACAATATTCACTACACACCTAAAGACGACTCCCGCCGTATGGTGCTTTATGATGCATCCGTCGCACAAATACATGTGCCATATGATGATAACGGCGCTCGCTATCACGATGTATCTGATTATGGTTTGGGTGATGAAAACCTGTTATCGCTGAGCGCAGGCGACTGTGTTGGTGGAACGCGTAGCTACTACAATTCAAAAGCAGCTATTTGCCGCTCAATGAGTAAGGATGGCTCTGCTTACCGTCATAATGAAGTCAGACAGGACCTGCATATGCTGAAAGTGTTTAGCGTATCCCGTGTGGGTGAATATTTGTACGCAGCGGAGTGGCGTTTTTATTCAGATGGCCGCATTGTTCCTTCGATCATTGCGACGGGGGCTTTGCAGCGTTACGGTGGTGCCAGTGCGGAACAACACGGTTGGTTAATCGCGGGCACGTCAAGTATCGGCTTGTCTCACATGCACAACTTTTACTGGCGTCTGGACTTTGACTTGAATGGATCTGGATCTAATGATCAGGTGCAAGAAATCAACTACAGTGAGTATGCCGGAAAGCGTTACCGACAAATGACTTCTTTTAACAATGAAGTCGCGCGCTCAGTCAATCCAACCACCATGCGTAGTTGGTTGATCAAGGATGGTGACTCAACAAACCGCAAGGGTCACAGTATTTCCTATGAGATTCGTATGAATGAGTCTGGTCAGCGTGAGATTGGTCCAAGCTTTGAGCCATTCACAGAAAACGATATCTACATCAGTAAATCGAAAAGCTGCGAAAAAGTTGCCTCTCATAACAAGCGTGTGTACGACTGCGCTACTGATAATCTGGATGAATTTGTCAATGGTGAGTCTATTCAGGGACAAGATATTGTCGCGTGGGTAGGGGTATCTTTCTATCACATGCCTCGCTCTGAAGATGCACCTTATATGGACGCACATGTGTCTAGTTATGAGATAGTGCCACGTGACTGGCATACGGTTAATCCATCACTGGACTACGTGCCACCCATTAATTTACGCCTTTCTGCGGTTGATGACTATGTCACAGCATCTGCCAGTAGTGCGTTGGACATTGATGCAATGGGAAATGATACAGGCTCTGATATCACCTTTAATACTTTGGATAACCCAGATAATGGAACAGCGACGATTGTAAATAACAAAATTCGTTATGTGGCAGATAGCGGTTATCGCGGTACTGATGTGTTTTGGTACAGCATTAAAGACTCCTCAGGAACGGTCTTTGGTGCTCGTATTCACGTTACTGTTACTGATGCTAGTACCGGTGGCGGTAGTGGAAATGGTGGTGTCAGTACCGGCGGCGGTGGTGTTATTGACTGGTTTTCCTTGCTGGGATTATCGTTGCTTAGCAGCTTGCTGCTACTAAGAAGGCGTCACGCTTGAGCTTTACCTACTACAAGCTGATGGTTGACTGATAGGGACAGCATTATATCAACATTCTCAGAGAATATTTTCTAACATAGAAATGATCCTGAACAGTCCCAGATTGTTCCAGCGGTTAAGCCCTTTTCTGTTCCTGTTCATTAATGGTTTTAAATAAAGTGCGTCGAGCCTTCTCTAATTGCTCGGCCGCTTCATTATCCGTCATTTCATTAGCAAATGCTTCCAGCTGTTTTACAGTGATATCGGCTTTTAGATAACCTTGCCAACCCTCCAATGTCTTGAGTTTTTCATACGGTGTCATCATGGCCTCGTAGGGATACCGCGTTCGTTGTTTCCCTTTTCATCCGTCTCAACGACAGGAAAGTAGCAAGATCGGTGGAAGTTTAGATAGCGATACACCTCCTGTTGATTCAGCGCATAGATCTAGCCTGCCGAGTGTTTTGGTATATGAGCATACCCATAAAGCTTTCAGACGACAGTGACGTTTTTACTCTCAGCCAGCGCGTTGTCATTGGAGTGAAGAGCGCGAGACTTAGTAAACTCAATCCGCAGCTTTTCCAATAGTTCAGCCACCTGATAATTGACATATTTAGATCCATTATCCGAATGGAAGCCTTTGAGAGTAAAGGGAAACTGAATGAGCAGTTGTGCAAGCGCAGACATTAGGAACCGTTCGCTAATAGCCACCACCGTGGCCAATATTTCAAACTGCGTTACTTCATCAACGGCATTAATGTGGTAACCCCCTTTCTGCTTATCCAGGTCGCCCTGATGTACGGTATCGATTCGGATGTTGCCTGGTTGCCCCTCAGGATGAGGCTTGCGTCGTTCTCCGATAGCGACTTTGGTTGGATTCGTCTTGGTATGGGTGAGTTGATGGTGTCTGGTCTTACGCATCAGATACAATTGTGACACCGCCACTGGGTGTCCCATACAACTTACCAACCCTTGCCAGCAGGCGGACATCCGCATCGGTGTATTGACGTTTAAAACCACTATTCCTTGCGGGAAGATGAGTGATGATACTTGTGTCTCGTTGCTGTTTAATCAATCGTTACAGTTGGGTGGGTTAGTACCCACTGACTCGTGCCATGAAGCGCATTAGCAAGCCACGTTCACGGCGACTCCGGGTCTGGTTTGGTACTGGCGATACCGAAAGCAACCGGTTGCGTGGCTGACAAGAATTCTTCTATCTGTTCAAGTGTTTCCAGTGAGTCTAGATTCATGATCGTTTTCATCTCCTGATCATGAACAGGTTGTCAGTCGTTCAGGCTCATCTTATGTTGGAATACCAGAAGCGTATCAGGATCACTTAATATTGGAGATGGCTGTGACTTGATATTGAGTGCTAATAAGCTATGCTTGAGGAATAGCTTGGTTATCGTTTATGGATGATTTATGACCGATTTATAATGATTATCTTCAGATAATTAGTTATATTTGGCAAATCAGTACCGTGTTCCCGCCCCTCATGTGACAAAGAGACGCACAGCCTATGTCTGATCAACACTCATCTTCAATCCAGTTTCTTCTGCCAGAAGGCAGTGCCAGCCGCGGTGTTGAGCACCAATCACTCGGTAAAGTATTGCCGAAAGTGCTCGGTGGCAGCACACGTTCAGCCGGAAGTAGCCGTGATCCTTTTGTTAACGAACGGGTGATTGATGTTGAGTCTGTCTTCGATGTAAGCGGTGCAGCACGAGACAGTGAGGCGAGCGTTAGTGAAAAAACGATCGAAGATAATCGTCTGCTGACACTGGAAGCCACCGATGGCACCACCATCATTATTCGTGCTGACAAACTAAAAGCGGATTTAAAACGCTTGTATCCGGACTCTGCTGTTGAGCCATCGGCTGATGGAACAGAACAGATTAATCTTAATGTGCTGCAAGATGAAGAGGCAGCAGCGCGGGGTATCGGCAACTGGATTTGGTCGACGCTGTCAGTGCTCAATATTAAACCGGATGGTTTGGTGGAAGCGGCGAAAGACAAAGCGCTCGAATTGCTCAAAGAAAAAGTGGGTGAAGAGTTTGAAAATCTGGCTCATGCCAGTGCATCGTGGGCGGGTGCTAAAGCTTTAATGTGGGCGATTGAATCGCGCTTAGATGGTGAGCCGGGACTGTACCAGTGGGGCACGCAGGCACAGATTCAGCAAAAGAATCGTGTGGATGCAGATAATGAATCTCTAGTCAAAGCAGCAGAGAAGAAGCAACCAATACTGGTATTCATTCATGGCACAGCCTCAAGCACTGTCGGGAGTTTCGGCAAGCTGCGCGAAGGCAATGATGAGGGTTGCTGGGATAATCTAACGCATGGCTTTGCCGGTCACGTGTATGGTTTTGAACATCGCACCTTCTCTGAGAGCCCCTTAGAAAATGCCATTTTACTGGCAAAAACACTCCCAAAAAACACCACTCTCTCGCTCATCACTCACTCACGCGGAGGCTTAGTCGGCGACTTATTGTGTATTGCTGAGTTTACTGACGACATGATTAGTCGTTTCCAGCGCAAGCCGGTACTAGAAGAAGACGGGGTGAATGAGGGTAGGGAGTCTGAAGAAAATACCAAATTACGCGAAGCCATCAGCAAAGAAGAACGCAAGCAGCTAAGACAGTTGCGCGATATTCTTAAAGAAAAAAACTTCACGATTAAACGCTATATGCGCGTGGCCTCGCCAGCCAGTGGAACGACCTTACTGGCGGACAACCTGGACTTGTTTTTGTCCAGTATGTTGTCACTCCTTAACTTCGGTATCGGTTTGATTCCTGCTGTTGGTACTGTGGGGGGGGCGACCTTGTCAGCCTTTCGTCGTATCGTGTTGGAGGTGGCACAAAAGCGGATCGATCCGCGTTTGATACCGGGTATTGAGGCCATGTTGCCAAGTTCACCAATGACTGTGCTACTGGCACAGGCAAAACGAACTGAAGGCATCGATATGGCGGTCATTGCCGGTGATGCGGATGGTGATAGTGGCGGTGTGCTGAAGCGAATCGCTGTTATGATGACTGACTGGATCATGTTTGACCACTTCGATAATGATTTCGTGGTGGATACTCAATCCATGCGCGCAGGTCTGGCACGACGCAATAAAACGCGCGAGTACTACGCCAAAGGTCAGCAGGTCAATCACTTTCGCTACTTTGAAAGACCGGATACTCGTCGTGCCTTGTGCAGTTGGATAACAACAGACAAGCCACAAGAACTCGCTACTTTCAGCCCCATTCCCACCGACTTCGAATTAAAGCTGGACGAGCCGCTGGAAGGCACTGTTGCGGTTGACCGCAGTGCCGTCAAGCTACCTGATGACGCACCCATTATATTTTACCTGCCGGGAATTATGGGAAGTCATCTGGAGATCGCCAAGCCAGAGCAAGGCAAGGGTGAGGGTGATCGGGTTTGGTTCGATCCTTTTGACTTGGCTGCCGGCGGTATTGGTCAGATCGTGATTGACAAGGAGAACGTCAGGGCAGAAGGCCTATTCCAACGCTACTACGGTGATCTGGAAAACCACCTGAGTCAGGAACATGAGGTCATTAGCTTCGCCTATGACTGGCGACAATCCATTAGAGAATCTGCCGCTGAATTGGCCAAGGTGGTTAAGAAACGCATTGATAAAATTCAGGATCAATCAAATAGGCAGGTCTGCTTTTTAGCCCATAGCATGGGTGGTCTGGTCGTGCGAACCATGATTGCGGCCAATCCGGATTTATGGAAAGACATCGCGACAGAACATGACGGTTACTTTGTAATGCTGGGTACGCCTAACAACGGCTCACATTCCATGGTTGAAAATCTCATGGGCAAGGGCGACTCGGTCAGAAAGCTGGCGGTACTCGACTTCCATCATGACCTTCAGGAAATCATCAGCATCATCGGTAGTTTTCAGGGAACCTTGCAGTTGCTGCCGCGTAAAGGGTTTAGTGATACAGGTCTGCAAGGGCTGGATAGCAAGCACTTAGCGCTGGAGAACTATGATCAGCAGAGTACTTGGGAAACCCTGCGCAAATACAATAGTGATCTCTGGTTCCGTTACAAAAAAGGTAAGTTAGGGTCTCAACCAACGCCGGATGATTTGGCCGAAGTCAAAGCCCTGTGGAAATTGCTGGAACGTCAGCATCAGGAAGGTGGATTCCCGTATGCGAACAAAGTGTCTTATGTGTTTGGTCTAGATGGTCACACGCCTTGCGGGATCAGTCATAAAGACGAGCGGCTATATATGCACGGCACAGTTCGCGGTGATGGTTCGGTTAGCTGGGACTCTGGTCGCCTCGAGTCACTGGCTGATGATCGCTACTGGTATATGCCGGTACCGCACTCTAATCTGACCAACAGCTCTGAGTATTTTGCAGCAATTACCGATCTGTTGCGCAAAGGTAAAACCACACAGCTCAGTGATAAACCGCCACGTACCCGCAGCAGTTCGGTTGCCTCTTATCGCTATGATGCCGGCCCGGTATTGCAACCGGGTGCTGAAGATATCGCCTTGTCATTCTTTGGTGGCAGACCTCATCGCAACCCGATTCCGGATACCACACAGGTTCTGAATGTTAGTGTGAAAGCGACTGACCTGCGGTTTGTGCAGAGCCCTCTAATGTGCGGGCATTACGTCAGTGATTCCATTGCAGGGGCGGAGCATCATATTGATTTGAATTTGGTGAATGGCGCCCTCAGACAACGTGAGCGATTGGGTGTGTATGCCGGTGAAATCGGTACCAGTACGATAGTGCTAAACCCTCGCACGACAGAAGATGTGAAGCGAGGAAGTGGTCGCGGAGCCATTATTGTTGGATTGGGTGATTGGAATACCATCACGGCCGATAATCTGACCAATACCGTGCGCGACGGTGTGCTGCAGTATCTGTTACATACCAGCGAATGCCAAACAGCACACGCTGACGCATTGGCCAGCAATGATAATAAAGGCATGACTGACCTGAAAATCTGCAGTCTGCTAATTGGTTACAACTCGACCACACACATCACGGTGGCCGCTTCAATTGAGGCGATTGTTCGGGGTGTCTGTGCGGCTAATCAACAGTACCGATACAAAAAGTCCAAGCAACAACCCGGCCGTGCCATTGGTAATCTGGAGTTTATAGAGTTCTATCGTGATACCGCTATCACGGCCGCTTACACCGTTCGCGACTTACCGCATCGCTTAGAAAAAGACCTCAAGCAGTTTGAAGCGCGTATCGTGCCTGAGTCAGAGTTGCAGTTCTTTAAAGGTATGCGGGAACGTCTGAGTGAACGCTCAACAGGCTCTGGTTATTGGTCGCGACTGATGGTGACCGATGCTGACCAATTAGATTCTCAGTGTCCGGCAGAGTGCTATGAAAGCAAACTGGTATCGCCGATTCCTAAGCAGGTGATGGATGCCGTTAAAAAGCAAATGGGCGCAGACAAGGATGAAGACCATAAAGGACTTAGTCATGCTACCCGTCCGCCCGTGGTGGCGGAGCGCCTGAAGTATGTGTACCTGTCAGAGCGGGCTAGGGCTGAGGCGATTAATCAGCAACGCCAGCCGGGACTGATTGAGGCATTGATTAAAGATGCAATTTCAGACCGTTATTATAATGAAGACATCTGCCGGACTTTATTTCAGCTAATGATGCCGGTTGATTTCAAATCGACCATGCGCCAGACCGAGCGTTTATTGCTGGTGCTGGATGGCTACACGGCGAATCTGCCGTGGGAAATGCTGCAAGCCGATGATGAGCCGCTGGCTCAGAAAGTAGCCATGGTACGTCAGTTGGTATCTACCCGATTCCGTCAAAATGTGATTGCTAGCACTGATCAGAATGCTTGTGTGATTGGTAACCCTTCAACCGCCGGATTCCTTCACCATTTTGATACTAACCATGAACCGGACAAAGATAGCGATGGCAGTCTGACCTCACTAACAGGCGCCGTTAAAGAAGCCAAACAAGTGACGGATACTCTGGTCAATCATGAGTATCAGGTTGAAAAACTGTATCCCCATCAGGAAAGCGATCCGGCTCATCACAGTGCGCTGGATGTGTTCAACGTGTTATTTAAAAAGCCTTATCGTATTCTGATGATTGCAGCGCATGGTGAAGTGAATATCCGCAGTCGCAACGACGGCAAGTTACGCACCGGTGTAGTGTTATCGGATGGAGTAATGCTGACCGCTGCTGAAATAGGGCAGATGGAAGTTGTGCCAGATTTGGTATTCCTGAATTGCTGCCATCTGGCCAAGACTGATGGTTCAGCAAATGCCAGCTACAATCGCCTGGCTTACAGTGTGTCGCGTGAGTTGATAGAAATGGGCGTGCGCTGTGTGATTGCGGCAGGCTGGGCGGTTGATGACCGAGCGGCTTGTACCTTCTCTGAAACCTTCTTTGAGCAATTCGTTGGTAAGGGTATTGCTTTTGGTGATGCGGTATTTGAAGCCCGAAAGAATACCTACAAAATGCATCCCAATTTAAACACTTGGGGCGCGTATCAAGCCTATGGTGATCCGAACTATGTGCTCAAAGCTACCGAGGACACCGCTTATGACGATAGCAGCTGGATGCCAGTGGCGCCGCAGGAGTTAAGCTCCCAACTGACCAGTATCGGGGTTGATTTAGAACATAAAACAGCGACCTCAGAGCCTTACAGTTTTGAAGAGCTGTCCAGAAATATTGAGCAGCGTTTGGCTAAAGTCCCTAAGGAATGGATAGACCGGCCGAGCACACAATATCAACTGGCAAGCCTATACGGCAGCATTCTTCCGGAAGGTTTCGCGCAAGCGCGACAAGCCTTCCAGCGAGCGATTCATGAGCGTGACTTTGATAAGCGTGTGCCGATCGAAGCGGTGCAAAATCTGGGAAATCTTGAAGCCAAACAGGCCGAAGCCTTGTCGTCAGAAGCGAAAAAACTTGAAATTGAAATCAAGCAAGAAACCAATGAAGACACTAAAAAGCGTTTGCTGGCGTTAAAGAATCAAAATACCGATGAATCCAACCGACTAATCGATCAGGCAATAGAGCGATTAAAAGGACTGCTTAATATCACCCAGGAAATACATGAGTTAGCTGGGATGAGCGAGAGCAATGCCAGTAATGGCGCAATCAATACCGAGCGCTATGCCTTGCTCGGTAGTGCCTACAAACGCAAAGCCGTCATCCTTTCAAGAAAGCAAAGGCCGAGTTGGAATAAGATTACTCAAATGCTGAATCTGAGTAATGAGGCTTATCGCAAGGCAGAAGGTGTTTCCTTTGACTATAATTTTGATCCATATGCCATGATTAATCATCTGCAACTCAGTGGTTTGTTGGGCGAGGAAGTAAAAAACTATCGCCAGCTAGTGGAGAAAGCGCAGGAAGCATCGCGTCGTAGTTTCAAGAAAAAGCATAGTTTCTTTGCCGCGGTCATGGTTGCCGATGCTGAGGTTGCGCTGTTCTTACTCGATGATTTACCTGACGATGTTGATAGGGATAGGGATACGGATGAGCATGCCGAGCGATTACTGTGTTTATACAAAGAGTCCGTGCAGGATGTACCGAGAAGCAACCGGCAGTTTTCGTCAGCCGTGGAGCAGCTACATTATTTAAGTGATTTTCTTAAAAAGATTAAACCCAAAGGAGGAAGCAGTAAGGCCGATAATAGCTACAAAGCCAAAGTACTGGCGGCAGTTGCTGTTGGCTTAGGTAAGTTGTGAGAATTTAAAAACCAATGATTTAAAGCGCGAGCAAGGGAGATTCAAATGTCAGATCAAAAACGACAAGATAAGATAAATGCATCGCTTCAGGAGTTTCTAAAAGATTCAGTAGCCTTTATGAATCAGCATCCTGCAAAGATGGATGCCGACGGTGAAGTCGTCGAAGGTTGCAGTCTGTTTTCTGAAAAAAATGTAGAGCAAATGGACTATATTGCGATACGCGATGGCTTCCGCGCCATGTTGTCAGCGGGTGAGGACATGGGTGCACGGGCCGCTTTTCAGTCCAATGACTTAGCACAAAACTTAGTGGATGAGCTGCGCTATAAAGACCTTGAGTCTATGGAAAGTGCGAATCTCACCGAGGCCTCATTAGGCGAGTCGCCTTGGTCCGATGACTACTGGGCGCTTTACACAGGCGTATTAGGTAAGCGTTATGCGGATCCTGAATTTCCTGCCTCGTCTGATTGGAAAGAAAACTACGATTACGTCGCAGCAAACCGACCGGACAAAATACTTCAGTCAGGCAGTGCCAGTAAAATTGACAGACTGTCGCCTTCAGAAAAATACGATGCTTTAGTCGGTGATAAGAATTATAGCCTTACCCGCGCCATGTGGGCAGAAGGTCAGGGTTATTACGAGCAATACGGTGAAGTCGAATCATGGATGGGTATCTGCCACGGCTGGGCACCGGCAGCTTACATGTTGGATCGCCCTCAAAAAGCCATCAAAGTCAGAGCAGCCGATGGCACAACCATCACGTTTTACCCTGCGGATATCAAAGCACTCGCCTCATTACTATGGGCAAAGGTGATGCCGCGTACCAAGTTTATTGGTGGTCGCTGTAATGAGAAAGAGCCAGCGCAGGATGAGAATGGTCGTGTGACGTCTCAGGAAGGCTTTGATACTAATCCTGGCACCTGGCATATGTCTGTGGTGAATCAAATCGGCCACTCTAAGCGCAGTGTGGTGCTGGATGTGACCTACGACTATGAAGTGTGGAATCAGCCGATTCATGCTTATACCTATCGCTATTTCAATACGGAATCATTTACTTACGCCAACTCACTGGCAGAGGCCAAAGTGCCGATGAGTGGTCTGTCGAATGATCGTTTCAGCAAATATCGTAGCAGCAATGCGCGTAGTCTGGTTGGCATTCATATGGAGCTGGCTTATGTGGTGGAGACTGATCCCACACAAAACACACCAGACACGCCAGAGAATGATTTGATTCAAAAGGTGGATTATTACTACGACCTTGAGCTGGATGCGAATGACGAGATCATTGGTGGTGAGTGGTATATGAATAAGCATCCCGATTTCTTATGGACGCCTAATGCAACCGCCAAAGCGGTGACACGGTTTGATGCGCATGCCACGGGTAGTTGGGCTGCTAATGAGTCAGTACCTGCACATTGGCAAAATGCTGCGAAACAGGCTTCAATCTCAGACAGTTCACCTCTGGCAGCAATTGTTGAGCGCTTGATTGAACTGTCCCGTCAGTAGTTGATGGATTGACTGCTATGTCTGTATCTGCTGATTAGCCTTAGCTGGTTTGCAGTTACAGACAGTTATCTATGCAACAGCCAGATGCAAAAAACGCCCTTTGCCGGGGGAAGCAGAGGGCGTATCAAATGAGATAATGCTTATTTATCTCGGGGGCTTGCTGGTAAATTCTGAATAAACTATGTCTTTAAAGTTCGTGCCCTTCACCGGGGTAAGATCAGGGCACTGCTTGGGGACAGGGGTATAGTTCTTATTGTTATCGTTTTTATTATTGTAGGTCTGTCGTTGCTTGTGATTATTAACTTGCAATGTGGATGCCAACTTTTAATATTTAATCCTAAGTTGTTGTAAAATAGATATTAATCGATCATTAGATGTTTTTCTGAGAGACGGAATTACTGACAGAATAAGGTCAGTTGTTGACACAACGCTGTGCCATTGTCACTGAGTGACTAATTTTGAAGAGGGATTGTCACACCTCATTGGAGTCTGTAAATCTTGCTGTGTAAATGTCATCCTGAGTTTATAGATAGTTTGTCAGTTTATTCTCAAACCAGACCATAAAATGATCGAGTGATAGTTTTCAATTTCGAATAGGCATACTTAAATCACCAGCTTATGCCTTCGTAAAGCCACATGCTAGAGCAGAACTTGAAGAGACCTAATTCTTACCTTAAAGCAAGCTACTAATGTCACTCCACTCCTTATTCTTCACCATAATATACTGGCACTTTCCAGCAGACTGTTCTGCCCATAGCTTTCCAATTTTCCGGTCTGATTCGGCAGCCTTCCAGCGATCACCACCTTTGTATTCAACAATTAAAATGCTTCCTTACCAATCCAGTTGAGTGTGGGCATTTCTGTTTTCCTGTTTCATTTTCGAGAGTTTGGGCTACGGTATTATGTCACAAAGTTGCAACTTGCTTTCTTTAAATAGTAAGCATATGCTAAAGACATATGTCGCATTATAGGAGTTAGCAATGCAAGCTTCAAACACTGAAAGAAAAGTCAGCCTATTTCGAAATGGTCGTAATCAAGCTATCCGCATTCCAAAGGAGTATGAGCTGGAAGGCTCAGAGGCAGTCATTCGTCGAGTGGGTAATACCTTGGTGATAGAACCTGTAACCAAGCCTACTTTGCTAGAGCTATTAGCATCACTTGCCCCCATGGAAGAGTCAGTGCCTGAGATTGATGATTTACCACTGGATGATATCGACCTATGAGCAAGCAATACCGCTATTTGTTAGATACCAATATTATTTCCGACCTAATGAAAAACCCACAAGGCAAAGTAGCAAAGCGTATTGTACAAGTCGGTGAGGAAGCTATCTGCACGAGCATTATCGTTGCTGCTGAATTGGAGTTTGGTGTCCAGAAAAAAGGTTCTGTGAAGCTGCAAGAACGATTATCAGTGATTCTTTCTGCAATTGATGTGTTAGCGTTGGAAAAGCCAGCAGAGCAGAAGTATGGGCAAATTCGTCACGCGCTTGAAAAGCAGGGCACGCCCATTGGTGGTAATGACTTATTGATTGCTGCTCACGCACTATCTCTTGGTCTTTGTGTTGTTACCCGAAATGTACGTGAGTTTGAGAGGGCTGATGGCTTGGAAGTGGAGAACTGGTTAGATCTTTAAGGTCAGTAAACAAAAGGCCAAGTAGCTTTTTGATTCGGGCAATATAGGGCGAAGTTGAGCATGTTAATGAAACTGAATTCGCTGACCCCAAGGCACGTCACCTTTACCTTTGACTAACCAAAGTACCGGATAATTAGGCTCATACTGCGGGAAGGTTCCTAAGGCATCGGTAAAGTACACCAGCGCATCGGGCTGCTGATCCTGCCTATTCAAACACTCGAACACCGGTTTAAAATCGGTACTGCCGCCGCCGGCGATTTGTTGTGGCAGTTCCACCATTTCCCAAGGCTCAAATACCATTGGAAATCCTTCGATAATATCCGCATCGCAAACTAGTAAAGTGATTCGTGCACGAAGCTGCCCCTTCAGGGCATTCATCTCAGCGACACACTGGTTTAATTCCTTATCACTCACCGAGCCGCTGACATCCAGTGCAATGGCTATATTGATTTGCGAGCTTTTTAAGGTGGGATAAATCGCTGGGTCACCCCGGCGTGAAGAAGGGCGCTGATAGCTATAATCATCCCGCGCTGTCGCACTCAGGTATTGTGCTAACAAGGCTTGCCAGGGGAGTAATGACTGGCGCTGTTGTTCTATTAAACGCTTTAAAACTGCACTGAGTTTACCGGATTGTTCCGCTTGCTGGGATGCACTGGCTAGACGTTGTTGCCATTGAAGACTTAATTGCTCTGCCTCCGCCTGATCCAGTGGAGGAGGCGGTTTGTCTTTACCACCAGCGGATTCATCGAACGCTTGTTTAGATGCACCGCTATTGCTGTCACTGTCTTTATTATCAGCAGGTTTATCTGGTGATTGATTTTTCTTGGACGGCTGATCATCCAGTGGATTGTCATCCTGATCTTGTCCACCTTCCTGAGTTTGATCCGGCTTGTCGTAAAGATGCTGATCCATCGATTCAGACATATCATTGTCATCAATCAGCGGGTAGATTTCTTCAGCGCTCATACCTTCATATTGTGGCAGGACCATCACACCCGGTGGCGGTTTCAATCCTTCTGCCAGCAGAATCGGGTTAATAGCGTAATCACAAGCTAAGTCCCAACGATGCTTTACGCGATGCTGACGACGAGAAAAGTGTGACAATCCACAATGTAGTGCCTCATGCGCAAGTACAAACTGCAACTCATCTGCACGCAACTCTTCGATGTACTCTGCATTGTAATACAGCTTGCGGGCATCAGTCCCCGTGGTTGGACACCACGCAGGATTAGCCGCCTGCAGCGGTAAGCGCAGCACTAATGTCCCGAGAAACGGCTTGTCCAGAATCAGTTTGGTGCGGGCAGCACTGAGTTTGTTTTCGATTTGTTGGCTGCGTTGGTCGTTAGTGGAATCAGTCATCAGCAGATCATCACAGACTTAGTGATACAACAATATCTCACCAATGGCCTCCGCCCAGTCTGCAAACTCCGGCTGAGCAAAAATCTCATCGCCCACTGCACGCAGTAAATCTGACACCAGCATCACGCCCATTTCCTTTTGCGGAAACGCTGAGGCGTAATTCAAAATATTGCCATAGATTTCAGAAGCAGGCAGCGAGGATTCAGCACGCGTTGCACGACTTATTAATGCACTAGCCACTGCATATTGCAGGTCAATCGACACCGGAGCAGGAACGCGCTCGCCGCGTAAAATCGCGTCAATATCCGGCATTGAGGTCAGATTATCCAGATAAGCCTTTAGTTCAATTCCCGCGGTTCCGCCCACACAAGCCTGCAGTGAACCCAGTAACACGGATGGTGTTTGGTCAAACTTCTGCAGAGCACGATGAGCAAACTCCCAGGAACGAGGTGAGGGGAAAGCCACTGGATTGTGCGCCGGATCAAAATCAAATAATAACTCTGGCCTGAAACGTAAAAAGGCGATGATCCGCTCATCAATACCATAGGAATAGGCCCAGCTTACCCAGTCATCCAGATTCAGATCTACCTCATAATGCGAGAAGCGATTGGCCAGTGGCGCAGGCATGGTATAACTTACACCACGGTCACCCTGACGGTTACCCGCTGCAAAAATCGCCCAGCCGTTTGGTACTTCATATTCCCCCAGACGACGATCCAGAATCAGCTGATAAGCTGCTGCCGATACGCTCGGTACAGCCGAAGTAATCTCATCCAAGAATAAAATGCCTTGTGTGCCATGCCGCTCGGTATCCGGTAGCATTGCCGGAATCGCCCACTCCACCGCATTCCCCTCACGAAACGGAATACCGCGCAAGTCACTTGGCTCCATTTGCGACAAGCGAATATCAATCACCGGCACATTATGCCTCGCTCCAATTTGTGTAATGATTTGTGACTTACCAACGCCCGGTGGCCCCCACAACATCACAGGCGTATGCGTGTCTTGCTGCGCACCCAAAAACTCCTGATCCAGCACTGTATTGAGATGAGCAGGGCGCATTAGTAGTAGCTCTTGTGATAGCTGCGTTTCTTGCCAGCACGTTGAGTGATTACCCCTTCGATCTGTTTAACGCCGGATATCTCAAAGGTTTCATACAGGTCATTCAATGGCGCGAGATAATAACGCTCATCGATAATGCGTAGCTGACGAAAAATGTATTCACCCTGATTGTCTTTGGCAAACACATACGCACCGTCACGCGCGACACCGGTCGGGTCGATAATGATAATGCAGCCTGCATCAAACTCCGGTTCCATGCTGTCATCAATGGCTTGCAGTGCAAATGGCTCGGATTCGGAACAACTACTGCCCTGACTCATCTCCTGAGCAATATCCGGCTTGAATGCCTCCTGTATTGATATTTTGGTTTCTTGCATGTTTCCCTCCTGAGATTCGTGTTCCTTTGGATTTGGTCGCGCTGGTTCGGTACTTTGTTGCCTTCCCCGACTCCCTTCGCTCGTAAGGTCTCAGTCAACAAAGTACCGAACCAGCGCTAGTGTAATTTGGCGTCGCACGAAGCTCAGAACAGGTTTACATCAAGAGTACTGTTGCTGAGATTGGTGCTATGAGCTAAGCAAAACTACCCCGCCGCGCCCCACAAAGCTTCCAGCAGGCTGTCGGGATTATGATTGCGAAGTCCTTACGAGCGCAGGGAGTCGGCGTAGCCATCATAATACCGTCAGCCTGCCAACCACCTAACTCTGATGAAGGCTGAAGTCGCTGTCTTTGACATGGCGCTCCGGCTCATACCAGTGCAGTTTGTCATGCAGCTTCACGACTTCACCAATGATTGTTAATGTCGGCGCCCGAACACCGCTTTCAACCACTTTCTCAGGGAGCGTGGCCAGTGTTGCGATGTGTACGCGTTGGTGGCGAGTCGTGCCTTTTTCAATCAAAGCCGCTGGCATATCCGGTGACATCCCATGTGCCTGTAATTGTTTACTAATTTCTGCGATACCAGACAGTCCCATATAAAATACTAAGGTCTGGTTGAGTTGGGTCAGATGTGGCCAGTCCAGATTGACCGTGCCGTCCTTTAGATGACCTGTCGCAAAGGTGACGGATTGCGCGTAGTCACGATGCGTTAGTGGAATACCTGCGTAAGAGGAGCAGCCGGAGGCAGCGGTGACTGCAGGCACTACCTGGAACGGTACGCCATTGTCGGTGAGTGTTTCAATTTCTTCGCCACCACGACCAAAGATAAACGGGTCACCACCTTTTAGACGCAGTACGCGTTTACCTTGCTTGGCTAGATCCACCAGTAGGTCATTAATCTTGTGTTGCGGCACGGCGTGATCATCTTTTTGCTTACCCACATACAAACGCTCAGCGTCTGGATTCGCCATGTCTAAAATAGGTTGGGATACCAGACGGTCATACACCATGACATCGGCACGCTGCATTAAACGCACCGCTTTAAACGTCAATAAGTCCGGGTCACCGGGGCCGGCACCGACCAGATACACCTCACCCATGGGATCTTTATCCAGACCTTGCTCCAGCATCTCATCTAAACGGGTACGGGCGCTGCCTTCTTGTCCTGCATAAACCAGCTCAGAGACGGGGCCGTGCAGGGCGTTTTCCCAAAACTTCTTACGCTGCACCTGCTTCGGGAAAAAGCGTTTAACCTTCTCACGATACTCCTCCGTAATACCCGCCAAACGTCCGCAGGCAGAGGGAATCAAGGTTTCCAATTGAATGCGTAATTGTCTGGCAAGCACCGGAGAGGCACCACCGGTAGATACCGCGACCAGCACCGGCGAGCGATCTAATACCGACGGCAACACAAACGTACACTCATCGGGCTCATCAGCCACATTCACTAATTGATCGCGTGATGTGGCGAGTGCTGCGACAGCGGAGTTGACCTCACGATTATCCGTGGCGGCAAACACCAAAAATGCTCCCTCCAGATCGCTTTCAGTGTATTCACGCGGTAAGTAAGTAATGGACTCTGCGGCGAGGTATTGTTTTATTTCTTCAGTAATCTGCGGAGAGACAACTGTGATTTGTGCACCTGCTTCTAACAAATTACCGATCTTGCGACTAGCCACTGGCCCACCACCAATCACTACGCACGGCTTGTTTCGAATACTGACAAAAATCGGGAAATGCTTCATGTGTGTTTATCCTGACGGCGCTTACGCGCTCTATAACTTGAAATGCTCTGGATTAAGTCCTGATAAGGAAACTCATCCGGCTGTTTATATCGCTGCAAAGCACCTTGCAACGTAGCGTGAATATTAACAGAATCATCAGCCGTCGCGGAGACTAGTCGATGTAAACCAATCAATCCGCCAGCCTGAACCTGCAGCTCTTTATTATGTGGCAACGGGCCATCAACTAATACCGATTTCAAAGCAAACCGAGCGGATTGACGAAGGTTATCCAGAACGGTTTTACACAAAGCAGGGCCGTCAGCCGCTTCGCATGCCACACCCTCACGTGTCGCCAGTAAAAACTTGCGTTTTTCTGAGCAATCGCAGCGTTGATTAATAATGGCCTTTTCAAAGGCACAACGCTGTGGATTAAGCGCGTGATAAGTCTCCCGGAACTGATCTTCATCCATGTTCAGTCGGGCCTACTTTTCCCATTCCATAAGCACTGGCTTTTCCCGTTTTTCCATGAGCATTTCTTCGGCTTGCAGTTGATTGGCAGCGTGTACCATCCGCACATCAATGCCGCTACCCGGTGGGATTTGAGCGCGTAGACTGCGGGTAAAAGTACGGGCTTGTTTGTACTCTTCAAACGACTCCTGATATTCAAGGTTCTTCATGATCGGAGTCGGTTGAGTAATTTTAAAAACATAGTAAGCCATGATCGTCCTCGTGTGTGTGTGTCAGTGGTTTGTTAGTATATCAATTTTTTCTAATAAAGGCTCAGTGAGCGGGGCTAAGCGTTTACGCATCACGGTACCCACGGAGTCATTACCACCAAAAATGGGGTTGAGCGTATGCTCGCCGACCATCGCCAACAGGAGTCCGGCCTCAAGCAATGTTTGTTGTGACTCATTGATTGTGTCACGCAGTTCAGCAAGCTCAGGGTACTCAGCACTGACCGCGTCAATGTCGATGTCGTTAATATCTCGCACACCCCGGTCAGGTTTGGCAGGGCAGTCAAAGCGCTGATCAACCGCATGAAACAAAGCCACCACCACATCCGGATCAACCGGCTTTTTGAGGGCTAAGGCAAGCAGCTGTAACCAGGCTTGTCCCGCTGCTGAGAGTTGATAAGCAAACACCTTGGCAAACGCATTGCCCTCTGCCAGCTGCGTTGCCAGCAGGGCAGTTAGCGTCTCATAGGTTGGTGAGTCAGTTGCATCAAGTGGAATCTGCCGCGCCTCTGCAAAGGTAAATCCGACATAAAAAGGATGACGCCGCTTAGCCCGTCGCCACAAACTCAAGCGCTGTGTTTCGTCCAGCAACTCACCCTGCAAACACGCGCGCACCATGTACACAATATTCACTGGTGATTCTTCAAACGGCAAAAACTCCATCAGGTGTGCGGCCAGTGCCTTGCCCAAGTCGCTTTCATAGACTTCAGCATACTGCAGCAAACCCATTGCCACCTCTGTCGAAGGATTCGCCCACCACGCGCACTCCGCAATATCCAGCGTCATATCTGGGGCGTGAGACACCGCAACAATTGCTTCAGGCTCACCCAGTAACAGCATCTGTTTGAGATTGTTTTTGATCTGGCCAATACGCGTCCAACGTTTCATAAACACCGGATAACCTGCCGGAGAGCCAGTCGCTTTGAGAGCCAGTAACTCACGCACCCAACGCAAATACTGCTCATCACGCACGGTTGGGTTGAGCTGAACCGTTGCCTCACCGCGCTCAGTCAGGCCCACCACCGTCAAGGTGTTTTCATTGATACGAATCGCCCGCAGTGGTTGCGCCAGCAGCACATTGAGTCGCAAATTGTCTTCGTTACACAGCTCCATTCGGGCTCTCGTTGAGTACTTCTTTATTAGAAATGATGATATACGAAGTGTCGCCGATTTGCGGTAACCCTCAATAGATAGTGCAGGCAAAACGCTTGGCCTAAGACTTGGGATAACGCTGGTTCTATGGGCGGAGTAAATAGCACGGTTATGCTATCGAGTATATTCACCAAGTGCGCGCCTGCTGTGAGCCACACAGATTGGGCCGTTACCATCGTTTTTCGCGTGTAGTACGCCGAGGATTTGACATGACAAATAACAGACCAGATATACTGACCCAACAAGCGATTGAGGCCGACGGCGCTCACATGTGGCACCACCTGACACAACACCAACCCTTAGACGGCAAAGCACCGTTGATGGTCGTTGAAGGCAAAGGCATGCGTGTCTGGGATGCGTCGGGACGTGAACACTTAGATGCCGTGTCCGGTGCGGTGTGGACCGTTAATGTTGGCTACGGCCGCGAGAGTATTGCTAAAGCCGTGTATGACCAGCTAATAAAAATGAATTACTTCGCCAACTCTGCGGGTAACGTACCGGGTGGGCTGTTTGCCGAGCGCCTGATTGAAAAAATGCCGGGCTTGTCTCGCGTTTATTATTCAAATTCAGGTTCTGAAGCCAATGAAAAAGGCTACAAGCTGGTACGCCAATTAGCCGCGTTAAAAAACGACGGTAAAAAGCACAAGATCTTATACCGTGATCGTGATTACCACGGCACGACCATTACTGCGCTTAGTTCGACTGGTCAGCTACAACGTAAAGATCAATACGGACCATTCACCCCGGGGTTTGTGGAAGTGCCACACTGTATGGCTTACCGCTCACCGAATGGTGATGATCCTGACTTTGGGGTACAAGCGGCCTGTGAAATCGAGAAGGTGATTCTGCGTGAAGACCCCGACACCGTCGGTTCGATCATACTTGAACCAATTACCGCAGGTGGCGGTGTGATTCCACCACCGGAAGGCTACTTTGAAACCGTTCAGGAAATCTGCGCTAAGTATGGTGTACTCCTGCATATTGATGAAGTGGTCTGTGGCATGGGGCGTACCGGTAAATGGTTCGGTTATCAACACTACGGTGTGAAGCCAGATATCGTCACCATGGCTAAAGGCGTGGCCAGTGGTTATGCCGCGATCTCGGTCACTGCAACGACCGAAGCATTGTTTAATGAATTCCTGCATGCACCGGCTGAAAAAATGAATTACTTCCGCGATATCAGTACCTTTGGTGGCTGTGCGGGTGGCCCGGCGGCAGCGCTTGAGAATCTACGCATTATAGAAGAAGAGAATCTTCTGCAGAACGTAACTAACATGGGCGAGTACTTTATGGGTCGCTTTGCTGAGCTTCAGGATAAGTATCCTGTGATTGGTGATGTGCGTGGTGTGGGTCTGTTTATGGGACTGGAACTGGTTAAAGATCGCAAGAGCAAAGAACCGGTTGATGAGTCGGTGACGGCAGGTGTGGTTGCTGACTGCATGCAGCAAGGTGTGATTATTGGGCGCACTAATCGTAGCTTTGAGACGTTTAATAATACGCTTTGCTTTAGTCCGGCTCTGATTTGTACGAAGGATGATGCGGATCAGATTGTTGAGGCAGTTGATAATGCCTTGGCTAAGGTCGTGCTGTAAGCGCGTTACCTTGTAGATCGAGCGGCCACGTTTTAATCTCTCAAACACAAACTTCGTTTGAATCGATTTGAGAGATTAAAGCGTGGCCTCTCTGGTTTTGGTTTGTCAATTAAAAAATTTTGACATGCTAGCGTTTATTTCTTGCGATAACGTCGGCAGTGGTAACCTCTACAAACTCACTTCGTGGCGCATTCATTCCAGGCAATAGCTCTTTCTTAAGAGCAGTCCAACTGTGATTGTTTTGGCGCGCTATATGTATTTGAATTAGATCACAGAGATACTCGCTAGCAGTTTCATACAGTCCTTCTTCAGCGGTTTGTGTGCGAGTAAATTTCTTTAATCTACCTGATATTTTTACCTTTGCTTTTAACATATCATCGTTACCTCATTTGCCCTTTATGAAGTTAACAAGAAGATCTACAATAATACAAGCAAGAGAAGTGACCGAGATAATGCGATAGGTCATTGAATGGGGCTGGCTTGTGGTTTTCTGTTGTATAAATTGTGTTCATTTAGTAGCATGGAATAGGAAGTTTGGATGAGAGTATCAAGCCAAAAAAACACTAAGTGTCGTATATCTCTTTTGATATATAAAAAAGGCAGCTGTAAGTCTTTGACTGAGATGAGTTTTTGGGAAGTGACAGGGTCTGGATCGTTACCTGATGAATAAGGTATTAGGACCGTTTCCATGAATTTCTTTAAAAATTCACGGTGTCTGGATCGTTACCTGATGAATAAGGTATTAGGACGTTGGCGCCGTTTGATACTCTGACTCAGGAACGTCTGGATCGTTACCTGATGAATAAGGTATTAGGACTGCCTTGGCTTGAATAGTGCTACCTCCATCACAGTCTGGATCGTTACCTGATGAATAAGGTATTAGGACCCAACATAATGTGGTGCTTCAGCAGAAACAGCGTCTGGATCGTTACCTGATGAATAAGGTATTAGGACAGAGGAAAAGTTAAAAATGTAAAAGCTGCTAAAGTCTGGATCGTTACCTGATGAATAAGGTATTAGGACAATCGTGGTTCACCATTTGGCTCCACAAAATAGTCTGGATCGTTACCTGATGAATAAGGTATTAGGACAAATAAAACCCGGTGATTTCGCCGCATAAAATGGTCTGGATCGTTACCTGATGAATAAGGTATTAGGACAAGACGGCATATTCAGCTACTTCATCAATACTGCGTCTGGATCGTTACCTGATGAATAAGGTATTAGGACGAATTAAGTTGTGATCCTCATACTTGATCATGTCTGGATCGTTACCTGATGAATAAGGTATTAGGACGATTCCCCAGTATTGGGTTTTCCCTTCAGCAAGGTCTGGATCGTTACCTGATGAATAAGGTATTAGGACCTCTAGCATTGCACTAGAGAGGAGGAAACCAAGGTCTGGATCGTTACCTGATGAATAAGGTATTAGGACGACCTGAATAGGTCCTTCGTATAGAGTAAATTGTCTGGATCGTTACCTGATGAATAAGGTTGACCTATCCAATCCAGACAGCTACTCACTTGGTTTAGGTAACTTTTTTCCCAAAAAAACCAACTTGGGGCTACTACGTGCAACACAAGTTTTAAGCGGGTGTAGCTCAAGTCCTAGCTGGTTCAAACGTTGCTCAGCAAAGTCCTTAGCACGTAAGGCATTACTTTCACTATTCGTGAACAACAAAAAGTCGTCAGCAAACCTTACAAACGGAATATTGGCTCGTGTCAAAGCGATGTCGAATTGGTGGAGATAAAGATTACAAAACAGTGGTGATAAAATCGCTCCTTGCGAGATACCTTTGCGAGTGCCAAGCAAACTGCTCTGATGTGCCCCTGCTTTGAGCCACTTTTCAATTAGCAGCATTGCTTGTTTATCGGATACAAACTGCTTCAAGATTTTGATTAAAATTCTGTGAGGGATGTTGTCGAAGAAGCTGGTGATATCAGCATCGACCAGCCAGTCCTGACCAATTCTGATTCGCTCTCTCACCTTAGCCATTGCCATATCAACACTACGTTTCGGGCGGTACGCGTAGCTGTCGTCATGAAACATTGCTTCTGCGCGCGGCTCAAGCACCGTCAGCACAGCGCGTTGTATGAGTTTATCTTGCAAATATTGGGCAGATATAATTCGCTGCCTGCCGTCGGGTTTTTTAAGCGGAAATTGCCGTAGAGATTGAGGAGAGTAGCGACCATCTAATACCTGCTCACGTGACTCCAAAATATATTTCAGTAAATGACTCTGTAGCAGATCACGGCTGACTGTTGGTGACCAAGGAGTATGTTCTATCTTGAGTCGTCTCCAGCTTAGATTCAAGACCTCTGGTGACATCGCTTGTTGGAGAATACTTTGTTTCATACATCCACCGCATGGTTTTCTTTGAGTAGTTCACGCCACTGCATAATCTGACCATTAATGACTTCTCGTATTTCAGCCCGTGGCCAATCGATGATAGATTCGACAGTCGCATCATCATTGAGAATAGGGCGCGGCCACTCGTAGCGGTACTGAGACCATGCTTTAAAAAATAGCGGGCGACTTGCTTTGCTGAGGCGGCAACCTTCCTTTTGTCGGTAGTAAAAGCTGCTATCGTCAAGCGGGGCTTCGGCTAACCACTGGAGCGCAAAACTGTCTACTGCAGAGCGAAAGATTTCGACAAAGTCTAAAACCAAAGACTCCCTACCCGGCGTGTCCTGATGAAGAAAACCCAGAGATGGATCAAAACCGGAAGCAAGCAACGATTGATTCACCTCCGAGCTGACTAAGGTATAGCATAAAGACAATAGTGAATTCAGCGGGTCACGAGGAGGGCGACGGTTCCGTCCTGCAAATTTCCAGCGATACGGCAATGAATGCGCAAGCAATACAAACCAAGCATGTGCCAGTTGACCTTCCAACCCCATAAGACTCGAAACCGAGTTGGCTTCATCGAGTCGTTTTAAGGTATCTGATTGTTGATTTAAAAAACCGTTCAGGGCTTCCTGTTCAACGTCGTAGTGGTTAGTCAACGTTTGTACTGACAAAGCATAGCTTTGAAATTTTAATCTCACAAAATATCGGGCATGAATCAGTGATAACCGATCACTAGATGCATCACTATGTTGCATACGTCGGAATGGTAATTGTGTTGCAAGACTGCCATGTAGAAAAGCCGCTTTAGGCGCTCCACGTGCTGACATTATAACCATAGAAACAGACTCATCTGCTAAGTAACGCCAGACATTGCTTTCCACCATTGCATTACCAAATATGATGACTTGCTCCAACTGCTTTATAGGCACGCGCTGCAGTCTCTCACCTTTGCGCTCGATGCGTAGACTACCTGTTTCATAGCGAAGCACGGTATCGCGTTTATCAAGAATCAGCATCATGACAACCACCCAAACAGGTTGTTTACCCACGTTGGTGTTTTTCGTTTACGTGATCTCTTTTTCTTACCCGCATACAAGTGTTGAAAAGCTGAGGCTTGCTTTCCCGCAGCCCACAATGTATCGGGGTGGAGCACCGGATAAATACGAACATCGTCATCTCTGATATTAATCAGTTTTTCCAGACTGCTTTCCAAGTACTTGAGATACTGGGCATCGGCCTTTACCAAGAAAACAGAGTTTTGTAAGGCGATGGATTTCTTTTTCAGAAAATAATGAAGCCGACGTAGCCGCTTCGGTTCGCGAATGTCATAGGCGATAATGTACCAAGATTTCATAGCTCACCTTTAAGCTTAAACAGGGTGCTATTAAGCACCCCGTTGAAAATAATGTTAGTCTTGTTCACTAACCTAAATACCAAGCAGGAGCCTGAAAGCCAGCCCCTGTATTTTTTGTTAGTAGCTTTACTGTGTGGCGCTTATCGAGCCAAGCCAGTAGCAGAGTATCTTCATCTTCATTGATTAAATCCGACAGCTGAATAAATAGTTCTTCAGCTTCACGCCGGGTAAGCTTGCACTCAAACAAGGAGTACTGACTATCCAGACTCCATGCTTTGAGGCAACGGAACACCTGACGTCTCCGCTTATTACTGGCAATGTCGTAAGCAATAATTGCTGCTTTACGTTTCATTGCACCACCTATTTAGCCCACTTTTCTCTCAGTTGAGCTTCCATGAATTGGTCAACCACATCATTGATTCCGAATTCATTTTCATATTCCTCATCGGTCAATTCGACCGTTTCAGAAATAGGCTCAGGGGCTTCTCTGGTCGATTGGACTGGTTTATCTTGGCCGTGACTAATGTGCTCGCTAATAATGCTGCGAAACTCATCCATTAGCTGATCAATCGTATCTAGAAAATCATCTACTGACTTTTCAAGGCGTTGCTTCTCGCGATGTTTTATAGCGTCACTTTTATAGTCCTTTAGACGCTCAAAGCGATCATCCATATCTTTCAGGAAATCATCAGCCAGGCCATTCATACGTTGTTCAACTTGGCTATACACTTCACCAAAATACTCAAGACGCTGTTGTCGCAGATGCGTTTTTCCTGTGACTAAAACATGGTTGCAAGCCTCTTGAATGGAGTGAAGCTTTGTTTCAAGAACCATGTTTAGTGCTTGTCGCCTGTGCTCAAAACCTTGTGACAGCTCTTGCACCATGTGGGTCTGCACTAGCTTCCTTTCTGATCGATTAAGCATGGGGAAGGGCGCTTGGTTGTGCCGCTGAATTGCATTGATCACTTGCTGATCGTTGCTATCACCAGAGCGGACAACATCATCTGGTGTGTTGTAAGTTCGGCGGCTAGGGTTTGTACCGATATGACGGTTTGTTGTTTTCTGTTTCATTGTAGTGTCCTCATTGGGTTATTGGGCAGGGTTAGCTCGCATGTATTCATTGGCTTTATCCATCACGTTATCAGCGGTTCGGCGTATTTTATTCACCGCTTCTTTGTGCCTGAGTTCATCTTCTCGGACTTCCTGATCAAATTCAGACTGCATAATGTCATTGCTAAGGTCGGCGGCATGAGTTGCTTTAAGCGCCGGTAGGATGGATAAGGTTATTGTGTTGAATGCCAGCAATATGCCGATTTCCATCAACAGACTAATCAGTAATGAAAATGCAAAGACAAACTGTAGTGGCATCACTTGCGTACCCGATACTGATTTTACGACCTTGAGAAACGATACGATCCGGCTATCATTAGCTCTTTCATCCTCAGCAAAGTCATTCACTTGAATCGCATTATGAGACGCAGTAGCTGCCAAATAGGCGCTCTCTTGTTTCTCTTCAAGTGCGGCAGTCAGACGCTTAGCCTCCAGTGAATAAGCCGCCTTATTGTTTTCTAGTAGTTTCTTTAGCTCAGTATCTCGAAGTGCTTTTTCCTTATTTAGGCGACTCTCAATTTCCGCGTAGCGAGGGCCTTTAAATGTACCATTGACAACATTGTTCATCTCGAGATTGAGCTCTTTTTGTATCACCGCAATGCGGTCTTTGAATCGCTCATCAAGATGCTCGTATTCAGACTGCAATGACTTTTGCAGAGTCGCTAACTTGGTACTGTTCTGTTTTTCTATACGAGACAGATATTTGTTGAGCTGATTTTCTTGTCGTTTCGTTTCCGATTCACGAACTGACTCTAAGTTTGGCCGATCAAGGTTGTCTGATAGGAAAAGTAATGAACAAAGCATCGATAACAGTACTAGTCCCATTCGAAAGACATTTGAGGTAAGTCGAACTGAGCCGGGATAGTGAGTCATCGGTTGGTGACTCATATAACGGTGCCAGATGATGGCGACTGCTTTTCCAAGCTCCAAAGAGCCAGCTAATAACAACGCCAACATGGGGGTGGCAATGAATGCTTCCAGCACTTGCTTTTCGATTAGAAATGACACTGTAAACAGGCAGATGCCTACCAGTAACTGAACAATCCAGCTGAGTCTAAAAAAGTGTATCGAAATCATCTTTGCGTCCTCTTGAGTGCTATAACAGGGGATGATTAGGATGATGCTTTAATGATTTCGATTAGAGAATTGACAGTTTTTTAAGAAATTGTTGATATCAAGAAATGCTCTGAAAATTTGTTGATGGTGTTTTTTTGATCTCAGATCTATAGTTAATTCACTACTAAAAAAAGGAATATGCAGCGTGCAGACGTGACAGTTGAATAAAAACGACAGGAGGCGGTGACTATGTTATCAATGAAGAGAATTGTTCATGCCATGATCAATGCAGAGTTTAGTGATGGTCTTGGCTTAATGATGTCTCATGGGGAAATGGCGTATTTGGATGCGCCGGGTACTCTCAGAACTGCTTTGGAAAAAGCCAGAGCTTGTATTGAGTTTCTTCCTTGTTCTGATGTTTCTCAGTTTAAAATTCAGGATATTGATGAACACGAACCCTTTTCAACACGTCGTGAAATAGCTAGAGCCTGCAAGCAGTTACTGTCTATGAAAGTGCCTCACGGGCAAAGCCACTGGGGAGTTAGTATTACACCTTCCATTGAACGTATGTTGATGAATAAGACACACCTTCTAATTGATTGCATACACAAAGAGGCTGATCGTGCTGCTTATTATTACAAGCAAGCAAAGTTTGTAGAGGTCGAGTTCACGCGTTATGTCGGTCATCTTGTATCAGTTGCGATTCAATTGCTACCTAGCACTAAAGGTGAGTTGATCAGGATTTATAATGAGATCTGGTTAAAGCGGGAACGTGATCGTTATTTCCCGTCGAACCAAAGCCAAAAACAAAAAGATATTTTTCATCAGAAGTGCCTGAAATTGATACATGAGTTAGAAAGTGACGATCCGCCACTTTCTATTTCGTCCTTGACAACACTTGAGCCGAGTGGATTAGCTGCCATTCAGCGTATCCATTGGGAGGCTAGCTTCTTACGTTATGGGAAAATCACATCTGCTGCTCAACAAGCGGCATTTCGTGCCTTTGTAAATCTCAAAACAATGGCTGAAGGCCGCAATAGTGATGAAAGTAAGTATCTTAATGAAACTATTCTGGAGATTGTCGAAGATGTGGAGTTGTCTAACTATTGGCTACGCTTGTTGAATGATGAGATCCAAACCTATCAGCAATTAACGTGTTTGGACTGGAGTCGGTTGGAAGGTGTTAGTACTCGCAAAGTTAGTCGACTGGTTGAGGTTACTTCTGAATACGTCAAGGCCAGCAATGAAGTTCATCTTCGTATGGGCTTGCTTAGATTATTACTTCCGCTTGTTGAGTCTTGGGTGCTGTGTATTCTGCTGGAACGCAAGCTCAAGAAAGCATCAATTACCCGGCATATTTCTGCGGGTCTCAAAGAATTGAAAGAGCATGTTGAATATACGCAACCTGACCTGCTCGATACGTTTGATCAACTTAAACAGTTTGCTCGTCCTTACGGCAAAGGGAGCAATAATGGATAATACGATGAATACAAAAGTATGGTATGCAGATGATGCTAGCAATGACAAGTATGTGACTTGCATGGCGTCTATGATGGAGCAGATTCGCTCACAGGGTGTGAGTGTGGCCTGTAAATGGCTTGAGGTAACGGGCAATCTTGAGCTTAAGAAACGCTTCACATTGCGACGTCGCTATTGGCTGTTAACCGTGAGGTTACGTTATGCTGAGTGGATTGGCAGTGAGGTACATATCTCAGAGATTAGAAAAGTCATACGTCAGTTGCTTATTCAGGTTGATGACCCATGCACCTTGAGGATGTATAGAGCGCTGGAAATTGCTTGTTACTTATCACTATACCGGGTCAGTGACGGACGTGTTGTTCCTATCTTTCAGCAATACCATCGGCAGTTGCTGGTAATCATTGATGATTTAATGGCTATCCAGCATGATAAAGTGCCCGGCAAGTGTTTTGTTGAAGACTGTAGTAGGGTGTTTGATATTATTGCTGACATTGAGAAAATTTGTGCCAGTAAGCTCTATGAAAGACAACAAAAAAAGGCAGCTAAAAAAAGTGGTTCGGTGCTTCCTTATGATGCCTCGCAAGGTAGATCAACGGGCTAGTTTGTGTTTTTATGTTGTGGAAATAGTGTTCATTTAGTAGTATAGAACCGGATGTTTTAATGAGAGTATCAAGCCAAAAAAACACTAAGTGTCGTATATCTCTTTTGATATATAAAAAGGGCAGCTGTAAGTGTCTGATACCATCGTTTTTTTGGAAAGTGGCAGGGTCTGGATGGTTACCTGATTAATAAGGTATTAAGACAAGTCAAAATAACTCCAAGCCCTAATTGCTTAATGTCTGGATGGTTACCTGATTAATAAGGTATTAAGACTTTGGGTATATCTCTTTTGCAGAGGCATTTTTGTCTGGATGGTTACCTGATTAATAAGGTATTAAGACTTCATAAATGAACGCCATAATGAAATTCGACGGTCTGGATGGTTACCTGATTAATAAGGTATTAAGACGACACTCAAAGAATTTTTAAGAAAGGAATCACCGTCTGGATGGTTACCTGATTAATAAGGTATTAAGACATTGCTAACAATGTTGATATGATAAAGCTTACAAGTCTGGATGGTTACCTGATTAATAAGGTATTAAGACCAAGGCCATTAACGAATAATGCAACAGTGAACCCGTCTGGATGGTTACCTGATTAATAAGGTATTAAGACCATCTTTAAAACATGAGAATCTCCATTCCCATTTGTCTGGATGGTTACCTGATTAATAAGGTATTAAGACATCCCCGCCGCAACGAGGATGCAAAATGGATCTGGTCTGGATGGTTACCTGATTAATAAGGTATTAAGACGGAACTCCCGGTGTCGGACCACCTGGTCTAACTGTCTGGATGGTTACCTGATTAATAAGGTATTAAGACTTACTTATTCAATACCCTTTTTTTAAAATTTTCAGGTCTGGATGGTTACCTGATTAATAAGGTATTAAGACAATACGCATCCAATTACAATAAACATGCCTCGCCCGTCTGGATGGTTACCTGATTAATAAGGTATTAAGACCACACTATTATTAGTGCTAATAAAGAATTTTTAAAGTCTGGATGGTTACCTGATTAATAAGGTATTAAGACGCCCTTGCATCTCATATTTATCCATTGAGATGGTCTGGATGGTTACCTGATTAATAAGGTATTAAGACTTTCAAAAACATTTCGTTCTAAAATCAATGGAGCGTCTGGATGGTTACCTGATTAATAAGGTATTAAGACATTAGAAAATGCGATTGCTCCAACTGTAAGTCCTGGTCTGGATGGTTACCTGATTAATAAGGTATTAAGACAATCGCAACTGTTCCGTTACACCCCGCAGGTATAGTCTGGATGGTTACCTGATTAATAAGGTATTAAGACAAATATAAGGTCTATCTTGGCATTCTAAATTCTGTCTGGATGGTTACCTTATTAATAAGGTATTAAGACGCTGAAGCAGATACTGATACAACCAAAAGAAGAGTCTGGATGGTTACCTGATTAATAAGT
>NZ_QGKM01000017.1 GCF_003172875.1 Leucothrix pacifica | reverse complement strand
TTTTTTGTCGTGTACAGAGAGCGGCAACACAGCAATTGGCTGCGCTTGGAGCGAATGTCGTGGCCATTAGCCGAAGTCCGGAAAAAGCCGGTGAAATGCCGGAAAACGTGACTTTAGAAAAGTGCGATGTACTGGACCGTGATGCAATGTCTGCATTGTTTGAAGCTCATGGGCCATTCGATATTTTGGTCAGTGCAGCCACCGGTGGAGCGCGTGCAATCGGGCCATTTGCTGAAATGGATATGGACGGATACAAAGCATCTTTTGACAAGTTATGGGGCTATAGCAATGTAGTGCGTCTCGGTTTGGAGCATTTAAGTGACTCAGGCGCCATTGTATTAGTCAGTGGGTCGCCAGCTCGTCACTGTAATCCGGGCCAGGTGGCAATTTCGTCTGTCGGTGGTGCAGTCGAAGCGATGGTTCGCGGCGTTGCCAAAGAGATCAAACCGAAGCGCATTAATGCGATGTCACCCGGTTTAATCGATACGCCAATGGTGAGTCTGGAAGGCGATGCGCGTGATGCACATTATGATCGAATTACGGCTAAGAATTTAATTCCGCGTGCGGGTACAGCGGATGAAGCGGCGCAGGGGATTATCTTTTTGATTCAGAATGACTTTGTGACGGGTACAGTTCTGGATGTTGATGGTGGGATTTTGCTGTCTTAAGTTGTGTTTTGATAGCGGTATTAGTGCTCAGGTGAGGCGGGATATTTGCCGTATCACCTTAAATTGTTCGTCATAATATATGTTATGTTAAATTACTGGTCCGAAACGGGTGTTTAGAGATGGGATGCTGTATTACCTGATCAATTATGCAGAATCGCGCAACTCACGCAATTTCTCTGGCTGTAACACAACAATCTCAGGTCCATCCTCATAAATCACTCCGCGCTCTTTCATTTTTCCTAATACCCGCGAGAACGTTTCTGGTTGCAAACCAAGTCGCGAGGCCACAATTGACTTTTTTGACGGCAATTCAATACGTTGCTCAGTTTTATCATCAGATATAAAAGCCAGAAAGTAGCCTGCTACTTTTTGTTGAGCAGATGACATGCTGAGAGTATGAATGTCGTTAATGAATTTATGCACACGCAAGCTAAGACTCGCCAACATTTTTAATGACAAGCCAGTGTTCTGTGCCATCAAGTTACGAATTGCAGCCGCTGGAATCCTGATCATTTCAGTTGAGTCAATAGTATTGGCGTAGACAGGGTAGGGCTTATCTAACAAAGCAACCGATTCAGCAAAGGTCTCACCCGCACGAATGATTTCAATCACCTTCTCCTTTCCATCTGGCGTTAGCCGATACAAACGAACACTACCGGAAATCACCAGAAAAAAATGAGTTGCCGGATCGCGTTCAGCAAACAGGGGGGTGTTGGCAGGGTGCGTGGTTTTTTTAGAAGCATTGGCAATAGGCATCAGGTCAGTTTGGCTAAGGCTCTGGAAAATAGCAGCGGCACGCAGGAACTGTTCCATGGATTTTCTCACTCTGGCGAAGGTTAACAGGAGCGTATCACAGGGTGGGGGCCTGTTAAGTGAAATTTGCCACTTGACCACGGTCAAGGCGATGTTTTTAGTGAGTGCGTATTCTGCGAAGCATTACTTACTGAATTCAATATGGAGAGACAGATGTTTTGTTATCAATGTGAGCAAACAATGCGTAGTGATGTACAGGATGGTTGTTATACGGATAAAGGGGTTTGCGGAAAGACCGCTGAGACGTCTGATCTTCAGGATATTCTGATTTATCAAGTTAAAGGCATCGCTCAATATGCACAGTTAGCGCGTGGTTTAGGCGTCGTGGATGTGGCTGTCGATGACTTTATTCAGTTCGCTATCTTCACTACATTAACCAATGTGAATTTCACCTCTGCTCGCTTTGTTAGCCTGGTTCAGCAAGCAGCTGAAGTGCGTAACAGCATTAAAGATAAATATTTGGCGGCTGCGTTATTAAAAGGTGTGGAAGCTGAAGTACCAATGGGGCCGGCTCAGTTTGATCCGGCAGCAGATATGGATAATATCCTGAAGCAAGAGTCTGTTGCGATTGTAAATAAAGACCACGATATTATCGGCGAAGACGCTAATGGCTTGAAAATGTTGATTCTGTATGGAATGAAAGGGGTTTGTGCTTACTCACATCACGCTAGAATGCTGGGCTATCGTCAGGATGATATTGATGCAGAAATTGAACGCATTTTGACATACTTAACTAGCAACCCTACTGATATTGAAGACTTGTTAAATCAAGCGCTGTCAGCGGGTCATTTGAATCTGAAAGTAATGGATCTGCTGGATCGGGCTAATAATGAAACTTTCGGTAACCAAGAGCCAACACAAGTACGTGTCACGCCTGTTGCTGGTAAGTGTTTACTGGTGAGTGGTCATGATTTACATGATATGCACCAGATTCTTGAGCAGACTAAAGACATGGGTATTAACGTGTATACACACGGTGAAATGTTACCAGCCCATGCTTATCCTGGCTTGAAGAAATACCCGCATCTGGCAGGGAATTATGGTGGTGCATGGCAGGATCAGCAGCGTGAGTTTGCAGAGTTCCCTGGCCCTATTGTATTAACGTCTAACTGCATTATCGAGCCTGCCAAGAACTATCGTCAGCGTATTTTTACAACCGGCCCAGTGGGTTGGCCGGGTGTACGTCATATTGAAGGCGGTAATTACAAGCCGTTAATTCAGGCAGCGAAAGCCTTGCCAGGGTTTAAAGCGGATGAAGAGGAGAAGACTATTACTACCGGCTTTGGTCACCACACAGTATTGGGTGTGGCCGATAAAGTGATTGATGCGGTGAAGTCTGGTGCTATTAAACACTTCTTTATGATTGGTGGTTGTGATGGTGCAAAGCCAGGTCGCAATTACTACACGGAGCTTGCTGAAAAGACCCCTGATGACACCATAATGATGACGCTGGGTTGTAATAAATTCCGCTTCAATAAGGAAGAGTTTGGCGATATTGGCGGCATCCCACGCCTGTTGGATATGGGACAGTGTAACGATGCATTCTCTGCGATTAAGGTAGCGACTGAGCTGGCTAATGCCTTTGAGTGTGGGGTGAATGACTTGCCATTATCTTTAATGGTGTCTTGGTTTGAACAGAAGGCAACAGCCGTGTTACTAGCGCTATTAGCCGCTGGTGTGAAAGGAATCCATCTTGGTCCTAGCTTGCCGCCGTACCTCACTTCAAACTTGCTGGCTGTTCTGGTAGAGCGTTTTGACATTAGGGTAAATGGAACAGCAGAAGCTGACTTAGAAAAAGCACTTGGTCATGCTGTTGCTTGAGTATTATTTCAATTTAGTCCGGTTTATTGACGATTAGAAGTAACTTACTGAGTTCAAACAGAGAGTTATTTTTAAAGACTGGCCGGAGCCATTTTCTCCGGCCATTTTTAATGGAAAAACACAATGTCAGAGTTTCAAATTCAATTAAAAACCAATGATGGTCAGACACTATCATTCGCCTGTGATCCTGAAGAGGATTTGGTGTCGGCAGCTGAAAAAGAGAATATTTTTCTAGCGGCACAGTGTCATGCGGGTTCTTGTGGTGCCTGTATCGCTCATCATGAAAGCGGTGACTATCGCTTGGGTGAATGTAGTACCGATGCCTTGACTGCTGCTGATATTGCTCAACAGCAGGTATTGTTGTGTCGTACTTATCCGCAAAGTGATTTGATGATGACACTGCCGTATGCGTACAGCGTCGTTCGGTTTGAGAAAATGCCCGAGCGCGAAGCGGAGATTGTTGCTAAAACGTATCTGACGGAAGATACCGTGAAGCTTGATCTGCAATTATTACCAGATGAAGATGAAAGTCTCAGTTTGGATTTTGAACCTGGTCAGTTTATGGAGGTGCATATTCCGGGGGATGAAGCGGGCGCTAAACGTGCATACTCCTTAGCAAATGCACCGAACTGGGATGGCAGTCTGGAGTTTTTAATCAAACTTCGTGAGAATGGTCAGTTTTCAACGTTTTTAGATAAAACAGCTGAAGCAGGCATGAAGCTGCGATTAGATGGGCCGATGGGGACATTTATGTTGCAAGATCATGGCTTACGCCCACGTTATTTTGTGGCAGGTGGCTGTGGCTTAGCATCTGTGATGTCGATGTTGCGACGCATGGCGGAGTGGGATGAGCCGCATCCGGTGAAATTATTCTTTGGTGTGTGGTCGGAAAGCGATATATTTTTCCAGCAAGAGATAGAAGCACTGGCTGCTGAATATCCAAAACTGGAATATCAGCTTTGTGTGACTGAACCGTCTGACAGTTGGCAGGGTTACAGAGGTTCGGTCGTGGCAGCATTTGAAGCAGCACTCAAAGCAGAAAAAGGTAAACCAGATATTTATATTTGTGGCTCGCCAGGTTTGATTGAGGGTATTGCAGACGTTGCAGCAGTGTGTGGTGTTGATCGTAGCGAATTAATTTATGAGCGTTACTTAGCCAATACACAACCAACAGGTGCTACACGTTGTGAGGTGGTTGCACCGCAAAGTTAAGCGTTACAGTCTCAACGGAATAAGGCCTTATCTGTCGTTAGAATCTGCTTTTAGAATAAGCAACTAACTGCTATAAGGCCTTATTTGGTTTAAATCAGAGACATCCTATGAAAAGTATTGTCCTTGACGGTCAAGCAGTCACTCCCTCTAAAATCATCTGTATTGGTCGTAACTATGTCGGCCACATTGAAGAACTTAATAACGAGGTTCCCGAAGAACCGGTGATTTTTCTTAAGCCTAACTCCTCAATTGCTAAGGATGCCTGTTCAGGCACAGACACGCCGGTTCATTATGAAGGAGAGATGTGCTTTGTTGTGAAAGACGGAAAACTATCAGCGGTCGGTTTTGGTTTGGATCTTACCAAAAGAGAAGTGCAATCACGTCTAAAAAAGAAGGGACTGCCTTGGGAGCGTGCTAAATGCTTTGATGGGTCTGCTGTATTTAGTGACTTCGTAAACTTTGATGGTGAATTGTCCGATCTACGCATGGAGCTGTCCATTAATGGCGAGCTTATTCAGCAAGCAGGCTACGAACTTATGATGAACAAGCCAGAAGATATTTTGCAGGAAGTCAGTACCTTTTTATCGCTTGAAGATGGTGATGTGATAATGACAGGCACACCAAAAGGTGTCGGTGTTTTAAATGCTGGCGATAAGTTTGCTGGAAGCATTTACAGTGGAAATGATCGGGTGATTTATCAGGAATGGACGATCGTCTAACTACTGAATGTGCGTTTTCAGTAGTGATTTATTCCTTATTGATACCCGAATAATAAGCGTGATTTACAGGGATTGATTAGGATGCTGCTAGAATAATACATTAACGATAAAACACTCTCTCAGGATAATGAATGGAAGCAAAGGCATCGATCAACATACAAGAGTCCGTTGATGATTTGAAAGAGCGTGCTTTGGATAAACTAAGCATTTATCTGTCGGTGTCAGCTGTATTTTTATTTGTGGCGTTCCTTTATCGTTTGACGGATGTTGATTGGCAAAACGCTTACTACCTACAGTTCACCTGTTTCTTTCTGTTTGTTATTGTTTTTTCGGTCAGAAAAAAACTGTCCTATAAAGTCACTATCTATAGTTATTTACTATTCGGCTTTATCGTTACGGCCACTGAATTTATCAGTTTAGGCTTGTCCGGCATGGGTGAGATCGCATCGTTATTTTGCATCATGCTCTCATTCTTTTATCTTGACAGAAAATCAACAGCCGTTGTTGCTTTAATCATCATTACCATATTTTTTTATTCGCAGTATCAATTCTTATATGCAGGCCACACACCCTCTGCTAATGACTTAGCATACATGTCCTGGCGTTCAGCATGGGTTGGTCGATTGGTTGCTGATACGGCTTTTTTTATGATTATTGGTATGAGTGTCTACTACCTGCAGGATCAGATTATTAGCTTGCTCCTCAAGGTGGAGCGTCAGAAGAAAACCATCGAAGCGCAGAAAAAACAAATTGAGGAATTGGCGAACCGGGATGCTTTAACCGGCTTGCCTTCTGTTCGTGTTGCGGATCATCGTCTTGAAGAAGTGCTGTGGTGTGCTAAAGAGCAACGCCATGAATCAGCACTGTTATTTCTGGATTTAGACGGCTTTAAGACGATTAATGATACCTATGGCCATGCAGCTGGTGATGAGGTTTTGAAGAGGGTCGCGAGGCGAATTTCATCGGCGCTGCGATCAAATGATATAGCGTGTCGTATCGGTGGTGATGAGTTTTTGGTGATTGTTGAAAAGATTGCAGATCGTCGGGATATAGAAAAACTTTGTCAGCGGCTTATCAACACGATCGGGTCTCCCATGACATATCATAATGCTGAATTGACTGTTGGGGTTAGCATTGGTGCGGCAAGTTACCCGCATTGTGCCAAAAGCTCTGGAGGTTTGCGGCTTAAAGCTGATGAGATGATGTATCGGGTTAAAAAATCAGGAAAAAATAATTATCTGATTTCTATGGAAGGTTTAGTGTCAGCGTAGCCAGTGATATTTCCAGTGATATTTGTTGTAGTGAAGAAACAGGCTCACAGTGATGAAAGTTTGGTTTTAATCATCGGAACATCGGTATAATCTCCCACTAGTTTCCTAATTATACTCAGAGAGCATCACATGACAGAGAAGACAGAAGTTCCCGATAGTGCCTTTTTTAAACGTGCTGACGAACATATCAGCTTGTCGAATGATCAAATCACCGAAGAAGTGAATCCCGGAAAAGTGAGCGCATCGATGATGTTTTCAGTGGCACGTTTTAACGCGTGGGTGACTGCAGCGAACTGCGGCAATGTGATCCAGATGCTGGACAGTAAAGAAGATGCGATTGAGTATTTTGTGTCGGAGTACAAGTCCATGTTGGAGCAAAATATGGATGAGTATATTGAGAACTTTGATAAGTACATGGGGAAACGAGAAAGCGAATGATCCGTCTTACCAATATCCAATTGCCGCTTGATCACGATGAACAAGCACTCAGCGATGCTATCTTAAAAAAACTGGAAATCACCGCGGATCAGCTCATCGACTTTACTGTGTTTCGCCGTGGCTATGACGCGCGTAAAAAAAATAGCATCAACCTCATTTACACCCTGGATGCAAGCACTCGACAAGATGATTTCTTGTTGGAGAAGTTCATTGCGGATCAGTTGGTAAAAGCGACGCCAGATATGGAATATAAGTTTGTGGCACAAGCCCCTGAGAACTTATCCGAGCGTCCTGTGGTAATTGGGTTTGGTCCCTGTGGTTTATTAGCTGGTTTGGTCTTGGCACAGATGGGGTACAAGCCACTGATTCTGGAGCGTGGTAAAGAGGTACGTGAGCGCACCAAAGACACCTTCGGTTTTTGGCGTAAAAAAGTGTTAAATACCGAATCCAATGTGCAATTTGGCGAAGGTGGTGCCGGTACGTTCTCTGACGGAAAACTGTACAGTCAGGTGAAAGATCCCAAACATTACTCACGCAAAGTGCTCAATGAATTTGTGGAAGCCGGTGCACCGGATGAAATCTTATTTGTCAGTAAGCCGCATATTGGTACGTTCCGTTTGGTGTCGATGGTGGAGAAAATGCGCGCCAAGATCATCGAACTGGGTGGCGAGATTCGATTTAGCTCTCGTGTTGATGGTGTGGATATCAAAAACGGACAGATACGCGGCGTAACATTGTCTACCGGTGAAAAAATCCAATCCAGGCACATTGCCGTGGCGATTGGTCACAGTGCTCGTGACACCTTTCAGCTACTGCTTGATAATGGCGTACATATCGAAGCCAAGCCATTCTCTGTTGGCTTCAGAATTGAGCATCAGCAATCCACTATTGATAAAGCGCGTTTTGGTCGTAATGCGGGGAATCCTATTTTAGGTGCTGCAGATTACAAGCTGGTACATCACTGCAAAAACGGGCGTTCCGTGTATAGTTTCTGTATGTGTCCTGGTGGCACGGTGGTTGCTGCAACCTCAGAAGAAGGGCGTGTTGTGACCAATGGTATGAGTCAATACTCAAGGAATGAGCGGAATGCTAACAGTGCCGTGGTAGTGGGAATTGATCCATCTGACTATCCCGGTGGGCCTCTGGCAGGTTTAGATTTTCAGCGCGAGTTAGAGAGTCAGGCCTATGTGCTGGGTGGTGAAAACTACGATGCCCCAGCACAACGTGTGGGTGATTTTTTGAAAGGTAAGCCTTCTGAAAATCTGGGATCGGTTACACCATCTTATACACCGGGGATTAAACTAACCGACCTGTCCAAAGCGCTCCCGGACTTTTGCATCGAGGCAATCCGCGAAGCCATTCCTGCCTTTAACCGAAAAATTAACGGCTTTGCCTTGGACGATGCCATCCTAACAGGCGTTGAAACCCGCACCTCAGCACCAATCAACATCAAACGTGGTGATGACTTTCAAAGCATTAATACTAAGGGCTTGTTTCCGGCAGGTGAGGGTGCAGGTTATGCAGGTGGTATTATGTCTGCAGCGATTGATGGTATTAAAATTGCTGAAGCGATGGCGCTTAGTATCAATAAAGAATTTTAAATTTATGAGTAATTCACGTTATGCAAACCATAGTTATCGTAGGAGGTGGCGCTGGCGGCCTTGAACTGGCCACTAGTCTTGGAAATAAACTCGGTAAACGCAAGAAAGCCAGAATCATTCTGGTGGATAAAAATCGCACTCATATCTGGAAGCCATTGCTGCATGAACTGGCAACAGGTGCGCTAGATCGTAGTACGGATGGCGTGGTATATCACGCTCATGCTGCGCGCCATCACTATCAATTCCAGCTGGGCACCATGATTGGCATGGATGCAGACGAAAAAGTCATTGAGCTGAATGCTCTGTACTCCGACAAAGGAAAGCTGATTCTGCCGGAGCGCAAGGTTCCTTACGACACCTTGGTGATGGCGGTGGGTAGTGTGAGTAATGATTTTGGTACGCCGGGCGTTGAGGAGAACTGCTATTTTCTGGATTCACATAAGCAGGCAGAACGTTTTCATCAGTCTATGCTGGATCAGTTTATGCGTGTCTATCAACCGGCGGCAGAAGGTCAGTTAAAACTGGCGATCGTTGGCGGTGGTGCGACAGGCGTTGAGTTGTCCGCTGAGCTATATCACGTGGCTGACTTGTTAAAGATGTATGACCTGTCAAATGCAACACCACAGCCACCAGAGATCACCCTAATTGAAGCGGGTCCACGAATATTACCGGCTCTGCCGGAGAAGATCGCAGCATCAGCACGTCGTGAGCTGGAAAAACTCGGTGTGACAGTCAAGGTAAATACACGCGTCACTGCGGCCGATGAAAATGGTTTTACCACAGAAGGTGATCAGCGAATCGATGCGCACATCAGTGTGTGGGCAGCGGGCGTAAAAGCCCCTGACTTCATTCATGAAATGGGTATATTTGAGACGAACCGCAGCGGACAGATTATCGTCAAGCCAACCTTGCAAAGTACTAATGATGATCAGGTATTCGTGATTGGTGACTGCTGTGCCTGTGAGCAACCGGACGGGAGTTGGGTGCCACCGCGTGCTCAATCAGCTCATCAGATGGCGTCACTGGTTTACAAGAATATTTTACAACAGCGCAGCGATAAACCTCTCAAAGAGTATTTGTATAAAGACCATGGCTCATTGGTTAACCTCAGTACCTACAGTACCGTCGGTAGCTTAATGGGTAATTTGGCAAAGGGCTCTATGTTCATTGAGGGGCACTTGGCGCGCATCGTGTATGTCTCCTTATATCGTATGCATCAGATTGCGATACACGGCTGGTTTGGTGGAGCAGCAGTCTGGTTAGCACACAAAATCGGCAATACCGTTAAGCCTAAAATGAAGTTGCATTGATAACAAATGATTTAATATCAATATTTATGATATAAACACACGATTAATAATTATTTGTGACAACGCGGCTAGTGTATAACTACCGCATAATTATACACAGGAGATGTGTAGCGAAAGCTGCATGAGACTATGAAGTACAACAACATTTTAGAAACTATTGGCAACACACCACATGTTCGTATTAACAAGTTGTTTCGTGATGACCTTGAAGTATGGATGAAAGTTGAACGCTTTAATCCGGGTGGTAGCATTAAAGACCGTATCGGTCTGGCAATGATTGAAGATGCTGAAAAAGCAGGTGTTTTAAAAGAGGGCACTGTCATCATCGAGCCGACCTCCGGTAACACCGGTATTGGTTTGGCACAGGCGGCCGCTGTCAAAGGCTACCGTCTGATTCTGACCATGCCTGAGTCTATGTCTATTGAGCGTCGTCGCTTACTGGCAGCACTTGGTGCGGAGCTAGTGTTGACGCCTAAAGAAAATGGCATGGGTGGTGCGATTGCTAAGGCCTCTGAGCTTGCTGAAGAGACCGCTAACAGCTGGATTCCACAGCAGTTTAATAATCAGGCCAATGCACAAGTACACCGTGACACAACTGCCCAGGAAATTCTGGCTGACTTCCCAGAAGGCTTGGATTACATGATTACTGGTGTGGGTACCGGAGGTCACATTACTGGTTGTGCTGAAGTACTAAAGCCAGCGATGCCAAACCTGAAAGTGTTTGCAGTGGAGCCTAGTAAATCACCAGTGATTAGTGGTGGTGAAAAAGGATTACATCGTTTGCAAGGAATTGGCGCAGGCTTTATTCCTCAGGTTCTGAACACCGAGATTTTGGATGGTACCGTATTGGTTGAAGATGAAGATGCCTTTGAAATGACGCGCCGTTGTGCTACTGAAGAGGGTATCTTCGTGGGTATTTCTTCAGGCGCTAGTTTAGCGGCAGTAAAAGCGAAAGAGTCAGAGCTACCGAAGGGTAGTAAAGTACTGATCTTTAGTTACGACACGGGTGAGCGTTACTTATCCATCGAAGATTTGTTTGCTTAAACGCAGATAACTTCATTAAAGGCGGGCTGATGAGTTAGTGCCGATCAGCTCGCTTGAACATGGTGGTCGTCATGGCCAATACTTTTTTTGCTGATGTCTCATCAATCAAGCAGTCGCTTGCATAGGCGTCAAGTGTGCTATTCATCGCTTTCAGATGAGTCGTCAAAGATTCTTTATCTTTTGCTGACAGGTCATAACGATTTAACGTTCTCAGTAGCGCTACGGAGGCATTGTTCAGACTCTGGTTCTGTCTTGGTGTGGGATTGTCATGTGCAGTAGCAAGGCCTAGTGTTTGGATCACCTCCCTCACCACATCACCTTTATACTCAAACGCTGAGACTGAGTGCTCACCAAACAGCAACTGGCAGTCTTTTACGAAACCCTGATAATCCAAATGCTTTGCAAACCAAGGAATATCCAGCATGTCAGCAAAGGATAAGTCTTTGCCATAACAGGGATTGTTCCCAAGCTGCGGGTTGCGAATACACTGTTTGTAATAGCTTTCAATAAAGCTCAATGGATCTCGAAACCATACCCAAATTTCTACTTTAAAAAGCTTGCCCAACGCTCGTAACAAGTCGTGTGACTGCTCTGGGAAATCCCACCAATAATTATAAATGCCCTCAGATGATATAATAATGGTGTGCGTATCCGCTTTGACTTGCGCGATAATATTCCTGAAGTTTTCTAAAAAACGATCCACATGTGTGGTGATCAGGTTCTTCTCAAACCACTGATGCCTTGGTGCAGTTGGGTTTTGCAATCCCCGGATATTATGAGGGTAGAGAATGCCTTTGCCTCTGAGCTTACGCTGCTTTTTGTCGAGGTAAGTTTGCAGACTGGTGGTACCTGTTTTTGGAGTCCCGGCATGAATAACCAGCTTGAGTTGTCGATCACCTGAGTGATCAGCAGTCTCGCGCTCACACGATTCCAGTAGGGCAGCGATTTCGCGGGTGAACTCGCTGCCAGGACTTCCTGCTATAGCCATTGGATTGCAGACATTAGTCGTTTACTCAACCATCTCAGGATATTCCGGCATTTCATGTAAGCGATTATGAATAGCGTGATGAATAAACGACAGTTTGGCGCGGACTGGTTTCGTTAGAATAAACGGGTAGGCATCATTCAGCCCCATGCTACGATTCAAAGAATTAAGAATGACCGAGAAGTCTATCCAGGTTTCCAGTATGGTCGTAATTGAAGTTTGGCCTGAGAAAAAATAGGCATCCTGAGGGAGACTTAAATCATCAACATCTTCCGTTTCAACTGAGTTGGAGGAGGTCGAGCCGGTAATAGAAAAATTCTTGGCCGTCTCGAGCGTATCCATAATATGCATATAGTGCGCCCAGGTTTCTGCCCAGTCTTCATAGGCATGCATGGTGGCATATTGACTGATGAAATTCTCACTCCAGTTTGCAGGTGCGCCCTCTTTGTAGTGCCTGTCTAAGGCATCCTGATAGCTAAGCTGGTCATCGCCAAAATAGTGCTTACACAACTCATGTTTCTCCGGCGAGCCAAAGATCAACTGGTCGAAATAATAGTGTCCCAACTCATGACGAAAATGTCCCAGAAGTGTTCGGTAGCGTTCACCCATCGCCAGCTTCGTGTGGGAACGGGCAACCTCATTCGCTTCTGCAAGGTTAATTGTGATGTGGCCAAAACTATGGCCGGTCAGTACTGGCTCCTTATCTTCCAAACGGCTGGCAAAGTGATCAGTTACGTCGCGGTCAGTAGTAAACGAAAAGCTCAAACCATTCTTCGGGTCTTCACTTAAGTTGCGTACGGGTAAACTAAATGCCTTGAGTGTGTATATCGCCCGACGTTTTGCTGTTTCCATTTTCTTCCATAACGGAATGTGCTCAACCACAGTCAGATCAGGGATAGTTTCGTTAAACTGACATCCCGCGCATAAAACTTCATCTCCTTCATCACCATCGTAAGTGTTGAGATTAACCATGCCATTACAGACTTGGTATTTGGCATTGTTATCGCACTTTTGAAAATGTACTTCTGGTTTGTCAGCCTTATAGTAGTGACCGGTTGTTTCATCTAAATCATACGGTTCAACCTTATCGAACCAATCATCCAGCCCCACCGTTCTGTTACATGCTACACAATGGTTGCTTTCAAAAAATAAGATTTGCTGATCTTCACAAGTACATTTAAACGTTTTCATAGGTTTCGATTGATGATTTGGTAAGTCGATTTGGCGATGACAACATCTTTGCTGCTCCCGACGTATGATTTTATCATGTTGCTAATTCACATAGCAGCTGCATTGTGAGCCTTTGAATCGCCAGTTGCACCTTATTTCATGTGCTGTTTCTTATTGGCTTTTTCAAGCCGCTCGTGTCTTGGTTAAGCTCATTAAGTTTCTCCCGGTTGAACGCCTTATTGTTTGTAATGGAGAAAGGTATATTATTAAGTAATTGTAGGTACACAAAAGACCTGAGTTCAAATCATATGCCGGATCAACTCACCACGACTGAAATTGAACAACGCACACCTGTTTGGTTTGCGCTCTCGAGGTTATGGGTGGGCAATCAGCTCAACGATAACGACTTGGAAAAAATTGCACAGATAATGGTGGATAGCGGTTACTCGCTTAATGAACTAAGAGTGATCTGTGATAGTGAGATTGCCCCAACGCTGATGCAAAAAGGTTTTGCCAGGCAATGGTCTGGTTTTGATGAGAGTTGGTTAGCACAGCAGATTGTGAATCAATTAAACAAGCCAAAACGCTGGCAAGACGCGTTGTTAGACCCACTACGCAGACCGTTTGTGGGATTAGCTGTGGAGTCGGAATGGCCGGCATTGATTATGAAGTATCAGCGGATACAAAGGATGAAAACGCGGATTGAGTTATGACCCGTACAGCTCACCGATATGAATACGCTTAGTTTGCCACTTCAGTACAGATACTTTGCTATATAATCGTCATAATGATGCGACTAGATAAAAGCATAACAAGTGCAAAGTGGATGGGAATTCGGAGCCGTTCATTCCTCGCGTTTGCTGTACTCACGTTATTTACTCTATTGGCAAGTCTTGTTGGCTGGGTATCTTATAATCGGATAGGCGACGAGCTTGACCGCGTGGTACAAGTGAATATGAACTCCCTGCAGTTGATGGCTAACCTCAAAGAATATGGTACTAGCATTACTGTGAGAGCGCCGACATTGCTAACGGCGAAAGATGAGATAACTCATCAACAAATACAGCGTGAGGTCAATCTCGATGTAGAAGCCATGTTGAATTTACTGTCCGAAGACACGAAACAACATCGTCTCGTTACACCAGCAACGACCCTGATTGCACAAATTAATACATTAAATGATGTTCTGGAAAAACTGAATAAGAATGTGGCCAGACAACTTCAGACTGAAGCTGAGAAAATGGCTTTTAGCCAAAAACTACGATGGCTTGCATCAACCTTTTTAAATGATATAGACAGTGTTACTCAAAGTTCTGAAAGACTTAGTGACAACGAACAACAAGCTTTTAACGGTGACTTGCGCGCACTTTATCGCATTAAAGCTGACGTTAATTTATTGACCAACTTAGTTGACCGTGTGCAACATCTGCCAGATTTAAGTTCGCTCATTGCAATCAACATTCACTCCAATGAGGTGGTGGAAAGTCTTGGTAATGACCTAAGTTTGTTGAGTACTTCTCAAGATTATTTGGCAATCAAGCAAGCGGTGTTAGATCTCACGCTATTGGCAAAAGGCCACAACAATATATTCTCGATTCGCCGACAAGAACGTAATCTGGTAGAAAAGAGTCAGGTGTTGCTTGAAGCGGTTCGTCATGAATTATCTGGTCTTAATCAATTATTAAGTAAACAAGCCAATAATGCTGAGCTAGCGGCTCAAGAGGCTGCGCAAAATGTACAGGCGACGATTAAGCAGGGGCGTATTTGGGCGATCTTTTTAGTCGGTGGCAGTTTGCTGTTTTTGGTACTGATTGTTTGGTTGTATATCGGGCACAATATTGTAGCGCGTATCACTAGCTTAAATGCTTCTATGCGCTCGATTGCCAGTGGTGATCTGGACACTGAAATACAGATTAATGGTCACGATGAAATCGGTGCAATGGCTCTATCGCTTCGTAGCTTCCGTGACCAGCTTAGTACCTTACAAGAGGAGTTAGTCCAGTCAGGCAGACTTGCCGCAGTAGGGCAGTTGTCTGCAGGCATTGCTCATGAGATAAACCAGCCATTGTCAGCGATTCGACACTATACCCGTAACAGCACACGTCTGATTCAGTTGGGAAGGATTAAAGAAGCAGAAGAGAACCTAACCCATATTAACCTGCTGACAAAGCGAATTATTACCACGATTAGTCAGCTCAAATCGATGGCTAAGGGCCAGCCAAGTAACTTGCAAATGGTTGATGTAAAGAAGGCTATTGACAATGCTATGTTGATGCTCAGTGGTGATAAAGTACTGGCTGACACGCATTTAGTGATTGATCTACCGGAGGGGGAAACACAGGTTTATGCAGACCCTAATCAGTTAGAGCAGGTTATTCGAAACCTGATTACCAATGCGCTGGATGCAGTATCTGACAATGTCCATAAAACGATTCGAGTGAATTGTCAGGGCGATGATGACCACGTCGAAATCAAAGTGTCTGATAATGGCCTGGGTATTCCCAAGGCGTTAAGAAAACAAATCTTAGACCCTTTCTTTACCACCAAAAAACGGGGCTTAAATCTCGGGTTAGGCTTATCCATTGCCTATAACTTAGTCAAAGGATTTGGTGGAAAATTGACGATTGATGAAGGCGTGGAAATTGGTGCTTCATTCTGTATTCAACTTCCCCGATACAAACAAGGAAAGCATGAACGACCAGAATAATAACCAGATTATCATTATTGATGATGAAGCGATTGTCCGTGATGCCATGCTGCAAACACTGGAGCTGGAAGGCTTTCAGGCGAGGGCTTTTGAAGATCCGAGAGAGGCGTTTGCACATTGTTCAATGTCGTGGCCTGGAGTAGTAATTTGTGACGTTCGCATGGAAATCATGGGTGGTTTGGATGTGTTGAAACACATTTTGGATATTGACCATGAAATCCCTGTGATCATGTTTAGTGCACATGCAGATATTGCCGTTGCGATTCAGGCGATACGTTTAGGCGCGTATGATTTTTTGGAAAAGACCAACGACCCCGAACATCAAATTAATACGATCAACCGTGCCAGCAAAAAACGCCAGTTAGTGTTGGAAAACCGTAGGCTACGCCAAGCCATCGATGGCCAACATATCATTGAAACGCGTTTAATCGGTCAAAGTGTTCTAACGCAACGCTTACGTGAATCAGTACTTCAGCTGGCTGAGGTCGATGTTGACCTGATTATTAATGGTGCGACAGGTACGGGAAAAGAAGTGGTGGCTAAGTGTCTGCATGACTTTAGTAGTCGGGCTGATAAGCCTTTTGTTGCACTTAACTGTGGTGCCTTGTCAGAGTCGATTATTGAGAGTGAATTATTTGGTCATGAGGCTGGCGCATTTACCGGAGCGCTAAAACGTCGTATTGGTAAGATTGAATACGCTAATGGTGGAACCTTGTTTTTGGATGAAATCGAGAGCATGCCTGCCTCCCTGCAAGTACAAATGTTACGAGTGCTTCAGGAGCGTACCTTGCAACGCTTGGGTGGCAATAGCGAAATCAATGTAGACATCAGGGTGTTGGCAGCCAGTAAGGTGAGTTTGCGGGAGGCTGCGGATGAAGGCGAGTTTAGAGAGGATCTTTACTACCGGCTCAATGTGGCCAGCATTGATATTCCTACTCTGGATCAGCGAAAAGAAGATATTCCTTTATTATTTAAGCACTTCGTGGATCAAGCTAGTCAGCGTGCCGGGCGAAAAGCGGCACTGATTCCAGGTACCCTGTTGTTTCAGTTAAGTCAGACAGCTTGGTCAGGCAATATACGTGAATTACGGAATGCTGCGGAGCGTTGGTTTATAGGCTTGCCGCTGAATATTGATCAGGCGTTTGCATCCATTTCTGAAACAGACAGCCTGGATGATAACGTGGCGAACTATGAACGTGCTGTCATTAGCGCCGCACTGAGTAAACACAAAGGTCATATTGAGAACACCGCTCAGGCACTATGCATTCCCCGAAAGAAGCTTTACCTACGCATGAAAAAGTATGGTCTGGAACGAGACGACTTTCTGTGTGACTGAGTTAATATTGACTCATTGGTAGGGCTCTTAATGAGTCAATATTGACATGCTTTATTTTCCCCGCGGTCACTTTACAGGCCTGTCGCTCCCTCGCGACGTGTTATTTAAGTCTCTTCAAAGTTGGCATAACTGTTGCTATAGCATTTATTGAGTAATGTTTTTTTGCACTACTCCAAACTTTGGACTTTGAGGAATAACATGAAATCTTTGACTCGTAATATCACGACCTTATGTATCTCAGCGTTAGCGGCCGTAACATTCACAGCAACCGCAGCAGACCGTTGGGATATGCCAACGCCTTATGGTGATGGTACGCACCATACACAGGTTGCACGTGCCTTTGCTGAAGAGGTAACGGCAAACTCGAAAGGTGAACTGACTATCAAGGTTCACTCAGGTGGTTCTTTAATCAAGCACCCTGAAATTCACCGTGCGGTCAAATCACGTCAGGTACAGTTGGGTGAGGTGTTTATTGGCCGTTTGGGTAATACAGACCCTATTTTTAAGTTGGATAATATCCCATTCTTAGCGACTGACTTTGATAGTGCTGAGAAACTCTATAAAGCGTCAAAAGAAGAGCTGCAGAAAGCGCTGGCAAAAGACAATCTGATGTTGCTTTATGCTGCGCCATGGCCTGCACAAGATCTTTACTCGAATAAGTCGGTGACTAGTCTTGCTGACCTAAAGGGCTTAAAAATGCGCTCCTACAGCCCGTCAACATCTCGTTTGGCTGACCTGATGGGGACTACGCCGGTGAATATCCCATTTAGTGATGTGGCGCAGGCCTTCACAACCAATGCTGTTGACGCGATGGTGACGTCTCCAAGCACCGGTGTAAATGGCCAAAGCTGGGATTACATCTCACACTTCACCACGATTCATGCGTGGATTCCTAAGAACATGACGTTCGTGAATAAAAAAGTATTTGACCGTCTGGACGAAGAAACACAAAAGGTGATTCTGGCGGCTGCGGAAACTGCTGAGAAAAAAGGCTGGGAGCTAGGCCGTAAACTGGCGGTTGAAGATACTGAAACACTGAAGAAAAATGGCATGACAGTTATTGAGCCAAGCGACACGCTGCAATCTGAAATGCGTGCTATTGGTGAGGTGATGCTTGCTGACTGGCTGGAAGAGTCGGGTGAGACTGGTAAGGCAATTATTGATGCTTACAAAGCTCAGTAAAGCGAACAAGTCACCACTGTAGCGGTTCGGGGCAGGGTTAATCCCATTGCTTCGGGTCGCTTTTCATCAGTTACCGGATAATGGCTATGCAGACATTCAAACACTATTTCTATAAAACCTCCCTGATACTCTCGGGAGGTTGTCTTGTTGTGATGACGTTGTTGATCCTGTCACAAATTGTGGCGAGATCTCTAGGTATCGTCATACCATCATCAGAAGATTTTGCAGGCTGGCTATTGTCAGCCACTGTCTTTTTCGGGCTCGCCTATACGTTTAACAATGGTGGGCATATTCGCGTGTCAATCTTGCTAATTCGTTTACCTGCCTCAGTGCGACGCTATTTTGAGTTGTTTAATTTATTCGTGGGCTTGTTGATCTGCACATACTTGGCCTACTACACCCTTTTTACGGTTTACGACTCGTTTAGCTATGAGGAAGTCACCGATACTTATTTAGCCGTGCCGCTGGGATTAGTGCAGTTGCCTATGGCGCTGGGGTCGTTGTTTTTGATGATCGCCGTGTTGGATAATTTTGTTACGGCAATTAAGGGTGGTACTCCCGAGTATCTGGCTCATGAAGACGAACTGGGGAGTATGGAGTAAATCATGGACTCAACACTAATTGGATTTATTTTATTCGCCAGTTTGATACTGATGCTGACTTCCGGAATCTGGGTGGCTTTAACACTAACGGGCGTATCGATTATTGGGCTGCTGTTAATTGAAAATAACAGTATCGGTTTATTACTTGGCACATCCTCCTGGAGCGCAATGACTAGCTGGTCATTAACTGCTTTGCCATTATTTATCTGGATGGGGGAGATTTTATTTAGAACGCGTTTGTCGCAGGATTTGTTTGAGGGTTTAGCACCTTGGCTATCAAAACTGCCGGGCAAGCTACTGCATGTCAATATCCTGAGTTGCGGTATTTTTGCAGCGGTTTCAGGCTCATCAGCGGCGACTGCAGCAACGATTGGTCGTATGACACTGCCAGAACTTGCTAAGCGTGGTTACAGCGAAAAAATGGCCATTGGGACGCTGGCAGGCTCTGGTACTTTGGGTTTATTAATCCCACCATCAATCATTCTGATTGTTTATGGTGTGTCAGCGGAAGTATCGATTGCACGCTTGTTTCTTGCGGGCGCGTTGCCGGGTCTAGTGCTGATTGTCTTGTTTATGCTCTATACCGTTGTGTGGACGATGCTCAATAAAGATGCTGACACGGTATCTGATGACATCAGCTACAGCTTTAAACAAAAGATTCAGGCACTAAAGAAGTTGATTCCGATTGTGTTACTGATCGGTGGTGTATTGGGGTCTATTTACAAAGGATTTGCAACACCTACCGAGGCTGCGGCGCTTGGTGTGGCCGGTGCATTGCTCTTGTCAGCGGTACTGGGGAGTTTCAGCTGGGCCAGTTTGGGTGACAGTATTGTCGGGGCGGTTAAAAACTCCTGCATGCTGGGCTTGATTTTGGTTGGTGCGCACTTCCTGACCTTGGCCATGGGTTTTATTGGAATCCCCAATGCCCTGGCGGAATGGATTGCATCATTAGGACTTTCGCCACTGGGTCTGATCTTTTACCTGACCATCTTTTTTGTGATTATGGGCTGCTTCCTTGATGGTATCTCGGTCATCGTGTTAACCACTTCAGTGGTGTTACCAATGGTGACTCAGGCGAATATTGACCTTATCTGGTTTGGTATTTTTCTGGTACTGGTGGTTGAAATGTCGCAGATTACGCCGCCTGTGGGCTTTAACCTATTTGTTATTCAAGCCTTAACCGGGAAAAACATACTCTACGTGGCGAAAGCTGCTTTGCCGTTTTTCTTTATCATCGCCAGTGCCATTATCATAATCACCATCTTTCCATCGCTGGTTCTCTATCTGCCAACATTGATGTCCTCATAGGGGCTGGTCTGTTTGTGAAAATCAGGATACTCTGAGTGTCAGTTTACTCGGAGTATCTTGTTTTTTGTCAGCAGTGATCAATAAATACATATGTGTTGTATCGTCTACTGTAAGCCTCCTGTTCTGCCTGCATAATCCGTCATGGGCGAATGATACTGTCATTATAAAGGCGGTTGGCACATGGGGATATTTTACAAATTACCAAAAGCACGAAGGGCCGTTTTGGAATAAGCGAATCGCTCAAGTCACTGATAAGCAAATTATTGGTGAGATAAAGCCGCAAACCGAACTGGATTTGCCCGGCTCCGAGATTATGCGCCTCGTAAAACAGGGTGTGTTTGATTTTGCCTTTGGCTTGCCCGGTTATGTGAACCGTGAAAGCGCTATCTTTGAAGGGGCAGATCTGTCCTCACTGACACAAAATCTGGCAGTACAAAAGCAGGTGTCAGAAGCCTACTTCCCGACCTTAGCGCAAGCATTCAAAGAAAAGTACAACGCCAAGTTAATGACGCTATACCCCTTTCCTAGCCAGATGATTTGGTGCAGTAGCTTGATTCGCGGTATTGATGATCTGAAAGGAAAGCGGATTCGTGTTTATTTAAGTACCTTGGGGGACTTTGTTGATGGGGTGGGTGCGATACCTGTTAATGCACCGTTTAAGGATGTGATAAAAGCATTGTCTGATGGCTCTTTGGACTGCGCCATTACGGGGACGATGTCAGCATATACCAGTCAATTGCACAAAGTTGCTCCTTATGGGTTTACCTTGCGGGTCGGTTGGGGCCTGGCATTTGGTGCCATGAATATGGAGAAGTGGAAGCTGTTAAGTAGTCCGCTACAAAAGACACTGAATGACGAAATGGCAAAGCTGACTGAGCAAATGTGGCGTGAGACTGCGACTGAAGATGCGATTGCATTGGCCTGTTTATCGACAGGGCCGTGCAGTATTGGCGAGGTTGGCAATATAACTTTGGTGGAACCTTCTGAAGCGGACCTGGCTATTCGTGATACCGTGGCGCGTGAGGTGATTTTGCCTCGCTGGGTTGAGCGTTGTGGGCCTGAGTGTACCGCTAACTGGAATCGAACAGTGGGTCGGGTGCTAGACTTGCGTGCTGATACTAATCCTGATTAGTGCTGGTAAGTTTGCGGCCATGGGGTTGGGTTTTATTATTTAGTAGGCTTGATAGGTCTTTAATGAGTGTTCGTAAACTAACCACTGCAATTCTACTTGTCAGAGGTAGAAAACAATAGTTCGACCGTTTTCATAGGGAGAAATAGCCGAACGCGCCCGTTGTGTTCACACAAAACTTCAAAGCCATATTTTGTATAAAAACTTTGTGCTGATTCTGTAAGGCAATCAACCACAATAGCGTATGCCCGCATATGCGCATTAACTTCCCATAGATACTTTAGAGCTCTACTAAGACTAACTTTACCCAAGCCACTACCGTGAAATTCCTTATGGACAGCAAGTTGAGCTAATAGAAAAACCGGAACAGGATAGCGTGGTAATTTTTTTGCCAGTTTAGGCGGTAGGCTCTCACGATCAATCGAGCTTGGTGCGATGCTGTAAAATGAACAGATAGGATACTTTTGATTAGGCAAAGGCTCTGTGCCAGGCAGTACCATCGTGCGACTTATTCCTGCCTGCATGTGTTTCGCTGCCTGAGTTTTGATAAACGTATTTAACTCGGTTTCTCCGCAGTCAAAAGAATCGCGGTCATGAGTGATTTTGTTCAGTTCTTCAAACGATTTTGCCCAGCTCATTTAAAGCCCTGCTCATCGCTGAAGGCGACAGCATCAAGTAATGCCTGATTTGGTGCTTTTGCTTTTTCACAAGCAGCCATGAACTCATCAAAAACATCATCTTTTAAGGTGATGGTTTCATGCTCCGATATTACTTGTGTGGAGTCTTCGTCCATTAAACGCACAACATACTCAGTTAGGCTCTTTAGGCCTAACAATGCGGATGCCTTCTCTGCTTTGGACTTGATTTCTTCATCAAGCCGAATATCTAAACGTGCGGTTGCCATGGTGTACCTCTAATTGTACGGAAATATTCCGGATATAGTGAACTATAGTTCTTTGAACTTAGAGTGGCAAGTTGTACGGATAGTTTCCGGTAAAATGATTATAAAAGCGCCCCAGTATGTCTACTGAGGCGCATTTGCGTCCAGCTCTGTTAAGTTCTTCGAAATTTATTCTTTCTCAGTACTCTCCGTAAGCTTTTCTTCTGCTGAATCAACAGCTGCTTCATCTCTGGCTTCCGGTTCTTTCGCCTCCACAGGTTTTCTTGCGGTTGCGGTATTAGCCGGAGTGTTTATTGTACTATCAGGCTTGTCTTCAACCGTCACTTCAGGCTCAACTACAGCTTCTGATTTCATCTCAGAATCAGCAGATTCCTCTTGCTCCGGCTCACTCACCCAAGCCTCACGTGAAACCCGCTCAACCAACGTCTTCCCTGTAAAGCTGGACAGCTCAAAATACTCCTCGCGGTCCGTCGCTTTCACCACATACTCTTCAGAGTCTTTTATTTTAGCCAGCTGATAGCCACGCTCACCATCTTTAAATGTCAGGCTAACAGTGACTTCAGGTTTATCCAGCTGATACTCCGGCTTGGCCTCTTTACCCAATACTTTACTGATGCGCAAGCTATCAAACGAAGATAAGGCCTGATTTATCGCTGACTGATCTAATTGCTGACCTTCAGCTAGAGAGTCTGCTTTCCAGAGCTTTGGTTTTGGTGACGTCGAAGTTGCTGATTCCTTTGCCGCTGCCACTGGAGTATCCGGCTTCTCTTCCATTAAACTCAGATTTAAATCACCGAGCTTTATACCAATCACATCGTCTTTAGCAACTTGCAGCAAAGTCTTATTCTGCCACTCATCCACCGCAATCGGTACGTCATAGCTACCAATTTCTGCCACGTAGACTGCTTCCTGATCGGCATTTCTCAGGTGACTTTTACGCACACCAGAGCCGGTTCCCAGAAACAATTCAGCGACCGTATTACCCGATTTTTTTAGTAACACACGACGTTCAAACGCATCGTCAGCAACTTTAAATCGCTTCAATGCAGCCTCAGAGGTAGCCACTGGCAGACCAAATTTCAGCCCTGCCAATTTCTCCAGTAGTGCGTCCATTTTTCCGGCCTCTAGCGGAAAGGCCTCAGCAGTTTGCCATTTGCCATCCTGTTTGCTGAGTTCGAGGGTGGTGTCATTACCATTAATGCTGACCTGATCGATCTGCGCTTTGTCAAAGTTCAGCAAGGTGGATGAGGCGGCCTGACCACTGAGTTGCGTTTTTCCGGAAAACGCCCACACTGCCAAACCAACTTGTAAGACCGCGACCACGGCCAGTATTGAGATCATTGTTTTCATGATTTATACCTCCGCTAATAGCGATTCATAATGTTTTTGCTTACTGGCTTTACGCGCACGTCGCCATACCCAAACCAAGCCCAGACCACCTAAAGCCAGTGCATAGTTGAGGTATTCCCAGAAGAAGCGCGATGACTGCTGCATAGGTTCTAGTGTGCGGGCAAATTGCGCACGGCTACGAATACTGAGCAGAGCCTGATCATCCAGCGACCAGTCAATGGCATTTTGGATGAACTCCAGCGGCTGCGTGTAGAACGTGCCTTGTGCCTGTGACGCAAGGTTTAGCACCTGATCACTGGCAAAGGTGTTACTACCGATGAGAATGATGCGTGCTGAATCCGAGGAGCGTGAAATAACACTGCTTACCACAGTTTTCTTTTCTTCCGCATCCTGAGTGGTAGCGGCTTCCGCTGGTGCACCATTATTAATCTCATCCGCCAGTGCCAGAGGTGATTCGGGTTTTTCCGGCGCTTCGATCAGTGGTGAGTCTTTACCCTTAAACCAGGACTCAAACTGACCATCGACACTCACCGCCAGCACTTCGGCACCACGCTCAGCAGGCACGGTAAAACCGGTCGATGGATATTGCTGATAGTCCGGCATCACATTCAGCGAATCAGCGACCCAACTATCATCGGAGGAGCGCATTAACTCAGTGACGGTGCGCTGCTTGTTTTTATCCGCATCCACGTCAATAGGCGAGGCCCAGTTCAGTGTCATTTGGCCCAAACCAGAGGTGGTTGGATTGTCACCATTCAGCGTATCACCGCGTAAATCAGGGAAGTGCGGGTAGGGCATCATCTTAATTTCATTAAGCGATAAACTGCCTAAACGACGACGTACTGGCACAGCCAATGAGGCATTTTTAGGATCAAGCACCATGGTTTTTTCCAGCGTCAGACCGTGATGTTGTAGCCATTCATCCATGCCCGAGCTGTGATTCTTAGCTTCCAGTGTATTGGTGATTGCCACATCATAAGGGGAGGTTGCTAGCATCACAGTGCCGCCTTGCATTAGGAATTGATCCACCGCAAATAGCTGCTTTTCATCCAGATTATCCGGCCCCAGCAAAACCAGCATATCGGCATTGGTTGGCACCTGACCGTCCTTTAGGTCGGTATTAATCATACGCACGTTTTCACCCAAGACTTGCTGCAAACCGTCGTAGCTTTTACCAGCAGGCGGCTGTGGCATATACGGATTCGCAGGTGCAGCAGGCTCAGGCGTGACTAAAGCAACCGTCTTCAAATAACCCGGTGCCATACGCTGTACGGCTGCGGTAATGGACTGCTTGAGCGTGCTTTTATCTAGATCTGCAGGCAGCGGAACCTGTACCAGCTCGCCATCACCTTGCAGCAACATATAGAACCAGAATGGTTTGGGATCAAAGATGTTGGCGATTTGTGGGCCAAAGCCGTAATCCTGCTGTAAGCGGTTAGCCAATTCACGATTAGCATCCGGGTCTTCAAAACTCACAGTGAGTTTATCGCCGGCCTCGGTTTTCAGATCCGTAATGATTTCATCCAGTGATTTGCGCAGCTCTGCCAAGGATTCCGGCAGTTTATTATCTGCTGAAATATAGGCCTGAAATGCCACTGGCTTTTGCAGGGAGGCAAAGATATTGCCGCCAGCCTGATAGGTATTAGCGATCTTTTTCACCGCGCGGGTAATGGCGTATTCCGGATTTTTTAACAGTACTTCCGGCTCACCATCGCCGCCACCTTTGACTTCAATCAAATCATTAAAGGACAAAGTTTCGTACTGATCACCATAAGCCACCACCAGATCAAAATAGGAGTTCACCACGCCCGCCTCATAGCGGCTGGCCATGCGGAAAGGTACCGGACGAATGCCGTATTTATCCGCAGCTTCTTCCTCCAGCGACTGATCGGTGTGTGGGTCAACAAACTCCACGCGTACCCGTTCGCCCCCAACGACTTGATACTCTTCCAGCAGGTCTTTGATTTGTGGAGTGAGAGGCTCCAGCAGCGGATGACTTTTTGATGAGAAGTAACCGCGAATCAGTAGTGGTTCCTGCAATTGCTGCAAATAACCTCGGGTGGATTCTGACAGTGAATAGATTTTGCCTTCGGTTAAGTCCACACGCGCTTTACCAATCGGACTCAGCCAGACATTCATTAAAATAAAATTCAGAATAGCCAGAGCAACAATCATACCCCACTGCTTATGACGAGATGACACCGGATTACCGGCCCAGCGGAAGCGTTCCAATGAGAAGATATTCAGCGTCAGGAAAATACCGACAATGGAGAGGTAATAGTACAAATCACGTACATCCAACACGCCGCGAGTGATTGAATCAAACCGCGAACCCGTGCCCAGTAGCGACATAAATCCGGCGATTTCGTGACCGACTAACCCGGTGAGTGTATTGGAACCTAGCAGATAGAAAAAACCGGCAACGGCGGTGGTCAGAATGAGTGCGACAACCGGATTATCCGTGCGCGCGCTCATATATAAACCAATGGCAATATAGGCCGCAGCTAGGAATAAGCTCGCCAGATAACCACCAATCACCGGTCCCCAATCCAGCGGCCCCATCATGGACACCGTGACTGGTAAAGGAAGGGTTAGTACCAGTGCGAGTGCTACCAAGGCAAGGCTGGCGAAGAACTTGCCGAAAACCAGACGCGTCGGAGATACCGGACTGGTGAGCAAACTTTCCAGCGTGCCGGAGCGTCGTTCCTCCGACCAACTGCGCATAGTTAGCGCGGCAACGAGGAAAATCAGCAGGATTGGCATCCAGCGAAACAGTGGTTTTAAATCAGCAATGTTGCGGGCAAAAAACGCTTCTGCCCAGAAGAAAATAAATAATGTGACCAGCAAAAATGCACCCATAAACAACCAGGCGGCAGGTGATGCAAAGAAGCTGTTAAATTCTTTTTTAAATACCTGAAACATGACTTCTCCCTTAGCCTTGTGCCTGCGCATTCACCTCGGCGAATACACTGTCCAGATTGCGTTTTTCGGCTTGCAAGTAATACAGTTTGTCACCCGCGGCATGCACGGCGGCAGCCACATCCGGCGCGGTATTAGCATCGGCTTCTAAGATGTAATTGACCGGTGCATCAGCGGATTGCTTTCCAGACTCTTTAGCTTCACTAGTGGTTTGTGCACTGCCGGCACCTTCAGCAAGATCACTATCAGCACGTTTTACGCCTGCTACACCTGATACTTTTTTCAGGTAATCCGAGGCTTTATCGTTATCCACGGCCAGCAATAAATGATGTCCGGTTTGCAACTCATCCAACCGCGAATCTACTGCTAGCTTCCCCGAGCGCATAATCAACACCCGCTCACACACCGCCTGTACTTCCTGCAAAATATGCGTGGAAATAATGACGGTAGCGCTTTGTGACAGCTCCGCGATAAGTTCGCGCATCTGGTGAATTTGGGTCGGGTCTAAACCATTGGTTGGCTCATCAAGAATAATAATGTCGGGGTCATGCAGTATGGCTTGTGCCACGCCAACCCGCTGGCGTAAACCGCGTGACAGGGTTTGAATGCTGTCGGTAGCTTTGTGCTGAAGTGCGGTACGGCGAATGGCTTTGGCGACTGCGGCGGATTGATTCGCTTTACTGACACCGTGTAAACTGGCCTGATACTCCAGATAGTCGATAACCGTCATCTCGGGCCATACCGGGCAGTTTTCCGGTAAGTAGCCGATGCGTTTTTGAATCGCTTGGGTGTGTTTTCCGACTTCCAGATCATCGACACGAATGCTGCCGGATGTGGGCTCTAAAAAGCCGGTTATCATTTTCATAATGGTGGTTTTACCTGCGCCATTATGGCCGAGTAGTCCTACCACCTCGCCGGGTTGAATCTCAAATGAGACATCATCAACGGCTTTGAAGTCGCCGTAGTGGCGACACAGTTGACTGACCTGAATCATTGACGTTCCTCAGATTTCTAATTGTTTGTTTTATTAGCTGATTTGCGGGTATGTCTGCTATTATGCAGCGCAAACCGGAAATATTTTATGAATTAGAAATGGAATTTCAAGGGGCTGAATAAGTCAGAAAATTACCATTTTTTAAGGTTTTATGTGGCATCACCCGTCGCGAGTTTTGCAGCTTGACTGACCCAGTTCTCACGAGCCATGCGGCCTTGTAAATTGAGTTGTTCATCCAGCTTCTGCGCTTGATCCGGCGAGAGGGCTGCCAGCTGTGCAAAGCTGGTAATGCCTGCGGCAATGAGTTTCTTTTGAATAACCGGGCCTATACCTTTTACCTGACTCAAGTCATCCGGTTTTGCCTTTGCAGTGCTTTTCTTCGTGCTTGCTGGCTTTTTAGTGACAGGCTTTTTGGCGGTTGTCTTCGGCGTTGTCTTTGGGGTAGTTTTTGCTGCCTTTTTTGGTGGTGCTGTATCCGTGGTTGAGGAGGGCGCTTTAGTGGTTTTTGCTTTTGAAAGCGGTTTTGCTTTCGCTTTGGACTTTGGCATTTTTTTCACACTTGCGGGTGTCGATATTTTCTTGGTTTTCGAGCCAGTGCCTGTACTACTTTTTTTAGAAGCTGCTTTGTCTTGCTTTGCTAATTCCGCTTCCAGCTCTTTTATCCGTGTCTTAAGTGTTTCATTCTCAAGAGTCAAAGCTTCCACCTGATTTACCAACTCTTCCTGAGCCTTTTTGGTCGGAATCCCAAATGAGTGCAATTGTGACTCCACCAAAGAATCAACCACATCTTTCCATGCAGTGAAATTATCAGCGAACTGATCCCGACCTTTACCCATTCCGAAAACTTGCTTCATCATGTCATCGGCTTGCTTAGGCATTTGTGGGCTGATTAATGACCAGAGGCGCTCAAGTCCTTCCGTCATATTTGGTGTTTCCGGAGGCGCAGAGCCTGAAATTTTGGCGTGTAACTCTGCCATATTTTTCCAGTATTGCTCCTGAGCTTGTTTAAGATTTTTGCTTATTTCTTCAGACCAATCATTGAAATTCATAGCTTGCCTCGACAAAGTATTGTTTTAAAAACAATACCATGCAGCCTTGGGTGCCGCAAATGATGTATCGAAGCTGTTATTTCCCGGCATGAGGTGCAATTTGGAGTACATGGTGTTGTACCAGAAGAGGGCTGATTTTAGCGCCCGGTCATATAGTCCTCCAGATCTGCATAAACCCTACTTGGGCTGATCGGAAATCCTTTATAAACCTTCTCTTTATGGCCTGTTGGGTTTATTAAAAAGACCGTGTTTAGGTGAGCATTTGGGTCGCTTTCAATGGTTTTCCCAGCGTTAAACGTCTGGAGTAAGCGATCTAGCGATCTACGGTTGGTAATGCCAAGACGCCAGTTATCAGCATCTATGCCGTAGCGCGTAGCGAAGCTTTTCAAAAGCGCAGGGGTATCTGTTTCGGGGGCAACGGAGATTGATAAGAACACAATGCCTTTATCTTTGCTGTTTAATTCATGATCCAGAAACACGCGACGTAAACCAACGGTTTGCACCGGACTACAGCCGTTAAACATAAAGCTCAGCACCACCGTCTTACCCAGAAATGACTTCAGGTTTAGTGTTTGATTATCGTGATCGGTTAGCTTGATTTCACCAATTTCTGCTTCCTTAAATGATGGTTGAATGGGTGCATCAATGTCATCCGTTTGCAGATTAGCCACCCATGCAAACAAGGCTCCACATACAAAGGCAATCAGTACAACTGTGATCAAAGTCTTCATTAGCGCTGGTATTCTGTCATTAGGAAATCATACCTCCTAAAGTAGGGTGCCGAGGACGATCTGCCTATACTTAGTGGTATAAGCAACCACTAGTAGGTTACCAGTGGTCGCATTAGTGCTTAGCTGATGTGTACGCGAGTCTGTTAGACGGATGCTTAGTGGCTCTTTGTAGCCCAGTAGCAGGTGATTGCTATCAATACTTCATATCTTTCTTATCATAAACCAGACCTTTTTTAGCGGATTGCTCGCTAATGGCATCGAAGATCTGAGCATCCAATGAGTCCTTCTCCATGCCTGACTCTGCAACTTTTTGTTTGAGGAAAGCATCTCGTTTAGCTGCCAATTGTTTGATCGACACCTGAAGCTCCCGTCGCTTAGCCGCCTTCTGTTTGATATAACCCAGCTGCGCCGATGGCTTCATGGCTTTCATTTCTTCCGGTAATTGTTCGGTCGCAATCGCTGATAGCTCGACATCACCACGCACGACTTCCTCCACTAACTCCTTCTCACCCAGAAAATTGCTTTTACCACTGGCGGAGGTATTAAACGCGGCACGGCGTGCCTGAGATTGTTTGCTGGATTCACGGTGCAGTTTGCTACTGGCCGCGATCTTTGCTTCCTGCTTGCGTTTTTCTTGTACGGTGCCGTAATAAACGCGGGTTTTGTCGAGGTCTTTGGAGAGTTGGGCTAGCTCATCATCATACGGCGTCGCGATGGCAATGGCATTACCCGACTGGCCGACCTGAAAGTAATCTCCCTGGCCAAGCTTGGCGATTCGCTGCCAGTTGCGGGTGGTTTGGCGGTGATGACCACTTTGAATCGCATTAATAATGATGCCTTTGTCTTGCGCAATGCGAATGGTTTCGGGGTATTGAACCTCATCCTGATAATCCATATGCGCTGGTGCATCGCCGACTAAAAATACTACCTTATAAGTCGATTGATCCTGATTCCATGACATTTTGTGAACAGCATCATACAAGGCTTGATTGACACTTTCGGGGGTGTCACCACCACCTTGCGCCTGAAAATCCATCAATGTGGAATACATGGAATCCAGATCTTCCGATAAATCGATTGTCTTAGTGACATAAGCATCGCCACGGTCGCGATAGCCCACCAGACCCATCTTGATTTCCGGTGCAGTTTGCGCCTGAGCCATTGTACTAGCGATTGACCAGATTTTTTCTTTAGCCGCTTTAATCAAACCGCTCATGCTGCCGGTGGTGTCCAGTACAAACACGACTTCAATTTTTGGTTGTTGGTTAGCGATCCTGTTAATCCGGGACATATCTGTCGTATTGCTAAGCAGCGGATCAGTGCTGATTGTTGTCGTGGTTGTCGATTTAATCACAGTTTCTGCTAATGTAGTTTGCGTGAGCAAAGAACTCGTTGAACTAAGGATGGCGGCGATACTAAGGGCTAATAGTTGCTTGTTCATAATGGCTTCCTGTTTTGCATGATCTAAGTCATTTCGTTTTGAAGGCTTAGCGTTACAGCGTGTGGTTCAGTGCTGTGCAGTGTTGAGCTGCGCAAGGCTAAGCAGTGATAATGAAGCCAGTGTAGGCAGACACCGATTGTTGGAATAGACACATCTATGTAAAACATTGGGCAGCGTGTTTTACAAAAAAGTTACAATACTGATGAGCCGCCTTGTTAGGCTATGATAAGAAAATGAATAGGTGAATGACATGTCTCAAACCCACAAAATTCTGATTGTCGAAGATGAGCCAGCCATCCGTATGGGCTTGATTGATGTGTTTGTTTATCACGGTTATGAAGTTGATTTTGCTGACAATGGCAATGACGGTTTGGCGAAAGGCTTGAGTGGTGAGTTTGATTTAATTCTGCTGGATGTCATGTTGCCGGGGATGGATGGCTTTGAGATTTGTAACCGGATTCGTGAACAAAGTCGTGATCAGGCGATTATTATGCTGACCGCCAAAAGTAACGATGAGGATATCATTCAGGGCTTATCACTCGGTGCTGATGATTATGTGTCGAAGCCGTTTTCAGTGGCTCAGTTAGTGTTGCGGGTGCAGGCAGTATTGCGTCGGGTGGTTGGCAGTAACGAAGCCGTGACATGCATTGAGTTATCTGAGGATACTATGATTGATTGCCAGAACTTATCGGGAAAGGCGGGTGATAAAGTCTTGTCATTTACGCGACGTGAAATTGATTTACTACAGTATTTACAGGCGAATTCAGAGCGTCCGGTATCGCGTGATGAGCTGCTGCATAAGGTTTGGGGTTATGCGGATGACCTGGAGTTAGAAACCCGCACGGTCGATATTCATATCGCCAAATTACGCCGCAAAATAGAGGCTGATTCTGCTTCGCCAGTATTCCTGACCACGGTACGTGGCGCGGGTTATAAGCTTGAAATACAGCCGCCTTCACCCCTTAAATAATGATAAAAAATAGCTTAAAAACACTGGATAAACAAAAGCTGCGCCGTTGGTTGGGCGTATTCTTTATCACTTTGTTTATTCCTGGTGCTTTGCTGGTTCAGCAGTCTTACACACGCTTAAAGTGGGAGACGTTTCACCAGCATCAACGCATGGCTGAGGAGTTATCGGAGCGGATTGATTCCAGCTTGGGTGACTTATTAGAAAAGGAAAATCAGCGCCCTTTTACCGATTATGCCTTTTTAAACATTGCCGGTGATGCCAGCGCGGGCTTTTTACAGCGCTCACCCTTATCAAATTTTCCTCCGGAGTCAGAGATTCCCGGTTTGTTGGGTTACTTTCAGGTGGATGCCAGTGGTGTGTTAAATACGCCGCTGGTGCCGGATGACCAATCTTTATCACAGTCAGAAAGCTACGGCATTAATGCCAAAGAGCTGGATCAGCGCTTGAGCCTGCAAAATCAAATACAGGGTATTTTGGCTGCCCAAAATAATCGTATCCGAGCACCAGATGTAGCGTTAAATGATATGGAAGTGCTGGCGGAGGCTGTTGAAGAGCGCTTAGTGAGTGACGCTCTGGAATCAGCACCTGTGGCACAGTCGGCGGCTAGAAAAAAGGTGAGTCTGGGCAAGGTTGAAGATTTACAACTCCAGCAGACCTATCAAAAAAAAGAGTCTATTGTCGCCAAGCTCAAGTCCACAGAGCCTGAGCTTGTGAGTAGACAAAGTAAAGTTCAGATAAGTAAAAGTGCGCCTGCTCCGCGTTTTGAACAGAATGTCTTACCTGAGGCTAGTCGGGACTTTTATTCCTCATCACTGCAAAATGATTCTGCGGCGGATGCACCCGTTGAGCGTGACAAGCTGCGTGTGAAAACCTTTGAAAGTGAGATTGATCCGTTTGAGCTGCAGCTACTGGAAAGCGGGCACTTCATGTTGTTTCGCAAAGTCTGGCTCAACGAGCAGCGTTATATTCAGGGCATGTTGATCAAACAAAATGAATTTCTCGATGCCTCGGTGAAACAAGCTTTTAGTAGCACCGGCTTGTCTGATATGAGTAATTTGCTGGTTGCCTATAAGTCCGATGTATTAGCAGCATTCTCCGGTCGCTCCAACTCCGGCTATCTGACGGATCGCCGTGAGTTAATGGGTGAGCAGTTGTATCAGATGCGTTTGTCAGATCCTTTAAGCGACCTACAATTGATCTACAGTATTATCCAGCTTCCTATGGGGGCAGGTGGCCAAGTCATTGTGTGGTTGGGAATCGTGCTGGCGTCAGTCTTGCTCGGAGGCGTTTACCTAATGTATCGGCTGGGTGTACGGCAAATTGATCTGGTGAATCAGCAGCAGAACTTTGTATCGGCCGTCAGTCATGAATTGAAAACACCACTGACATCGATTCGTATGTATGGAGAAATGCTGCGCGAAGGCTGGGCGAGTGAGGATAAAAAGCGTAGCTATTACGACTTTATTTTTGATGAAAGTGAGCGCTTATCCCGCCTGATAAATAATGTGCTGCAATTGGCAAGAATGACGAGAAACGAGCAACAGGCTGAACTATCCGAGTGTGAAGTGGCCAGCTTGCTCCGCGACATTCAGTCCAAAATTACGGTGCAGCTGGAGCGGGCTGATTACACGCTGGATCTGTTTTGTGATGAGTCGACCAAAGCCGCGACAATTGAGGTAGATACTGACTGGCTAACTCAGATCATGATTAATTTGGTGGATAATGCCATCAAGTTTTCTGCTGACTCTGAGATGAAAAAAGTAGAGTTGAGCTGTCAGGGTATGGCGAATCATCAAGTGAGTTTCACGATTCGTGACTTTGGTCCGGGGATTGATAAGGCGCAGTTGAAACAGATCTTTAAGCTGTTTTACCGCACAGAGAATGAGCTGACCCGCGAAACTACCGGTACTGGTATCGGTCTGTCATTGGTGCAACAAATGGTGACTAGTATGGGGGGAACCGTAGCGGTAGAGAACCGTAAACCCGGTGCGGCATTCAGCGTGACTTTTCCAATAAAAACACTTTAGCAGTAACCTTTATTCAGACGGTTGCCCTCATCGCCAAAACTCCGTTATATTGATCCTTTTTCAGGAGCTTCTCCCTCATGCATACACGTAAAATTGGCTCGCTTGAAGTCTCGGCAATAGGCTTAGGCTGTATGAATATGTCGATGGGCTATGGACCTGCTGATGACGTGGTTTCAACTAAGTTACTCAACCAAGCGATTGATGCCGGATATCGTTTCTTAGACACTGCCACTATGTATGGCGGTGGGCACAATGAGGCTTTGATTGGTGAAGCACTTAAGCGTCGTCGGCACGAGTTTGTACTGGCTAGTAAATGTGCGTTGTATAAGGATGAAAACGGCGTTGGTAAAATCGACGGGCGTCCTGAAACGCTGAGAAAGCAATGTGAAGCTAGTCTTAAGCGTCTGCAAACGGATGTGATCGACTTGTATTACCTGCATCGTTTGGATAAAAATGTGCCGATTGAGGAAAGTGCAGGGACGTTGGGCGATTTGGTCAAAGAGGGTAAGTTAAGAGAAATCGGCCTTTCTGAAATCTCCAGTGATACCTTGCGCCGTGCTCATGCAGAATATCCGGTGGCTGCTGTTCAGTCAGAATATTCTTTATGGTCACGCACACCCGAGTTCGGCATGTTGGAAACCTGTGAAGAGCTTGGTGTGACCTTTGTACCCTTTTCACCACTGGCCAGACAGTTTTTGACGGGTAAGTCCCAGGATGTATCACAACTGAGCGATGCTGATTTGCGCTGTACTATTGCCAGACCGCGATTTGAGCCGGAGGCATTCGCCAAGAATAATCAATTACTCGTGCCTTACTGTGAAATTGCTGAGCGTGTGGGGTGTAGCATGGCGCAACTAGCGCTGGCTTGGCTGCTAAATCAAAAGAATAGTGCCGGACAGCAAACCATGGTGCCGATTCCCGGAACCAAGCATATTGAATACATGCAGGAAAATGCACAGGCTCATGAGATCACGCTTGATGATGAAACGATGGCCGAGCTTGATGAGTTGATTAATGAAAGTACTGTGACCGGGCGACGATATACTGACGAGTTAATGGCGGGCGCTGACTCTGAAAAAGACCGGGTTCAATGATTGGTTCTTCTGGATCAGTCGGATGAAGAGCGTTGAGCTTGGATAATTAGCCGTGCCTTGGTAATGCGGAGAAGCAATAATGAATAATCTGAGTGATGTGATAAATCTATCCTCAAACCCTATTTCTGATCGTGATTTTCAGGCTCGTTGCAAAGCGGAATTTGACCAGCATGGGGCTTTAGTACTTCACAATTTTTTCTCTGAAGCAGCAATCCAGCAGGTTAAAACAGAGGGTGAGGCTAAGCAGGATCAGGCTTGGTTTTGTCAGCAAAAACATAATGTATTTTTGACTCCGCCGGATTCGGATTATCCACTGACTCATCCCCGTAACCGCGAAGTAGATTCCAGCAAAGGCTGCATCACTGATGATCAGCTCTCAGCGGATTCACCACTTAGAACCTTATATGATTCTGAGGTGTTTAAAGCATTTCTGTGCTTTGTATTGGGTGAAGACGCGCTTTACCAATATGCCGATGATTTGTCATCGATTAACGTTCATTTTGCCGGGGAAGGGCAGGAGTTAGGTTGGCATTTTGATAACTCTTCATTCGCGATTACCTTGTTGATTCAGAAGCCTGAGGGCGGTGGTGCTTTTGAATATGTCAAAAACGTGCGGGATGCTGATCGTGGTGAGATGAATTTTGAAGCTGTCGATGCGGTATTGAAAGGTGAGACTGAGGTTTCCTCGCTTGAAATCAATGAAGGTTCTCTGGCGCTGTTTCGTGGACGAAATTCCATGCATCGGGTCACACCAACCGAGGGAGGTAAAACCCGTATGTTGGTGGTGTTGGCATACAATGGTCAGCCGGGCATCACGTTATCGGAGTCTGCCCGAATGACCTTTTATGGTCGCCTGGCGTAAATTTAGAGCGGTCATCCCTAACCACACAGGTTTGTATACAGTCAGTTATCTGCGCTTGTTACAGGCCTGTTTCAGCACGGTAACTGTCAGCTACTTTTTTGTATTGCTCATCGGTGAGTGTGTCATGTAACATTCTTGCACAGAGGCTACGCATTTCAATCAGTCGCGTATTCATTTCTTGCAGCTCTTTTTTCAGGCGGTCTCTGACCATACGCTCATCGCGATTTAATAAAGCATCCCTGAGCTTCGCACGGACTTCCAGTGTTTGTGCTTCCAGTTCTTTGCGTTTAATTGGGGCTTCGGCTAGCCAGTTATCGATCACCTGATTCTGTGCATCATCTAATTTTAGTTCGGTGCGTAATTTCTTGAGGTGTGGCATTAGTTCTATGACTGGCGCGGACAGTTCACGATTATCAGCAAAGCTTGCGACCGGGAATGCAAAGCTCGCAGCGAGTAATGATGTAGTGATTAATTGAGTCAATTTCATGGTGTATTCTCCGGGTGATTAATGCTGTAAGAATACTTTTAGTGCAGTTGATCTTGCATTGATAAAACGCAATTTTTTGGCTGAGTAAGTCCCTGAATATACGAATATATCTCTTAATTTCCAGAGTAATTCTGTAGGGCTATTTGAGACACTCAATCTGACTTGATAAATTTGAGTTCATTGCAGCCATATTATTTAATGAGAGAGAGGCTATTTTGCCGAGAGAAATTACGATTGAAGTTATCCAGTCATTCAACCAAACGCTGGACAACCACCCCATCTACCAAGCGGTTGCCACCATCGAAGACTTACAATGCTTCATGCAGCATCATGTCTATTCGGTATGGGACTTTATGTCACTGATTAAGTATCTGCAGTCAGTAGTCGCTCCGACTCAATACCCCTGGACTCCTCTGGGAGACGCTAGTGTCAGGCGTTTTATCAATGAGTTAGTACTTGAGGAAGAATCGGACGAAACCCATATTACGGGTGAGTTTTCCAGCCACTTCGAGCTATATCAACTCGCTATGAAAGAGGTCGGTGCGAATACCACAGGTATTGAAACGTTTATCCAAACATTGCTGGATGGTGGTATTCAGGGTGCTTTGGAGATGCCTGAGGTGCCGCTGCCATCGCGACGATTTACACAAACAACATTCGGATTTATCGAAAAAAACAGACCTCATGAGGTAGCGGCTGCTTTAGCGCTGGGGCGTGAACATATCATTCCCATGATGTTTCGTTCTATTTTGAGGCGTATCGGTGTGACTGATCAGCAAGCACCTATTTTTCATTTCTATCTCAATAGGCATATTCATTTAGATCAGGATTTTCATGCACCCTTATCGTTACGCCTGTTAAACGGTTTGTGTGCTGGTGACCCCGTTAAGATTGAAGAGGCCATCGAAGCCGCACGAGTTGCGGTCAATGCCAGAGTGGAATTCTGGGATGGTGTGCTGGGGGCGATTGAAACTAAACGCTAAGCGTAACTGGAGGAGTCAAAGATGCGTAAACAAATAGTAGGCTGTTTACTGAGTGTATCGATATTGATGGGTCATGAGGTGTTAGCCTCAGATTTGGAAAAAGAGAAGCGTTGGGCTGACCAAGTCGTCGATGCGTTAATGGATGGCGAAGAACATTACCTGAATGATGGTAAAAGTGATTTTTTATCGCTGGTGACTGAGAATGCTGAAGGTGATACGCCTTACGGTGCTGTTGTCATGCATGGCTCGGGTGTGCATCCTAATTGGTCGACAATTGTTCAGCCTCTAAGGGTGGGCCTGACTGAACAGGGATGGCATACTATTTCGATTCAGATGCCGGTGTTGGCAAACGATGCAACGCACGATGAATATACCGAGGTGTTTCCGGAAGTACCTGCGCGTATTGATGCCGCTATTAAATACCTCAAAGAAGAAATGGATGTTAAACGGGTTGTTTTAATTGCGCACAGTCTGGGTTCATCTATGACCGCTTATCATCTGAGTCTGAATAAACCTGAGGTTGACGGTTTTGTTGCTATTGGTATGGGGGGTGGCGGATCTGCGCCAGAGCGTAATACTCTGGAACACCTTAAGAAGATTGATATGCCTATGTTGGATCTGTTTGGTTCTGACGATCTGGAGAGCGTGACGAAATCTTCATTGGCACGCAAGGAATCTCAATCGCATAATGCAGCGTATGAACAAGTAGTAGAAGAGGGTGCGGATCACTTCTTTGATGGAGAAGAAGACGCACTGTTGAACCATGTTACAAACTGGTTGACCAAACAAAAGACATCTTGGCAATGATTAACGGGGCTTATCGCTAATAATCCAAAATCTTGCCTGACTAATGATTAAAACACCAAAGGGAGAGATTATGAGGTTGGTAGTAAGCTTGTTGGCAATGGGACTGCTGAGTAGTGGTGTGTATGCTGAGGATTCCAAGACTGATAAAGGTGCCTTAAAAGTCGATGATGCCGTCGCGCAGATTGAAGCTGCGATGAAGGCATCTAAGGCTGCTGCTGAGGACAAAGTTAAAGCAGCTGAGGAAAAAGTTAACGTCGCTGAAGCTGAGGAGAAGAAGCCAGTAGCAGACCAGCCTGAAGCCGATGATGATAAATCCACTGATTCTGCAGTCAAAAATGATGAACCAGAAACCGCTGGTAAAGATAAATCAGCAGAAAAGATGGACACATCAGATACAAGTCAGACTACTCAAGCCGACACCTCCAGCGACAAAATGACTAAACCAGAAGCGGCCGTTGAGGTGAAGAAAGAAGTCACTGAAGCCAGTTCAGCTGAGGAAAAAGTTGAGGACAGTGCAGAAAAAACCGCTGAGACCAGTTCTGTTAAGGCTAACGTTGAAGAGAGCACCGATAAAGCCGCTGAGGTTGCAACGGAAGAGAAAGTAGAACAAGCCGATAAAGCTGAAGCCAAAACTGAGGCTGCATCAGAAGACTCAGAATCAGCCAGTACCGAGACCACAGCCCAAAACAACACCGAGGCAGAAACGACCAGCGATGGCGTCACCATTATCGAAGCAACCACTATTGCGCTTCGTGGCAAACCTCACTATGCACCAGACTTCACCAACTTTGACTATGTGAATGCGGACGCACCTCTGGGTGGTACCATCAACGATTGGGCGATGGGAACCTTTGATAACTTCAATCCTTACTCGCAACGAGGCGATGCAGCAAAAGGCTCGGGCAATCTGAATGATGACATCATGGCAAGTTCCGATGATGACCTAAGTGCCTATTACCCACTAATCGCAGAGAAAATCAGTTACCACAGCGATTTCTCAGCTATCACTTTCCACATCGACAAGCGTGCTGTGTTCCATGATGGCGAGCGGATTAAACCCAGTGATATTAAGTTCTCCTTTGAAAAACTCACCGAAGAAGGCCTGCCCGGTCTAAAAGCGTATTATAGTTTTGTTGAAAAAATCGAATTACTTGATGATTATCGGGTCAAATTTCACCTCAAGACCAAAGACAAGTCGCGCATGATGGCCTTGTGTTCATTCACCGTTTTCCCTGAGCATTTTTGGAAAGATCATAAATTGAATGAACCACTAAAAGTGCCACCTGTTGGTAGTAGTGCCTATAAAATCTCAGATTATAAGTTCGGTAAATACGTCAAATATGAGCGCCTTGAAGATTACTGGGCAAAAGACCTGCCAGCGATGAAAGGTCTGCTCAACGAAGCCGAAATCAAGTACGACTATTACCGCGATGAAACGGTTGCCTTTGAAGCGTTCAAAGCAGGGCATATTGATAAATGGAATGAGAACACGGCAAAGCGTTGGGCGACGGGGTATGACTTCCCTGCGGTTAAAGATGGACGCGTGATCAAATCTGACATCAAGCACAACATACCACTGCGTGCACAAGGTTTTGTCTTTAACCTCAAAAAGCCACAGTTTACTGATTTGCGCGTACGAAAGGCGATGACTTACCTGATGGACTTTGAGTGGATGAATAAAAATCTGTTCTACAGTCAATATCAGCGTGTCACCAGTTTCTTTATGAACACGGAATACTATGCCGAGGGCTTACCATCTGAAGAAGAGCTGAAAATTTTAGAGCCAATCAAAGATCAGATTCCTGCCAGTGTGTTTACTGATGTGTTTGAGTTGCCTAAAACGAATGGTTCTGGAAATATTCGTAGTAACTTGCGGCAGGCACTTCGCTTGTTTAAGCAAGCAGGTTGGTCGGTCAAGAACCAGAAGCTAATCAATGACAACACTGGAAAACAGTTTGAGTTTGAATTGTTACTGGTCAGTCCAAGTATGGAAAAAGTGGCGTTGCCATTCCGTAGTAATCTGGAGCGAGCAGGAATCAAAATGAATATCCGCACGGTAGATAGCAGTCAGTATATGAATCGCCGTACTGAGCATGATTACGACATGATTATTGGTGGCTATGGGCCGTTTCCATACCCAAGCCCACGCATGGATCAGCAGTTCCATTCTGACAGTGTAAAATCTAGCTATAACCCCGCCAATTTAACGGACAAAGCCGTGGATTACCTGATGGAAGAGATGCTGAAGGTTCAAGAAGATGAAGACAAGCTGATTCCTTTAGGGCAGGCGATTGATCGTGTTCTGATGCACAGTTACATCATGATTCCACAGTGGAACATCAGTAAGTTCCGTGTCGCCAACTGGGATAAATTTGGCAAGCCTGAAACGACACCCCGTTATGCCTTGGGTGATGGCGCATGGTGGATTGATCAGGAAAAAGCGGCAGCACTTGAAGCGAAATAACGTTCATAAGGAGCGGGTATGACAGCTTATATTCTACGACGGTTGTTGCTGATGATCCCCACATTGTGGGCGATCATCACGCTTAACTTTTTCATTATCCAGATTGCACCGGGTGGCCCTGTTGAGCAGCAGATGGCGATTATGCAGGGCATTGATGATTCGGTGCTGGATCGTGTGAGTGGTGCTAATCAAAACGATTTGCAGGACAGTTCTGTCAAAAGTGATGACGCCACTACTGACTATCTGGGGGCGCGAGGTCTTGACCCTGCAATAGTCGCTGAGATAGAGAAACGCTTCGGCTTTGACAAGCCATTGATGGAGCGTTACTGGATGATGTTGAAGTCATACCTGACCTTTGACTTTGGTGATAGCTTCTTCAAGGGCGCCTCAGTCATGGAGTTGGTGGTGGAACGAATGCCGGTGTCTATTTCGCTGGGATTGTGGAGTACGCTGATTATTTACATGATCAGCATTCCACTTGGTATTTACAAGGCACGTCATCACGGCGCACGCTTTGATACCGGAACCACCACATTATTGATTACGCTAAGTGCTATTCCCGGATTTCTGTTTGCCGTTTTATTGGTGATTATTTTTGCCGGTGGCAACTATCTGGATTGGTTCCCGTTGAGAGGGCTGGTGTCTGATAATTGGGATGAGCTGGATTGGTTCCACAAGATTACTGACTACCTCTGGCACATGGTTTTACCAACAATTGCGCTCACTATCGGTGGCTTCCTAGGGCTTACCCTGCTGACTAAAAACTCCTTTCTGGATGAAATTAGTAAGCAATATGTGATGACGGCACGTGCGAAAGGAAATACCGAGCGTCAGGTGATGTATCGCCATGTGTTCCGCAATGCCATGCTGATCATAATTGCCGGATTCCCCGCGGCCTTTATCGGTATTTTATTTGCAGGGTCTTTATTAATTGAAGTGATTTTCTCACTGGAAGGTCTGGGTTTATTAGGTTTTGAAGCGGTCATTCAGCGGGATTACCCGATTATGTTTGCGACGCTTTACGTGTTCACTTTTATCGGGTTAATCATGGGGCTGATTGGTGATTTGATGTATACCGTGGTTGATCCACGAATAGACTTTGAGGCACGTGGATGACGTTATCGACTATCAACCAGCGTCGTTTTGAGCGCTTCAAATCGAACCGGAAAGCCGTTTGGTCATTTTGGATATTTACGTTCCTATTCATTATCAGCTTGTTTGCTGAGTTCGTGGCAAACGACAAGCCACTGGTGGTCTCATACGACAGCGAATTGTATTTCCCTGTTTTCAAATCTTACCCGGAAACCACATTTGGTGGTGAGTTTGAAACGGAAACAGAATACACCGACCCCTTTGTGCAAGATTTGATTAATGAGAAAGGCTGGATTCTGTTTCCATTAGTTGGTTATGACCACCAGACTGTGATTAACGATTTACCAGGACCGGCTCCTTCTGGCCCTACAAAGGAAAATTGGTTTGGTACGGATGAGCAGGGGCGTGACCTGTTTGCGCGGATTTTATATGGCTTCCGGTTGTCCGTGTTATTTGGTTTCAGTCTGACCATTGCATCAGCCATTATTGGTGTCGCTGCCGGTGCAGTACAAGGTTATTATGGCGGTTGGTTAGACCTCACCTTTCAGCGCTTTATGGAGGTGTGGGGGAGTATGCCGCAGCTGTATATTCTGATCATTCTCTCCAGTGTGGTGCAGCCCAGTTTTTGGATATTGCTGGTGTTTATGTTGCTGTTTAGTTGGATGGGTTTTGTGGGGGTGGTGCGAGCAGAGTTTTTTCGTGCGCGTAATTTTGATTATGTGAAAGCAGCCAAAGTAATGGGCATGAGTGACCGGCGCATTATGTTTAAGCACATACTACCTAATGCGATGGTGGCGACGATGACTTTTATGCCACTGGTGTTAAGTGGATCTATTACGGCATTGACCGGACTAGATTTCCTTGGGTTTGGTTTGCCACCAGGTTCTGCGAGCTTAGGTGAGGTGTTAGCGCAAGGTAAAAATAACCTGCAAGCCCCTTGGTTAGGTCTGTCGGCCTTTGCCGCTGTCGGTATCATGACGGTGCTACTGGTGTTTATCGGGGAAGGTATTCGTGATGCATTTGATCCAAGGAAGACGTATTGATGACGGTAAATGAGATGACATCTGCACCGCAAGCACAATCAAAAGCGCCTCTTGACTCAGGCACCAGCAACAACGAACAAGGCGTGTCGGCTGAGCAAACGACACAAATCGAGAAGTTGGTTGAGATCGACAAGCTCACCGTACAATTCAAAATGGGCGATGAGGTTAATGAGGTCGTCAAAGGCGTTAGTCTGGACGTGCATCGCGGTGAAACGCTTGCGATTGTAGGTGAGAGTGGCTCTGGTAAAACCGTCACAGCCATGTCGATTTTAAAGCTATTGCCATCACCGCCGGCACAATGGCCGTCTGGTGAAATCCGCTATCAGGGAGAAAATGTTTTAGCGCTGAGTGAGAGCAAATTACGAGCGATGCGCGGCTATAAAGTGGGTGTGATATTTCAGGAACCCATGATGTCACTCAACCCGCTGCATACCGTGGGCAAGCAAATCGCTGAAGTATTGAAAATCCACAAAGGCTTGTCGATGATCAAAGCCGAGCCATTGATTTTGAAGTGGCTTGAGCGTGTTGGTATTGAGAGTCCGAAGGAGAAAATAAACAGTTATCCGCATCAGCTTTCAGGTGGTCAGCAACAACGTGTCATGATTGCCATGGCGCTGGTGAATGAGCCGGAGCTATTGATTGCGGACGAGCCCACCACCGCTTTGGATGTGACGATACAAGCGCAGATTCTTGATCTGATTAATGATCTTAAGCAAGAACTGGGTATGTCGGTGCTGTTCATAACGCATGATCTGGCCATCGTTAAACGATTTTCAGATCGTGTGGTTGTAATGAAAAGCGGTGAGGTGATGGAGCAAGGGGATACTGAAGCAATTTTTGCAGCCCCGAAACATCCTTACACTCAGGAGTTGCTGCAGACTTTACATGTGCGACGTGAAGATACGATTCCTGATAATGCGCCAGAGTTAATGCAGGTTAATGACCTCAAGGTGTGGTTCCCTATTCAGAAAGGGCTGTTTAGAAGAACGGTGGGACATGTCAAAGCGGTTGATGGGATCTCATTTAGCTTAAAGCAGGGCGAGTCTCTGGGCATTGTTGGCGAAAGTGGTTCCGGAAAGACAACTCTAGCGCATGCCTTACTCAAGTTAGTCAAAAGTGAAGGCGACTATCGTTTTGAAGGCAACGCTATGGCCGGGCTTGATAATAATGCGATGCGCCCTTATCGACAGTCTATGCAGTTGATCTTTCAAGATCCATACGGAAGTCTGAGTCCACGGATGTCAATTGAGGAAATCATTGGTGAAGGACTCGATATTCATAATATCGGAACGGCTGAGTCACGTGCGGCTAAAGTCATTGAAACCATGGAGCTGGTAGAGCTTGATCCGGCTTGGAAGAATCGCTATCCCAATGAATTTTCTGGTGGCCAACGGCAGCGTATAGCGATTGCTCGCGCCTTGATTATGGAGCCTAAGCTGGTGATTTTGGATGAGCCGACCTCTGCACTGGATCGCACCATACAATTACAGGTTGTGGATTTATTATTGAAGCTGCAGCGGCAAAAGGGGCTGACTTATATTTTCATTACTCATGATCTGATGATTGTGCAAGCGATGTGCCACAATATTTTGGTGATGCGCAAAGGGAAGGTTGTCGAGCAGGGGAGTACGCAGGTGATTTTTGATACTCCGAAAGAAGACTATACCAAAGAGTTGTTGAGTGCTGCGAAGTTATAAAAAATCCACCCTGATTAAACTGGGGTGGATTTCGTATGGCAAACGCTGGGCTACAGTTTCTGAATGTAGGCAAATGAAATCTCATCAACCAATATTGAGCTAACTAGCGACTATCAGCCATTATCCTATCAAGTGCTTCCTGAGCGATCCCAGGATTATCAATATCATGCTGTTGCAGCATCTCACACTCATCCTTGATCATTTCTGCGATGGTGACGGGGTAATAGCGACAATCATCCGGACGGTCAAAGTAGATATCGCAGGTATAAACATGACTATCCGGCTGTTTAGTAAGCCATGGACATAATTCGATAGGTTCACGGGTTTTTGGGTCTGTCCAGATTTTGCCATTGTTGACATACTCGGCAATTTCGGGCCTGAAAACTTCCCAGTATTCAATCTCGTCTTGTGACGCTGAGAGCTGGCCGTTGCTGTATTTGATACAACACTTTCCACATGAATTACATTCTTTGATGTGACACTCCGAGCGACAAGTTTAGATCGTTAACTGACGTCAAATTATAACGCTTTGCGTGGGTTAGACAAAGTCACTATCGGTGGTGAAGCGTACTACACAGTCAATGCGCTATTCGGGAGTATCAGGCGGGTGTGGCATCCTTAGCTTTGGACTTACAGGGTAGTGTCTCTCTGACAGAGGAGCCATCATCGGCAGATACAACGCGATTGCGCCCAAACTGTTTTCCTTCGTATAACGCCTTATCAGCGAGTTGAATGGTTTGTTGAAAGTCAGACTCACAGGTATATGAGGCAACACCCAGAGTTAGTGTGATCTTATGATCAATCCCATCATGAGAAAATACGCCATTAGCTACTTTCTCTCTCAGTCCCTCAGCAACCATCATTCCTTGTTTGTGATTAGTCTTGGGAAGCAGGACCAAAAACTCTTCACCACCCCAACGGGCAACCAGATCGGTATCACGAAGGCTGTTTTTCAATAGTCGGCTGACTTGTACCAACACGGCATCGCCATGGTCATGACCATGAGTGTCATTGACTTGTTTGAAGTAATCTAAATCTACCATGATGATGGTAGTGGTATCAGGTGTTTCAGCGTCTGTCTGCGTATCGTTTTGCCGAATTTGTTGAAACAGTGAGCGGCGGTTGATCAGTCCAGTTAAAAAGTCAAGATGAGCCATCTTCTCAGCCTCTTCCTTACGCTTTAGCAACGAAATACCACGGGTATAGGCTAAGTGCCCCATGTAATGAGTGACAATGATCAGATAAAAGAATGGTCCCAATAATTCAACTGGCTGTGTTTCATGAACGATAGTTTGATTTAAGAATAGTCCTACCAATAGTGCAGATACAAAGGCCAGTGCCAAACCTTTGACCACTTGTTGCATGCCGCGCAGCGCGTAATTCGCAGCGGAGTTTGCAATCAGATAAGGTAACACGATGGCCGGAGTAAAGTGGATCAATGCTGAGATAGCACCAATGAGCGCCATGTCGACCTGCATGTGTCTGATTTCTGTCTCGCGTAGTTCATTGCGGAGGTAACTTAAGTACGCAAGGTGCGGATAAACGACGCAAGTAATCAGCCCAAGAATACTCCAGGTATCCATGGGAGATTCCGTTTTAGAGTGTGACAATAGAATACTGATGCCAAACAGAATAAAGCCAAATACTCTAAGGGGGTATATTGATCGACCAATTCGTTCAATACTGTGGGTGGGAGTATTGCTCATAGATAGTTTATTTTAATGTATTAAATTTAATCAATTGTAGCATATGCTGAGTTCTTTTTAAGATCTATATCAACAGTTCAATGATAAATCATACCTATAAATGTCGCCTGAAAATACGATGGACGATACTCCGACATAAGGCGATATTTGTTATGTATCAGACAAATTTTTGTTGTTAAGATCAGTGGCTAAATAACCAATCCGGAAATGTTATGAAATTCCAAGGCACGAATGAATATATTGCCACCGATGATTTACAAATTGCGGTTAACGCAGCGATTTCTCTACAGCGCCCACTACTTATCAAAGGTGAGCCTGGCACCGGAAAAACAATGTTGGCTGAGCAGGTAGCTGGCTCTCTGGGAAAGCGTCTCGTGCAATGGCACATTAAATCCACAACAAAGGCGCAGCAAGGCTTGTATGAGTACGATGCAGTGTCTCGCTTACGTGATTCACAGTTGAATACCGGTGATGTGGATGTCAGTAATATCAGTAACTACATTCGACAGGGAAAGCTATGGGAAGCCTTCGCCTCTGACGAGCAAGTGGTGTTATTAATTGATGAAATTGACAAAGCGGATATTGAATTCCCCAATGACCTACTACAAGAGTTGGATAAGATGGAGTTCTTTGTTTATGAAACTGGTGAGACCATAAAGGCCAAACATCGTCCGATTATTATCATCACCAGTAATAATGAAAAAGAGCTGCCGGATGCCTTTTTGCGTCGTTGTTTCTTCCATTTCATTAACTTCCCGGATCGTGACACGATGCGCGATATTATTTCGGTGCATTACCCGGAGATTCAGAAAAAACTGGTTAACCAAGCACTGGAGATATTCTTCGAGTTACGCACGGTGCCGGGGCTAAAAAAGCGCCCCTCAACCAGTGAGTTAATCGACTGGTTAAAGCTGTTAATGTCAGATGATATTCCGGAAGATGTACTGAGCAACCGCGATCAAAGCAAAGCGATTCCTCCGCTATATGGCGCGCTGTTAAAGAATGAGCAAGATGTGTCGCTGTTGGAGCGTTTGGCCTTTATGCATCGACGTGAAACACGTTAAGTCATGCTGACGAATCTGTTTTATACACTTAAAGCTCATGGTGTGCCGGTCTCGATACGTGAACATCTGGATTTACTGGCAGCACTGGATGCGAATTTAGTGCTGGCTGATACAGAGGAATTTTATTACCTCGCCCGAATCCTGCTGGTCAAAGATGAAAAGCATTTTGATAAGTATGATAAAGGCTTTCAGGCGTTTATGAGCGGCTTGGAATCACTGGAAGGTCTGGTTGAGGCTTTGATTCCGGATGATTGGTTGCGCAATGAATTCATTAAACAACTGAGCGACGAAGATAAGGCAAAAGTCAAAAGTCTGGGTGGTTTGGATGAGCTGATAAAGCAATTTAAAGAACGTCTGGAAGAACAAAAAGAACGTCATGAAGGCGGTAATAAATGGATTGGAACCGGGGGGACTTCCCCATTTGGGCATGGTGGTTACAATCCGGCGGGGATTCGTATCGGTGGTCCGGGTGGCAACCGAAGTGCCGTGAAGGTCTGGGAGAAACGTGAGTTTAAAAACCTGGACGATTCCAGTGATTTGAGCCCACGCAATATGAAAGTGTCGTTACGACGCTTGCGCAAATTTGCCCGTGAAGGGGCAGCGGATAAGCTAGATCTCGATGACACCATTCGCAGCACTGCTAATAATGCAGGGTTGCTGGATATTAAAATGGTACCGGAAAGGCATAATGCCGTTAAAGTTCTACTGTTTTTTGATGTCGGTGGTTCGATGGATGAATACGTACAGCTTTGTGAAACCTTATTCTCTGCAGCACGAACTGAATTCAAGCACATGGAGTATTATTACTTCCACAATTTCATCTATGAGTCCGTGTGGAAAGACAACCGGCGTCGGCATAATGAGCGCATTCCTGTATTGGATATTCTCAACCGTTACAGCAAAGACTACAAAGTGATTTTCATTGGTGATGCATCGATGTCGCCTTGGGAAATTAGTTATGCCGGCGGCAGTATCGAGCATAATAATTCAGAGTCCGGCCAAGCGTGGATGCAGCGCTTAATGGGTAGCTTTGATAAAACGGTCTGGATTAATCCGACCCGGTTTGAATATTGGGACTTCACACAATCGATTGGCATTATTCGTCGTATGATGGAAGACCGGATGTACCCCTTAACCGCCAAGGGGCTAGAAGAGGCGATGACGGAGTTGAGTCGTTAGTATGGTTTGAGTTCAGAGCACATTACGAGCGAACCAATTCCCGACTTTATGACTGCATACACAAGAATTTCCCCGTTTACATTGTGAGCATATCTGCTAGTTACAACCGAACAACCGGAGAACACCGCTCAATCGTGAACTATCGTTAATGAGTATGATATTCATAGCGCATGGATGGGTTAAGCCTAGCTTGACCTGATGATCTGACTGATCAATTGCAAAGGGATTGCTATGCACATGAAGCGACTGTTTACTGTGGTTTTGACGCTATTGGCGTTGTTTTATTCATCAATCGCTTCCGCTCAGGTTTACCGGTGGGTAGATGCTAAAGGCGAAACGCATTTTAGTGATCAGCCACCCAAGTCTGCACGTCATAAAGCTAAGCCTGCTGCGAAAAAAGCGAAGACCACTAAACGCAAGGTGCTTAAAAAGCAAAGACCAGTTAGTAGGCCTGTTAAACGCAAGGTGTCGTCCACTAAAAGAAAACTACGAAAATCAAAGAGCGCAGTACAAAAGACCAAGCCACGCAAAAAACGTGTGACACGCCCCAAGCAACAATTACGTATGGCGAAGATCGTTCGGGGAAGCAAGACCCGACAAATTACCCGGTCAGCACCTAAGAGAAAAGTAACGCCTAAGCGTAGGACTGAGAGAGCTGCGCCTAAAACTAAGTCAGTCGCTGCAACTGCGGTCACCGCGCAATCCGCACATCTGCTTCTCAGCAGTTTGGATGCTACGTTTTATGATCTGGAAAGGATTCAGGAGCAAACACACGCGACTAAACCACCCAAAAGCAAAGCGATTACCAATTTCAAAAAATCTTTGTGTCGGGATAATCGCAGACACCTGGCCGTGTTGCAGGAAAAAGGTTTTCAGTATTATTACGATGAAAAAGGCGAGCTTCGCGTTGCCTGGGGTGTTGAGGGTTTCTATCGGCAGAAAAAACGTTATTTAAGTGCGTCCGAAGTGGCAAGAAAGACAAAAGAAGTTGCCTTTGAAGTGGAACGTTATTGTGACGATTCACTGGATGGCGATGCTCAAGTTAAGGCGCGCCAGAACTGGATTCGTTCGGAATATTGCGATGTGAGTAAGGTTATCTTAGCTGATTTGGAGCATCCATTTATGAGAACGTCTGAGGCCGATATTAAAAAGCAGGAAGAGGAGGTTGAGCGCTATTGTTTTGACTACCCTAACAATAAATATCGTGATGACGAGCGTTATTATCCCCTTTCATTAAATGTTGAACGGTTACAGCAAGAGCACTTTCTGTATCGCTGAGTTAGCTGGTTTTACTTAGTAACTATTAAATCGTGCAATGCGTGTTTGAAATAGTCGTGGGTTTGTCAGATTTTTTATATACTAGGTATTCTTAATGTTGAGTCGCAGTGATGCGATCTTTAAAAAACCAAGGAAACCATGAATAACGCAAACATTGCCGAATACATGCAACAAGTCGGACGACATGCTCGTAGTGCCTCTACCGTTCTGGCCGCTGCTGAAGCGGCTACCAAGAACAAAGCACTGCTGGTAATCGCCGATTTGTTAGAAGCAAAAGGCGATTACTTAAAAACAGAGAATGCTAAAGACCTTGAATCCGGTGTGGCGAAAGGCTTGGATGCAGCCCTGTTAGATCGTCTGGCACTCACCGATGCAAATATCGCAACCATGGCGGAAGGTATACGCCAGATTGCTGCATTGGCTGATCCTGTGGGGGAAATTTCCGATATGGCGTATCGCCCCAGTGGAATTCAGATCGGTAAAATGCGTGTTCCCTTGGGTGTTATCGGTATTATTTATGAGTCTCGCCCAAATGTAACGGCAGATGCTGCGGCGCTTTGTTTGAAGTCCGGTAATGCGACTATTTTGCGTGGTGGCTCCGAGGCGATTCATTCCAACAAAGCAATTGCCGAGTGTATTCAGCAAGGCTTACAGGAAGCTAACTTACCCGGCGAGTGTGTGCAGGTGGTTGAGACAACTGACCGTGAAGCGGTGGGTGAATTGCTGCGCTTAAAAGACAGTGTAGATGTCATTATTCCTCGTGGCGGTAAAGGTCTGATTGAGCGAGTCAGTGCGGATTCTCTGATTCCTGTCATCAAACACTTGGATGGTATTTGCCACGTGTTTATTGATGAGCAGGCAGACGAAGAAAAAGCTATCAGCGTCGCATTGAATTCAAAGACCCAACGCTACGGTACCTGCAATACGATGGAAACCTTGTTAGTGGCTGCGCCTATAGCGGAATCAATTTTACCGAAGTTGGCAGAAGCGTATGCATCTCATGAGGTAGAGTTACGAGGTTGTGATCGTACCCGTGATATTTTACCGGGTTGTGTCGCCGCTACCGAAGAAGACTGGAACACGGAATATCTGGCACCGATACTCGCGATTCGCGTGGTAGACGACATGGATGCTGCAATTGTCCATATCAATACCTACAGCTCTCAGCATACTGACAGTATTGTGACCGAGAATTACACCAAAGCACGTCGTTTCCTTCGTGAAGTGGACTCTTCCTCTGTGATGGTGAATGCCTCAACACGCTTTGCAGATGGCTTTGAATATGGCTTGGGTGCAGAAATTGGTATTAGTACGGATAAGTTACATGCCCGCGGACCGGTCGGCTTGGAAGGACTGACTTCCCTCAAGTATGTTGTGTTAGGTGATGGTCACATCCGCCAATGATCGGTGTTCGTGGCGGCACGTTTGACCCGATTCACATCGGCCATCTTCGGGCTACTCAGGAAGTTGCTGAAGCATTATCAGCGAATGGAACTGCTGACTCATCGCTTCAGCGGATTCATTTGATTCCTGGCAATATACCGCCACATCGTCCCCAAACGCTGGCTTCGGCTGAGCAACGTTTAGAAATGGTTCGGCTGGCAACACAAAATAACGATTTGTTTGTGCCGGATGACCGTGAGTTGCAGCGAGATGGGGCTTCTTATACCGTGGATACCTTGCGATCCTTGCGTAAGGATGTCGGAAATGAGTGTTCGATTTGCCTGATAATTGGCATGGACGCCTTCCTAAGTTTTACCACTTGGCACAAATGGAAAACTATCATTACACTCGCGCATCTGGTAGTTACGTCCAGACCGGACTATACTGCGCAACCTTTGCAAGCGTGGGCACAAGCCCTGCAAACAGAAAATACGCTGGATCTTCATGCGCAACCGGCTGGCAAACTCTTTTTTGTAGAGACCACCGCGCTGTCTATTTCAGCGACCGATATTAGACATCAGCAAGCCGAAGGACGAAGTATTCGTTATCTCGTCCCCGATGCTGTGTATGATTATATTCAGCAAAAACACTTATATAGAACACCATAATGGAATTAGCACAACTAGTAGAACTCGTCCGTACCTCATTGGATGATATGAAGGCAGAAGATATTCAGGTTATTGATATTCAGGGTAAATCATCAATGACTGATACCATCGTTTTGGCCAGTGGAACCTCCACTCGCCATGTAAAATCGTTAGCCAATGCGGTTCAGGTCAGCGCTAAAGATGCCGGCATTGAGCCGTTGGGCTCTGAAGGTGAGCTGGAAGGTGAGTGGGTCTTGGTTGATCTGAATGATGTGGTTGTACACGTTATGCTACCGGCTGTTCGTGACTTCTATAAGCTTGAGAAAATCTGGGAACGCCCGGAAGTCATCGAGAAAGTAGCAACTGCTGAAGACGAGTAATTCTTCGAGGTGCAGATTCATCTACTGGCCGTTGGCAATAAAATGCCGGCATGGGTAAAGCAGGGCTATGAGGAGTATGCGAATCGCATGCCACCGCATTGCAGGCTGATACTCAAAGAAATACCCCCTGAAAAGCGCGGAAAAAATGTCAATGCCAGTGATATTCAGCAAAAAGAAGCAGAGAAAATTCGACAGGCGCTACCGCCCAATTGTCGTATTGTGGCGCTAGACGGATTAGGTAAAATCTGGAGTACTGAGAAGCTGGCTGAACGTCTGGAAGACTGGATGATGCAAGGGCCGGATATCGCATTGATTATCGGTGGGCCAGATGGCTTGACTCGTGATTTTATTAAGCAGGTTGATGAGCATTGGTCACTGTCAAACCTGACCTTTCCGCACCCAATGGTTCGCGTGATTGTGGCCGAGCAGCTTTATCGGGCCTGGACCATCACGGAAAACCATCCTTACCACAGGGCGGGCTAGCATGTCAGCACTTCAGCTAGTATTAGCGTCAGCATCACCACGACGTCAGGAACTCTTGACACAGATTGGTATCACACCGTTAGTTCATCCGGTAGATATTGACGAAACGCCTCAACAAGGTGAGTCTGTGACAGACTTAGTGTTACGCTTAGCCGAACAAAAAGCTCAACAGGGCGCACTGGATACGAACGGTCAATATCCGGTGTTAGGCTCAGACACCGTTGGTTTGTTAAATGGACAGGTGCTACTCAAACCGCGTGACTTTGCAGATGCGGAGCGTATGCTCCTCGAAATGTCCAATCAGTGGCATGAAATACATACATCCGTTGCGTTGGTATATAAAGGTGTATCACACATCACCACCTCGGTGAGCCGGGTAAAATTCAGAGCAATCAGCCGGGATGAGATTGCCGATTACTGGCAAACCGGAGAACCACACGATAAAGCCGGGGCTTATGCCGTTCAAGGTATCGCTGCGATCTTTATCGAAAGAATTGAAGGCTCATATTCCGGTATTATGGGTCTGCCCATATTTGAAACATCACAGCTATTACAGCAAGCAGGAATAACTGGTTTACTGAAACAATCCTGATTTGCGCATAGCCCATTAATACTAGAATAATAGGCGGTCTTTGTGAGTGCAGAAATCCTGATTAATATCACTCCTCAGGAGTGCCGCGTAGCCTTAGCGAACAATGGTGCGCTTGAAGAAATATTGGTGGAACGTAACGCCCATCAAGGTATTGTTGGCAATATTTACCACGGCAAAGTTAGCCGTGTGCTTCCGGGCATGGAAGCTGCCTTCATTGATATCGGTCAGGATAAAGCAGCCTTCCTGCATGCTTCTGACTTATCTATGCAGAAAAAAGGCGTGTTAATGGGCGATTCCATTCCTGCCGAAGACATTCCTCCACCCAAAATTAATCAGGTCCTTCACGAGGGTAGCCAAGTCATGGTACAGGTGGTGAAAGACCCACTCGGTACTAAGGGCGCACGGCTGACCACTTATGTGACGATTCCATCTCGCTATCTTGTGCTAATGCCTGATACGCCGACCATAGGTGTGTCCAGTAAGATTGAATCTGAAGAAGAGCGTCTGCGTCTGAAAAATCTGGTGAATCAGATTCGTGAAGAGGAAAACTATAGTTACGGCTTTATTGTTCGTACTGTGACGGAAGGCATTAGCGAAACTGCATTACGGGCAGATATGCGATTTTTGAATCGCGTCTGGACCAAGGTCATGCAGCGTGCCAAACAATCAAAGAAAGTAGCACTGCTTTACACCGAGCTACCATTATCCAAGCGTATTCTTCGTGATGTCGTCAGTGAAGATATTAAAAAAATTCTGGTCGATTCCAGAGAAACGGCCTCTGGCCTGAAAGAGTTTTGCCAGACCTACATTCCGGAGCTTAAAGATAAAGTTGAGCACTATCCCGGGGAGCGTCCGATCTTCGATCTCTATGGTGTCGAGGATGATATTCAAAAAGCGCTGAAACGAAAAGTGCAGCTCAAATCGGGTGGTTATCTGATTATTGATCAGACCGAGGCCATGACTACCATTGATGTGAATACCGGTGGTTATGTCGGTCATCGTAATCTGGAAGAAACCATTTTTAAGACGAATCTGGAGGCCGCTCAAGGAATTGCTAAGCAAGTTCGACTTCGAAATTTAGGCGGTATTATCATCCTCGACTTTATTGATATGAAGACAGAGGATCACAAGAAGCAGGTCATATCTTCACTAGAGCGAGCTCTGGAGCGTGATACTGCAAAGACTGCGGTCAGTGGTGTGTCATCATTAGGTCTGGTTGAAATGACGCGTAAGCGTACCCGTGAGAGCTTATTGCAGACTTTGTGTGAGCCTTGCACCGTGTGTAGTGGCAGGGGCTTTGTCAAAACGGCCGTCACTGTGTGTTATGAGCTATTTCGTGAAATCTCGCGAGAGTCGAGACAGTTCGATGCCCGTGAGTTGCTGGTACTGGCTTCGCAGGATGTGGTTGATTTATTGTTAGATGAGGAGTCTGATAGTCTGGCGGAGCTGCAGGAGTTTGTTGCTAAACCAATCCGTTTTCAGGTGGAAGCCATGTACACGCAAGAGCAGTTTGATGTCGTGCTACTTTAGCCCCATAGTCAATAATACGAACAAAGCAATGTGCTGCGGCACGACAGGTCACTTATATGAATCTAATAGACGTTGCTGAAGCAACTTTGCTGACACCTTATGACTTAGATACCGCCCGCTTAGATAAGGTATTTGATGAACTAGTCGGGCCACAGACCGATATGGCTGATCTGTATTTTCAGTCGAAACGAGCAGAGGGCTGGTCTCTGGAAGATAGCATGATCAAGTCTGGCTCTTACAGTATCAGTCAAGGTGTTGGTGTGCGTTCGGTCAGCGGTGAAAAAACAGGCTTTGCTTACTCCGATGAAATTAGTCTGGATGCTTTGTTAGTGTCTGCCAGGTCAGCCTCGGCAATCAGTCGGGCAGGGCAGAATGGCAGAGTGAGTGCCTGGCAACGTCAGCCCTCTGTTCCTCTGCTATATACTCATGAAAATCCGCTGGATACTCTGACAGAAGCAGAGAAGATTGAATTATTGCGCCTGGCAGACACAACTGCCAGAGCAGCCAGTCCTTACGTTGAGCAAGTGATTGCTAATATCGGCGCGACCCATGAAGTGATTTTAGTGGCGGATCAAGAAGGTCACTTAAGTGCGGATGTACGACCCATGGTGCGAATGAATGTCAGCGTCATTATCGAAAAAGATGGTAAACGTGAAAGTGCTGGCAGCGGTGGTGGTGGCCGTTTTGGTATGGATTTTTTTGCACAGGCTGATCGCGTGAAGGGCTATGTTGACGAAGCGGTTCGCCAGGCTTTGGTTAAAATAGAAGCCGTTGATGCACCCATGGGTGAGCAAGTGGTGGTACTGGGTAACGGCTGGCCGGGTGTATTGCTACATGAAGCGGTTGGACATGGTTTGGAAGGTGATTTTAATCGTAAGGGCACATCCGCATTTAGTGGACGCATTGGTGAGCAAGTCGCCGCGAAGGGTGTCACCGTGGTTGATAATGGCACGATGCAAGATCGTCGGGGCTCACTAACCATTGATGATGAAGGTGTGCCGACGCAATGCACGACCTTGATCGAAGATGGAGTGCTCAAAGGGTATATGCAGGATAAAATGAATGCGCGTCTGATGGGTGTGCAATCAACGGGTAATGGTCGTCGTGAGTCTTACGATAGTTTGCCAATGCCTCGTATGACAAATACCTATATGCTGGCGGGTGAGCGCGAGCCGGAAGAGATTTTGGCTTCTGTGAAGAACGGGCTTTACGCGGTCAATTTTGGCGGTGGGCAAGTTGATATTACCTCTGGAAAATTTGTGTTCTCTGCATCTGAAGCCTATTTAATTGAAGACGGCAAAGTGACGAGTCCGGTGAAGGGCGCGACACTGATTGGTAATGGCCCTGAGGTAATGACTCGAATCAGCATGATAGGAAACGACCTTGAACTGGATAAAGGCGTTGGTGTATGCGGTAAAGCAGGACAGAGTGTGCCGGTTGGTGTTGGCCAGCCAACACTGAAAATTGATGGCTTAACAGTAGGTGGAACAGCGGGTTAATCATGACAATTCAAGCAAAAAAAGAAGCCCTGTTAACCTTATCTCAAAAGGTATTGGACGAAGCTAAAAAACAAGGTGCGACCAGTGCCGCAGCCGGTATTAGTACAGGCGATGGTTTGTCTGTTGATGTGCGTATGGCAGAGATTGATAAGTTGGAGTACCACCGTGATCAGGGGCTGGGCGTAACCGTCTATTTTGGACAGCGTCAGGGCACAGCCAGTACTGGTGATCTGTCAGATGCGGCAATCAGTGATACCGTGCGTGCAGCCTGTAACATCGCTAAGTATACCTCTGAGGATGAATGTCGTGGTCTGGCAGATGCTGAGTTGATGGCCACTGAATTTCCTGATCTGGACTTGTATCATCCGTGGGATATCACTGCAGAGCAGGCTATTGAGAAAGCGATTGCTTGTGAAAATGCTGCCCGAGAATTCGACCCGCGAATCACTAACTCCGATGGTGCGAGTGTCAGTACTTATAGTGGTCTTAGTGCCTATGCTAATTCTCATGGTTTTGCAGCTGTCAGAGCCAGCAGTTCACATTCCCTGAGTTGCTCAGTCATTGCCAATGAAGCAGATGGTGATGGTATGCAGCGTGATTACTGGTACGACAGTTCCCGTATTGGTAGCCAGTTAGACAGTCCGGAAATCGTCGGACAAAAAGCCGCTGAAGAAACTCTGTCACGTTTGGATGCCCGTAAGTTGACGAGTCGCCAGTGCCCGGTACTTTACATTCCCCGCCTGGCGAGTGGCCTACTGGGTCACTTCACATCAGCCATTGGCGGTAGCGCTCAATATCGCAAAGCGAGTTATTTACTTGATAGTGTGGGCAGTAAAGTCTTTCCTGATTTTGTGAATCTATATGAACGCCCGTTTATTCCGCAGGGCATGCGCAGTGCGAGTTATGACTCTGAAGGCGTGGCAACCCGGGAGCAGGATATTGTGCGTGACGGCATTGTTCAGACCTATATCATGGGTAGCTACTCAGCCAGAAAGCTTGGCTTGCAGTCCACCGGAAACTCAGGCGGCTTACACAATCTGACGGTTGATTCTACCGGACAAGGCTTTGCTGAAATGCTTAGACTGATGGATACCGGCCTGCTGCTGACCGGATTGATTGGTAGCGGCATTAATGGTATTACCGGTGATTATTCTCGAGGTGCGACGGGGTTCTGGGTAGAAAAGGGTGTGATTCAATATCCTGTTGAAGAAATCACGATCGCGGGTAACTTAAAAGATATGCTGGGAGGGATTGTGGCTATTGGAAATGATACGGATCGACGTATTGGTACTCGCACAGGTTCCATCTTAGTTGAGCAAATGATGATCTCTGGTGAGTAGTGATATTCCTGAGACAATAGCGTAGTATGCTGAGGGTCTTAATCGCGATTTATCAGGGACATAGGGAATAGATTGGAAAGGATCTGGTTAAAGCAATACCCGGAAGGTATCGCTGCAGAAATTGATCTGAGGGAATATACTTCCCTTGCGGATCTGTTCCGGCGTAGTGCTGAACGATATGCTGATCATGTTGCGTTTGTTAGTCTTGGCCAAGAATTAAGCTATCGCAATCTGGATGTGCTCAGCAAGCGCATGGCCGCCTATCTGGTCAAAGAGTTAGGACTGTATCAGGGTGACCGTATTGCGCTGATGATTCCCAATCTATTGCAATATCCTGTCGCTGTATTTGCAGCTCTGCGTGCTGGCCTTACGGTCGTTAATATTGATCCGCTTTGTACGCAACGCGAACTTCGTTATCAACTCAAAGATTCAGGCTGCCGTTGTGTTGTTGCTTTAGAAGACTGCGCCCGTAAGCTATCAAATGTTGTGGGTGATACCGATGTTGAGACGGTTATCTTAACTCAGCTTGCAGACTTATTAGGGATCAAACGCAAGACCGCCGTCAACTTTAAGCATAAGTGGATTTCCAGTCGCGTACCAACCTACCAACTAAAAAAATCAGTCTGCTTTAGCAAAACACTGCGCAAATCTAAGTCGCTATATGCGGATCCAATTATCCAGCCGGAAGATCTGGCGCTCATCCAATACACGAGTGGCACTGAGGGTGTCCCCAAAGGTGTCATGTTGTCGCATCGCAATCTGATTGCCAATACGATGCAGTCGGCTAGCTGGGCATCTATTGATTTGAGACTGGGTGAAGAAACCGTCGTATCAGCACTGCCGTTGTGCCATATCTTTGGTTTTGCCGCGACCTTGTTATTCCCGATTAAAATTGGCGCACGCAACTTATTAATCGCAGATGGCCGGGATTGTGAAATAATCGTCAAGCTGCTGGAGAAATATGAATTTTCCATGTTGGTTGGCGTGAGTACCTATTTTCGTGAATTGGTACGGACCGAGGGCTTTGAAGCGCTGGATTTCGGTGAGTTAAAACTGTCCTTATCCGGCGGTATGCCTGTTCACCCATCCGTCGTAAAGGACTGGTCACAAGTTACCGGAACGCCAATTATCGAATGCTACGGCATGACAGAAACGTCCCCGGCAGTCACGATTAATCCGCTGCATATACTCAAATATAATGGAACTGTCGGCTTACCACTGCCATCAACAGAGGTCTCCATTCGCGATCTTAGTGGTAATGAATTGGGTATTGATACTCCCGGCGAGCTATGGGTAAAAGGCCCGCAGGTCATGGAAGGCTATTGGCGACAAGCTGATGCCACCAGGCAAGTCATGGATAAGGAAGGTTGGTTCCGCACGGGCGATGTTGCGGTGATCTCCGAGCTGGGCTATCTTAAAGTGATTGACCGTATCCGCGATATAGTGAATGTATCAGGCTTTGTTGTCTATCCAAGTGAAGTAGAGCGTTTGGTTCTGTCGCTGGATAGTGTCAAAGATGCTGCAGTCGTAGCCGCTCCGGATGATCGCTCCGGAGAGGCTGTTAAGTTATTTGTCGTGCCTGCTAATCCACTGGAGCATGATGAGGAAGGAATACTGGGTTTTTGCAGATCCAAGCTTAGTGGTTACAAGTGCCCCAAGCATATTGAATTTGTTGAGCGCATTCCTCGTTTGAAGTCTGGTCGCTTATTACGCCGTGAGCTGCGAAAAACTACCTACTTCGGAACTTAAGTTATTGGCTCGGTCTGAGCGTGACACGTTTGCCGGATAATACGCATCTCTGAACGACATCATATCCTGATCTTTTATCAGACGACTTAATTTATCCTGAATCCCTTTACGTCCCACAAACTGGGTTAGCCTCCATTTGAAGGGTATCTTTCCGTATTGCTCTTTAACAAAGCTCAGTTCTTCGTGATCAACTTCATAAGGATGCATATAAAAAACAGCTGATTCCGGTAATGGTTTGATCAGGGCATTTGTCATGGCATAGGGTGATAAGCGAAAGTAGCCACCACCAAAGTAGGGCAGCTTATATTTGCCTAGTTTGATGTAACTTAGATAGAACTCGTCAATGCCGTACTCCTGAAACACGCTGAGATCATACTTTTTCTCGATCCCGTACTTCAGCACCTTCATTGGAAAGAGTGATGAGTCATAGCGAATGCCACTCGCCTGTAGTGCTTCACAAAATGGATGGAATAGGTGTTCACGAATCGAGAAGTTAGGCGCACGGAATCCAATCACTTTTTCGCCGCCGGCATCTTCCAGAATCTTTACCGACTTTGAAATATCTTCCTGCATTTGCACCGGGCTCATGCTGTAGATATTTTGATGAGAATAACCGTGTGATGCCACTTCATGACCTTCTTTGACCATGCGTTGGATAAGTTCGGGAAATTTCTCAGCCACATTGCCAAGCGTAAAGAAGGTTGCTGTGGTGCCATTTTCGGATAATACATCCATCACGGTGTGAGTACTGCGTAGTACCCGCTCGGTGACGGAGTTATTGCGGTCGAGTACAGACTGAGACCAGTCCTCTACGTCTACGGTGAAAATCACGTTCTCGCCTCATTTTTTTGTTAGTTATAGTTTTGATAATCATGCTACGAATGACAACATTTAGCCCGTGATACAGGGATTAGCGGGATAGAATCAGATAGGCGGCCTGATAGTGAGGTTGCTGATGATTATTACTTTAGTTTTTTGATAAGTTCGGGTATTCTACGCGGCTTCTGAATCGGGATATAGCGCAGTCTGGTAGCGCACCACACTGGGGGTGTGGGGGTCGTAGGTTCGAATCCTGCTATCCCGACCATTTCAGAAGCCTATATAGTCTCATCTAGTCCACCGTCCACATCATGGACGAACCTCTCTCAACATTAATACTCCTCCTGATAAAACAGCAAATCCTTCACTGACATCTGGCTAGGTTCTCCATAATGGCTGATATTCAAGCCCGGCATAAGAAACGCAAGTTGTTTGCTACTTGGCCATATGAATCCTTGTTTGGCAGTGACGGCACGATATTTTTCAGTACCGTCATGGTTAAAAGCGACCTCTTCATAAGTACAAATCTTGAAGCCAACCCGTAGTTTTTTAGCCTATTTAACAACTAGTGGTATAAAATAAGCCAACCTGAAAAGAACGGAGTCTTACCCGCATGGAACAAACCCCAAACAACCTGGCAGCTTACTGCTGGTCTATCGCTGATCTGTTACGCGGTGACTTCAAACAAAGCCAATACGGTCGCATCATCCTGCCGTTTACGCTGCTGCGTCGTTTAGAGTGCGTGCTGCAAGACAGCAAAGATAAAGTGCTTGAGGAATCCAAGCGCCTTCAAGGCACGGGGTTGCCCGAAGAAGCTCACGAAAAGTTTTTACTCAGAGCCAGCGGCCTCAGCTTTTACAACACCTCAGCCATGGACTTGTCAAAGCTCGGGCAAAACGGTATTAAAGAGAACCTGGAAAACTACATCCAAAACTTCTCCCCAGACGCACGCCAGATCTTTGAGTACTTCAACTTTGCCGAATTCATTGGTCAGTTAAACGACGCTGACTTGCTGTACAAGGTGGTTGAGAGAGTTAAAGCCACGGATCTGAGTCCCGATGTCATCTCCAACCACGATATGGGCTTAGTGTTTGAAGAGCTGATCCGTCGCTTTGCTGAAAGCTCCAACGAAACCGCCGGAGAGCACTTTACCCCGCGTGACATCGTGCGCCTGACCACGGCGTTGGTGTTTATTGAAGACGATGACCTCCTCACTAAAGAAGGCATTGTCCGTACTATCTTTGACCTTACAGCGGGAACCGGCGGCTTCCTTTCCTCGGGGATGGAATACGTTCACGAGCTCAACCCGCAAGCGGTGATCCGTGCTTATGGCCAAGAGCTGAATCCTGAAAGTTACGCGATTTGTAAAGCGGATATGCTCATCAAAGGGCAGGATGTGAATAACATCAAGTTGGGCAACACCTTATCCAACGATCAATTCTTTGGGGTGCGGTTTGATTACATGCTGTCTAACCCACCATTTGGTGTGGACTGGAAAAAGATCGTCGATATCATCAAAACAGAGCATTTGCAAAAAGGCTTTGACGGACGTTTTGGCCCCGGCTTACCGCGAGTCTCAGACGGCTCCTTGCTGTTCCTGATGCACCTGATTAGCAAGATGCGGGATGCCAGCGAAGGCGGCAGCCGTATCGGCATTATCCTCAATGGCTCCCCGCTGTTTACCGGCGGCGCGGGGTCGGGTGAATCGGAAATCCGTCGTTATATTTTAGAAGCTGACTTACTGGAAGCCATCGTCGCGTTGCCAACGGATATGTTCTACAACACCGGTATCGCAACTTATGTGTGGGTGTTGTCGAATAAAAAAGCGGCCGAGCGCAAAGGCAAAGTGCAGCTGATCAATGGCGTGAACCTTTGCGGCAAAATGCGCAAGTCACTGGGCAGTAAGCGCAATGAAATGAGCGCGGATGATATTGCCACCATCACGCGTACTTTTGGTGAGTTTGAAGTGGTGGAGGCGCGTGAGCTGGATAAGCCTGCCGAGCAAAAAAGCAACCGTGGTCGCCAGTCAGAGAACCCTAAAAACGACGCACCTAAAACCTTCGCCAGCAAGATCTTTGATACGCATGAGTTTGGGTATCGTCGCATTACTATCGAACGTCCGTTACGTGAGAGTTATCAGTTTAGTGATGAACGAATCGCAGAACTACGCTTTGCCCCGAAGCCACTGAATGCGGTGATGAAATGGGTGTATGAGACCTATGGTGGAAACTGGACTGACAGCAGTGAAACGCCAGAGGTTGAAATGGTCGGTGAGGCTTCTGCTAAGTATGGCCTTGAGCTGGAAGCGTATGGTGTATTAACTCAACACGAAACCGCGATTCGTAAGTATGTTAAAGCTAACTTTAGCGAGCTAAAAGAAGCCAAAATAAAAGAACTGCTCAATGTCGAGACATGGGAAAAACAGAAGCGAGCCTTACTCAAAGCGAAGCAGCTACAAACCGCGATTGGCACTTACCAGCACGATGATATGAATGACTACGATGCTGATGTGAAAGCGGCCTGTAAGTCACAGAACATCAACTTAGATGCGTATGAGAAAAAGCAGATCACGGCAGCGGTGAGTTGGATAAACCCAGACGCAGAAAAGGTGATTAAGAAAGTCCATAAAAACACCGAGGCGAATCCGCAATATGGCTTGTTTGAGGTGGACGGTAAGACGATAGAATACAAACCTGACGGCAATCTACGCGACCACGAAAACGTAAACCTTGACCCCTCGCAGCCCGTGAATGAGGTGAACGAAGCTTACTTTGCCAAAGAGGTACAACCGCATGTACCCGATGCGTGGATTGATGCTAGCAAGACTGATGCTCTGGATGAGGAAATTGGGATTGTGGGCTATGAGATTCCGTTTAATCGACACTTTTACCAGTACCAGCCACCGCGGGATTTAGCGGAGATTGATGCGGATTTGGATAAGGTGAGTGCGGAGATTATGGCGCTTCTGAAGGAGGTACACACCTGATGCCTAACAATAAAGACTTAGCCTTACAAAATGATGAAACATACAAAAAGTGGTTAACCTCATTAAAACAAGAGTTCAGACAGACACAGATACAAGCGTCTATTCAGGTCAATCAGACATTGCTTCAATACTACTGGCAGCTTGGCGAACAGATTGTGGAGCGCCAGAAAAATACTGAATGGGGAAGTGGTTTTCTAAAGCGCCTTAGCCAAGACCTAATGACTGAGTTCCCTGAAATCAAAGGGTTTTCACAGCGTAACCTTGAAGTTATTAGGCAATGGTATTTGTATTGGCATGAAGAGGCTGCAATTGCGCAACAGCTTGTTGCGCAATTGACAAGTATTCCTTGGGGGCATAATGCTCAGCTCATTAGTAAGTGCAAAAGTCAGCAAGAGGCCCACTATTATGTGACACAAATCATCTCGCATGGGTGGAGTCGCAGCGTACTGGTTCATCAAATTGAAAGCGGTTTGTACAAACGCGAAGGTGGCGCACTAACGAACTTTGACGCAACACTACCCGCGATACAGTCCGACCTTGCCCAGCAAACCTTAAAAGACCCGTATATTTTTGATTTTCTGACACTGCGCAACGACTACAACGAACGTGAGCTAGAACAAGGCTTAATCGAACACATCACACAGTTTTTATTAGAACTTGGCTCTGGCTTCGCTTACATGGGGCGGCAAGTAGCGATACAAGTTGGTGAGCGCGACTTTTATTTAGACTTACTGTTTTATCATACTCGCCTCCATTGCCACGTGGTGATTGAGCTTAAAGTGGTTGATTTTGAACCTGAGCATGTTGGCAAACTTAACTTTTATATTAAAGCAGTGGATGAGCAAATTCGTCAGGAAGGCGATCAACCAACGATTGGGATTCTCTTGTGTAAAAGCAAAGATAAGACGGTTGTGGAATATGCGTTGAGTGATGTGCAAAAGCCGTTGGGTGTGACGGAGTATCAGCTGACACAGTCTTTACCCGATAATTTGAAATCTAGCTTGCCGAGTATTGAGGAGATTGAGCGTGAGCTGGAGGGCGAGCTGTGAGTATCATAGGCCCTAGTAAGAAATATCAGGCTTACCACTTATATAAGGAATCTGGAGTTGAGCGGTTAAAAACGATTCCGTCTCATTGGTATTTGACCAGAGTGAAGTACATTGCAGAAATAACGCCCCGAAAGCCTTCTGTTGACCGAAGTCTTAATTGTAGTTTTGTTGCAATGGAAAAGTTAAAAACCGACTCTCTTGTTTTAGATGAAGTTAGACAAATTGATGCCGTTTACGATGGATATACATACTTCGCTGAAAACGACATTTTGATGGCAAAAGTTACGCCATGCTTTGAAAATAAAAATATTGCTATTGCGAAAGGTTTAACCAACGAAATTGGCTTCGGCTCCTCCGAAATTTATACCATAAGAGCCACTAAAACAGTCCATAACAGATTCTTGTTCTACAGACTGCAAGAAGATGGATTTATGGACTTGGCGATAGGTGCGATGACTGGAGCGGGTGGCTTAAAGCGTGTTCCATCAGAAATACTCGCTAACTACCCATATGCATCGCCAGATTATGTAGAACAAGAAACAATTGCCAACTTCCTCGACCACGAAACCGCCAAAATCGATACGCTGATCGAAAAGCAACAGCAGCTCATTAAGCTGCTAAAAGAAAAGCGCCAAGCGGTGATTAGTCACGCGGTGACGAAAGGACTTAATCCTGATGTGACTATGCGGGATTCTGGGGTAGAGTGGTTGGGGGAAGTGCCGGAGCATTGGGTGGTTACAAAAGTAAAATATAAGGCTGAATTAACACCAAAAAAAACGGAAGTAGAACTTCATAAACGCAAACAATGTAGTTTTATTCCGATGGAAAAATTGAAAAAAGACCTATTGCTACTTGATGAGGTTAAAAATATTTCTGATGTCTTTGATGGGTATACATATTTTAGAGATGAGGACCTTTTGCTAGCTAAGGTGACTCCCTGCTTTGAAAATAAAAATATGGTTGTTGCCAGAGGTTTAGTAAATGGGATTGGCTTTGGGTCATCGGAAATATATGTTTTGCGTGTACCAGAATCTGGCTTGAACGATTTCCTCTATTATCGGTTACAAGAGGATGTTTTTATGGAAATGGCGACTGGCGCAATGACTGGAGCTGGTGGACTTAAACGTGTGCCTGCGGATTTTTTAGTTAATTTTCAATTAGCACTACCACCAGAAGAAGAAAGGTCAGAAATAATAAAACATATTAAAAAACTTACAGCCCGTATTGATGAGTTGGAGTGCCAATCAAATAAGGCTATAGAGCTATTGCAAGAACGCCGCACCGCCCTAATCTCCGCCGCAGTCACAGGCAAAATCGACGTCCGAAATTGGCAGCCTACAAAGCCCGCTAGTAACGAAGCCGAAGAGGTTGTTGCATGAGTGACCTGAAACTTTTCAGCCTTCACGGCAACAGGGTCAATGAACTCAAAGGTCAGGCGGCTAACCTTGAAAAAGACCTGCAAAACCTTATCGAAGCGAATATGGAAACCTTTCTAGGGGTGCGCTTTCTTGCCAGAGAATACACCACAGGAAAAACCCACAAAGGCCGCATTGATAGCTTAGGTCTCGATGAAAATAACGCCCCTGTAATTATTGAATACAAGCGCCATCAAAATGAAAACGTGATCAATCAGGGCTTGTTTTACCTCGATTGGCTCATGGATCATCAGGCAGAGATACAACTACTCACCCAGCAAAAACTCGGCGCTGAAGTCGCGGAGCAAATTGAATGGGCTGGCACACGCTTGGTGTGTATTGCGAGCGGTTTCAACCGTTATGATGAATACGCCGTCCAACAAATAGAGCGCAATATTGATCTCATGCGCTACCGTTATTTTGGTGAAGACTTAATCGCCTTAGAACTGGTTCATGCGCATGATGCCGATGTCACGAGCACCCCCGTTAAAATCAGCAAACCAAACACAGCCGAAGCGCCTATCAAAGCCAAACGCAATGTAGATAAAACGCAGGCAGAACGCATTGCAGTGGCGAGTCCTGAGCTAACGGCTTTGTATGACTCACTCTGTACCTATGCAGAGCAATTGGGTGATGAAGTACAGCGCAAAGAACTCAAGCTCTATACGGCCTTCAAGCTTATTAAGAACTTTGTGTGTGTCATTGTATTACCACAGAAAAAAGACCCACGGGTTCAACTAACGCTTAAGCTGCCTGGGGAAGATTCAAGCGATGGTTTTACGCAAGACGGAAGTAACAAGGGGCATTGGGGAACGGGTGATTTGTTGGTGGATGTGCGTAGCGCTGATGAGCTAGAGCGTGCTAAGGCGTTGATTTTGAAGAGCTACGAGAATGCTTAATGCCATTATCCACAGTAAAGCTGGCCGCATTGAAGTGGACAAAGATATAGATAAAACGTCACTTAGCTGGCGTCAGCTTTACCAACAGCGCGAAGACCTTTTAACGTCAGCCTTTTTCTCACGCTTCACCTATTTATCAGGTTTGTTGCAACATCGCTTATTAAAAAAATGGCTGGGTGGCGGAGATTTTACAGAGTTCAAAGGGATTGATTATTGGCCGCGTTATGAACTGCCAAATCATAAAAGCCGTAACTTTGTTGAGCCTGATTTGTTACTACGCTTTGCTGATTGTGATCTCTTAGTTGAGGTTAAACCACCTGAAGGTGGCGACCAATATCATGAGCAATGGCGCTTAGAAATAGAAGGCTACTATGACCAAGAATCTCAAACAAAGCCTCTTTATTAGTCCTCTTCAAGGTTAAAACCACCGTCTTTAGACGGTCAGATTTATCTGCGATACTTTTCCTTTCAGCTAAGTTTACAGCGGAGAGGCTAAGATGGAGTATCGGTATGGCAGCCACACAGTTTTCAAAATACAGTATCATTTTGTTTTTGTAACAAAATATCGTTACCAAGTACTTACAGGTGATGTGGGAATCAGAGTTCGTGAATTAGTGCGTCAGACATGCGAGGTCTTTGAGATAGAAATTCTGAAAGGGGTTGTGAGTAAGGATCATGTTCACTTACTCGTTTCAGCACCACCCACAATGGCTCCCAGTGAAATCATGCGGCGAATTAAAGGACGGAGCTCAGCCAAACTATTTGAGTCCTTCCCCGACTTAAAAAGGCGCTTTTGGGGACGGCACTTTTGGGCTCGAGGCTATTTTTGTGTAACCTCTGGTGATTTAACGGAAGAAATGATTAAGGAGTATCTTGAGCATCACTTCGAGCCTAAAGGAGACGATAATTTTAAAACGGAAGATTAGACGGGTCTACTTGACCCGTATCCGGACTTTCAGTCCTTTATGCTAACCCACCTGCTTTAGCTGGTGGTTGTTGAGTTCTTGGCAATAGGTCGTGTTGGAAAAATATTGGCCGAATTCGATACTGACGCAATACGCGACAAGCATGATCAATTTCAGTTAGCCAATGCGCGTGAGTGGCAACCCATAGCTTATGAACTTCGAAAACTACTTCTCTCTCATGACTTAGATGCTCAGGATAAGCGGATAGTAGAAGACATGCTCGAATCTTTGGAGTTATACGGTATTCGCTCACAGGAATTACGGTGGGATGTATTACCGAAACTTTATGCCAAACAGCCACTGAGTTTGAGTGTAATGGATGCGTGGCCAAGTTAGTTTCACGAAAACACTACGTACTCTCCAGCATTAACAAATAAATACTGAAACAATCACTATGGATATTGCAGCAAAGAAAGCACTTTTAAGTCAGGTCAGAGTGGGGCACCGATTACTCGCATCATATTACCAACGTATCCACCTACTACTGAGCGATATGAGTCATGATGAACGCCTTGAACTGGAGTATTTTTCTTGGGAGCCTAAGGTCTATCATAGGCCTGCCCCTCGACTTTCTAATGTGCTTGATTGTTGGGCATGGGATTTGTTGCCGGGTGTCGCTACCTCTTACTTTTTCTTACATGGATCAGAAAAGAAAGCCCAGCGGCCTGGTGACTGGCTACTTGTCATTGATGTTGTTACCGATACAGCAGTAGAAGATGAAGAGTCGGAAAGTGCGCTCGATTTTGCAGTGTCAGCAGAGGAAGCCCAGAGTGTTGTACGATGTCACTTAGTCGCGCCACATAAAAAGTCCAAGGTTGACTGGTTTCATAGTGTTTGGGGTGAGGTTGATTGGCCTGAATGTACGGACACTCCAGTACTGAAAAGTATAGATGATAATAAGCAGTTCTATGGTGTTGGGTTTGAAATACCTATGGAGGAATTAATGGGTGAGGATAGTGTAGAAATCTTGGTTGATAAGATTATTACTTTCCGTGATGCAGTTTTGCCGAAGTCCAAGTAATATGAGTGCTAGCTATAAAATAGGCATCGGATTAGATGGCAGTTAAGGTCTCACATATTACACACATTGATAACTTGACGAGCATTCTCAGTCATGGCTGCCTATGGTCAGACGCAAAGCGTCTTGAGCTTGGCTTGGTAAACCAAAACATTGGCTATAGCCATATCAAGCAACGTAGGTTAGTTCGTCCTGTGACGGTAGCTGCTGGAGGAACTATTGGGCAATATGTACCTTTTAACTTTTGTCCTCGCTCAGTGATGTTGTTTGTTATTCATAAAGGCCATGATGACTTTCAAGGCGGACAAGATCGCGTGTTACACTTGATCAGTGACATTGACACTATCCAGTTGACTAACGACTACTGTTTCTTTACTGATATTCATGCAGACTTGGATTTTGCAGAACAAATTGACGACTTTGATAGGCTCTCTGAGTTAGATTTTAATAAAATCATAAAAGAGAGATACTGGCAAAGCTTTAGTGAAGAGAAACAAGCTGAATTTCTCGCTTTTGAATCAGTCGCGTGGCAGTCTATCAAAACGATAGGCGTGAAAACCCAAGAAGTTGCTGACGAGGTTAATACATTACTCCAAAGTGCGACACATAAACCAAGGGTTATTGTGAAGCCGGAGTGGTATTACTAGGACTTATTATGATTACTTATAAAACAGGAAATATATTGCATGATCAGGCAGATGCCATCATCAACACAGTCAATACTGTAGGAGTGATGGGTAAAGGCTTGGCCTTGCAATTTAAAAAGGCATTTCCTGACAATTTTAAGGTCTATAAAAAAGCATGTGATAATAAGTCTGTCGTGACGGGTAAAGTGTTACCTGTCTCTCTTAATTCAATTAGTGCGCCTTTTTACATTATTAATTTTCCTACCAAAGCACACTGGAAGGCTAACTCGAAGCTTGAGTATGTTGAGCAAGGCTTAGAAAGCCTCAAAAAGGAAGTTAAACGATTAGAGCTTAAATCTATTGCTATACCCGCACTGGGCAGCGGTTTGGGCGGTTTGCCATGGCAAAGTGTTGAGCAAATACTCCAAGAATCCCTAGCTGAATTGCCTGAGGTCGAGTGGCGAATTTACCCACCACAAACTTCACCCAATGCACCAGTAATGCCAAACAAAACGACGCGACCAGCCATGACTAAAGGTAGAGCGGCGGTACTTGGCTTAATTGACCGCTATGTGTCTACAGGATTTGGGTATCGCTTATCACTCCTTGAAGTACAGAAGTTGGTATATTTTTTGGTGGTTGCGGGTGAGCCTATGGAAAAAGTTGTTTTCCAGAAGCATCACTATGGTCCTTATGCGGATGTTTTGAGGCATGTGTTAAACCGAATGGAAGGGCATTTTATTACTGGCTATGCTGACGGGCAAAATAAACCTGACACACCCATTGAGTTGAAAGATGATGCGTCTAAAGAGGCACTTGCCTACTTGGAGCAACATCCTGAGACTAAGCAGCACTTTGAGAAGGTTGCTAGTTTGATTGAGGGCTTTGAGTCTCAAAATGGTATGGAGCTTTTATCGACGGTACACTGGGTTGTGACGAAAGAGCTAGTAGGTAAAGAATTTTCTAAAGATGAGCTAGTTACACAAGTTCACCGCTGGAACAAAAGAAAAGCTCAGATGAAACCCGCGCATATTTTGGCAGCTTGGCGTCGCTTGAATGAGCACGATTGGTTAGTTGCTTAGATTGATTTAATAAAGCGTTATCGTGATGTTGCAATATCTGACGCTATAGATTAGGTACTCATTGATGCTTACGATGGGTCAAATTCCTATTTATTTCAAAGTGATCAGCTAGCTTACAGTCGTCCTGATAGAATCGAAGGTGGTGAGCAGCGCTGGCAAACTCTGGGTAAAGTTGAAGGGCGTCTTTTGCTTTTAGTCGGTAAGCGTCAGGTGAACTAC
>NZ_QGKM01000016.1 GCF_003172875.1 Leucothrix pacifica | reverse complement strand
TAGCTGGTGGTTGTTGAGTTTAATCAATAGCAGCACTAGCAGTTTTCAATGAGTTTCTGTCGAGCTGTCCGTAACTGCTGACATTGTTTCTTAGTAGCTTATTGATATTGTTTCTGGCTGTTTCAAGGCGCTTGAATAATAAAGCCAACTCTTCGGTATCTAGCGATCCGTTAGCAGCTAGTTCCTCCTTTAACTCATCGATTTCTGCTTGCTCATTGTTTAACTTCTTTGCTTCTTTTGGTGTAAGTTTTCCGACTTTGACACCTTGCTCTATCGACTGAGCCTGTTTCTTCTGAACATTCGTGACCTGTCTGGCAGTGACCACATTGTTACCTGCCGCCGCTATCCCGGACAACAACGTTGTTAAGGATATTGTTAAAACTACTCTATAAAATTGTCTGCTTTTCTTCAAAGTATCACCCCAAATCTGCTGAGTCTCTGGTCAATTATTATGTGAGACTAGCGTTAGGTGATATGGTTCACAAAAGTAGTTCATTATTATTGCTAGCGGACTTAACATCAATGATAAATGACCATTTGGTTAAACCTTACACAAAAAAACGGCATTGTAAAAACAATGCCGTCATTTATTGATATAATAAGTAATATTTATTACTTAAAAATAGTTATCCTTTTTTGTAATGTCCGTGTTTACCAGAATTATGACCTGATGACCTCCATTGGTGGCGCTGATAATTCGCACGTTTAGCATTGAACCGTTGCTGTTTTACTCTTTGGTGGTGAGCATTGCTTCTGACGACACGATGGCCCGCGTGATGTCTCACCTGACTTCTGACTACTCGCTTTCCGGCATGGTGTCGGTTATGGCTGCGAACCACTCTGTGCTGACGAACCTGATGTCTGGCATTTCTGTGAGCGGCTCGTTGTTGTCTAATCTGACGGGCCTGACGTTGAACATGTCTACGCTGTGAGTAATTGTGATCATTACCACCGCCAACACTTACCGTAAAAGACGAACGTGTTGGCGCATAATAAACAGGTTGAGGGACATAGCGAGGTTGTACATAACGAACCGCAGGCTGATGCTGCACATACTGAACGGTGGGGCGATGTACCTGTTGCACAACGGGCTGTTGTACATAGCTTACTGCAGGCTGCTGAACATAGCGGGCTTGCTGTGTCACCGTTGCTGCATGTGCTTGCTGTGCTCTTCTGGCGGCAACAGCTCTTTGAGCTGCCAGTTGTGCTGCTTTTTGTCTTGCAGCTCGCGCATTTTGTGCAGCGATCTGTTGTTGCCTGATAATTTGAGCTTTTCTGGCGGCAGCTTGTTGCTGAACTCTTAGCGCTTGTGCACGACGCTGTTGGTTAATGCGATGTTGATTAGCCAGTGCTTTCTGCTGCCTGGCACGTTGTTCCTGCAAGAAGCGCTGGTTGTGTTGTTGGTTCACCGCAATACGTGGCACAGTGTAGCTCTGAGCATGTGAGTGAGCTTTTTGGATATGTGGCGTATTAGGTGCGCAAATCACATGCCCATAAGACTGAGTACTTGCCAGTAATACAGCAGCACTAATACTGAGTAATGATAGGGGTTTTAGCATTTTATTATCTCCTTTATTATCCGGGTGCTTTTCTTAAAAAAGATCAGTACATCCTGTACCGTTCACCCGTTGAGACGAAGATTATAATGACAAGTTCTTGCTTGTCTAAACATAACTCAAGTATTTGATAATTAAATAAATAATGATAATTTAATCTGCTAAAACCTACCGATTATCTGCTTTTCTTTGACATCCAAAAATCCAAACCTTGTGCATTTAGTTTGGCGTCCATCGCAATGATTTTCAGAACTTCATCATCAGATTTTTCGCCACCTAAACATCGGTATTCGCTGAGCAAATATTCATCTATTGATTCTTTAATCAGCTTAGAGCGCTCCTCACCGCTGTTACTGTGTTGTTCTGTAATCTCCAGATACTTGTCAATCGAGCGAAGCAGTTGCCCGGAAATATTACTATCAGGAGTAATACGACCATAATGCGTTAGATTAAACCCCGTTGGATTTGCATCCTCTAATCGCGCAATGCTTGCTCTGAGTGCATCAGGATCAAACTGCACCGGCGTGGTTGTAGCAAATACGAGTGGGCCTGAAGGTGTGTTGAGAGAAGGGTAACCGATACCGTAGGTATCACCCGTGAAAATACTATTGCTCTTAAGATCATGCACACAGAAATGATGTCTCGCATGCCCCGGTGTATCGTAAAAACGCAATGTACGTGTACCCAACTTCAATTCAAAGTTATCTGGTGCTTCAATGACACGTTCAGCAGGCACCGGCTGTAGTTCGCCATACATAGCTTTAAACGCGTCTTCACCATAAACCGCACTAGCACCCGCGATTAACTTGCTGGGATCGATCATGTGACGCGCGCCCAGAGGGTGAATAATCAGTGTTGAATTCGGACAGTCCTTGATCAGTTTGCCTACCCCTCCGGCATGATCAAGGTGAACATGGGTAGGAATCACATAGCTCACTGATGTCTCATCAAGACCAAATTCATTCAGTACTGACATGATATAAGGTGCAGTATGGTTGGTACCTGTTTCAATGATGGCGCATTCATTGCCTTCTATAATCAGATAGACAGAGGCTACTCCCGGATTTATGTATTCCGCATCAATGTGAATGACGCCATCACCAAGGTCGCTGTAAGTTGCTTTTGTTGCCATGTAAAGATTATCTCCTGAAAGTAATGATCTGCTCACCTGTGGTACAATTTTACTATGAAAATAACAGGTTTATTGAGGCTAATACTATGAATTGCGATGTCTTCTTTATATCAGAAAGTACCGGAATTACTGCTGATGAATTAGGTAGTAGCTTGTTGTCACAGTTTCCACAGTTTAGCTTCACAAAGCGCTATCATCCATTCATAGATACTATTGAAAAAGCAGAGATTTTGGTTGAGCAAATCAATGAAATTGCTGAAGGCCAGTCTGTTAAGCCGCTGGTATTTGCCACCATGGCTAATAAACAGATCAATAAAGTGCTTTCTGGGGTGGCTGCTAACTATTACGAATTGTTTGATAATTATCTGGATAAGATTGCAGATAATCTGGGAGTGGTACCACGAAGAGAATCTGGCTTAATGCATGGTCTGGTGAATGAGTTACAATATGATGCGCGCATCGATGCAGTTAACTACACACTGGCTCATGATGACGCTATGGTGCTAAAGGGGTTGGATGAGGCTGATGTCATCATGGTGGGTGTATCACGCTCTGGAAAGACCCCAACTTGCCTATACTTAGCATTAAAATATGGCATAAAAGCGGCGAATTATCCTTTGACGAGCGACGATTTTGAACGCCACGCGTTTCCTAAAGAGATCCTGAAATATAAAGAAAAACTGATTGTAACTACCATTAGCCCACAACGTCTTCATCATATTCGTGAGAAGCGCAGACCCAATAGCCGCTATGCTTCTATGCCAATTTGCGCCTCGGAAATTAAAATGGCGATGGATTTATATGACCGTCACGGTTTGGTTCCTTTGGATGTTACGAGTCAGTCCGTCGAGGAATTAGCAACCCAAATTGTACGTATATACCGTCTCTCTAAGAGTGTTGATTAAATACTTTCTGCGATTTACCCTTGAATGACGGCCCTGCGCGGCAGGTGTTGACCATAATCCAGTCATTAAAAGGTACATCATGAAACAATACATTATTTGGCTAAACCAGCTAGGTATTAATGACATTGACCATGTAGGCGGTAAAAACGCTTCTCTTGGTGAAATGATCCAAAATTTAACCAACCTCGGCGTGAAGGTGCCCGGTGGTTTTGCAACAACATCTGATGCGTACCGAGAGTTTCTGGAACATGATGGTTTAGGCGATCGAATCAATGCCGTGTTGGATACCCTGGATGTCGATAACATCATGGAGTTAGGTAAAGCTGGCGCTCAGATTCGTGAATGGATTATGAACATTCCGCTGCAGGAAGGCTTTGAAAAGAGTATTGACGAAGCATACGCTAAGCTTGAGGCTGAGTATGGTAAAGACGTGACATGGGCAGTCCGTTCATCTGCCACCGCTGAAGACTTGCCAGATGCATCCTTTGCAGGTCAACAAGAAACATTCCTCAACGTACATGGTTTAGCTGATATCAAGATGGCGATACGTCGTGTATTCGCTTCATTATTCACTGACAGAGCAATTGCCTACCGCGTCCACCAGGGCTTTGATCACGGCTTAGTTGCCTTGTCAGCCGGCATTCAAAAAATGGTACGCTCTGATATTGGCGCCAGCGGCGTTATGTTCTCACTTGATACTGAGTCAGGCTTCGATAAAGTCGTACTGGTGACCGGTAGTTACGGCTTGGGCGAAATGGTCGTGCAGGGTGCGGTGAATCCGGATGAGTTTTATGTCTATAAAGATACCTTAGCAGCCGGAAAACCAGCCGTTCTGAGGCGCACACTCGGAAGTAAACTGATTGAAATGGTTTATGATTCTGAGGGTGAAGAGCCTGTTAAAGTAATTGATGTAGATGATGAAAAAAGCCGTCGTTATTGCATTAACGATCAGCAGGTAGAAGCTCTGGCTCGTCAGGCTGTTATTATAGAACAACACTATAAGCGCCCCATGGACATTGAATGGGCACTAGACGGAACAGATGGTGAGCTGTACATTGTTCAGGCACGTCCCGAGACCGTACAAAGTCAATCTGGCAATGTGATGGAACGTTATGAATTACAAGGTAAATCCAAGGCAATTGTGGAAGGGCGCTCCATTGGCTCACGCATTGGTTCGGGGACAGCTAAGATCATCATGAGCATTGATGATATGGATCACATCCAGCCTGGTGATGTTCTGGTCACTGATATGACAGATCCGGACTGGGAACCGATCATGAAGCGTGCTTCAGCCATCGTGACTAATCGTGGTGGACGTACCTGCCATGCTGCCATTATTGCCCGCGAGCTAGGAGTGCCGGCAGTTGTAGGTTGCGGTGATGCAACACATACAATTGCTGATGGCACGGATGTAACCGTCTCTTGTGCAGAGGGTGATACGGGTTATGTGTATCCTGAGTTAATTCCTTTTGAAGTGATGCGCACCGAACTTCAGGACATGCCTGAGTTACCGTTGAAAGTCATGATGAATGTGGGTAATCCGGATCGTGCTTTTGACTTCTGTCAGGTTCCGAATCACGGAGTCGGTTTAGCACGCATGGAATTCATTATCAATAATATGATAGGTATCCATCCTCGTGCCTTGCTGGAGCTGGATAAGCAATCTGAAAACCTTCAAACAATTATTAAGAAGCGCACGGATGCTTATGAATCTCCTAAAGAATTCTTCATTAGTAAGATCGTTGAAGGAGTCTCTAGTATCGCGGCGGCGTTCTATCCGAAGCCTGTTATTCTCAGAATGTCTGACTTCAAATCAAATGAATATGCCAACTTGATTGCCGGTGAAAACTACGAACCTGATGAAGAAAACCCTATGATTGGCTTCCGTGGTGCGGCACGTTATATCGACCCTGAGTTCCGTTCTTGTTTTGATATGGAGTGCGAAGCCATTAAACGTGTGCGCAATGATATGGGTTTCGATAACGTCGAAGTCATGGTGCCATTTGTCCGCACTCTTGACGAGGCTAAGTCAGTCACTGAGCTACTGGCTGAGAATGGTTTAGCGCGTGGTGAGAATGGCTTGCGGCACATTATGATGTGTGAGTTACCATCTAATGCGGTTCTGGCGGACCAGTTCCTTGAGTACTTCGATGGATTCTCCATTGGCTCTAATGACATGACTCAGCTCACTTTAGGGCTGGATCGTGACTCTGCTTTGGTAGCTGAAAGCTTTGATGAGCGTAACCCTGCGGTCAAAGCGATGCTACAAATGGCCATTCAGGCGTGCAAGAAGCAGGGCAAGTACGTTGGTATTTGTGGTCAAGGACCTTCTGATCACGAAGATCTTGCGGAATGGTTAATGGATCACGGAATTGATAGTGTTTCATTGAATCCGGACACCGTTGTCAGTACCTGGCTGGACCTTGCAGAACACGGTAAAGCATAAGATTCAGTAATTTACCTCTGACTTGTAAAGCTTAATCACCCGGCCTGTTGCGGTTGCCACTGCGATAGGTCGGTTGAGTTATCAAACACCCAGTCTGCATTTTGTGGTTTAGGTGTTGATCTCAAAATTTTCAAATAATCCTTCCGGGCAATATTTACCGCACCAAGGCTCAGTAAGTGCGGATTTTCAATCTGACAATCGATCAGGCTATATCCTTGTTGCTGTGCATACCATGCCAGGGCAACGAAGGCGATTTTTGAGGTATCTCGTTCACAGCTGAACATTGATTCACCGCTAAACACACCATCAGAACTGATTCCGTACAGACCACCAACCAGTTCATCATCACGGTTATACACTTCAACAGAGTGAGCCACACCTAGTTCATGCAGGCGGCAGTAAGCTTGTTGCATTTCGGTTGATATCCAAGTCCCGTCGCTGTAGGCACGAGGCCCTGCACAAGACTCTATAACTTTCTTAAAATTTCTATCAAAAACAATTGAGTAGCCTTTATTTCTAATGCTTTTTCTCAGGCTTCGTGAGATCTTGATTGCCTCGGGGAACAACACAGAGCGTGGGTCAGGGTTCCACCAGTAGATCGGCTCACCTTCGTTATACCAAGGAAAAATACCAGATTTATAAGCATTGATGAGGCGGGTGGGGGATAAATCGCCACCGATCGCAATCAATCCATTGGGCTCTTCCCACGCCATCTCAGGCGGAGGGAAGGGCTCATCTTTTGCATATGGATCTAGATAAACTAATTCCAGATTAGACATTTATCATCCGTTTTAACTAAGCGTCATTAAGTGCATCTAAGTACTTTTCAGCATCCAGAGCGGCCATGCAGCCAGTTCCTGCTGATGTAATAGCTTGTCGGTAGATATGATCCATAACATCACCAGAGGCGAAAACACCGGGAACGCTAGTGGCTGTTGCATTTCCAGCAGAACCACTTTTGACTGTGATGTAGCCGCCACTCATATCTAACTGGCCATCAAAAATAGCGGTGTTAGGTTTGTGACCGATCGCAACAAAAATACCGTGAACATCCATGTCCTGAACAACGTCAGATTTAGTATGTTTGATGCGCATACCAGTGACGCCAGCGTTGTCACCTAACACCTCTTCAAGCGTATGGTCCCACATCAAGGTAATATTGCCGTTTTCAGCTTTTTCAAACAGGTGATCCTGCAGAATTTTTTCGGCTTTTAGTGAGTCACGGCGGTGTACTAAAATTACTTCTGAGGCGATATTTGAAAGATACAGCGCTTCTTCAACTGCAGTGTTACCGCCGCCAATCACTGCGACACGACGATTGCGATAAAAGAACCCGTCACACGTGGCACATGCTGAAACCCCACGCCCTTTGAATGCTTCTTCTGATTCCAGACCCAGATACATTGCAGATGCACCGGTAGAAATAATTAAAGCGTCACAAGTGTAGCTTCCCGTGTCCCCCTGTAGCTTCAGTGGACGGGTGCTAAAATCAACACTGGTGATCTGATCGATGATGATTTCTGTATTAAAACGCTCCGCATGTTTACGCATACGGTCCATTAGCTCAGGGCCTTGAACACCATCATTATCTCCTGGCCAGTTATCAACATCTGTGGTTGTCGTGAGCTGTCCGCCTTGCTCCATTCCGGTAATCAACACCGGGTTAAGATTTGCACGTGCTGCGTAGACTGCCGCTGTGTATCCTGCCGGGCCAGAACCAAGAATAAGTAAGCGACAATGTTTTGTATCTTGCATGAATGTAACCCTGATTTATGTTGTTAGTTGTCTCTATGCTAAGTAAACGACGTCGCGAGGTAAAGCTCACGCAGAATAAATATTCTTTTTCATTGGCTTTGGCTTTATAATCCCTGTGATTATGGGGCGTTTATGGCTTAGAAATTAAAATTATTAGCCAGTAATAATAATGACACCTGATTTAGGGCAATAAGAACTTCACGGAGTAGGTTTTGGCGGATAATGGAATAAAAAGTAAACTCAACGCGCAAAAATTGGTGAGCTTGCAGCAAACCAGTGTTCTATTTTTCTCTTGTTTGAGTGCGGTCATATTGTTAGCTTTGGTGTCATTTAACCCTGAAGACCCAAGTTTCATCCACTTTGACAGTGACAGCATTATCCAGAATAAGGCTGGCCCTGCTGGTGCTTACCTGTCTAGTATCCTGATTGGCTTCTTTGGTTACCTAGCTTACATAATACCTATTTCGCTGTTGTATCTTGGTTTTTTCCTGTTTCGTCCAATGCCGAGCAATGGCGGACTGAATACGTGGTTGACCGTCATCGGTGTTTTTTTAGCGCTGTTGTGCGGCTGCGGTCTAGTCACTTTACTCTGGCCAGACAGTAACCTTACCTTCAAAGCAGGGGGGTTGTTAGGTTTGATGGTTGCCAAGGCTTTTGTGGCAGTGTTGGGTGACTTTGGATCTACCGTTGCTTTGTTCTGTGGTTTCTTCGCTGGCCTGACATTATTACTGGATATCTCTTGGTTACGCGTCATCGAGAAAGTTGGTGACTGGACCTTATGGGCTTTTGAAAGACTATTGGGAGACGAGTCTGACGAGGCGGCTGTGGCTGTAAAAGAATCGTCAGAGCCTAAGACTAAGAAACCACTGCTACCTAAAATGTCATTTGGCAAAAAGAACAAACAAGGCTCTGATCGGGGTGACAGTGAACTTACTACTAAGCCAGCTAAAGAAACACGAAAAACCAAACCCAAAAAAGTGATAGATGCGGCTAAAGACGAAGAAGTTACTGAATCAAAAGCACCATGGTACGCGGCTATTACAGCCGGGGCTGCTGGCGTTGCGGGTGCCTTGAGCCGTAAATCATCCGCTGCTGATGATGCACAAGGGAGCCATGACGTCGATGAGCAATACGAAGAAGAACATGGTGAAGATCCTGAAATTCCGACCATACGAGAAGTCGTTTCAACCTCAAAGCCAGCTAATGAAACACTGAGTACGCCGCCAACAGAAATTGCAGGTGCAGTGATGAATGTTGAGCCGGAAGAAGAGGATTATGAAGATAATCTAAACCCCGTTGCATTACCAGTAGCGGCTAAATCAAAACCTAAACCCAGAATTGAAGCAACAAAAACAGAAGCGAAAAAGTCTGCAGGGACGGCACTCGGTGGCATAAAGAAAGCATTAACCACCAAGCAAAAGTCAAAATCTAATGCGTTAGGACTACTCCCACCACTTGACCTGTTAGAACCAGCACCTGATAACCAGGGCAAGTTTTCAGAGCATCAACTCGATGTATTATCTGAGAGTATTCAAACGACACTGTCGGATTACGGCATTCACGGTGTCGAGGTGGTTGACCGCTATCCCGGGCCGGTGGTTACGCGATTCGAGCTGGATCTGCCACCGGGCACCAAAGTCAGCAGAATCTCCGGATTGGCTAAAGACATCGCACGTAGCATGCGGGTACAAAGTATTCGTATCGTAGAGGTTATACCGGGCAAGACGACTATCGGAATTGAGATCCCTAACGATACACGTGAATTGGTTGCGATCAGTGAAATCCTAAACGCTGATATCTATCAGAAATCAAAATCACCACTGACTTTGGCGATGGGAAAAACAATTGCGGGTAATCCTGCCATTGCAGATTTGTCTAAAATGCCGCACGTATTGGTAGCAGGAACAACTGGTTCTGGTAAGTCTGTTGCAGTGAATGCCATGATTCTGAGCTTGCTATACAAGGCGACACCTGATCAGGCGAAACTCATTCTGATTGATCCAAAGATGTTGGAGTTGAGTATCTATGAGGGTATTCCTCATCTTTTGACATCCGTTGTGACGGATATGAAGGATGCGGCTAATGCATTGCGCTGGTGTGTTGGTGAGATGGAACGTCGTTATGCTGCTATGTCGTACATGAAAGTGCGAAACATCGCTGGTTATAATCAGAAAGTACAGGAAGCAATTGATCGCGGTGAACCGATTACTGACCCAAGTTTTGATCCAACCCAGCATATTGATACACAGCCATCAATACTCGAGCCATATCCTTATATTGTGGTGGTAATTGATGAATTTGCCGACATGATTATGGTGGTTGGTAAGAAAGTTGAAGAATTGATTGCACGACTCGCACAAAAAGCCCGTGCATCGGGTATTCATCTGATTCTGGCTACCCAACGTCCGTCGGTCGATGTAATCACGGGCTTAATCAAAGCTAATATACCGTCGCGGATCGCATTCCAGGTGTCTACTAAGGTCGACTCCAGAACCATACTTGACCAAGGTGGTGCTGAGCAGTTACTGGGTAATGGTGATATGTTATACATGCCTCCTGGCACTGGTTTACCACAACGTATTCACGGTGCGTTTGTGAGTGATGAAGAAGTTGAAGAAGTAGTCAATTATCTTAAAGAGAATGGTGAACCCAAATACTTAGACGATGTCCTAAAAGACACAGGCGGAGCGAGCGCCCCAATCCCTGGGTTGGAGCCGCTTGCTGAAACCGAAGGTGACGAGTTGTATGATCAGGGCGTAGCAGTGGTCACAGAATCGCGACGCGCATCGATTTCGTATCTACAGCGTCGTTTAAAGATCGGATACAACCGCGCAGCCTCTATGATAGAGGATATGGAAAAAGCCGGTGTTGTGAGTGAAGTGCAGTCCAATGGAACGCGCGAAGTACTGGCACCACCACCTGTTAAAGACTGAGGTAATTAATGAAAAAAACAATGGTAGCAGTATTGCTGGTTGCGAGCATGGGTCAGGCAATGGCTGCAGATAATTCGGCACGTCAACGTTTGGATGCTTTCTTCACAAAAGTGAATAGCCTGTCAGGTAACTTCACTCAGCGTGTGTATGATAAGAAAGGCGCTGTGATTCAAAACAGCAGTGGCTTACTGTATTTAAGCCGTCCGGGCAGGTTCCGTTGGGTTTATATGAACCCTGAACCGCAGGAAATTGTCAGCGATGGCAAGAACGTTTGGATTTATGACGAAGAGCTTGAACAAGTAACAATCAAGCCAGTTGGTAGTGCGGTATCTGCTACACCTGCAGCAGTATTGACACGAAAGGATCCGCCAGCGGCTCGCTTTCATGTGAAACAGTTACCATCCAAAGGTGGTCAGGACTGGTTCCAATTGGTACCAAAGCAAGCTAACCGTGATTTCAGATCTATCGAGATGGGATTAGACGCAAACGGCAACCTGAGACGTATGGTGATGCGTGACCAATTAGGTCAACGTACCGACCTGAGTCTGAATATGAAAAATAACGTACCAATCAGTGGTGGTACATTCTATTTTCAGGCACCTAAAGGCACTGATGTGATTGGTAGAGCTCAATAAGCCAATCAACTGTTAGACAGCTTGTCCCGTCCTAAAATAAGTTGACGGCTTTATAGAGCCAGTTCATCAAATGAACTGGCTTTTTTATTTCCGGTTTCAGTATCCGAGTATTGAATTGCTGCTAACGTTGCACAAATTGCTATCTACTTAGAGCAGGCATAGTCAGTTATTTAGGAATAGTATTCCTGAACTGCTTTTCCGATTTTCTGTAGTGTTTCAGTAAATATTGCGTCGTTTTCCTGCAGCAAAGTCATACGAAAACCGTTTAGGCTGGAACCAAAACCACTGAGTGGCACAACACAAACACCTTCCGAACCCATTAATTCATAGGCAAACTGAAAGTCCGGTGCAACATCGCCACTACTGGCCAGTAAGTCGTCGATGTATAAGCGGACAGTTTTGGTTTTTGCAGAAAGCTTAGCGCGTGGCAGGTCGATAAGTTCAACGACAAAGTAGAACACACCACCGGGCATGGTGACTCGCATATTAGGAATAGTGCTGAAGTATTCAACTGCTTCGGATGCCCGGCGGTGATATTTTTTTATTCTTTCTGTGAGGTAAGGTTCGAATTCGGGTGCTGAGTAAACATGAGGTAAGATCATCTGCGGTAAGGTAGTTGAGCAAACCTCAAGCATTTTAGCTAGTAAGATCATTTGTATAAAATCGCGAAAGTCATCATCTTTCTCCGCGTTATAGACTTCAATCCACCCGCAACGTGAGCCGGGCCATGGAATATCCTTACTAATCCCCTTCATACTGATGCCCGGTACATCACCAATGATTTCATGTAGCAGGGTATTTTCAACACCATCAAAGACCATAGAGTGATAAATTTCATCAAAGATCAGGAAGCAATCATTGTCTTTTGCGATCTTAACGATACTTTCCAGTGTCTCACGGTTAAACACCCGGCCGGTTGGGTTGTTTGGGTTAATGACCAGAATCGCTACCACGTGGTCATTGTATTTGACCTTGTTTTCAATTTCCTGAAGATCTGGCTCCCAGTTATTCGCAGGATCTAAGTGGTAGGAAATAAATGAACAACCCGCATGCATTGCCTCAGCAGTTGCATGAGACGGATAGGTCGGTGAGGGCACCAGAATACGGGCTTCACGGGGGAGGTTATTGATGACCTTATTAATCGCCTCACCCAAACCGTTAAAGAACAGAATATCTTCTACGGTACAAATTTTCTCATTAGAGAAGTTATCAAGCACGTACTGGCGAGTAGGCAGGTAACCACGAGTGTCTGTGTAAGCAAAGGCCTCATCTGTTGTCGAATTCTCCCGAACAATTTCCTTTATCCATTCCGGCATTTGCTCACCAGCAGTGATCGGGTCACCAATGTTTTCCCAAGTCATTTTGAAGTGACCCAGTTTCTCCAATGCCTTACCGATTGTGACGACTTCACGTATCGGATAATTTAATAGTTTATTGTCGGCGCGTAATAGATTCTGTCGCACTTGTCAGGACTCGATATTAATAAGCGGGCTATATTAGCAAAGCCTGTAGTCTCAATGAAAAGTATTCGCTTATCTCATAAGGAATATTTAAAAATATTAATACATTCCCGTACGCAATCTGTAGTTTTTGTATGCTTGCGCATAGTGTAGACTCGGGAAAATTGCCTTTTAATTATGGAGATATCATCATGACCGAGCTTTCAAAAGCAGCTATCGAAGCACAACTGGAAACCGTGCAGGATCGCTACCTTGAGAAAGATTTAGTAAGTACTAAGGCGCTCAAAGCCATCGATATTACTGACGGAAAAGTGTTTCTACGCGTTGAGCTTGGCTACCCCGCTGGTAGTTATCGTGATGAATTAAAAAAAGAGATTGAGACGCTGGTATCTGCAATCGATGGCGTCAGCTCAGTCGAAGCAGTGATAGAGCAGCGGGTTGCCGCACATGCCGTTCAAAAGAGTCTGAAACGAATTGAAGGTATTAAGAACATTATTGCAGTGGCATCCGGCAAGGGTGGTGTTGGTAAATCCACAACCTCTGCCAATCTTGCATTGGCATTGGCCAGCGATGGCGCATCTGTTGGTATATTGGATGCTGATATTTACGGTCCAAGCCAACCACGCATGCTAGGCATTAGTGGTACGCCTGAGTCTAAAGACGGTACCACGCTCGAACCCATGCAAAACCATAACCTGAAAGCAATGTCGATTGGTTTTTTGGTAGAAGAAGATACGCCAATGATCTGGCGTGGCCCGATGGTGACACAAGCGCTGGAGCAATTACTCAAAGACACCAATTGGGGAGAACTTGATTACCTAATCGTTGATCTGCCACCAGGAACCGGTGATACACAGCTGACTTTGTCTCAAAAAATACCTGTCAGTGGCGCAGTCATTGTGACAACCCCTCAGGATATTGCACTGCTGGATGCCCGCAAAGGCCTGGCAATGTTTGAGAAAGTAGAAGTGCCTGTGTTAGGTGTTGTAGAGAATATGAGTATTCACATTTGCAGTGAATGTGGTCATGCAGAGCATATCTTCGGTCAGGGCGGTGGTGAAAAGATGTCGTCTGAATATGATGTTGATTTCTTAGGTGCGTTACCACTGGATATCAATATTCGTGAACATGCCGATAATGGTAATCCTTCATTAGTGTCTGACCCCGATGGCAAAATTAGCGACATGTATCGTGATATTTCACGCAAAATGTCTGCTCGTTTAGCTGAAAAATCCAAAGATTACACTGCTAAGTTCCCGAACATCGTGATCCAGAATACTTAAACGTTTTACCGTTCGTCATATTGCGGCCGCACAGGTTTCTTGTGTGGCCGTTTTGTTTTATTATCCCCGAATGACTAAAATAACATCAATACTAATAACACTATTCGTCCTTTTCACCGTGACAGCCTGTAGTTCAGGTGCCGGCATCAAAGGTATTGCTGAACCACCAAAAGTCAGTGTGCAAAATGTGCAAATGGAACGCTTAAGCTGGCAGGGTGGAGAGGCCAACTTTACACTCAATGTGAGCAATCCAAATGCTTTCCCACTACCACTGACCGGTTTTGATTACCAGTTGAAGCTAAATGGTGTCGCTGTCGCAAATGGTAACCGTGAAGAGTCTGTTACGATTCCCGGCCGACAAAGCAAACAAGTTTCAGTGCCTCTCAAGCTAAGTTTTGTTAATATAGCCAGTATGCTGCCGGGCCTTATCCGACAAGGCGCAATGCAGTATCAATTAGCAGGATCAGTTCACTTGCCTTGGTTGAACATTCCTTTTACACGCTCAGGCACTACCAATTTGAGACCTTGATATGAGTATCAAAGCAGATCGCTGGATCCGCAAGATGGCAACAGAACACGGCATGATAGAACCTTATGCTGAATCACAAGTACGTACACAGGATGATCAGCGAATCATTTCTTATGGTACATCGAGTTATGGCTATGATGTGCGCTGTGCGGATGAGTTTAAAATCTTTACCAATATAAACTCAGCAGTGGTAGACCCTAAATCATTCGATGAAAACAGTTTCGTCGATGTGAAATCAGATGTTTGTATTATTCCACCCAATTCATTTGCACTGGCCAGAACCGTTGAGTATTTCAGAATACCTCGCAGTGTTCTGACGATTTGCTTAGGAAAATCCACTTATGCACGCTGCGGAATCATTGTGAATGTGACACCTTTGGAGCCGGAATGGGAAGGACACGTGACGTTAGAATTTTCTAATACAACAACACTGCCCGCTAAAATATATGCTAATGAAGGTGTTGCTCAGATGCTGTTCTTAGAGTCAGATGAGATCTGTGAAACGTCATACCTAGACCGTGGCGGTAAATACCAGGGACAAACTGGCGTTACGCTACCACGTACCTGATCAGTATTTATAGGATAATCACATGAGAACGGAAAAGGTTGTATTTGCATTTTTCATTGTACTTGCACTCACGCTAAACTTTGGTTTCTTTCTGGGTGATTTCTCCAATGTGCATCATCACAACGTTTATGAACTGTTCGCTGCCATTGTTGTGAATCTTATCGCGACAGTATTAAAGTTTGGTGACAGAACGCATTTGGGTTCAGTATTTCTTGCCACTAGCCTGGTCGCTGTTCTGCAGCTTATCGTTGCAGCCCTTATTTGGGGAATTCACTCGGCAACTGCTGGTGCTGAAATGGATGCAGATACATTCTCCACGATTGTCTCACTCAGTGGGGGCGCATTGCTGGCAAATATAATCTCGGTAGTGTTGTTGGTTGCTGAAACTGTGAATCTGCGTCGCTAGTCACGCAGCCTCTTACACATGTCTAACCTAATTTACTTATTGCTCCGGCGCCTACGGGCACCACTGATAACGTTGATTCTGGTTTATGCTGTATCAATGCTCGGTTATGTGCTGATTCCGGGTGAAGACAATAATCGCGATTTATATTACATGACGTTCTTTGAAGCTTTCTATTTCGTTAGCTTCATGGGAACAACCATCGGTTTTGGTGAAATTCCTTATGAATTCACTCAACCACAACGTTACTGGACGCTGATATGCCTGTACGCAACCGTTATCACGTGGTTATACGGCATCGGCTCCTTACTCAGTGTGTTTCAGGATCCGGCATTTAGGCAACAAACAAAACTCAATAGTTTCAGGCGAGCAGTCAGTCGTATTCGACAGCCTTTCTATCTGATTTGTGGTTACGGTGAAACGGGGCGAAAGCTAGTTGAAGAGCTTGCACATGATGGTGTTCTCTCAGTGGTTCTCGACCCCGAAGAGGGACCGATCAATGACCTTGAAGTAAATGACCTGCCAATTTCACCCCTGTGGCTACGCGCTGATGCTTCCGATGCTCAATTACTCGAATATGCCGGAATTAATCACCCAAGATGCTCAGGAATCATCTCTCTTGCCAATGATGACCGGGTTAATCTAACCATTGCAATTGTGGCTCAGCTACTAAATAAAAACGTCAGGTTGATTGCACGCGCAGATACCAAGCAGGCAGAATCCAATATTTTGTCCTTTGGTGCTAACGAAGTAATTAATCCGTTTGAGACGTTTGCATCACGCCTTGCTTTAGCGATTAACTCACCCAGCCTGCATTTGATCTACGAGTGGACAACTGGGCCCAGAGACAGGCGTGTAGATGAAGTTTATCTACCTAAAAAAGGACGCTGGATTATTTGTGGATTTGGTAATTTCGGTCGTACAGCTTATCAATACCTTGATGATATCGGGCAGGAGCTCTGTGTCATCGAGCCTGATCGGCATAGACGTGATGTACCCGCAGGCGCAATCATTGGTAGACCAACCGAAGCATCTACGTTGAAAAAAGCAGGTATCGATGAGGCGGTTGGTATTATTGCCGGTACCGGTAATGATCCGGATAATCTCTCGGTACTAATGACTGCACGCGAGCTGAACCCAAATATTTTCAGAGTCGCTCATCAAAACGAAGAAAAGAACAAACCTATTTTTGAAGCAGCTGAGCTTGATGTCGTCATGCAACGTGGCAACCTGATCTCTGATAAGATATTTGCCTTAACTCAAACACCCTTACTAGGTGACTTCCTAAGGATAGTACAGAGATTTAAGAGTGAAAGAGCAAATCTATTAGCCAGTAGAATGATTGCGGTGATGGGTGATGAGTTTCCGGAATTATGGGAGTTTGAAGTTAATGCTAAAGAAACCCCGGCATTGTTCGATCGTCTGAATGCCAAGCATCAGGTATTGGTTGAAGATTTACTTCGGTTGCCTGATAACAGAGAGAAGCGTATAGAAGCCTTTATGTTGTTTCTGAAGCGTGGTGAGGGCAATGTCATTCTTCCCGAGAATAACCGACTAGTGCATATCGGTGATCGCTTCCTGATGTGTGGTACCAAAAAGGCACACCACAACGTTCAAATTATGACAAGGAACGCACAATATTTAGAATATGGACTTACTGGTGACTTAAAGCCGGACAGCCTAGTGTGGCGCAAGATAATGGCTAAACTTGCGAGATAGTTTACTTACACATACCTTACACAGGCAAGCTAACGGGTAACCGTTATTTGGCTGAGCTACTCATCAATTTCAGGTTAGCTTCCATCACCGAAGCCGTAGCTGCATTATCATTAGCAGCCGAAGACTCATCCAATAACTCATCTGGCAAGCGGTGCTCCGGAATCTCATAACCCTGTTGATTCTGCCAGTTCCTGATTAGCTTGAACTGTTGTACAGGCGGTTTTTTTGAAAGCAGGTGGTCGAACTGTTTGATCCTCTTAGTCTCAGCAAGATAACTGACAGCCTTTAACCATGCCAGATCAAAGCCTAGCGTTTTGATATTAAATTTACGGATGTACTTCTTTCCTTCAACACTACCAGATACAACAAAGTAGGGGGTATAGATCACAGAAGTGTAAATTTTTTTACGGCCTGGTTTTGGTTTTTTTGCACGCGATTCACGTCTCTTAACATGACGTACAAACTTCATTTTGATACCAGACACACCGGTCACATAAGCAGAGTTTTGTGGTCGTTCAACTTTAAGGCGATCACGCTGACTTTTTTCAAGCATCGCCTCAAGCTCCCATTCAGACAAGAGCTGTTCTGCTTCTTTTTTAACGGCGCTGATTTCACGACCTTTGATACCTAACCAACGCTGCCTGTTCTTTTTCTCACTGGCAAAGTAGCGGGTCACACGGAAGCCTCTGAATCCAGATGGGTGAGCTATTTCTGTATGATCGTATATAGGCATGAGGTTGATGATAATCCACAAGTTGCGTGCCACTGACAAGTTAGAGTGGCAGATATTGAGTCTATTATCACATGAATTGCGCGTTTCTATGTAGGGCGAATACTGATAAGTATATTACACTTTTCTAATAGTAAAACGGTAAGTTGTATCACATTACGCTGAAGGAGCTGTTTCACAACAGCGTAATGTGATTACTTCTGGTTTAGCCAGATGTACTGTCATCAGATGAAGCAACCGCTGGTGCTGCTGACTTTGACTCGGCTTTTGCAGTCGAAGTCACTACCGCTGCTGCTTTGTCCTTTGCCGTTACCACTTTTTTCGTGGTTGTTATAACGGGCTTAGGAGCTTCAGGAATATCAGGCACAACAATAGGAGCTGGCTTAGCAGTACTTGAGCTACTTGTTGTATCGGGCTTCGAGTCAGAAGGCTTCTTTGCCGTGGACTTAGCTGAACGACGCGTTGTTGTTGTCGTTTTTGGCTTTATAGCAACTTCAGTCGTTGGAGTCGTAGCGACCGCAGGAGCAACTTTAGCTGCTGCTGGTTCTTTTGATGATGAACTCTTAGCTTCAGTGGACTGTGCAGCATCTTCACTAGATGACTTACTCGTTGTCTTCTTGGTCGTAGAGCGCGTACTTTTGCGCGTAGAGGTTTTAGTGACCGGCTTAGGCGCAGCAGTTGTATCCGCACTGCTGTCCTTGGCTTCAGGGGCAATCAGATCAATTTGAACTGGCTCTTTACCGGAAGTCTCTGGTTTGCTCTCAACAGTGTCAGGTTTGGCTTTAGACTTACTTGTTGTACGCTTACGCGTCGTTTTCTTTGGCTTCGCTTCAGCATCAACAGTGCCATCAGTCTTAGAAGTCGTCGTTGCGGCTGGCGCTGCTTTAGCTGTTTCTTCTGTATCCTTCTTATCCGCTGCCGTTTCTTCCTTCGCTGTTACATCCTTAGCAGACTTAGGTTTTTTCGTACTCGTCTTTTTAGAGCGTGTTTTCGGCTTCTCACTGGCAGCTTCTTTCTCAGGAGTATCTTCAGCAACTGGCTTTACTGCAGCCTCAGTTTGTTTAATGTCCTTAGTTGTCTCAGCTGACTCAGCGGTTTTAGACTTATCTTCTTTAGTTTCCTTTGGGGTCTCCTTAGCCACACTAGACTTTGTCGACTCCTTATCGTCTGTTTGCTTCTGCGTAGACTTACTTTCTGAAGATACGACAGGTTTGTTAATATCAACTACCTCTGTCTTATTTGTTTCAGTAGCTGCCTGATCAGGGCTTTGTGCTGTTTCAGTTGTTGTTTTTGATTTGCTGGAACGACGTCGGCGAGGCTTTTTACTCTTGCTTTCAGAGCTGCTTGCAGCCAATGGAATAGTGATCTCCAGCGGAGTCATATCCTGTTGATCCGTCGTCGCTGCTACATCTTTTGCATCTACCTTGTCAGTTGTCGTCGTCTCACGAGGCTTGCGACTTCTGGTACGTTTGCTATCACTGCTGCTTTTGCTGCGTGAACTGCTTTGACTCGGCGTATCACTAGTAGTTGTAGGCTTAGCAGTCTTACTCGACTTGCTGCTGGTAGATTGACTAGTCGGTTTAGTACTGGTCTTCTTATTTGTGTCCTTACTCTTGCTGCTGGTCTTTTTAGGCTGAGTTTTCGCAGTAGTAGTAGAGGACTTGTTATCTGGAGTCGTCTTTGAGGATGAACGTGACTTTGATGATGTCTGTTTGCGGCTGCTTGATGCGCTTGATCCAGTGCCCGAGCTGCTACGTGATGAGCCAGAGCGAGTAGAGCGACTGGATGATGATTTGCTGTTAGCTGATGAATTACTCTTTGTGCCTCCGGAACGCTTGTCGTATTGCTTTCTGACTGGCTTTGCAGTTTCCTGTACTTCTTCGTCTTTCGTGCCGAATAACGTACTGACAATACGAGAAAGAATGCCTGGTTTAGTCGAAACAGGAGCAGGGCTGGAAGGCCTTACCTGAGACACGATAGGCGCTGCCTGAGCGGGAGCAGCTGGCTCAGAATGTGAAGCATCGTGATCGGCATTTGTTTGCTGAGTCATCCGTAAGTAAGACTTGGGCTGGTCTTCAACATCTTCTTCTTTCAAGCGCTTAATTTCATAGTGTGGTGTATCAAGCTGAGGATTTGGAATAATGCTCAGATTGATTCCGTGACGCTCCTGAATATCGCTCAGAGGCTTGCGCTTCTCGTTCAGCAAGAAAGTCGCAACAGCAACAGGGGTTTCTGCAACCACCTCAACTGTCATGTCCTTCATTGCTTCTTCTTCCATCAAACGCATGATAGAAAGTGCTAATGACTCAACGCCACGAATAGTACCTTCACCGCTACAGCGAGGACATATGATCTGACTTGACTCACCCAGAGAAGGGCGTAAACGCTGACGAGACATTTCAAGCAGACCGAAACGAGAGATACGTCCAACCTGTACACGAGCACGGTCCATCTTCAATGCATCGCGCAGGCGCTTTTCGACTTCACGCTGATTGCGGTTCGGTAGCATATCGATGAAATCAATAACAACCAAACCACCCAAATCACGCAGACGTAGCTGACGCGCTACTTCGTCTGCAGCTTCAAGGTTAGTATTCAAAGCCGTCTCTTCAATGCCCTGACCGCGCGTAGAGCGAGCCGAGTTAACATCGATAGAGATTAATGCTTCGGTATGATCGATAACAATCGCACCGCCGGAAGGTAGATTGACTTCACGATGGAATGCTGAATCAATCTGATTCTCAACCTGATAGCGGCTGAACAGTGGTACTGTGTCCGTGTAATGCTTCAGCTTGCGCAGGTTGTGAGGCATTACCGCTGAGATAAAGTCATGAGCCTGAGCGTACACTCGCTCGTTATCGATCAAAATCTCACCGATATCGCTACGGAAGTAATCGCGTAGCGCACGAATAATGACGTTGCTTTCCTGATACAGCAGTACCGGAGCAGGGTGCTGCTGATTGGCTTCAGAAATCGCTCCCCACAGTGTCTTTAGGTACTCCATATCCCATGTGAGTTCTTCCAGCTCGCGACCAACACCGGCAGTACGGACGATAGCGCCCATACCTTCAGGTATATCTAGTTGGTTCAGGATGTCACGGATCTTGTGGCGATCTTCGCCTTCAATACGGCGTGAAACACCACCAGCACGAGGATTGTTCGGCATCAGTACCAGATAGCGACCTGCCAAACTGATATGTGTTGTCAGGGCAGCGCCTTTGTTACCGCGTTCTTCTTTATCAACCTGAACCAGTAATTCCTGACCTTCTTTGAGTACACTTTTGATACTAGGGCGGCCTTCGATTTTCTTACCGTTGGTATTCCAATAGTCTTTTGAAACTTCTTTGAAAGGGAGGAAACCGTGACGATCGGCTCCGTAGTTCACGAATGCAGCTTCAAGGCTAGGCTCAATGCGGGTGATGACACCTTTGTAGATATTTGATTTTTTCTGTGCGCGATTGGGGTGTTCGATGTCTAGATCATAAAGGTACTGGCCATCGATCATTGCTACACGAATCTCTTCGGACTGTGTGGCGTTAATTGCTATTCTTTTCATTAAGTTATGAGTTTCCTGTTAGTAAAATAACAGTCCACCAGCCTACGATCGCGTTATCTCTCGCATTGACAACGCAGCACGACCGCCCGGGTAACCACAGGACGGATTGCAATATTATTGAATGCGCACAGCTCGAGTATTGATTCTCTTTGAAGTGCGTGTACTGCAAGTGCTCAGAAAGATGACGGTGTCGCTAGTCATCATCTTTGAATATTCTTCTCGCCAGAGATAACATATTTATCACTGGTTTATTGGCTTTATGGAACTGCTTATTTAGATAGCCCTTGGGCAATCCATTCCCGATAGTAGTCAGCCTGTTTGACTTAATGTCCAGACTAACTATGTTGACTTCGTCGTATTGACGAGCCTTATAAAAAACTTTTAGAGGGCAGTCGTGGAGACTTGTGCGAATAAGTCGTTGATATAAAACGCCCCAATTTTCAATATTCTACGAATACCCCGCGAATATAACAATTTTGTTACACTGCAGCAATACAAATATTAGCTAAATTGAATACTTGTAAATAGCGTCATTGATAGCCGTTCGATGTTATGATTTGCGAATGTCAGAGATAACCACAAATAAAGTTCGGTTCATTACCGTAACAGCGTCAGAAGACGGTCAGAGAATAGATAATTTTTTGATGAAGGAGTATAAATTCCTGCCTAAATCAGCCATCTATAAGCTGTTAAGAAAAGGGGAGATACGTGTCGACAAAAAGCGTGTCAAACCAACACACAAGCTCGTGCTGGGCGAGCAAATTCGTGTTGCTCCAATCAATTATGTCGCTGATGCATCAGAACCACGGCAAGCTAGCCAAGCTTTGAAAGATAGAATAGCTGAGTCGATTCTATTGGAAGATGATGACCTCATTATCATTAACAAGCCTTCTGGCATTGCAGTTCATGGTGGTACTGATAATCCGCACGGTGTGATCGAAGTGATTCGACAACTTAAGACTGATTTAGACTATATCGAGTTAGTCCACCGTATTGATAAAGAAACCAGTGGACTGTTGTTGTTAGCTAAAAATCGAACAAGCTTGTTGGAACTACATGAAGCGTTTAAGACGGGTGACATCAGTAAGTATTATAAAACGCTGGTATTTGGTCGTTGGAGAGGAGGGGAAGAGCATGTGCGTAATCACCTCAAACGTGCTGAACATGGCCAACAAAACATGCAGGTGACAGATGGTACTGAAGGAAAACTCTCTGAAAGTATCTTTAGTCCGATTGCGTCTTACGCAGACAATACACTTCTCAGTGTACGTTTGTTGACAGGCCGAATGCACCAAATCCGTACCCAATTATCTGATATGGATTACCCAATTACCGGTGACACAAAATATGGTGACTTCACACTAAACCGAGAATTCACCAGAAAAACCAAGCTTAAGCGATTGTTTTTACATGCATATAGAATCGACTTTAAGTTGCAGCACTCTGGAAAATCATACAATCTTGAAATTCCATTAGCCGATGACTTAGCAGCAGCATTAAGCTGTATAGACTAACGACATTACAATAAATAACGAGTAGAGAATGAATATAGAAAATCAGCAAGCCGTTGATGCACTTAAAGAAGTAGCACTAGCAGGTATTCAGGAACAACGTCGTTCAAGGCGTTGGAACATCTTTTTTAAAATCGCGTTTATTGTGATTGCACTGTCTTTTTTATTGGTGATGGGAGGCCTGCTAGGTAGCGTGGCTCAACTGACTAATCCCAAATTAGGGGCGATGGCTGAAGGTAAGAAATACGCTGCTATGGTAAGCATCAACGGTACCATTTTAGATGGTGAGGCTGCTAGCGCTGATAATCTGATTGAAGCATTACAAGGCGCATTTGCAGACGAACAAGCAGAGGGTGTTATTCTTCGCTGCAATAGTCCTGGTGGTAGCCCGGTACAATCTAATCATGTATTCACAGAAATCATGCGTTTACGTGATAAATATCCTGATAAACCAGTGCATGCAGTTGCAGAAGATGTCTGTGCCTCGGGTGGTTATTATATTATTGCAGCAGCACAGAACATCTATGCTGATAAATCCAGTTTAGTAGGATCTATTGGTGTGCGTATGGATAGTTTTGGGTTTGTAGAGGGTATGAAAAAAATTGGTGTTGAGAGCCGGCAAATTACTGCAGGTGAAAACAAAGCATTACTCGATCCGTTCAAACCCCAAAAACCTGAAGATGTTGCGTATCTGGAAAAGTTACTTGAGAACACGCATCAACATTTTATTGATGCAGTGAAGCAAGGACGTGGAGATCGTATTGATGTTGCTGCGAACCCGGATTTATTTACTGGGTTGTTTTGGAGTGGTGATCAGGCGAAAGGGCTTGGTTTAGTCGATGGTTTCGGTTCGGTACGCAGTATTGCACGTGATGAGCTTAATGCTGATACCGTTGTTGATTTCACATTGCAGTCTGATTTGCTGGAACGTTTTTCCAAAAGACTTGGATCGCATATTGGCGCTGGCTTAACCAATTTACAAAATGCTGTGTTGCGTTAATTCAGAATGTTACGCCTGAAGCGTATGGATATATGCGTTTCAGGTATGCAGGCGAAAGCTGCCAGTAAAAGTACTTTTTTGGTATTATATAATTTAACATAATATTAATTATGCGAACCTTTCATGTAAGTAGTTTTTACAATGATTTGTTTGTTTATCGGTAATGATTTTCTATCTACCCACTGCGGCCGCAATTTTTAAGATTTATACCTAATTTAATATCTACAATAACTTTATTAACAAAATGATAAGGAAATTCTCTCTGTACACGACAAAAAA
>NZ_QGKM01000015.1 GCF_003172875.1 Leucothrix pacifica | reverse complement strand
CTTGAAGACGATATTGAGTTGCCTTGTCTGGGTAAGACGCTGACGCTACAGACAATTTACGCGGGCATCGAGTCAGGCGGGCAACCCCAAGTCATTGCCTGACATAATATTATAACCTGCTTGAACACACTGACTAAAGCGCAGCTGTGATATGCTTGGATTCACTGACAGTCAATAAAGCAAAGGCGCTTGCAAGCACATCATGAATCCACGTAAAAAGCTCCCGATTGGAATACAAACATTTCGTGAAATTCGCGAAGACAATCATTATTACGTTGATAAAACCCAGCTAGCGTTAGACTTGGTGAATGATGGTAAGCACTACTTTCTCTCCCGCCCGCGCCGCTTCGGGAAAAGCCTGTTTCTGGACACGTTAAAAGAACTGTTTGAAGGCAATCAGAGTTTATTTGAGGGACTGGCGGTGCATGATCAGTGGGACTGGTCGGCTCAGTATCCGGTTATACGCTTCAGTTTTGGGCGTAAGAATTACGCCAGTATCAACGCGCTCCAACAATCCTTACACCAACAGTTGACATCACTCGAAGACACATTTTCAGTTAAACAACAATTTGACGATGTGGGGAGCCGGTTTGCGGATTTGATTGAGAAGGTGACGGCCAAGACCAAGCAGTCGGTGGTTATCCTCATCGACGAATACGATAAGCCCATCTTAGATGCCTTAAGTCAGCCCGAGATTGCCCGTGATAACAGGGATTTCTTACGAGGCTTTTATGGCACGATCAAAGACTATGATGCCCACATCAAATTCAGTTTTTTAACGGGTGTCAGTAAGTTCTCGAAAGTCAGTTTGTTTTCGGGGTTGAACAACCTTTATGACCTGACCCTTGCGCCGGACTTTGCCACGCTGTGCGGCTATACCGATCATGATATTGATACGGTCTTTGCCGCTGAACTCTTTGACTTAGATCGTCAGGAAATACGGGACTGGTACAACGGTTACAACTGGTTGGGTGAAGGCGTTTATAACCCTTTCGATATTCTGCAACTGTTCAAAAACCGCGAGTTTCGTGCCTATTGGTTTGAAACCGGTACGCCGACCTTTTTAATCGAGCAACTGATGCAGCGGCAAATCGTCAGCCTGAAGCTAGACAGTTTGTTTAGTAGCAGTTCGATGTTATCCAGTTTTGATGTGGATGAGATGACGATCGAGGCCTTGTTGTTTCAAACGGGCTACCTCACCATCAAAAGCACACAACGTGCGGGTGGCCAGCAGTTTTACACATTGGGTTACCCGAATCAGGAGGTCTTTCAAAGCTTAAATGAGCACTTGCTGGCCAGTTTGGTTCAAGACCGCTCAGCACAAGCCGTACAGACCGTGCGTTTATATGAACTCCTGCTCGTCAATAACTTCGATGGCTTAAAAGACCTCTTTCACGCCTTCTTCGCCAGCATTCCCTATGCGTGGTACACCAATAACGATATACAGAGCTTCGAAGGCTATTACGCCTCCGTGTTTTATTCCTACTTCGCCTCACTCGGCTTGGATGTCACAGTGGAAGACATGACCAACCTTGGGCGCATTGATATGACCCTGCAGTTTAACCAGCAGGTGTATATTTTTGAGTTTAAGGTGGTCGAGCTGGTGCCTGAAGGGAATGCCTTGCAGCAAATTAAAAATAAAGCCTATGCGGATAAATACCGCAGCCTGAATCACCCAATTCATTTGATTGGCGTTGAGTTCAGCAAGGATACGCGAAATATTGAGGGGTTTGAGGTGGCTAGCGATGACTATCCGCATACCTCCTGACTAATCAAACGAAGGAACATCCCAAATAGCCACACGGTCATGAGGTCGCAGCTTGTCTAAAATACACAGGCAATTTATGCGGGCGTTGATGTGGCTTGACTGGAAGCTATTTTATTTGTCTAAGCCTCAAAGGGATTTAGCACACGTAAATTAGGATGCTCAAAATCTTTCGTATTACGTGTCACCAATGTCAGGTCGTACTGAATAGCACTGGCAGCAATCCAAGCATCATTTTCAGGCGCAAGGTCAGGAAAGTGCAGTGTTGAACACACTGTCGCTGTGGCTTCATCGATCGGTAAAACGCGACCATAAAACATCGGTTTAATCGCCGCGTGATACCAACTTTTCAATCGCTCTGCTTGCTGCGGGTCTTTATGCGCCATACGCAATATACCACGCTCAATCTCCATCAATACCACAGCATTCGTGTATAAAGACTCTTTTTGCACATGGCTCAACCATTCAACAACGTTTTTATTCGCTTTATTTTTTCTGACTTTACGGATTTCAGACACAACATTGGTATCGAGTAAGTACATCAGTCAAGCGCAACATCTGGTCGATGAGCGGTGCTTCTGGCGGGGATATCTAAATCAATATCAGCCACATCAGCGTGCTCTAAACTACACAACCAGTCGTAAGCACTTTGTGGTTTTTTTGCGGATATTAATTGGTACGCTTCATAGCTCATCAGTACGTGCTTTGGCGAACCGCGATCGGTAATAATAATAGGCTCACGAAGGCTTTCCCGTTTAGCACGGCCTAGGTCTTGATTAAATTCTCGGCTTGTCATTTGCATAGCGTTCTCCTTTATCTGGAGAAAAAGTTACTACATAAAATAAAATGTAGCAACAAAAAATTAACGTGTAAAAGTCTATGGCATTACCTGATTTGCTTAGATGCATCAGGAGCCAAACCCATGGATCTACAGATTCACAGGCAAGTCAAAACCTGACTCTCTCTGGTGGCGCATTGCAACAATGGTAATTTCATCCGACTCAACTCGGTACAAGATAATATAACCATCGCTACCAAAATCGATAACCAGCTCACGAAACCCCGCAGGCATCGAGTCAGGTGGGCAAGGTCGTCCAAGTAAAGGAAATGTCAGAAGCTGGTCGATACCCGAGATAATTTTATCGGCTGCTCTTTGGGCGGCCCTTGGATTCTTCTCTGCGATAAACAAACGTAGTCGAACCAGATCGGCCCTCGCCCGTTTCGACAGTCTTATTGATGGCACTTCGGCGGCTCCTGCTCATCTTCAGTCCCCCAACTTTGTAACCAACTACGGGCTTCATCCCAAGTGACATGCTCACCTGTTTCCTCATAGTCACGCCACGATTCCATTGCATCAGCATACAAAGCGGTACGCTTTTCCTCTTGCTCAATGTAACGGTTAATGGCTTCTACCATCAGCCAATGAGGTGTCCGACGCTTTAGGTCTGCCAAATTCTTAAGACGTTCTGTCAGTTCATCATTCAGTTTTACTGAGGTTGTTGCCATGAGAATGCCTCATTTACTAAAAGGTAACACCTAGTCACTATAGCACTGAGACACGTAATTTGCGATAACGCTGAGCGTGATGACGCTTTTACAGAATACGGAACTGAGAGCACCTGTTAAAAAGCCGATAGCACCATTTCCTGAAACGATACTTGATTAGACCTCAGCTTGCCTGAAACACACAGGCAGACCCGAATCATTAGATTACATGTAAGACGCCATCAGGGTAGCTGTGAAGTCACCCAAACCAATTCCTTGATGATCAAAGAAAAATACTTTAGCGTGTTACTAAGAAGTTATCTTATGGAGCCGCTCTGTTTATGCCCGGCAATAAATCACAACACGACACCAACATCACTGAAGAGGCATTTCTGGCCGGTGAAAAAACAGCAGACACACGCCACGAGTACGTTAATGGCCACGTCTATGCAATGGCTTGCGCCAGTAAAACGCACAATAAAATCGCCCGAAATTTCATCACTAGCCTGTCAGATGCTGCCGATCAATCCGGCTGTGAAATCTACTTTTCAGACATCAAAGTCCGCGCTGAAAAATTCAAAAGCTATTACTACCCCGACATCGTTTTAAGTTGTGAGGACGACGACGAAAACGACTACTACCTCTCAAATCCCTGCCTGATTGTTGAAGTCTCCTCCGCCTCTACCATGCGCAAGGACTACTTGGAAAAAGCCCTGAGCTATCAATCCATTGATTCGTTAAAAGCCTACCTGATCGTCTCACAAGATAAACCACAGGTGGATATGTTGCTGCGCAATGCTGAAGGCACTTGGGATTTACAGCAGTTTAATGACCTTGAAGACGACATTGAGCTGCCTTGTGTGGATAAGACGTTGTCACTACAGGCAGTTTACGCGGGCGTTGATGTGCGGTAAGACTGGATGCAGACGCTCCGACATATTCCCATACCGTAGGTTTAAACATCCACTTAATCAACTCATATTATGATACGATTATATAAATTAAACGATCATGAGATTACTAAATGTGGGTATGGGAACACGATAACTGGCCAGACCTAAGCTACGATGCGACGCGTGTACTGCCGCATCTGGAAAAGTGCGTACAACAGATCGCACCTCTCAAAACACTCGCCCAAAGCCTAAGTTTTGAAAGTCGGCTAGATTGGGAGTCGGCCATTTTACTGGATGAAACACTCGCAACCGCGGGCATCGAAGGTGAACAGCTGGACAAGAGGCAGGTCAGCATTTTCAGCAACTCAATCAGCGTACTCAGTTCTGGCAACGTCACAGTGATACCTCATTTAACGAGCGGCAATTGAAACTGCTTAATCGACTACTTGAAACAAGTGATTTTGCGGATGGGGTTTCCCGGAAGAAGTATCGGGCTTTAACGAGGACAAGTGATCCCACTGCGGCGCGGGATTTGAGTGATTTGGTGGCTAAGGGTGTCTTAGCGCCGATTGGTGAGGGGCGTGGGCGGAAGTATCAGTTGGTCTCCGCTTGAATACGCCGACTTGAACGCAGCTGTGTTATCCTTTGATTTATTCAGAGTTAATCAGAAAAGGCGCTTACGAGCACATCATGAATCCACGTAAAAAGCTTCCCATTGGAATTCAAACGTTTCGCGAAATTCGCGAAGACAATCATTATTACGTCGATAAAACCCAGCTAGCGTTAGACTTGGTGAATGGAGGAAAGCATTATTTCCTATCCCGCCCTCGCCGCTTCGGTAAAAGCCTGTTTTTGGACACGTTAAAAGAACTGTTTGAAGGCAATGAAAGCCTGTTTCAGGGCTTAGCAGCACATGCACAGTGGGACTGGTCGGTTCAGTATCCGGTCATACGCTTTAGTTTTGGGCGTAAGAATTACGCTAGCACAAATGCTCTCCAGCAATCCTTACACCAACAGCTGACGTCGCTCGAAGACACATTTTCTGTTAAACAACAATTTGATGATGTGGGGAGCCGGTTTGCGGATTTGATTGAGAAGGTGAAGGCCAAGACCAAACAGTCAGTTGTTATCCTCATCGACGAATACGACAAACCCATTTTAGATGCCTTGACTAAACCCGAGGTTGCCCGTGACAACCGGGACTTCTTGCGGGGCTTTTATGGCACTATCAAAGACTATGATGCCCATATCAAATTCAGCTTTTTAACCGGTGTGAGTAAGTTCTCGAAAGTCAGTTTGTTTTCGGGTTTGAATAATTTAAATGACATTACACTGGATGAGCGTTATGCCACGCTTTGTGGTTATACCGATAACGATGTTGATACCGTTTTTGCGGCCGAGTTGTTTGACTTGGATCGTGAGGCGATTCGAGAGTGGTATAACGGTTATAACTGGCTGGGAGATGGCGTCTATAACCCGTTTGATGTACTTCAGCTGTTTGACAAGCGTGACTTTCGTGCCTACTGGTTTGAAACCGGCACACCAACGTTTTTAATAGAGCAGCTCATGCAACGACAAGTCGTCAGCCTGAAACTGGACAGTTTGATTAGTAGTAGCTCGATGTTATCCAGTTTTGATATGGATAATATGACCATTGAAGCATTATTGTTTCAGGCGGGCTCTTTAACGATCAAAAAAAGCGAGAACTTAGGAGGAATCTACTTTTACACCTTAGGCTACCCAAACCGTGAAGTACAGCAAAGCCTCAATAAAACCCTGCTTAGTGCCCTTGTGAAAGACCAGTCTAGTCAAGTGACGCAACTTGCGCAGCTGTACCGATTATTGCTCGCCAATGACTTTGATGGCTTGAAAACCCTATTTCATGCCTTCTTCGCCAGCATTCCCTATGCGTGGTATACCAATAACGATATACAGAACTTTGAAGGTTATTACGCCTCTGTGTTTTATTCTTACTTCGCCTCACTCGGCTTGGATGTCACGGTAGAAGACATGACCAACTTAGGGCGCATTGATATGACGCTGCAGTTTAATCAGCAGGTGTATATTTTTGAGTTTAAGGTGGTCGAGCTAGTGCCCGAAGGAAATGCCTTGCAGCAAATCAAAGATAAAGCTTATGCGGATAAATATCGCAGTCTGAATCAGCCAATTCACTTGATTGGTGTTGAGTTCAGCAAAGACACACGGAATATTGAGGGGTTTGAGGTGGCTTAAAACCTCACAACTCACCCTTCTTCTCAATAGCAATCATCGCCCTAATCATCGGAATCGCAATCTGCGATATCACGGCAATCCCGAATAATAAATTCCCTACCCACGCCGCTACAAAAGGCACGGAGCATAAAGTAATAATAGCCATGCCAATACCGAACAACTGCACATCGCGTGTGTAGTAACGGTGTCCGGCATGACGTTCTATCGAAGACTGGATAATCGCCATAGACACCGAAAAAAGTATTAAGCCGCCACAGGATAACACGGCGTATTTAATTTAAGGGGGAATTTATCAAAAAAATCCACCTGTACTTGGGCTTTTATCGCCACGCCAATCATAATTGCCGCCAGCATCAATACTAAATGACCGTACCACCAACGAAATCTGTGCTTGTTGTTATCGGTGTGTGGACGTCCATTTCCGACGTAATCAAAGTAGGCTCAACTGAGTGTGAAGATAATCACACCGCTTAGGAAAAAGTTGAACAATACATCTGCGCTGACGTTTGCGACGCCCTTTTCGGACAAGGCGATAACGATTTTGAAAAAACCCTCACCCATTACGATTAGGAACAGCAGTGCAAAACGTTCAGAGAAATGGGCGACCCGTGGGGTGAAGCGCTTGAGCCTCATGACGGTACAGACTTGGGCCGACATGATGCAGCGATGGTAAACGTCGGTGCTAATGTATAGTGAGCTGAAGTAGGAGGCCTCTGCCCACGCCATCCAAATGACAGCAAACAAGGCCGCAAAGATCAGAAACCCTTCGATGGATAGGTGGTGTGACAGGTAGTTACCCAACATGAACACGCATACTACATGTATCAGGTCATAGAAGAGTTCTACCCAGTGAACGTGTTCTTCTGCATCTTCGAGGTCTTCGTGATGTAAGGGAGCGCGCCACAATGGGTAGTCAGATAATGCCATACATGATCCTGAGGTGTTATGGGTGTATTCGTAGTTGTACTAATGGTTTTAACAGATGAGTCAGTGGTTTGCTACTGATCGGATAAAGAATACACCCACTAATCTATGCGCTCTCTTTCTAGCTTATAGGCTAAATACTCCCTCGACACCTGCTCATCAGAGTAATCACCATCCACGCTATTCATTTCACTTTGGCCATCTAAACCTTCTATGCTGCCAATAGATCCTCCCCAAGAATCACGGCTTCTAGTTTCACCAATAAATTGAGATAAATAACGATCCAAAGGGCGTTCCCGTGGCTTCTCAATCTCTTGACTTAATGCATTCAAATAATCAGTCTTAGCTGTTTTTTCCCATTCAATCGAGAAACCGGCGCGATAACAAAGCTCCGTGTGAATTAATAACATCGTTCGCCCATTACCATCGAGAAAAGGGTGCCCATAAGCAAATAGACCCATAACCTCCCCCGGACGTTCAGACATCACAGCTTTGTCTTGACCTAAAGATAAACCGTATTCAATGGAACGCTCAATTTCTTGAGGGTGGCAAAATTTAACATCGGCCTTAGAAATAGCCTTGTCAGGAAGAAGCTCATAGCGGTCTTTACCAGCCCAGGGATATACCTCTGAAAACAACATTTTATGTACTGCTAAGAAATCACCATAGGTCAACTGCGCTTTGGTAGATAAGTAAGCTAACGCATCATCTAAACCAGCACGGAACATCGTGTGCTCTAGCTCTCTGATGACATCAGGATCTTTTTCCCCAAATTTGTTTCTCAGATAACCTTCTGTTTCAAAGTCAGAAAATGGATCAAACACTGCTGTGACGCTCCCTAAGATAGTTAACAGATAACTGCGCCACTTGCTGCATAGACAACTTGCCCGCACGCTTTAAAGCGACGAGAAGGTCTTCTATATGATCATGTTGTACGTCATCCCCTGCTAACGAAGTGACGGAATCTGCAAACTGATCCATAGAACTGTAGGTGTATGAAACGTTGTGACACTTAGCCAACGCTATAACAAAGCTACCTACGTTTTTTGTGGGAACCGTATCAGAGAGTTCTAAAATCTCAGGTTTTATTTTAGGCGCTGAGCGCCGACTACGAAGTAGAACCTCTAATCCATTAAAGCTTAGCGCTCTATTAGTTCGCGGGGTATTGGTTTCAAACTGACTACCATCTGGCATTTCGATGTCGAGGCGCAACGTACCACCTGCTGCTTCAATATATTTTTTTAATGACGATAACTTAATGTCCTGCCCAGCTTTCTCCATTCCAGAAATCGTCGGTTGTTTTACGCCCATTGCTGATGCTAATTCGCTTTGTGTTAGTGCCGCTCTTTCACGTAATTCAGCCAGGTGAATATTTGATGACATTTCTGCCGCCAGCTCTGGTGCTTGAGCATCAGTTTCTGGGTTTTCGTTAGCCAGAATCTCTTGAAGTGTGTTAGCCATAATGGTTCCAGACAGCTTTGATATAGGTTACATACTATATAGGTTAAAACCTATAATCAATACAAGCTGCCTCTGACCCACTATTTTGCAATAGTTTCAAGCATCATCGTTAATTTCATGCGCTACCTCCTTTATTAAGTCATTAATAAATAGTCAGCAACGGCACTAAATCAAAAGACATCGCCAGGAATTCTTACCCAACCTTCCATAAGCACCCGCGCACTACGACTCATCACGACCTTATTCACCGTCCAGCCGTTCTCCCCTTCAATCGCCTCAGCACCGACTTTCAATGTACCGGAAGGATGCCCAAAGGTCACCGCGTCACGCTCGCCACCACCAGCGGCCAGATTCACCAATGTCCCCGGAATAGTTGCTGCTGTACCAATTGCTACTGCTGCCGTGCCCATCATCGCGTGGTGTAATTTCCCCATCGACAAGGCACGAACATTCAGGTCAATATCATCTGCATTTATCTGCTTGCCACTGGATGACACGTAGGACTGAGGCGCACCAACAAAGGCGACTTTCGGTGTATGCTGGCGGGCTGCCGCTTCAGAAATATCGCCGATCAATCCCATTTTTACCGCGCCATAAGCACGGATGGTTTCAAACATTTCCAGTGCTTTGTCGTCACCATTAATCACTTCCTGCAACTCACAGCCGGTGTAACCAATCGCGTCAGCATTGAGGAAAATGGTCGGGATACCAGCATTAATCATGGTCGCTTTAAACGTACCCACACCGGGCACTTCCAGTTCATCCACCAGATTGCCCGTTGGGAACATCGCGTCAGTCGCATCCACAGGACTCATAAACTCCACCTGCACTTCCGCCGCCGGGAAGGTTACACCGTCCAGCTCAAAGTCGCCGGTTTCCTGTACTTCGCCATTGGTAATCGGCACATTGGCAATAATGGTTTTCTGAATATTCTTCTGCCAGATACGCACCACCGCAATGCCGTTTTCAGGGATACGCGACGCATCCACCAAACCATTGCTAATCGCAAACGACCCCACCGCAGCGGTCAGATTGCCGCAGTTACCACTCCAGTCGACAAACGGCTTATCAATCGACACCTGACCAAACAGATAATCCACATCGTGATCCGCCTCTTCGCTTTTCGACAAAATCACCGTCTTACTGGTACTGGACGTCGCACCGCCCATGCCGTCGGTTTGCTTACCGTAAGGATCAGGACTACCAATCACCCGCAGTAAAATATTGTCGCGCACTTCACCCGGTACCTGCGCCGCCTCCGGTAGATCCGTCAGGTTAAAGAACACCCCTTTACTGGTGCCGCCGCGAATATAGGTGGCGGGTATTTTGACTTGTGGCGCGTGTGGCATGGTTGACTCCTTCGAATTATTTAGTCTGCTTGCGCAGCTCTGTGACCTGATCAAAACCGATTCCCCAGTTGTCTGTGTTGACCTCATCAATCACCACGACCGTTGTTTTGGGATTCTTACCGAGGACATCGACCAGCAATTGCGTAGCGCCGGCGATCAGCTGTTGTTTCTGTTCTTTGGTGACACCTTCATCGGTGACTTTGATATTCACGTAAGGCATATATAACTCCTCTCTCCTCTACCCTCGCCCTCCCACCATATGTAGCGAGGTATTGAAGTAATTACATCAATCTCTCAAGGCTAAGGGTGATCTGGGGTTTATCCGGTGCAGCGTTTTCAAGCAAAGCTTGAGGGCAAGCCGAATAAACACCCGATCACCTGCCCCCAAACCATCACCGAAGCACTACTAACTATTTGACTCCAGGAAGTCCTGAGCAAAGCGCTGTAATACACCGCCTGCCGCATAAACCGACACTTCCTCAGCTGTATCCAAACGACACTTCACCGGAATCTCAACGCGCTCACCATCTTTACGATGCATGATTACCGTCAATGCAGCACCCGGTGCAATTTCACCTTCAACATCATAGGTTTCTGTACCATCAATATTGTAAGTCTTACGCGTGTCACCACCGGTAAACTCAAGCGGCAATACACCCATTCCAACCAAGTTAGTGCGGTGAATACGCTCGAAGCCTTCCGCCACAATCGTTTCAACACCGGCCAGACGAACACCTTTCGCCGCCCAGTCACGTGAAGAGCCCTGACCGTAGTCCGCACCCGCGATAATAATCAACGGTTGCTTACGCTCCATGTAGGTTTCAATTGCTTCCCACATGCGGCTTTCAGTGCCTTCAGGCTCAATACGAGCGAGTGAGCCTTGCTTGATGCTGCCATCATCATTGCGACACATTTCATTCAGCAACTTAGGGTTAGCAAACGTCGCGCGCTGTGCCGTCAGGTGATCACCACGGTGCGTGGCGTAAGAGTTGAAGTCCTCTTCAGGCAAGCCCATTTTGTGCAGGTAAGCACCCGCTGCACTTTCAAGCATAATGGCGTTAGATGGTGACAGGTGATCCGTGGTGATATTATCACCCAATACCGCCAGCGGACGCATCGCTTTCATCGTGCGCTCACCCGCCAATGCGCCTTCCCAATACGGAGGACGACGGATGTACGTGCTCTTAAGATCCCAGTCATACAGCGGGCTCTTTGCCTCTGTAATCACACCCAGATCAAACATTGGGTTGTAGATTTGCTGGAACATTTCAGGCTTTACACTGGACTCTACGATGGCATCGATTTCTTCATCCGATGGCCAGATGTCTTTTAAGGTAATTGGGTTGCCGTCTTTGTCATTGCCCAGACTGTCTTGCTCGATATCAAAACGCATGGTTCCGGCGATCGCATAAGCCACCACCAATGGTGGGGATGCGAGGAAGGCTTGCTTCGCATACGGATGAATACGACCGTCGAAGTTACGGTTACCCGACAATACTGCTGTCGCGTATAAATCACGCTCGATAATCTCGTCACGAATCACCGGATCAAGTGCGCCTGACATCCCGTTACACGTAGTACAGGCAAAGCCGACAATACCAAAGCCAAGCTGTTCAAGCTCTGGCAATAATCCTGCTTCTTTCAGGTACAGCTCAGCCACTTTTGAACCTGGTGCAAACGATGTTTTCACCCAAGGCTTACGGATCAAACCAAGCTCATTCGCTTTACGTGCAACTAAACCAGCCGCCACCACATTGCGAGGATTGGAGGTATTGGTGCATGACGTGATGGCCGCGATGATCACCGCACCATCGGGCATTTTGCCATCCGCTTCTTCAGCTTTTGCTTTATCTAAGTCTTTGGCGATGCCCTTAGACGCCAAATCAGCAGTGGCTAAACGACGGTGAGGGTTTGATGGCCCCGCCATGTTGCGCTCAACACTAGACAGGTCAAACGTCAATACACGCTCGTATTTCGCTTCCGTCAGATCATCAGCCCACAAACCAGTTTCTTTGGCGTACTGCTCAACCAGTGCCACTTGCTCAGGCTCACGACCCGTCAGCTTTAAATAATCTATCGTTTGCTCATCAATATAGAACAAGCCTGCTGATGCACCGTACTCAGGTGTCATATTAGAGATCGTCGCGCGGTCACCAATGGTCAAACCTTTAGTACCGTCACCGAAGAACTCAAGGTAAGACGACACGACTTTCTCATTACGCAGGAATTCAGTAATCGCCAGCACGATATCTGTCGCAGTGATACCCGGCTTACGCTCACCGGTTAGCTCCACACCGATAATCGTTGGTACACGCATCATCGATGGCAGACCTAACATAACGGTCTCAGCTTCCAGACCACCAACACCAATCGCCATGACACCCAGCGCATCCACGTGAGGTGTGTGCGAGTCTGTACCCACACAAGTATCCGGGAATGCCACGCCATCACGCGCCTGAATCACCGGCGACATCTTCTCCAGATTGATCTGGTGCATAATGCCGTTACCCGCCGGAATCACATCCACGTTTTTGAATGCTGTTTTACACCACTCAATAAACTTAAAACGATCCGCATTACGACGGTCTTCAATCGCACGGTTTTTCTCAAACGCTTCCGGATCAAAACCACCCGCTTCCACCGCCAGCGAGTGATCCACGATCAACTGAGTCGGCACCACCGGATTGACCTTCGCAGGGTCACCACCCTGATCAGCGATTGCATCACGCAAGCCCGCCAAGTCAACCAGTGCCGTCTGGCCCAAAATATCGTGGCAAACCACACGCGCCGGATACCATGGGAAATCCAACTCTTGCTTGTTATCAATCAACTGCTTGAGTGAGTCAGTCAACGTCTCTGGGTCACAGCGACGGACTAATTGCTCTGCCAATACACGAGAGGTGTAAGGCAGTGTTGCATAAGCACCCGACTTGATGGCATCGACCGCTTCACGCGTATCGTAGTAATCTAAGTCCGTGCCTTCTAAATTCTTTCTATATTGAGTATTCATTGAATCTGCTCCATAGCCAATAACATAGGCCATCTGGTATTCACTTCGTTACGCTCCTTGCGATGTTCGGAAGGTATGCGAGAAAAAACACCAAACGCCCACATGGTCTTAGCATTCAATCGCTTAAGCAGTGGCTGGCTCACCGATGTGTCACCAGCCTCTACCAAAGTAGTGAAGCAATTACGTTTTATGGAAGAAATAATCGAGGCATGGATGCCGGGATAAGCCTGCATGGATGCATTAACGGCGTTTTCTGGAATAAAACGTAATTGCGTAACGGGTTTAGCCGCGATCAGCCAGAGGCACGAACTTCTTATCTTCCGGCCCAATGTAGTTCGCTGACGGACGAATAATCTTGCCATCCTGACGCTGCTCGATCACGTGAGCACCCCAACCTGAAGTACGCGCAATCACAAACAGCGGCGTAAACATATCCGTTGGCACACCCATCTGGTCATAAGACACCGCTGAGAACCAATCCAGATTCGGGAACATTTTCTTCTCTTCCCACATCACTGATTCCAAACGCTCCGCGATATCAAACATTTTCATATCGCCGTTAGACTCAGACAGCTGCTTCGCTACACGCTTGATGACTTCGTTACGAGGGTCAGAAACCGTGTATACAGGGTGTCCGAAACCAATCACGATTTCTTTACGCGCCATGCGCTCACGGATATCCGCTTCTGCTTCGTCTGCATCGTTGTAACGCTTCTGAATTTCAGAGGCAACTTCGTTTGCGCCACCGTGCTTAGGACCACGTAATGCGCCAATTGCACCAGTAATACAAGAGTGCATATCAGAGCCTGTTCCAGCCACAACACGACCAGTAAAGGTAGAAGCATTAAACTCATGCTCTGCGTACAAGATCAGAGAAACGTGCATTGCTTTAACCCACTCTTCCGGTGGCTTTTCGCCGTGCAGAAGGTGCAGGAAGTGACCACCGATAGAATCATCATCCGTCTCAACATCGATACGCTTACCGTTGATGCTGTAGTGGTACCAGTAAAGCAGCATAGAGCCGAAGCTTGCCATTAAACGATCCAAAATATCGCGTGCTTCAGCTTCAGGGTGTGCGTCTTTTTCTGTCAGGCACGTACCCAATACTGAACAACCCGTACGCATTACATCCATTGGATGTGCTGACGGTGGAATACTCTCAAGCGTTGCAATTACCGCTGCCGGTAAGCCGCGCAATGACTTCAGTTTTGCCTTGTACTTCTTCAGCTCAGCCTTGTTTGGTAGTGTGCCGTGAACGATCAGGTGAGCGATTTCTTCAAACTCTGCCTGCTCAGCAAATTCCAGAATGTCGTAGCCACGGTAGTGCAAGTCATTACCCGTACGGCCTACGGTACAGACCGCCGTATTACCCGCTGCTGTGCCTGACAGTGCAACTGATTTTTTCGGTTTAAATCCGGTTTTTGTCTGTTCTGTCATTGATTAACCCTCTTCCTTAAATAATGCGTCTAGCTTTTGCTCGTAATCGTGGTAACCCAGATAATCGTATAGATCCATACGGGTTTGCATGGTGTCGAGTACACCTGACTGAGTGCCGGTTTCACGCAGCTGTGTGTAAACATTCAGTGCTGCCTGATTCGCTGCACGGAAAGCCGATAGCGGGTAAAGCGCGATGCTGACATCCGCTGATGCTAATTCTTCAGTGGTGAACAATGGCGTAGAACCAAACTCAGTGATATTCGCCAGAATCGGCACACCCACAGCTTCAGCAAACTGCTTGTACATCTCCAGATCCGTCATTGCTTCCGGGAAGATCATGTCTGCACCGGCTTCGACACAGGCACATGCACGATCGATTGCAGCATTCAGACCTTCAACGGCCAGTGCATCTGTACGCGCCATGATCACAAACTCAGGATCAATCTTTGCATCAACCGCAGCTTTTATACGGTCAACCATTTCACCCTGTGAAACCACCGCTTTGTTTGGACGATGGCCACAACGCTTCTGTGCTACCTGATCTTCAATATGCACCGCAGCAGCACCGGCTTTTGTAAACGCACGAACCGCACGAGCGATATTGAATGCACCGCCCCAACCTGTATCAATATCAACCAAAACCGGTAGAGTGGTAACTTCTGTTATACGACGTAAATCAATCAGTACGTCTTCCATAGTGGTAATACCCAAGTCAGGGATACCACAAGAACCAGCCGCTACACCGCCGCCTGAAATATACAGCGACTTGTAACCACTCGCTTCCGCTAATCGTGCGTGGTATGCCGTTGTTGCGCCTACACACTGTAATGGCTTTTCAGCCGCGATAGCTGCGCGAAACTTTGCGCCTGCAGATTCAATACTCATTTGTCTTTGCTCCAAGAGTGAGCCTGACTTTTATTTAGCCAACTCAATCATTATAAAAATTGATAAATCTCAATAACAAACCATCACAAGGGCTTCGGTAGTTACTGCCACGAATCGATTCAAGCGAAGCTTGTGTTCGTGGTGGTAACTACCGAAGCCCGACCACAAAGTGCTTAACCCTTCGCGTAACCCAAGCCTTTCAAGGCTTCTTCAATCTCATCCATGATGGCCGGATCATCGATGGTCGCTGGCATTGTCCACTCAGTTCCATCAGCAATTTTCACCATAGAACCACGTAGGATTTTGCCTGAACGTGTCTTAGGTAAACGCTTTACTACGGCTGCGATTTTGAAAGCCGCTACCGGTCCGATCTGGTCGCGTACACGCTTCACCAACTCGGGGATAATGTCGTCATCACTGCGCGTCACGCCGTCTTTTAGTACCACTAAGCCCAGTGGTAACTGACCTTTAAAGTCATCGGCCACACCAAATACTGCACATTCCGCCACATCAGCGTGACCGGACAGTGCTTCTTCGATGGCGCCGGTCGACAGGCGGTGACCTGCTACATTGATTACGTCATCGGTACGACTCATGATCCACAGGTAACCATCAGCATCACGGAAGCCCGCATCGCCGGTTGTGTAGTAGCCTTCGTGTTCTGTCAGATAAGCGCTTTTAAAGCGCTCGTCGTTGCCCCACAGTGTCGGCAAACAGCCCGGTGCCATTGGTAGCTTAACCACCAAATCACCCATTTCGCCATCTGGCATTTCAGTACCGTCAGAAGCCAAGACTTGTACGTCGTAACCTGGCATTGCCACACTCGGAGAACCCGGCTTAATGTCCAACTCTTCAATACCCAGTGGGTTCGCCGCAATCGCCCAGCCTGTCTCGGTTTGCCACCAGTGATCAACCACTGCAATACCTAATGTGTCACGCGCCCAGAACAAAGTATCAGGATCGCAACGCTCACCTGCTAAGAACAATGACTGTAAACATTCAATATTGTATTTCTTCAGCTCGTCCGCATTTGGATCTTGCTTTTTAATCGCACGGAAAGCAGTCGGAGCAGTAAACAATACTTTAACGTTGTACTCTTCAATCATGCGCCAGAATGCACCGGCATCCGGTGTGCCGACAGGTTTGCCTTCGTAAACGACGGTGGTGCAACCTTTTAACAGCGGTGCATACACAATGTAAGAGTGACCAACAACCCAGCCAACATCAGATGCCGCCCAGAACACATCGCCCTGCTCTACGTTATAGATGTTTTTCATGGACCAGTTCATGGCAACGGCATGACCGCCATTGTCACGAATAACACCTTTTGGCTGGCCTGTCGTACCAGAGGTGTAAAGGATATACAGAGGATCAGTCGCTGATACCGCAACGCATTCCGTTGGCTCAGCAGCAGTTGCCGCAGTATCCCAATCCAGATCACGTCCTTCAATTAATGGTGCATTTGCCTGCTCGCGCGCTTTGATAATGGTGCAGCCAACTTTGTGCTCTGCCAGTTCAATCGCCTCATCCAATAGCGGCTTGTACTCAACCACACGATTTGGCTCGATACCGCATGATGCACTCACGATGACTTTAGGCTTAGCGTCGTTAATGCGTGTCGCCAACTCATTCGCCGCGAAGCCTCCAAATACAACGGAGTGAATCGCACCCAAGCGTGCACACGCCAACATCGCAATCGCCGCTTCCGGAATCATTGGCATGTAAACCAGAACACGGTCACCTTTTTCAACGCCATTTGCGCGAAGCGCACCGGCGAACTTGGCAACCGCATCAGTGAGTTCTGAATAGGTGTAACGCATCTTGGTGTCAGTGACTGGTGAGTCGTAGATCAATGCATCCTGATCACCCAGTCCGTTTTCAACGTGACGATCCAACGCGTTGTAACAAGTGTTTAGTTCTGCGCCAGCAAACCAGCGAGGAATCGGTTTTGCATCGTAGTCGAGGACATTGTCCCAAGGCTTCATCCAATCGATTTCAGCGGCGGCTTGGCCCCAGAACTCTTCGGGATTACTAAGTGATTGTTGATGAATTTCCTGATACTTCGACATGGCAAAACTTCCTCAAATTACGTATTAAAAACAGTGATTTCTTAACCTGTCCTTTGCGTTAACGTAAATATACTAGCACCCGCGAGAAGCGTTTCCCAAGAACTAAAAAAGGCCGAAACGCTAATAAAAACGTGATTCGGCCTCTTTTATGGAATGATCAATATAGACTATTAATTAGACTGATATAAATCTCCGGATGTTGCAAAAATGCAACAGAAATAATGAGTTAGAGTATTATTCACTGCTATAGTGATCATCTAGTTTCAGCGTGGTTAATGTCATCTTACGTACACGGTGCAACAGCTCAGCATCACCATCCAGTGACTCACCGTATGACGGAATGATCTCTTTCAAACGTGGTTTCCAGTCGCCATTGTTCATTTGCTCCGCGAAGCTTTTTTCGATGACTTTTACCATGGTCTGAACGGCTGTCGAAGCACCCGGTGACGCACCTAACAATGCAACCAAAGACTCATCTGATGATGAAACCACTTCTGTACCGAATTCGAGCTTGCCGCCTTTTTCTGCGTTCTTTTTGATGATCTGAACGCGCTGTCCAGCGATTGATAGCTCCCAATCTTCGTCCTTTGCTTCTTTATAGAACAAACGCAAAGTATCCATACGATCTTCAAAAGACTGCTGTACTTCTTTGATCAGGTAACGGGTCAAATCCATATTGTCACGGGCAACAGACAACATGGGGATCAGATTATTAGGCTTGACCGACTTAATGAGATCTAAGAAAGAGCCCTCTTTCAGGAACTTCGTTGTGAAGCCCGCAAATGGCCCGAATAACAACGCCTTCTTACCACCGATAATACGGGTATCTAAGTGAGGCACTGACATCGGTGGCGCACCAATAGGCGCTTTACCGTAAACCTTCGCATCATGCTGCTCAACGATCTCAGGATTATGACACACCAACCACTGACCACTAACCGGGAAGCCGCCGTAACCATTGGCTTCAGGAATGCCAGATTTTTGTAGTAATGGTAAAGCACCACCACCAGCGCCCAAGAACACAAACTTGGCACGAACAATTTTCTGAATATCAGTTTGTGAGTCGCGCATCAGCACTTGCCATTCACCGTTTTCACGTTGGTGAAGATCAACGACATTCGTATTTACCCAGTAGGTGAAATTCTCTTTCTCGCGAAGGTTACGCACCAAACTACGAGATACCTGACCGAAGTCAACGTCTGTACCATATCGGACACGTGTCGCTGCTACTTTTTGATCCGGGTTACGGCCCTTCATCACTAGCGGCATCCACTCAGCTAAGACCGCAGGGTCTTCGGAGTATTCCATGTCTTTAAACAGGTGATGTGGCTTCATGGCTTCATAACGCTTACGCAGGAAGTCGACATTTCCCTCACCCCAAACAAAGCTCATGTGTGGGGCCGGGTTAATGAAGTTCGTCGGTTCTGGCAAAATATTTTTATTTACCAGATACGACCAGAACTGAAGACTGAACTCAAAAGCCGGATTGATAAACTCAGGTTTACCCGTATCCATACTGCCATCCGCCTTAACGGAGGTGTAGTTCAACTCACAATAAGCAGCATGCCCTGTTCCGGCATTATTCCAACCGCTTGTGCTTTCTTGTGCACCCTTCTCTAATCGCTCAACCATCATCATCGACAGGTTAGGATCAAGTTCGTTAAGAAGAGCGCCCAGTGTGCTACTCATAGCACCGGCACCGACTAGCAGTACATCTACGTGTTTATCAATCATGATTAAAGTCGCTAGAAATTACAAAAGAGGAGTTCCACCTGCCCTTGGTGGCTTAAGAGCCGCCTTGCATGCCTGATGCAAGGCGACTCATATCATACTGACGAATCGTTAGATCAGATCAGGTTTAGCGTTGACGCAATAACCTTTTCCTGAGCTACTACGTGTGCCTTATGGCTACCTTCAGCAGGTGCTGCCATGGATGCACGAGTGACCGGAACCAGCTTCGCATCTTCACCCAACACTTCGCGGATATTTGGCTGAATACTTAGCCACGCGCCTTGGTTGAATGGCTCTTCCTGAGTCCACTTATAACGCTCAACATTCGGGTACTTATCAAGGACTGCCTTAAGGTCAGCCGCCGGGAATGGGTACAACTGCTCGAGGCGAATGATCGCGATATTATCCACTGATTCCTTACGTCTGCGCTCTACCAGCTCGTAGTAAACCTTACCGCTACACAATACAAGTTCAGTTACTTTTGACGGATCCAAATCATCGACTTCATCCAATACATTCTGGAATCCACGATCTGTGTAGTCCGCCATTTCGTTCACCGCTAGTGGGTGACGTAACAGGCTCTTAGGCGTCATGACAACTAAAGGAGTACGGAACTCTCTTTTAATCTGACGGCGTAACATGTGGAAAATCTGAGCCGGCGTACTTGGTACACACACCTGAATGTTTTCCTGAGCACATAGCTGCATGAAACGCTCAAGACGTGCCGAGGAGTGCTCAGGACCCATGCCTTCATAACCGTGAGGTAGCAGCATGATCAGACCACAGTGCAGTGCCCACTTCTGGTGTGCCGAACTGATGAACTGGTCGATTACCATTTGTGCACCGTTGGCAAAGTCACCGAACTGTGCTTCCCAGATAACCATCTTATCCGGCTCAGTGGTTGCATAACCGTATTCAAACGCAAGCACTGCTTCTTCTGATAACAAAGAGTCAATGATCGCGAATGACTTAGGATTATCATCGATATGCTCAAGCGGGATATGACGCTCACCGGTTGTTTGCTCGTGGAAAACCGCGTGACGGTGGAAGAATGTTCCACGACCCACGTCTTCACCAGAGATACGAATCGGATTACCTTCATCAAGAATTGACGCATAAGCCAGGTTTTCACCAAAGCCCCAGTCGGTTGCTACTTCCTGATTAGCCATTTGTGCGCGCTTCTTTACAATCGCTTTAACACGTGCATTTAGCGTAAAGTTTTCCGGTGTTTCTGTGATCTTCAGACCCAGACGCTGGAATGCCTCTGCTGTGATGGTGGTATCGACCTCATCATCCCATTTTCCTTCTTTAAAACGTTCCCAGTTTACAGGGAAGTCTTGTGTGTGTTGCCCCGGTGGAATCAGATGAGGAACGGTTTCAACACCATCTTCCAACGCCTTTCGGTAGTCTGCGATGTAGCTTGCTACTTCTTCTTTTGTAACAACTCCCATCTCAATCAGCTTATTGGAGTAACGCGTTTGCGCCGTCGCCAGTGCCTTGATCTTTTTGTACATCAACGGCTGTGTTGCTGAAGGCTCATCCGCCTCATTGTGCCCATGACGACGGTAGCAAACCAAATCAATAAACACGTCTTTACGGAATTTCAAACGGTAATCAGCCGCTAAACGCGTAACGTTGATAACCGCTTCAGGATCATCCGCATTCACGTGGAATACCGGTGCGCCAACCATTTTGGCAAGGTCAGTACAGTATTCAGTAGAACGAGCATCACGAATTGCAGAGGTGGTGAAACCAATCTGGTTATTGACCACAATGTGAATGGTTCCGTTGGTGTGATAGCCACGAGTCTCTGACATGTTCAACATTTCCATGTTGACACCCTGACCTGCTAATGCGGCATCACCATGAATAACAATCGGCAGGACAGCACGACGTGCATCTTCCGGATCACGACGGTCCTGACGAGCACGCGAAGCACCCACTACAACCGGACCAACAATCTCAAGGTGAGACGGGTTGAAGGCCATTGCCAGGTGAACCGGCCCGCCCGGTGTATTCATGTCTGATGAGTAACCCATATGGTACTTAACGTCACCAGAGCGTCCACCATTGTCTACACTACCGGCAAACTCGTTAAACAACATCGCAGGCGACTTACCCATGATATTGATCAATACATTCAAACGACCACGGTGAGCCATACCAATAACGACTTCGCGAGTGCCATTACTACCAGTACGTTGGATCAACTCATCCAGCAATGGGATTAAGCTGTCGCCACCTTCCAGTGAGAATCGCTTTTGACCAACATACTTAGAGTGCAGGTAGCGCTCCAGGGTCTCTGCAGCCACCAACTGCTTTAGCAGATACTTACGTGTTTCAGCATCGAACGACGGCTTTAGATAATGACGTGATAGTTCACCCTGTATCCAGCGCTTCTCTTCGGTGCTTGAAATATACATATACTGCGCACCGGTTGTGTCACAGTAAACACCTTCCAACTGATCGATAATATCGCGAAGCTTTGCATCACCCAAACTTGCCATGGAACCAGAGCTAAACACAGTGTCTAAGTCTGCTTCGCTCAGATTGTGGAATGCTAAGGTTAGTTCCGGAACACTCTTTTTCTCACCTTCTTCCAACGGATTAATATCCGCTTTCATGTGACCTAAGAATCGATATGCGTTGATCAGCTGAAGAACCTTGACTTGCTTTTCACGGTGCTCAGCGTCTTCACTTACGGGTGCAGAAGGCTGTAAACGCAGACCCAGATTGCGGAACTGATCACGCTTCTCTGAGTGAATCGCTTCGCCAGCACCATTCGTGTTGACATCCTGAGGTAATTCATCGAAGTACTTTCGCCAGTTATCCGACACTGACTGAGGGTCTTCCAAATAAGACTCATACATAGACTCCAGGTAAATAGCACTACTTCCGTCAAGCAGTGAATCCTGTCGCATTTTTTCAAAAAGACTTTGTTGTGTGGTCGCCATGATAGTATTAATTGCCTAAATTAGTGCGGTTGGACTCAGGATGATGCCGTCTTCGTCGGCATACGCGAAGCTGCCTGGTGTAAAACGCACACCAGCAAAACCCACTTCTACATTATGAGTTCCCTTGTTGTTTTTAACGCTCTTCAGCGGTAACGTTCCCAAGGCTTTTACACCCAGGTCCATTGCTTCGATATCCGCGGAGTCACGAATTAAACCGTGGATAATAACACCTTCCCAGCCATTCGACACCGCTTTTGCTGCGAGTAAATCACCCAGCATCGCGCAACGCAGTGAACCGCCGCCGTCAATCACTAAGACTTTGCCTTTACCGTCCATTGCAACCGCCTCACGAACCAGTGAGTTGTCTTCGAAACAATGAATCGTATGAATGGCTCCGCTAAATTTGTTTCGGCCACCAAAGTCGCCAAATATCGGTTCGCAGACTTGTATAGTGCCATTATCGTAATGATCATCACATAGATCAGCCGTCTTAAAGGTCATGATTGATTCTCTTCAGATGGTTTAGAGAGCGTCGGAGTAGACGACGCGTAAATATTTTTAAAGCGTATGCCCTGTGAATATGGGAATACGTCACCAAAGGAGCCATTGCGAATCTTGTCTTGCACTGCACGCCAGTAATCAGCATCCAATAAATCTTTGTGGTGCTTAGTAAATAATTTGCGACGCTCCGGACGAGAAGAAACGAATAATAAAAACTCTTCGGGAAACACATCATTGTCATTGATGGAGTACCAAGGCTCTGATGCCATCATTTGCTGAGGTGTTTTTGGTGTTGGGATCTTGCGGAAATTACAATCTTCCATTAACTCGATTTCATCGTAGTCATAGAAAATTACCCGACAGTTATTAGTCACACCGAAGTTTTTCAACAGCAGGTCGCCGGGGAAAATATTGGCCTGCGCCAAGTCTTTAATGGCATTGCCGTATTCAATAAAGGCTTGTTCTAGTCGATCACCTTTAGCGTCATCCACAAATAAATTCAGTGGTTCTAAGCGACGCTCGATATACAAGTGTCGAATGATCAGTTGATCACCTTCAATTTTGATACTGGACGGAATGCGCTCTTTCAGACTTTCCAACAATTCTTTAGAGAATCGTTTGAGTGGTAAGGCGACGTGTGAAAATTCAAGGGTATCGGCCAGACGCCCTACCCGGTCATGCATTTTGACCAGCTGGTATTTTTCTTTAACAATCCGGTGCGTCACGGTTTTGGGTGGCGCGAATTTATCATTAATAATTTTGAACACAAAAGGATATGACGGGAGCGTAAACACTGTCATCACCATGCCCAGTGTTCCCTTGGTAACTTCCAGCTGATCACTTGAGTGCTTCAGATGATCCAGAAAGTCACGATAAAACTCAGTTTTACCCTGTTTTTGAAGACCAATTGAAGTGTATAAATCCGCTGCAGTCTTGTGTGGCAGCATCTGATGTAAAAAGTTGACCACTGCAGATGGCACGCGCGTATCAACCATAAAATAGGCGCGGGCAAAACTGAATAAATTAGTAATGTCACGTCCGGCTGCCACTAATGCATCAACGTAGATTTTTCCATCTTCATTATGCAATAGCGGAATAACGAACGGGCGATAGTGCACACCATCTAATACGCGCCCAACGATATAAGCGGCTTTATTACGGTAAAATAGTGGGCGTAAAATCTGTAATTGGTAGGAATCAGAGTAACTGTGTGTTCTCTTCAATATATAGCGAAGCTGATCGGTCAGACATTTGGTGTCGTGATCAAAGTCGCTAAACGCCAAACCTATATCAAACGCTTCAAGCATCTCCTGAACCGTCGATTCTAGTTTGTCTTTAGTTGGGTAGTAGCTGCGGTAAACCGGGTTATCACCCGTCAGGTATTTGGTCGAGAGTGCGGGTCGAACGAATATGTTGTCGTTATTGTAATAACGTCGGGTGAATGACCAGGTAAACACCGAGTTATAGAACGTTTCAGCGAGCTCCGGCTGCCGGTGTTCATATAAAAGCGCAACGTACTCTTGTTTAACATCTTTCCAGAGCGATTTTTTGATAGCTTCAAGATCAAACTCACGCCTGAGAACCTCACAGGCCTCATCCACTCGCTTTGAGTAGAGTGTGATTCGCTCCTGCGAAGCAGCACGGTCAGCAGTCCAGTCCTGATCAACAAACCGTTGCTTAGCACCACGGGTGATATCAAGAAAGATTCGATAGTGCTTATTAAAGGCATCCAGTATGGTACTGGCTATAGCTTTAACATCGACACTTTGTGTTTGCTCTGATTCCAAAATCACCTCGTTATTTCGAGTAGATACCAGATCACTGGCGTTCAGCGACCACCCAGCGAAAACTACCACAAAATAGATAGCTGTGATAACCTTCGACCGCTTGAGAACCAACAATCATAGTGATAATTAAATATAGCAATATAGCCGCAACATATCGTTATCATCAGTGTGCTTGATAGACACTATTGGTATTAAATGTGTGTTTGTTCCGTGCATCTGAGTATAATTTTCGGCGTTCAAAGTACACGTCGTCAGTTTTACATCAGTAAGGGCGCGGCAAGATATGCACTATTATATGTTGATGCACTCATTGCTAACCTCACTATCCTGAAGTAGATAGAACACCACCCTAAACATCTAGGAGCATATACTTAAATGAGTGTTGAGATTAAAACTCCACAACTACCAGAATCGGTAGCCGACGCATTGGTCGTTAATTGGTTTAAAAAAGCAGGTGATGCTGTTGAGCAAGACGAGCCACTTGTTGAAATCGAAACTGATAAAGTTGTATTGGAAGTGCCTGCCCCAGCAAGCGGCGTGATCGAATCAATTGTTGAAGGTGAAGACTCAACAGTCGTTAGTGACCAGCTTTTGGGTACTATTAAAGAAGGTGCGGTTGCAGCAGCACCGGCAGCTGAAGCAGCACCTGCTCCTGCCCTGGAAGAAACAGCGGCTCCGGCTGCAGCTGGCGGTCAGACGGCCCCTGCAGTTCGCAAAGCATTGGACGAAAAAGGCTTGTCCGCTGATGACGTTACAGGTTCTGGCAAAAACGGCCGCATCCTGAAAGAAGACGTTGCAGCAGCGGGTAGCAAAGCAGCACCGGCGGCAAGCGCAGCAGCTCCGGCTCCAGTTGGAGAGCGCGTTGAAGAGCGTGTTCCAATGACTCGCCTACGTAAGCGTATCGCTGAGCGTCTGCATGAAGCGACTCAAACAACAGCAATGCTAACGACTTTCAATGAAGTCAACATGCAGCCGTTGATGGACATGCGTTCACAATATAAAGAACTGTTCGAAAAGACCCACGGCGCTCGTTTGGGCTTCATGTCTCTGTTCGTTAAAGCAGCTAGTATCGCACTACAGCGCTTCCCTGAAGTTAATGCATCTATTGATGGCGATGACATCGTTTATCACAGCTATTGTGATATCGGTATTGCCGTTTCAGCACCACGTGGTTTGGTTGTTCCAATCCTGCGTAACACTGAAAAAATGAGCATGGCTGGCGTCGAATCAACCATCGTTGATTATGCAATGAAGGCTCGTGATAACAAGCTGGATATGGACGACCTGAGCGGTGGTACATTCACCATCACTAATGGTGGAACATTCGGTTCACTACTATCTACACCAATTCTGAACCCACCTCAAAGTGCGATTCTGGGTATGCATAACATTGTTAAGCGCCCTGTGGTTGAGAACGACGAGATCGTTATACGCCCAATGATGTATGTCGCTCTATCTTATGACCACCGCATCATCGATGGACAAGGCGCTGTACTGTTCCTGAAGACCATCAAAGAGTTGGTTGAAGACCCTAACCGCATCCTACTGGAAGTTTAAGGTACTTAAATAATGTCTGATAACTATGACGTAATTGTTATTGGTGGTGGACCTGGTGGCTATGTAGCTGCCATTCGCTGCGCACAGCTAGGCTTGAAAACAGCCTGTGTCGAAAAGTGGATCAATAAAGAAGGCGACCCTGCATTGGGTGGTACTTGCCTGAACGTTGGTTGTATTCCTTCTAAGGCTCTGTTGGAGAGTTCTGAGAAGTATGAAGAAGCCAGCCATCACTTAGATACACACGGTATCAATGTCGGCAGTGTTGATCTTGATGTCAGCAAAATGATTAGCCGCAAAGACAGTATCGTGACCAGCCTGACCGGTGGTATCGCACAACTGTTTCAAGCGAATAAAATCGACTGGCTACAAGGTCACGGTAAATTACTGGCTGATAAGAAAGTTAGCGTCACGTTGCATGATGGTTCTGAGTCAGTTCATCAGGCACAGAACGTGATCATCGCCACCGGTTCTGACCCGATCAACATCCCTTCTGCGCCAATGACAGATGATCGCATTGTAGACAACGAAGGTGCACTGAACTGGGAAACAGTTCCTAAGCGTTTAGGCGTGATCGGTGCTGGCGTTATCGGCTTGGAAATGGGCAGCGTATGGCGTCGCCTGGGTTCTGAAGTGGTTGTCCTTGAAGCAATGGATACGTTCCTTGGTGCTGTAGATCAGCAGATTGCAAAAGCTGCACACCGTGAATTCAAAAAGCAAGGTTTGGATATCAAACTTGGGGCACGTCTGAACAACACGGTTGTGGGTGATAACGAGCTAACGCTTGAGTATAGCGATAAAGATGGTGACCAGACGGTTACTGTTGATCGTTTGATCGTTGCGGTAGGACGTCGTCCTAACACGACGAACATTGCTGATGAATCAGCTGGATTGGAGCTTGACGAGCGTGGCCGTGTGAATGTTAACGACTACCTCGAGACAAATATCCCGGGCGTTTATGCCATCGGTGATGTGGTTCGTGGACCAATGTTGGCGCACAAAGCGGAAGAAGAAGGTGTAGTTACCGCTGAGCGTATCGCTGGTCAATCAAGCAAAATGCACTATGACGCAATTCCATGGGTTATTTATACATCTCCTGAGATTGCATGGTGCGGTAAGACTGAAGAACAGTTGAAAGAAGAAGGTATTGCATACAAAGCGGGTAGCTTCTCATTCGCAGCAAATGGTCGCGCTAAGGCAATGGATCAGGCTAACGGCATGGTCAAGATCTTAGCAGATGAGAAAACTGATCGTATTCTGGGTATGCACTTTGTCGGACCATTGGCTTCTGAGCTGGTTGGACAAGGGGTAATTGCGATGGAAAGTCAGAATACAGCTGAAGATTTGGCACGTACCGTATTTGCTCACCCTTCTCTATCAGAATGTGTTCATGAAGCAGCATTTGCTGTGGACGGACGCGCAATTCATGGCGTGAATCGCCGTCGGTAGTCATTAGTTACAAACCGACAACAACATAGGATCTCCTAAAAAGGAAACTCGAATGAATTTACACGAATATCAAGCTAAAGCGTTGTTCCGTGAGTACGGCATTCCAACACCTGTTGGTTATATCGGTAAGACTCCTGCTGAAGTTAAGGAAGCTGCTGAGAAAGTTAGTACAGCAAAGAAAGTTGTTAAAGCACAGGTTCACGCTGGTGGCCGTGGTAAAGCAGGTGGCGTAAAGCTATTTGATACAGCTGATGAAGCTGCTGCGTTCGCTGAAAGCTTGCTAGGTACTAACCTTGTTACATTCCAAACGGATGCTAAAGGTCAGCCAATCAACACTATTTATGTTGAAGAAACCAGTGACATCGCTCGTGAATTGTACCTGAGTGCGGTTCTTGATCGTTCTTCACGTCGTATCGTGATCATGGCTTCAACTGAAGGTGGTATGGATATCGAAGAAGTTGCAGAAGCAACGCCTGAGAAAATCCTGACAGCTCAGATCGACCCTGTTGCTGGCGTTATGCCTTACCAGTGTCGCGATATCGCGTTCCAACTAGGTCTTGAAGGCGCACAAATCAAAGAATTCTCTAAGATCCTGATGGGTCTGGGCAAGTTGTTCAAAGAGAAAGACTTAGCGATGGTTGAAGTGAACCCTCTGGTTGTTACTGAGCAAGGCAACCTACTTTGTCTTGACGGTAAAATTGGCGTCGATGGTAGTGCTCTATACCGCCACCCTGAGCTAGAAGCGTTACGTGATGCATCTCAGGAAGATGCGCGTGAAGCACGTGCTGAAGAATGGGAGCTTAACTATGTTGCACTTGATGGAAACATCGGCTGCATGGTTAACGGTGCCGGTCTTGCAATGGCTACGATGGATATCATCAAACTTCAAGGTGGTGACCCTGCAAACTTCCTCGATGTAGGTGGTGGCGCAACAGCTGAGCGTGTTGCAGAAGCACTAAAGATCATCCTGTCTGACGATAAAGTTGAAGGTATCTTAGTCAATATCTTCGGTGGCATCGTGAAGTGTGACCTGATCGCACAAGGTATTATCGACGCGGTTAAAGAAGTCGACATCAAAGTACCATTAGTTGTACGTCTTCAGGGTACTCGTGCTGCAGAAGGTGCGGCTCTACTTGAGTCAAGTGGTCTTGATCTAATCAGTAAAAACGATCTAACAGAAGCTGCAGACGCAATTGTTGCTGCGGTAGGAGAAAAGTAATGAGTGTTTTAGTAAATAAAGATACTAAAGTTATCTGTCAGGGTTTCACTGGTAAGCAAGGTACTTTCCACTCACAGCAAGCGATCGACTACGGTACGCAGATGGTTGGTGGTGTAACCCCGGGTAAAGGTGGAACGACTCACCTGGACCTACCAGTATTCAACACAGCTCGTGAAGCCGTTGAAGAAACTGGCGCCAACGCAAGTGTTATCTATGTTCCAGCTCCTTTCTGTAAAGATTCAATCATTGAAGCGGCTGAGTCTGGTGTTGAGCTAGTGGTATGTATCACTGAAGGTATTCCTGCACTAGATATGCTGGATGCTAAGTACATCACTGATAGCCTGGGCGTACGTCTGATCGGCCCTAACTGCCCGGGTATCATCACGCCAGACGAGTGCAAAATCGGTATCATGCCTGGACCAATGCACACAGCTGGTAAAGTGGGTGTTGTTTCTCGCTCTGGTACATTGACATATGAGTGTGTTAAGCAGACTTCAGACTTAGGTTTCGGTCAGAGTACGTGTATCGGAATCGGTGGTGACCCTATTCCGGGTACTAACTTCATCGACGCATTAACCTTGTTCGAAAACGACCCGGCAACAGAAGCGATTCTAATGGTTGGTGAGATCGGTGGTTCTGCTGAAGAAGAAGCGGCTGAATTCATCAAGAGTAACGTAACTAAGCCTGTGGTCGCTTATATCGCTGGTGTAACCGCACCTGCTGGTAAGCGTATGGGCCATGCCGGTGCAATCATCGCCGGCGGTAAAGGTACTGCAGACGATAAGTTTGCAGCACTGGAAGCAGCTGGTGTTTACACCGTTCGCTCTCCTGCACAGCTTGGTCAAGGCGTTAAAGCTCACACTGGTTGGTAAGCAATCTACTCACTGGTAAAGAGAACATCCAAAACCTGGCTACGCTGGCGTGCGTAGTCAGGTTGTTGGATCGATATGGGATCGAAAAACACTTATTTACGGAGCATTCATGACAACCAAAACGATGACCCTCATTAATGATGAAACTGGCGAAAAGCTAACACTTGATGTGTTAGAGCCAACAATGGGGCCACCTACAATTGATATCCGTCCCCTCTACAAAAACACTGGCTTTTTCACTTTCGACCCCGGTTATGTTTCTACAGCCAGCTGCTCCAGTAACATCACCTACATGGATGGCGAAAACGGCATTCTGGAGTACCGTGGTTACCCTATCGAGCAACTTGCTAAACACAGTTCATACTTAGAAACGTGTTATTTGTTATTCTACGGTGAATTACCGGATACGAAGCAGTTAGAAGACTTCGAAACAAATATCAATAATCACAATATGGTGCATGAGGCACTGAAGAGTTTTTACAACGGCTTCCGTCGTGACGCTCACCCAATGGCTATCATGATGGGTGTGACAGGTGCATTGTCTGCGTTCTATCACTACAACATGGATATTCATAATAAGGCGCATCGTGAACGCGCTATGTTACGACTGATTGCAAAGATGCCTACGATTGCGGCTTGGAGCTTCCGTCACGCAAAAGGTTTGCCGTTTATCTACCCTGACTCATCATTGAGCTACAGTGAAAACTTCCTGTACATGATGTTTGGTGTACCAACAACACCTTATGTTGCCAACCCTTCGCACGTTAAAGCACTTGACGTTCTGATGATCCTGCACGCAGATCACGAGCAAAACGCTTCAACGTCTACCGTTCGTTTGTCTGGTAGTTCTGATGCCAACCCGTTCGCAGCGGTTGCAGCCGGTGTTGCAACGCTTTGGGGACCTGCTCACGGTGGTGCTAACGAAGCGGTTATACGTATGCTTCAGGACATCATTGACTCTGGTAAGCCACTGGAAGATTTTGTTGCTCGTGCAAAGGATCCCGAAGACAAATTCCGCTTAATGGGTTTTGGACATCGTGTGTACAAAGCGTACGACCCACGTGCACGAATCGTTCATGAAATCTGCCATGACATTTTAAGAGAACTGCCAGAGGATTCTCCACACAAAGCCATGCTGGATACTGCGATGAAACTAGAAGAAGTCGCACTTAGCGATGACTACTTCAAGTCTCGCAACCTGTATCCAAATGTAGACTTCTACTCCGGTGTGATATTCCTCGCAATGGATATTCCATTAAATATGTTCACTGTTATGTTCGCCATGGCCCGAACAATTGGTTGGATATCGCAGTGGAACGAGATGCGTGAAGACGAACAGTCCAGAATTGGACGTCCTCGCCAGCTTTATATGGGTGAAGCGACTCGTGACTACGTCGACATAAGTAAGCGTTAAGCGTAGATCGCCTTAATACAACACCCGCAACAATACTTTATTTCGCCTGACCGATGGGCAAGCTGACAACAGTCAGGCGAAGTAGTAACAAACTATACCGGCAGTGACCTGCCCTGAGAGGACAATATGAGTCTATATTTAGAGTATGTAAAAGAAATTGAAACGCGTGCCAAGGAGCTTGGCTTAAGCCCAAAACCAATTGATGGAGCGGACTTAACGGCAGAGATCATTGAGCAGATCAAAGATACTGACAATGAGCACCGTGAAGATTCACTGAAGTTCTTTATCTATAACACACTACCGGGTACAACAGGTGCGGCCGGCGTTAAAGCTGCGTTTCTAAAAGAAATCATTCTTGGCGAATCAGTGGTTGCTGAAATCACACCAACATTTGCTTTTGAGCTGTTGTCTCATATGAAGGGTGGTCCATCGGTAGAAGTCCTTCTTGACCTTGCACTATCTGACAATGCTGAGGTTTCTGCTCCTGCGGCTGAGGTATTAAAAACTCAGGTATTCTTATACGAAGCAGACACAGAGCAGCTTGAAAAAGCATACAAAGCTGGTAACGCAGTTGCTAAAGACATCCTTGAGAGCTATGCAAACGCTGAGTTCTTCACAAAGCTTCCAGACATCCCTGAAACAATTGATGTCGTAACTTACATCGCTGGTGAAGGTGATATCTCTACTGACTTACTATCACCTGCGACGGCCGCTTTCTCGCGCTCAGATCGTGAGTACCACGGTCAGAGCATGATCTCTCCGGAAGCACAGGCAGAGATCACAGCACTACGTGAAGCACATCCTGGCAAAAAAGTTATGCTAATTGCTGAAAAAGGCACAATGGGTGTTGGTTCATCAAGAATGTCTGGTGTAAATAACGTTGCACTATGGGCCGGTGAGCAAGCAAGTCCATACGTTCCATTTGTTAACTTTGCACCGGTAGTTGCAGGTACAAATGGTATCTCTCCTATCTTTTTGACGACGGTTGGTGTAACTGGCGGTATCGGTTTAGACCTTAATAACTGGGTTAAGAAAGTAGACGCTGATGGTAACCCAGTTCGTGACGAAGACGGCGACATTATCCTTGAACAAGTTTACTCCGTTGATACAGGAACTGTTCTAACGATCAATACTAAAGAGAAGAAGCTATACAACGGCGACAAAGAGCTGACTGATGTCTCAGCGGCATTTACTCCTCAGAAAGTTGAGTTCATGAAAGCTGGTGGTTCTTACGCAATTGTTTTTGGTAAAAAACTACAAACTTTTGCCGCTGCTACGCTTGGCATTGAAGCGCCACAAGTCTATGCACTATCTAAAGAAGTTTCACACGAAGGCCAGGGCCTGACTGCTGTTGAGAAGATCTTCAACAAGAATGCGGTTGGTGTTTCTTCAAAGTCTGCACTTCACGCAGGTTCTGATGTTCGCGTAAAGATCAACATCGTTGGATCACAAGATACAACGGGCCTAATGACGTCTCAGGAATTGGAGTCAATGGCTGCGACAGTTATCTCACCGATCGTTGATGGTGCTTATCAGTCAGGTTGTCACACGGCGTCTGTTTGGGATTCTAAAGCTCAGGCAAATACACCTCGTCTAATGGAGTTCATGAATAAGTTCGGTCTTGTGACTGCTCGTGATCCTAAAGGCGTTTACCCTCCAATGACCGACGTTATTCACAAAGTACTGAATGACATCACGGTTGACGACTGGTCAATCATCATTGGTGGTGACTCTCATACGCGTATGTCTAAGGGTGTTGCGTTTGGTGCTGACTCCGGAACAGTTGGTCTTGCACTTGCGACGGGTGAAGCTTCTATGCCTATTCCTGAGTCTGTAAAAGTGACCTTTAAAGGTGACATGAAGGACTACATGGACTTCCGTGATGTTGTACACGCGACTCAGGCACAGATGCTTAAGCAGTTTGGTGGCGACAACGTGTTCCAGGGCCGTATCATCGAAGTACATATCGGTACGCTTCTGTCTGACCAGGCATTCACCTTCACTGACTGGACTGCAGAGATGAAAGCGAAAGCTTCTATCTGTATCTCTCAGGATGAGACACTGATTGAATCTCTGGAGATTTCTAAGAGCCGTATTCAAATCATGATCGACAAGGGAATGGAGATCGAAACTCAGATGCTGCATAACTTGATCGCTCTTGCTGACAAGCGTATTGCAGAAATCAAGTCGGGTGAGAACCCAGCTCTTGCACCGGACAACAATGCTAAATACTACGCTGAAGTTGAGGTTGATCTGGACAAGATTAACGAGCCAATGATTGCTGATCCTGATGTCAATAATGAAGATGTGTCTAAGCGATACACTCACGATAACATCAACCCGGTTTCTTTCTACGAAGGTAAGAAGAAAGTTGACCTGGGCTTCGTTGGATCTTGCATGGTTCACAAAGGCGACATCCAGATCATTGCTCAGATGCTAAGAAACATTGAAGAGCAAGAAGGTAAAGTTGAGTTTAAAGCACCGCTAGTGGTTGCACCACCAACATACAATATTGTTGATGAGATGAAAGCCGAAGGCGACTGGGAAATCCTAAAGAAGTATTCTGGTTTTGAGTTTGACGACGCTAACCCGAAAAGTGTTGCGCGTACTCAATACGAGAACATCATGTACCTAGAGCGTCCGGGTTGTAACCTGTGTATGGGTAACCAGGAAAAAGCTGAGAAAGGTGACACGGTAATGGCTACTTCAACTCGCTTGTTCCAGGGCCGTGTTGTAGCGGATTCTCCTGAAAAGAAAGGTGAGTCGCTGCTAGCATCTACACCTGTTGTTGTACTGTCTACTATCCTTGGTCGTACACCGACTATCGAAGAGTACAAGAATGCGGTTAAAGGCATTAAGTTGACTGACTTTGCTCCTCCATTAAAAGAGCTGAGCACTGAACCTTCAGCTACATCGACTATTAGCTTTTTACAGTAATAGTGAGTGATTGACTGAGCTAGTCCAGCTAGCTTAGTTCAGAGCAAAACAGGCTACTCTGGTATATCGCCATGAGTAGCCTTTTTTATAGGTAGCGAAGTTGATCTCGAATTTGTCTTGATTTGAGAGAAAAAATACGCCGGTAAATTGTTTTTTGAGCCTTAGCGTATTAGGTTTTAGCATTAAACTTTGCGAACTCAATCATTTAACATCGTAATACTTAAATATACTGGGACTCCATATCTGGTAAGGTCTACAGACAGGTTAGGCTTCTATTTATTGCCACCCAAAAACATTAAAAGATACGACATCAGCCAATTCAAATAGCGATAATATCTAATTTTGTACAATTAAAATCCCAAAAATACACTAAAAACGACTAACTCACACCAAAAACCACTTAAGCAATATAATAATAGACAATATATTAGACACTTAGTAGTACTTCGCTGAACAACACCTAGCCTAACAATACATCCATTTTTAATAAAAACGTTAACTTGTCATACAAGTAAAAATGAAAATTCCCGCTTATCAGACAATCTTACACTTCCCGGCACCAGTTTACGCGGTTGGTGCGCCTTGAATACTATGTTACCGTCTGCTTCAGAAGCACCCGCTGATACGGCTTTTGTACTCACTATGCATGGGTATATGAGTTTAATCGCACTGGAATAGTCAGGATACTAGTCTCCTACCCTAGCCTCCCGATGACATTCTGATTGTTGTGCTTTGAAACCTCTTTAGCTGAAATTACGCCCGATTAGCCAAGTTGGTTTTAATTAATAGCTAAAGACTACATGGAGTATGAAGCTTTGTTGCTCCACTCTGACAACGCCCCGCCCAGCCAAGCGAGGCGTTTTACATTTTAACCACAGGACTCTAGATACGATGACAATAATTAACGTTTCTAAGTACGGCATTGAGAATGTTACCGAGATAGTCTACAACCCCTCTTATGAAACCCTCTACGCAGAAGAAACACGCGACGACCTGGAAGGTTATGAGCGTGGTATCCCTACTGATAGCGGTGCGATTAATGTCAATACCGGCATCTTTACCGGGCGCTCACCTAAAGACAAATATATCGTTCGTGATGATGTAACACGCGACACGATTTGGTGGTCCGATCAAGGACGAAACGACAACAAGCCAATGACTCCGGAAGTGTTTGAAGAACTACAGTCTGTAGTTTGTAAGCAACTCTCCGGCAAACGATTGTTTGTGGTTGATGCCTTTTGTGGTGCCAATGAAAATTCACGCTTAAATGTACGCTTTATTACGGAAGTGGCATGGCAGGCGCATTTTGTTAAAAACATGTTTATCCGTCCACCGGAGGCAGAGTTAGAGAATTTTGAACCTGATTTTGTGGTGATGAATGGTGCAAAAACCACCAACCCAAACTGGGAAAAGCAGGGACTAAACTCTGAGAACTTTGTGGCATTTGATCTGAGCAAAGGCATTCAACTGATCGGTGGTACCTGGTACGGTGGTGAGATGAAGAAAGGCTTATTCTCCATGATGAATTACTTTCTACCGCTTAAAGGCATTGCTTCTATGCACTGCTCTGCCAATGTCGGTAAAGATGGTGATACGGCGATTTTCTTTGGCCTGTCTGGTACCGGTAAAACGACCCTATCCACTGATGCCGAGCGTGCGCTGATCGGTGATGATGAGCATGGTTGGGATGATGAAGGTGTCTTTAACTTTGAAGGTGGTTGCTATGCTAAAACCATCAACCTGAGTGCAGAAGCAGAACCTGAAATCCATGCTGCGATCCGTCGCGATGCACTATTGGAAAATGTGACGGTTCGTGAAGATTCAAGTATCGACTACGATGACGGCTCAATTACTGAAAACACACGCGTTTCCTACCCGATTGAGCACATTGAAAACATTGTTAAGCCTCACTCACGAGGTGGCCCTGCTAAGAAAGTGATCTTCTTATCAGCTGATGCTTTCGGTGTTTTGCCCCCTGTTTCTAAACTGACACCTGAGCAAACGCAGTACCATTTCTTATCGGGCTTTACGGCGAAGCTTGCCGGAACTGAACGTGGCATCACAGAGCCTACGCCAACATTCTCAGCCTGCTTTGGTGCTGCTTTCCTAAGCTTACACCCAACGAAATATGCAGAAACGCTGGTTAAGCGTATGCAAGACTCCGGTGCAACAGCTTATTTGGTCAACACGGGCTGGAATGGTTCTGGCAAGCGTATTTCGATTAAAGATACACGTGGCATCATCAACGCTATTCTTGATGGCAGCATTGAGACCGCAGAGAGTAAGACCGTCCCTTACTTCAATCTCGATGTGCCGACCGCACTACCAAATGTAGACAGCGGCATACTTGATCCTCGCGATACTTACGAGGACGCGGAAGAATGGAACAAACGCGCAGAAAGTCTGGCAAAACTATTTATCGAGAACTTTGATAAATATACCGATAACGCTGCCGGACAGGTTTTGCTTAAAGCAGGACCTACCTTGTAAGTGACCGTAGTATTTTAGCTCAACAAAAAACCCGCTGAATTAGCGGGTTTTTTTATAACTGAGCACTTCACTCTGAAAACATAAACTTACGACACATCTTTATCACGAAGTTCACGACGTAGTATTTTACCCACATTACTCTTAGGCAGCTCATCAGTGAAGACTATTTGCTTCGGACGTTTGTACCCGGTCAATTCAGTGTGACAATAGTCCTTAATTTCCTGCTCTGTCAGGCTATCATCATTAGCCACGACAAACAGTCGCACAGCCTCGCCTGACTTATCATCAGCAACTCCGATCGCACCAGCTTCCATGACCTTAGGGTGGCTCGCCACCACGTCTTCAATTTCATTTGGATAGACATTAAAGCCTGAGACAATGATCAGATCTTTCAGGCGATCGACAATCTTCACAAAACCTTGCTCATCGATCTCAGCGACATCACCGGTCTTCAACCAACCATCTGCATCCAGCACGTTGGCAGTTTCTTCAGGACGGTTCCAATAACCCTTCATGACCTGCGGCCCTCTGACGCACAGCTCGCCCGGCGTATTCAGTCCCAGTTCTGTACCATCCGCATCCCGAATACACACTTCAGTAGAGGGCAATGGTAAACCAATCGCTCCGTTAAACTCTTTGAGGTTCACAGGGTTAATACAGACTGCTGGTGCACTTTCAGTCAGACCATAAGCCTCGACCAGTGTACAACCAGTAATTCGCTTCCACTCGTCAGCAACAAAACGTTGTACCGCCATGCCACCACCTAGTGATAGCTTGAGCCCAGAGAAATCTAACTGCTCAAAACCAGGCGTGTGAATCAAACCATTAAACAGTGTGTTTACACCTGTGATATAAGAAAAACGTCGGCCTTTTAAAGTCTTAACAAAACCAGGCATATCCCGTGGGTTGGTGATGAGTAAGCTATTCGCACCAATCTTCATGCTGAATAGTGCATTCGCTGTTAAGGCAAAGATGTGGTACAGAGGCAGTGCAGTAATTGCCAGTTCAGTGCCCTCTTTTAAATCACCACTTGCCCAGACGTTAGCCTGTAGCAAATTAGCAATCATATTGCGATGTGTCAGCGCAGCACCTTTTGAAACGCCGGTTGTACCACCGGTGTATTGCAGGAATGCAATATCTTCATGCGACATTTCAACATCTTCGAAGGGGTATTTCTTACCTTCAGCTAATACATGGTTAAACTTGACCGCCGTCGGCAAATTAAACGCCGGAACCATTTTCTTCACGTATTTAACGATACTGTTGACCAGCAACGATTTAGGGAAGCCAACCAAATCAGCAATCTGTGTGGTGATGATGGTTTCAACCTGAGTTTTTGAAACCACTTCTTCCAATGTATGGGCGAAGTTTTCCAGAATCACAATCGCCTTAGCACCGGAGTCTTTTAATTGATGCTCTAGCTCACGGTCGGTATAGAGAGGGTTAGTGTTGACAACAATCAGACCAGCGCGCAATGCCCCGAATAAGGCCACCGGATACTGCAGCAAATTAGGCAGCATAATGGCAATTTGATCGCCCTTTTTCAGCCCTGCGACATGGGTCAGATAGGAAGCAAATTGGGTAGTCAGCTGGTCAAGCTCATTAAACGTGATTTGTTTACCCAAATTCTCGTATGCAGGCTTGTCACCGAAGCGGCTAACACTTTGTCTCATCAAGTCATTCAGGGATGAGTATTCATTCGTATCGATCTCGGGGCCCACATTGTCCGGATAGCTTGCCAGCCAGATTTTTTCCATTTTAACTCCTCAATGCACTGTACAGTATGAAGATAACAATGCTTTTTTGTGTATTTTATAGTTTAATTTGTAAGAAACTGATCGTTTATTTAATAGCCACAGTTCCAGATTAATTGACTTAACATTGACCGTCAATGCGCTTTAATTGCTCAACACATTGAGACTCAATGTCTTCGAGTTCGCGAATCGCAATCATCAAGTCTTCTTGCTGCTGCTTCAGATCATCCATCCGGCTTTCAACCTTAGACAACAAAAGCTGTATTTGCTCTTTGTGATCCGGGTCAGCGTCATACAACTCGATGTACTCGCGAATATCTACCAAAGAGAAGCCCAACCGTTTTGCACGCAGTATTAATGCCAGCCGAATCTTATCGCTATAGCTATAGCTATAAGCCCGGTTGCCGCCTATACGGCGTGGTGTTAATAATTGCTTGGTTTCATAGAACCGGATGGTCCTTGCACTGATACTGAACAGGTCAGACAACTCAGATATGCTATATAAATGATCGATGCTTTTCTCCATATCAAGAATGATAATTTCAATTGACGTTTACGTCAATTAATTAACCTAACCGGTAATCGTTAACAGATGGTAACGCGTAATACTTGAATAGTTAGAAAATGACGTTACATTTAGGTAATGAATGTATCCCGACTCGCTATCCCTGTGACAATTGCAGGCTTTTTGATTGTTGGCTGCGAGCCAAAATCAACAGCACCAGAAAATCTGGTGGAACGACGTGAGCTTGCTATCCCCCCACTGGCATCCATTCATGAGCAAATGCCAGACCTTAGTCGCATGCCTGAGGGCTGGTTTCACCAACCCGGTGATCGCGAAGACCCATATGCTCCCGATGACGAGCCGTTACCAGTCTCTGTAGAACCAGAAGAGATACCACTTACTTTTGCCGAAGAACTGGCACAAGCTGCGCTATCCAGAACAATGCACAGGGTTCGTTACGATGGCAGCTATCTTAAGATTGCTTATCCCATGGGTGATGTCCCCTCTGATATTGGTGTTTGTACCGATGTGGTGATCCGCTCATATCGCACTCTTGGTATCGACTTACAAGAAGAAGTACACAAAGACATCAAGCGTCATTTCAAAAAGTACCCCAGTCGTAGACGTTGGGGCCTACGCCGACCTGATACCAATATCGACCACCGCCGTGTCTACAACTTACAAACCTTCTTCGACCGCAAAGGCGAGTCCATTGAAATTAGTGATGACCCGACCAATTACAAACCGGGAGATCTGGTGACATGGCAAATTAGCCCCAAAATGCCACACATAGGCGTTGTGCTGGAAATGGTGAGTGAGGAAGACCCCCGTCGTCATTTAATTGCCCACAACATCGGTAATGGCCCGGTGATTGATGACATGTTGTTCGACTTCAAAATAACCGGACACTACCGCTATCATCCGGAAGCGAAAGTCAGTAAGGCGGCAAACAAAGGTAACAAAGTCCCCGATAACTCCTGATAACACTCCCTGTCCCTGTTTTTTTACCAACCATCAGGAATTCATAATGAGTGCATGACGTTTGTCGTTAATTTTGACACGCTTATAAAACCAAACCCAGCTGTCCAAAAGAAAAGGAACTTTCATGTCAGCAATGTATAAGATACATGCGATCAACACCCTGCTATGTTGTTTACTGACGCTGAGTGTTACCAGCGTTTACTCAGGCGAGCATCCAACAGAGACAACAGGTGAAGATTTAGCACAGGTCAACACTGATGACCTCACAACAAAGGCAAAAAAGCTGTACAAGATTGATTCTCATGGTAATCGTCTGCCTGATGAAAGCCACACATGGGAGTGCGTTGAAGATGCAGATACCAAACTATTCTGGCAAAAGCGCGACCCTAGCAGTGCACTACACGGTCATGACAGCTACAACTGGTATCAACCCGAGCAAACACCCTCAGGGCAGGCAAGAACTAACCCGGATTTATTGGGTATAGACTCCAGTTGTTATGGATATCGTGCAGATGATCCCGATAGCTACTGCAACACCAATGCCTTTACTGAGCGCGTTAATCAAAGCAACTACTGCGGCTACAACGACTGGCGCTTACCGACAGCCGATGAATTACTGAGTCTGGTAGACCCAACACGCTCTGACCTGACCGATCAGTCAGCGATTGATGTACACTATTTTCCATTCAAAGAACACTTTGCTTATTGGACGAATACCGTCAACGATGAAGGGGTAGTCGTCACCGTGATTCAGGATGACATCCTCCTCAATAACTCCGAGCGCAATGACCGCTTGCTGGTACGACTGGTGCGCGGGCAAAGCAACGCAGAGTGACATTGATTTACACTTCATGATGTATCTGTACAAGCATGCGCATCTGCATACCTGAGATTCACATGGCTTGACTGGCATTCACTCCTGACAAATGCGAACATTCCCGTTTTATCAATTTTCGGGGACGCATGATGACCAGCGCATCACCAACTTTCACAAAGCCTGTCTGGCAGCTCTTTGACAATGCGACAGTATTGGCTGAACAAGCCACGCAAGACATCCTCAACGCGGCAGAGTCTGCAATTAGTCAACGAGGTGCGTTCCACCTGGTACTTGCTGGCGGCACCACACCCAAAGTCATCTATCGTCTATTAGCTAAGACAGACAGTGATTGGCAGCATTGGCACGTCTATTTGGGTGATGAGCGCTGTCTGTCACCAGACGATGCTGAACGCAATAGCGTGATGGCAAGTGAATGCTTACTCAATGATGTTTCCATACCAGACTCCCAAGTGCATTTCATACCCTCTGAGTTAGGCTCGGATGCGGCTGCAGCGGCTTATGACAAGGTACTTCAGAATGTCGGCCAGTTTGATATGGTGTTACTTGGCATGGGTGAAGATGGCCACACAGCCAGCCTGTTCCCCGGACATATTTACCCGGAAGGACCACTCGCACTTCCTGTGCTTAACGCACCCAAACCACCACCTGAACGAGTCAGCTTGAGTTCAGCCTGCCTCAGTAATAATGATCAAATATTGATCTTAATCACTGGTCAATCTAAACACGACAGAGTGTTGGACTGGATTAGTGGTGTTGACATGCCGATAACAAATATAACAACCAATAATCAGGCAAGTGTCTATTGTGACAAGGAGGCCTGGACCGGAGATGCATGAGCCGTCAGGACAGTCATTCATTTACGCAGCTAGCTGCCTATAAACTTCTTACTGAACACGCGGAGTCTTGTAAACAACTGCACATGCGCCGCCTGTTCAGTATTGACTCTCAGCGACATAGAAAGATGTCGCTGAAGTTTGACTGGTTGCTACTGGATTACTCCAAAAATTGTATTACCGATAAAACATTAGCCCTACTGTTCCAGTTGGCTCGTGAGGCTAATCTCGGCCATGCAATAAACAGCATGTTTCAACAAGCGGGTCTCAGCCAGATTAATAAACGCCCTGCACTCCATACCGCACTGAGAAATCCGGGCTCTGAGTCTGCACTGGTCGATGGTCACGATGTGATGCCAGAGGTTAGTGAGTTACTGAGTAAAATGCAGCAGTTAACTGAGCGGTTGCATCGTCGTGAATATACAGGCTTCAGCGGTCAGCCTATTACCAACATTGTAAATATCAGTATCGGTGGTTCAGGCATGGGGCCAGAATGTATTTGTAAAGCATTGACGCCTTACCATCAGATTCCGACACTATCACTGCATTTTGTTTCAAACATAGATGGCGCTCAGATTCAGGAAACGCTGAATAAGCTGAATCCTGCCACCACTGTTTTCATTATCAGTAGTAAATCATTTACAACGCCTGAAACCATCGCGAATGCTAAAGTCGCTAAACAATGGCTACTTGAGGCAGCGTCTGGCCAAAACACTGCACAGCACTTCATTGCGGTGACAAGTAATCATCATGCAGCCACTTTATTCGGCATTCACGATGACAATATCTTCCGACTTTGGGACTGGCTGGATTATCGCTATGCGTCCTGGTCAGCAGTCGGTTTGCCGATCGTGCTTTCAATAGGCACACGCCACTTCATGGACTTTTTACAAGGCGCTCATGAAATGGATCAACATTTTTATCAGGCTGATTTTGAAGAAAACATGCCGGTGATTTTGGCTCTGATCGGAATTTGGTATAACAACTTTCTGGGGGCAGAAACTCAGGCAATTTTGCCATATGATCATAATCTGGCAGACCTGCCGCGGCATATTGAACAGCTGGATATGCAAACTTGCGGACGCTCAGTTGATAACTTTGGCCGGACAATCGAATACGCCACCGGCCCCATTATCTGGGGTGGTAATGCCTTGGACAACCAACATGCATTTTATCAACTACTTCACCGTGGTAATAAGATCATACCGGCTGACTTTATTGTTTCGATGCGTACGCACAGCATTCACCAGGAGCAACATGACCGTTTATTTGCCAATGCTGTTGCACAAACTGAGGCATTAATGCGTGGCCGCACCTTAAACGAAACACTCTCAGTAGTCGACCAGGAAAGCTACCAGCAACATGACGCTGAAAACACCATTCCACACCGTGTTTTTGACGGTAACAATCCGAGTAATATGCTATTGCTGGAACGAGTCAGTCCCAAATCACTGGGTATATTACTGGCGCTTTATGAGCACAAAACGTTTACCCAAAGCATTTTATGGAATATTAATCCGTTTGATCAGTGGGGCGTTAAGCTTAGCGATAGTTTGAGTCACCGAATATTGCAAGAATTACATATACCTAGCTGTACTACTCAACATGATGCTTCAACTAATACATTAATCAGACATTACAGAGAAAAGGTATATCCCGCTTAGCAAGAAGCGGGGCGCCTTACGTTAGACAAAAACAATAAATACTTGCTAATAATAAAAATACCATGAGTAACTAATATGAAAATTCTAGCCGCTGATATCAGCTGTGAACACGCTGAACTAGTCCTTCTTAAAATCTCAATTGATGGTGCACGTCAGGAGTTATTTCGTCATCACTATCAGCCTGGCGAGTTTGTCAGTCCGCGACGACTGATCGAGCAATTCCTGCATGATGCTGATGCGAAGTCTGCACTTATCGAGCGCTTTTGTGTGTCTGTCGCTGGCAAAGTTGAACAAGAACAGTGCCACATCAAAGGACTTGACTGGACATTGGATGCCAAACAATTAGGTGAACAGTTTTACATCAATGAAGTAGCGCTGATTAGTGATTTTGATGCTGCTGCCCGTGGAATCGATATCACACCAGACGAAAACCTGATCTCGTTAAACGAAGGGATTAAACGCGAGCGTGGTATCCGTGTCGTTACCGGTGCAGGTCATGGTTTAGGCATGACGTGGATGGATCATACGCAAGATGCATTCACCAAACATGATAGTGAGGGTGGGCATGTAGACTTCGCTCCGGTCAACAAAGAGCAGATTGAGTTATTAGAGTATTTAATGAAACGCTTTAATCATGTTTCGTATGAGCGTATCCTATCCCATGAGGGTTTGTTAGAACTATACCGCTACTGTAAGCAACCTGAATCAGGCACCAAGACAGATATCAGCGTGTCACAAATGATTCAACGCGCACCTGAAGACCCTGCTGCTGAAAGAGCCTTAAAATTATTTGCGATTACCTACGGTGCCTACGTCGGCAACCTGGCCTTACTCTATCAGCCAATGGGCGGAGTCTATATCGGTGGACGAGTAGCCGCAGAGCTACAGCAATGGATGCAATCAGAACATTTCATGAATGCCTGCCTTAAAAAAGGCACAATGAGCAAGCTTGTTCAGCAGACACCCATTTATTTGGTTACGAGTGCTTGTATAAATCTTCAGGGAGCAATCGAGACCGCAACTTACCGTTATTAGCATCGAGGGAACCTGCTATGGCACAAACACCTAAGGGTGATGATGATTTACATAAGTATTATGTTGAACCTAACATGATCACAGAATTGACTCGCAACACACTGGTATTAATACTGGCTGGTGGCGAGGGATCAAGGTTAAAGGATTTAACCAAATGGCGAGCTAAACCCGCCGTGCCCTTTGGTGGAAAATACCGAATTATCGACTTTGCATTATCCAACTGCGTTAACTCAGGACTACGCAAAATAGGTGTACTAACACAATATAAATCCCACTCTCTGCTGCGTCATATACAGCGCGGCTGGGGCTTTATGCGTGCAGAAATCGGCGAGTTTGTCGAGCTTCTGCCAGCACAGCAACGCACGAGCGAAAAAGCGTGGTACAAAGGTACTGCTGATGCTTTGTTCCAAAACATGGACATTATGCAGCGTCACAATACGGAGTATGTGATCGTATTGGGTGGTGATCACATCTACACGATGGATTATGCCAAAATGCTGGTGCAACATGTTCAGTCCGGTGCAGACTTCACGGTAGGTGCGATCGAAGTGCCGACAGAGGAAGCCACGGGTTTTGGTGTCTTAGCAGTCAACGATGACATGCGCATTACCCGTTTTGATGAAAAGCCGGCAGAGCCTGAATCAATACCAGGCAAGCCCGGGACATCACTGGCTTCCATGGGTATCTACGTATTCTCAACTCGATTCTTGTATGAAACCTTATCCGAGGATGCTGCCAAGCCTGAATCTTCCCATGACTTTGGTAAAGACATCATTCCGGCCAGAATTGAAGACTCGGTTGCAATGGCTTACGCCTTCCGTGACGATAAAACAGGTTTACCGGCTTACTGGCGAGATGTAGGAACCTTACAATCTTACTGGCAAGCCAATATGGAGCTATGCGATGTCGAGCCCGAACTCAATCTCTACAACAGGGCGTGGACAATCTGGACCTATCAAACACAAAACCCACCCGCTAAATTTGTTTTTGATGAAGAAGGTCGTCGCGGCGAAGCAATTGATTCTTTAATCTCTGCAGGCTGTATAATCTCTGGTGCGAAGGTAAAACGATCAGTTATTTCATTTAATACCATCATTGAGAGTCACAGTACTATCAAAGACTGCGTGATTCTGCCTAAAGTCCGCATTGGACCAAACTGTCGGATTACCCGTGCAATTATTGACAAGGAAACAGAGATTCCTGAAGGCACAGTTATCGGTGAAGATATTGAAGCTGATAGAGAACGATTCCACGTTTCACCCGAGGGTATTGTATTAGTCACACCAGAAATGTTGGGGCAATATTCATTTCCAATGGATGGTTCAACGCGTTGGAGAGAGAAGGCGTAAGCACTCTTTTCAATGATTAAGTAAATGAGTATTAGTGATGGCAGATACTGTAAATATGCTGCCGTCATACATAGCGGAGTCACCTGATTGAATAACCCATTAAAGCAACGCCGTGCTGGCGTATTGCTCCATCCGACCTCTTTGCCATCAGGCAAAATTGATGAACAAGCGATCCATTGGCTTGATTTCATGAAAAGCGCTGACCTCAGTGTCTGGCAGGTTTTACCTTTAGGGGTTCCACAACATAGCTTCTCACCCTATTTATGTAACTCCGCGTTTGCGATGAATCCTGCGTTGCTTGATGATGACAGTGACATTAATCCGGATAACGAAGATTACAAAAGCTGGTGCGAGCAACAACGCTTCTGGCTAACAGACTATGCGGATTACTGCATTTTAAGAGAGAAATACCAACAACTCCCTTGGTATGACTGGCCTCAGCAATACAAAGACCGCGACGAGGCTGCAATTCATCAATTACACGCTGACTCAGCCGATGAGATTCAGGCAATCACCTGGCAACAATTTCAGCTCGATAAACGCTGGCAACAAGTAAAACAAGCCGCTACGGATCGGGGTATTTACTTATTCGGTGATATGCCGATTTTTGTCGCTCATGACAGTGCCGATGTATGGGCACACCGGGAATGCTTCTTACTAGATGAACATGGGCAGCCAGCGCTGGTAGCCGGTGTTCCACCAGACTATTTCTCAGAAACAGGACAACGCTGGGGCAACCCACATTACGACTGGAAGCATTTGGCAACAACCGGCTTTGAATGGTGGATGCAGCGCATGGAGCACCACTACCGTTTGTTTGATATTGTACGTATCGATCACTTCCGAGGCCTTCAGGCGACCTGGATGATCGACGCAAAATGCCCGACCGCCATTGACGGCTACTGGGAAGAAGTACCCGGTGAAGACTTACTGGCCGCACTCAAAGCACGCTTAGGTGATGTGCCGATCGTGGCAGAAGACTTAGGACTAATCACTCCGGAAGTCATTGCTCTGCGCGATCAATTTGAGTTGCCCGGCATGTCCGTTCTGCAGTTTTCGTTCGATGGGTTTGAGGACAACCCTCATAAACCCGAGAACATTGTGAGTAATCGCGTGGTCTACACCGGGACCCACGACAATGACACCACGTTAGGCTGGTACACTACATTGGAAACCAGCGAACAAGATTTCGTATGGGAACGTTTGAAACAAGAAAAAACGGATGACATTTGCAGCGCGATGATAGATGAAACATTCGCAACCAAAGGCAACCTTGCCATCATTCCACTTCAGGATTTTTTGAAACTCGACAGTTCGGCCCGTATGAATACACCTGGTACAGTTGATAATAATTGGCTCTGGCGCTTTCAGTGGCAAGATATACCAGACTCACTACCCAGTGAGATCGCGCGCACAGTGACCCAACACCATCGGAAGGAGATCGATCAGTGAATATGACCATGAAAGCATTGCAGGAAGGTATTTTACACGACCCGTTTTTGGTACTGGGTTATCAGAAAAATGCCAAAGGATTACCGTTAGTTCGTGAGTTTATGCCCAACGCTGAAGAAGTAATGTTTAATCAAGACACGCCTATGAAGCGTCTTGAAGGGACTGACTTTTTTGAAGTAGCACTGGATGAATCATTTGAAGTAGGCAGTCATTACCAACTGAAATGGTTGGACAAGCACACTTCAGAGTGGCATGAGCAGTACTCACCCTACTCCTTTTTACCGCAGACTGATGAGTTAGATATTCACCTGTTTAGCGAAGGCAAGCACAACCATGCGTACCGTTTTATGGGTGCTCATCTAAAAACGATTGATGGTGTTGAAGGTTGCCTGTTTGTACTGTGGGCTCCGTCGCTTAAGCGCGCCAGCTTAGTCGGTAACTTTAATCGCTGGGACGGACGTTGCCATCCTATGCGTGCCTTGGGCGGTTCAGGTTTGTGGGAAATATTCATCCCCGGCCTCAATCCCGGTGAGCACTACAAATATGAGTTGCTGTCCAAAGATGGTCAACTCCTCATTAAGACCGACCCGTATGCCCGTGAAATGGCACTGCGCCCTGATACCACCTCGCGCATCGTTGCTGATGACACCTATCGCTGGCAGGATCAGGAGTGGATGGAGCAACGTGCTAACTTTGACTGGCAGCATAAGCCAATCAGTATTTATGAAGTGCATGCGGGTTCATGGCAACGCCCTGCCCCGGAAGAATTTTATAACTGGGAAGAGTTAGCCGATCGCCTGATTCCTTATGTTAAAGAAATGGGCTATACGCATATCGAGCTAATGCCCATCACAGAGCATCCGCTGGATCAATCCTGGGGTTATCAGGTTACTGGTTTTTACGCGCCAACGTCACGTTTAGGATCACCGGATCAGTTCCGTACCTTTATCGATCGTTGTCACCAAAATGGCCTTGGTGTGTTTATCGACTGGGTGCCTGCTCACTTCCCGAAAGATAGCTTTGCGCTGGCACGCTTCAATGGCGATGCACTCTATGAACATGCTGACACCCGCAAAGGTGAACACAAAGAATGGGGCACCCTGATTTTCAACTACGGACTCAATGAAGTTCGTAACTTCTTATTGGCAAATGCACTGTACTGGCTACAAGAATTCCATATCGATGGCTTACGGGTAGATGCGGTTGCTTCGATGCTGTATCTGGACTATGACCGTGATCACGGTGAATGGCTGCCGAATGAGTTTGGCGGGCGTGAAAACCTTGAGGCGGTAGCCTTCCTTCAGGAAATGAACCGCATTGTGCATCAGGAAGCACCCGGCGCACTGACTATGGCTGAGGAGTCTACCTCATGGCCGATGGTATCCCGTCCTATCGAACTCGGTGGGCTCGGTTTCACTATGAAGTGGAATATGGGCTGGATGAATGACAATCTTGACTACATCGAGAATGATCCGGTTCACCGCAAGTATCACCACAACAAGCTGACCTTTAGCCAAGTGTATGCTTACAGTGAAAACTTTGTACTGCCGCTGTCTCATGATGAGGTAGTGCATGGTAAGTACAGCCTGTTTGATAAAATGCCTGGTGACCGCTGGCAAAAACTGGCGAACCAGCGCCTGTTTTACGCCTGGCAGTATGCACATCCTGGTAAGAAACTCATGTTTATGGGTGGTGAAATCTCACAGCCTGAAGAATGGAACGAGCTGGGCCAGCTAAATTGGCATGCTGCGCAGGAAGAAGACCGCCAAGGCGTGTCTCGTTTAGTAGCCGATTTGAACAAACTCTACTGCGAAGAAACAGCGCTGCATGAGCTTGATTTCTCACACGATGGTTTCCGCTGGATTGATTGTAACGACTCGGATCAGTCAACCCTTTCCCTGATCCGTCAGGATGAAGAAGGCAATTACATTATCTGCTTGTTTAACTTCACACCGGTGCCTCGCGAAAACTATCGTATCGGCGTACCCGATGCCAGTGAGTATCAAGAGATTCTGAACACAGACTCGTCTTACTACAGCGGTAGTAACTGTGGCAACAGCGGCCTGATAGAGTCAGAAGACACAGCATGGATGGGCTTTGAGCAGTCCATTGCATTAACTCTGCCGCCACTTGGCGCACTGTTCTTAAAGGTGGTTAAATGAACATATTGTTTGCCAGTAGTGAAGTCTGGCCTGTTGTCAAAACCGGCGGCTTAGGTGATGTCGCCTACAGCCTGCCACATGCACTTCAGGAGGCCGGAGAAGATGTAAAAATCATTATGCCGGCCTACCGTGATGTATTGGCTTCGTGTGATGAGATTAAAATCCTCGGCTGGATGGATTCGCCTTATGGCTATTTCACACCATCCATACGCCTGCTTGAAGCAAAGCATAAGGCCATAAAGACCCCTTTCTGGTTGGTTGATTGTCAGGCTTTGTTTGACCGTCCCGGTAATCCATATGTTAATCAGGAAGGACAGGATTGGTTTGATAATGCTGAGCGCTTTACTCAGTTTGCGTGGGCCGTATCACAAATCGCGACAGGCCATGTCATTAAAGACTGGAAAGCTGATGTCGTACATGCCAATGACTGGCAGTGCGGCTTGATTCCTGCCTTTTTGGAAGAGCATCCGGAACCACCTAAGCGTATCTTCACGATTCATAATCTCGCTTATGGCGGTCACTTTTCAGAACAACAGTTTCATGAAATGAGACTACCGAATGTGTGGTGGTCTTCAGAAGGTGTTGAGTTCTACGGTGGATTTTCCATGCTTAAGGCGGGAATTATTTACTCTGATGCCATCACCACCGTCAGTCCCACTTATGCCAAAGAGATTTGTAGTGCCGAGTTTGGGCATGGTATGGAGGGTATTTTATCTGCCCGCCAATACAAGCTGACCGGAATTCTCAACGGCATTGATGACGATGTCTGGAATCCACAGACAGATCCTTATCTACCGCATCATTACTCGGCAGATCAGGTTCAACCGGGCAAGAGCGATAACAAACGCGCCCTACTTGCAAAGCATGTTGATCACGTCACCGACGCCATGATGGAAGCGCCGTTAATGGGAATGGTGACCCGTCTGGTCGAGCAAAAAGGTGTGGATTTAATCACACAGGCTATCCCTACGTTGATCAATCAGAGTGATGCCAACTTCATGCTTATGGGATCAGGCAATCCATACTACGAGCAAGTCATACAGAAATTGCGTGACCGCTACCCAACGCGTGTTTTCTGCTACCTCGGGTATTCAGAAGAAACCGCACACATGGTAGAGGCAGGCAGTGATGTTTTCCTCATGCCATCCCGTTTTGAACCGTGCGGACTTAACCAGATGTACAGCTTGCACTACGGTACCTTACCCGTGGTTAACTTCACTGGCGGCTTAGCCGACACTGTTGTCAATGTCACGGATGAAACGATCGAAGATGGCACCGCTAATGGCTTCGTGATGTATTCAGCAGACACCAATGCGTTTATTGCTACGATGCAGCACATGCTTCATCTTTATCAAGACAAACCACTCTGGGAAAGATTACAACAAACCGGAATGCGAAAGGATTTCGGATGGCACAACAGTGCCTCACAATATTTATCCCTCTATCACTAACAACACACTAAAACATAGATTCAAAGGAATTTTTAATCAATGGGCCACACAGACGAAGATAAACAGTATAGACCGCGCATGGAGCGTTTATCTGTTGACAAAACGGCACTAGAAGCTAGCTTTAATCATTACCTCACATACTTTTTAGGTCGTAGTACCGGCACAACGCCAACCTACGCTTACAACGCACTCAGCCTGACATTACGTGATCGTATTATGGCAGACTGGCGTAACACCAGCCTGGCTCAAAAAATGCCGGGAGTCCGACGTGCAAACTACATGTCGCTGGAGTTCCTGATTGGCCGTGCACTGGGTAACCACCTACTAAACCTCGACATAGAACCAGATACGCGTGCAGCGCTGGAATCAATGTCTTTCCACTTAGAAGACGTCATCGAAGCAGAAGCTGATGCAGGTCTAGGTAATGGTGGACTGGGTCGCTTAGCGGCGTGTTTCCTGGATAGTTGCGCCACTCTGCAACTACCGGTCACCGGCTATGGTATTCGCTACCAGTACGGCATGTTCCGTCAGGAAATCATCAATGGTTACCAAGACGAGGAGCCGGATCACTGGCTACGTGATGGCCAACCGTGGGAAATCGAGCGCCCGGAATACTCACAACGCATCAAATTTGGTGGTCACACTGAGTACCGCAAAAATGACCAGGGTCAGCTCGTTGCACAATGGGTTGAAACTAATGACGTCATTGCCATTCCTTATGATATGCCAGTGACGGGTTATCACAACAACACTGTTAATACACTGCGCTTGTGGCACTCAACAGCCACTGACGAGTTTAATCTCGATGAGTTTAATTCCGGTAGTTACACCGAGTCAGTCGGCGCTAAAAACAGTGCAGAAAATATCTCAATGGTACTGTACCCAAACGACACGACTGAGAATGGAAAAGAGTTGCGCTTAAAGCAACAGTACTTCCTTGCATCCGCCAGTATTCAGGATGTTATCCGCCAATGGGAAAAACGTTTTGACGGTGCGCCTGACTACTCAAGATTCTCTGCAGAGAATGTCTTCCAAATGAATGACACTCATCCAACCATCGCGGTGGCTGAGTTGATGCGTATTCTAATGGATGAGAAGAAAATGGGCTGGAATACTGCATGGAGAATCGTTACCGAATCGCTGGCGTACACCAACCATACTCTGCTGCCAGAAGCGCTGGAAAAGTGGCCGGTAAAACTCTTCGAAGAACTGCTACCTCGCTTACTTGATATCATTTATGAAATCAACAGCCGCTTCCTGAGAGTTGTTTCTCAGCGTTGGCCTGGTGACACCGATCGCCAATCCCGCATGTCAATTATTGAAGAAGGTCCGGTGAAACATGTGCGCATGGCGCATCTGGCCATCGCTGGTAGCTTCTCAATCAATGGTGTGGCAGCGCTTCACTCTGAGCTACTGAAGAAAGGCTTATTCCACGATTTCTACGAACTATGGCCTGAGAAATTTAACAATAAAACCAATGGTGTCACACCACGTCGTTGGGTTGCACATGCGAACCCTATGATGACAGAACTGATCAGTAGCAAGATTGGCGATGAATGGATTAAGGACTTATCACAGATCGACAAGCTGACGCCATTTGCTGACCTTAAACAAACAGAGTTCCGCAACAACTGGAAGGCCGTCAAGCAAGCCAATAAAATGCGTCTGGCTAAGCTTGTAAAAGAAAAGTGTGACGTTGATTTCAACACGGATGCGATGTTTGACGTACAGGTAAAACGTATTCACGAATACAAGCGTCAGCTATTAAACGTGCTACACGTGATTCACCTATACAACCAAATCAAAAAAGGCAACACCAAGGACTGGAGTCCTCGTTGCGTGCTGATTGGTGGTAAAGCTGCGCCAGGTTACCTACTGGCTAAAGACATCATCAAGCTGATCAACAGTGTTGCTGAAGTCGTTAATAGCGATGCTGAAGTTTCTGACAAGCTTAAGTTGGCATTCCTACCCAACTACAATGTGTCGTCTATGGAGATCATTGCGCCAGGGGCCGATTTATCAGAGCAGATCTCTACCGCGGGCAAAGAAGCTTCTGGTACTGGTAACATGAAGTTCATGATGAACGGTGCGCTGACCATCGGTACTTATGATGGCGCTAACATCGAAATTATGGATGCGGTCGGCGAAGATAACTTCTTCTTATTCGGTTTACGCGAAAATGAAGTTGAAGAGCTGAAACCCCACTACAATCCATCTGATTACATCAATCACGATGAAGACTTGCGTGACGTGCTTAACCTGCTTCGTTCGGGTCACTTCAACTCTAACGAGCCGGGTATATTCGACAACATTATGAATACGTTGATGAACCCACATGACCCTTGGATGACGCTGGCTGACTTCCGCAGTTATGTTGATATGCAGCAGCAAGTGTCTGCCGTCTGGCAGGATCAGGAAAAGTGGCAAACCATGAGTATTCTCAATACGGCAAAGAGTGGTTTCTTCTCGACTGACCGTACGATGGAAGAGTACAACAACGATATCTGGAAACTTGAAACGGTAAGCGGTTAAGACTTATCGCTATGCGTTGCCTCTGACATTGGGGGCAACGCATGGACTTTCCAAACCACATAGATCAAAAATTAATCAATTCGCTTAGAGCCCCATAATCACTAGGGCCAGAGTGCATTTTGCAGCACTACTAACAACTATATCCACAGCTGCAGTGGATAACTCTATACCGTAGTTCGGCGCTGCTGCGCTCTTACTTCTCTCTGCAATACCTGCTGACGACGACGCTCACTCTCCGCCTTCATTCGTTGCTGGCGCGCTATTCTTTCTTGCTCTCTGTCAGAACGTCGTGGCTGACTAGATTCGGTGAAAGCCGCAATACTCTCCAGCAACCTGGTAAACACCTTTTCTTCTTTCGTCTTAACATCCCAATGCTGAGTGAAGATCGTTTCAATCTGCCTGAAGGCTCTTGGAATCACCGCGGACTTTGCAACCAATGAGATCAACTTTTTTTGCTCCAGCGCTCGTTCAGCGTCAGACAAAACCCAAAAGTCATCTACCGCCGTATCAGACCAGACAGCCAGCACACATTTAGCATCGGTGAGCGCCTGAATACTCTCTTCAGAACGTACATCAGCACCCGGAGCTACAGCGTGCTCCCAAAAGACTGTGTAGCCCTCAGCATCCAATAAAGAGACCAGTTTATTAACCCACATGGATTCGCGCAGGCCATAGGTAATGTATAGATCAGTCATCCGCTCATTCCTTTATTGTTATCATTGAGTGAATGATAACTGTATAGGACTAAAAGTAAGCAACCACTAGACGGACGGCAAGGCCTGCAATCACGAGTCAGACAACACCTTTAAATGCCATCGGTAAACCTGAAACGACCATAACAACGTTGTCTGCCTGAGCTGCAATGTCTTGATGAAGCTTGCCCGCGGTATCAACATAGTCACGCGTCAACTCACCCATCGGGATAACCCCCAGCCCCACTTCATTGCTTACTAAAATAATGTCACCTGACAGTGTGGGCAGTACCTTTTTGAAAGCATCTATTTCCTGCGAAATAAGGATGTTGTCTTCAGCACATAAGCAGTTGGTAACCCACATCGTCAAACAGTCTACCAACAAGGTTACCTTATCATGAGCCAGCGACTCCAAAGTGCTTGCTAGCTGAAGTGGACTCTCAACCGTCTGCCACTCTGCCGGACGGCTATCTTTGTGCAGTGCAACGCGCTTTTCAATGGCAGCATCATGCACTTGTGCCGTTGCCACATAAATTACCGTTTGGGCGGTATTTGACGCCAATGTTTCGGCATAACGACTTTTACCCGATCGGGCACCTCCCAATACTAGTGTAAGCGGCATGATTTACCTCATATACTTATGTTATTAAACGTGGAATCATAGCAGCTTCCTAGCTATATCATTGCTATATTGCGCATGGTGGTTACTCACCTCAGCCCATGTAATAAGCAAAGTCTATTTATCACGGCATCAATATTAAGTAGGCTGATTATTAACATCCTTTTTAGGTTTCAACCTTACAACTAGAACATCTACACGCTAAAAATACATAGGTTTATAACAAAGGCAGTGCAAATCATTGATTTTGCTCGCTTAGCACTATAATATAATTACAAGAAGTGTATGGAAATCGTTGCATTCCACTGGTAAAACTGATTCAGCGGCCTCGATTCAAACCTTATAATGTCTCCTATAAAGTAAATATTAAACAGGGAAAGGAATAATTTTATGAATGTATTTAATCGACTGAAACAGGCAGCGTCTGTCTCTGGTATTGCTCTTTGCATTAGTGTCGCGGCGATGAATCAAGCGACTGCAGCCTCTGAGCGTTATATCGTATCGGGTGTAGAAAGCTGGGATACATTGAATATTCGTTCTGAGCCAAATGCCAGAAGTACGATCATTGGTGAAATCCCATCGAACGGTAGTGGAATCAACAGCGATGGCGAGCAAGTACAGACTGGTCGCTCTACCTGGATTAAAATAAACTGGAATGGTGTTAACGGCTGGATCAACAAGCGCTACCTTGCGACTGATTACACTTATACGCCGCCAGCACCGGTTGCAACACAAACGACGACCACTCAGACTTACATCAACACCCCGAACTACAGCACTCAGGTTACTCAGCGTACTGGTGATATCTATGATGCCGGTACAGGGACTGTTCGCAGCGTATATGTTGGACCGGGTAACGGCATGCCGGCAATTACAACGAAGCAGCGACCTACTCAGGTTGTTCAGCAACGTCCTGCCAATACCGCCAACACACATACTCACCCTGCTAACCCTTGCACACGCTCGGTTTCACACACGCATCCAAACGGTGCCAATCAACATACACACCGTTACAGCTGTCAGGGACAGGCTACTCAACAGCCACGTCCACAAGTTCAGGTTCGTGCTGCTACACAGACCAATGCAAACACGCACACGCATCCACGTAACCAGTTCACTAATGCCGTGACTCATACTCACGCAAGTGGCAGTTCACAGCACAAGCACAACTACGGTGGACAGCGTCAGGTACAGCAGCCTCAAGTTCAGGTTCGCGCTGTCACACAGACCAATGCAAACACACATACGCATCCACGTAACCAGTTCACTAACGCAGTGACGCATACACACGCCAGCGGTAGTGCACAGCATAGCCATAACTACGGTGGGCAGCGTCAGGCACAACAAGTACAGCAACAACGTCAGGTAGTGAACACAGGCACTCAGTTAGTGACTCACATTCATCCTTCTTCGCCTTACAACAAGCAAACTCAGCATACCCATGCTGGTGGTGCAGGCGTACACGTACATGACTTCTTGCTTCCTCCACGCCAGGCGGTAACAGCACAGGTATCACAGAATTCTGCCAATACTCACAGACACCCTGCGAACAATTTGACGAACTCGGTGACACACACACATCCGAACGGCGCCAACCAACACAGCCACACTTACGGTGGGCAGCGTTAATTGACTGCACAAGGGCGAATAACTCAGTTATCGCCCTTATTAGGCAGTCGGTCAGTTTACAGATGGGAAAATACTCAGCGACTTGTTATCTGTAACGCAATAACAATACCCCTGTGAGTTCGACCCCAATCTTAGCCCCGTTAACAAGCACTTGTTTCGGGGCTTTTTATATTTAAATTAAGGACGGTTTAAATGAAAATCAGCACTTTATTGGGACGTGCAGGATTAGTAGCAGCCGCTACACTTCTGTCAATTCAAATGGCTCAGGCAGCCGTATTTCAAATTCAGGGCGTCGCGAGCAATGACTCGCTCAATATGCGCAGCAAACCCGGCACGAAAAACCCCGTCGTCGCTAAAATCCCGCATAATGGTAAATATGTTCGCAGCACAGGCCAACGCGTGTCAGTCGGTCGCACTGTTTGGACTAAAGTCACCTGGCAAGGAAACACTGGCTGGGTAAGTGAACGTTACATTCGCCCAATGCAAACGGCTCAGGCTCCCCGACCCGCTGCACCACGAGCCGTCGCACCAGCACCAGCCAGAGTCGCGCCACGCCCGGCCGTTGCACGTACACCTGCAGCACCCGGTTCAAAAGGTAAATGGGTACTGGAGTGCGGCAATATGAGCCCATTCTGGAGAGTGATTGTGCACACAGGAGAGGCATTGGATGTCAATCTTCGCGGACAGCCACTTGGTATGCTACCGATCATTCATCAGCAGCAAGACCGTAACCGCTGGAACACGGCGATGAAAACGGTGCTTAAAAGCTCAAATGGCCAGTCTCAGGCAGACATGACGGTTAAATACACCAAGCAATGCTTCCACACATTGTCTAAACAGAATGTGCACTACCGTGTGAAGGCGATGATTCGTGGTGAAGAGCTAAATGGCTGCTGCCGTGCGGTTCGTATCCAGTAATCATCACACCAACAAATCAGTCTGATTTATCAGGCTGATGTTTCACTCAGAGTCCGGAGCTTTCTTATAAAAAGAAGGCTTCGGATCACTATCACCGTCTTTTTCAGACGACTGACGCTTTGAGTCCGCAGTTGGCGCATCACCCGATGAGCCTTTGTACAGACTTGGCTTTTTTGAGGCCACTGGATTGCCATAAAACGCCGCGCCTTTAGGCTCTTTGTAAGACGTTTCAGCGTCAGCTTTCTCTGCATTTCGCTGAGCAGTCGTCTTATAAGGCCCGGAACTTTCTGACTTGCTGATACCCTCACCTGAGCCGAATGGCTTTTTAGTCCGCTGCTTCTTAAGACTCGCTTTTTGTTTCGCTTTACGCTTCTTACCAACCACCTTCTTTGGCTTACGACGTGATGGTGGCGGTGGTGCAATCTCATCCGGCTCAAACCCCGGAATCACTTCTCTGGGATAGCGTTCCTGATTGTATTTCTCGATGGCTTCAAAGTGCGCCAATTCATGGTGCGCTACTAAGTTGATTGCTTGCCCTGTCTTACCGGCACGACCAGTACGCCCGATGCGATGTTGATAGTCATTTGCCTGACGGGGTAATTCAAAATTAATCACACAGTCCAGCTGACCAATATCCAAACCGCGTGCCGCAATATCCGTCGCAACCAAGACCCGTAACTTACCGCGTTTAAACAGCGCTAACGCCTCTTCACGTTGATCTGTCGGGATATTGCCATGCAACCCAAGCACATCCACATCTAAGGACTTCAATGCCTTCACAAGCTCATCACAGCTCTTTTTAGTAGTGGCAAACACCAACACCTGATGCCAATCATTTTCTTTTAATAAATACCCCAAAGCAGCCACTTTATCGCGCAGATTCACCGTCGCAACGTGCTGATCGATGAGAATTTTAGACGCCAGCGGAATGTCGATGACCTCGGGATTGTTCAGCACTTTACGCACTAAATCACGAATGGAATCAGGGAATGTGGCGGTAAAAAACAGATTCTGTCGCTTGTTTGGCAGGTGCTTAAGGATCGTTTCCACTTCATCCTGAAAGTCACTGCTAATTAGCCGGTCAACCTCATCCAGCACCAAAGTACGCAGCTTGTTAAACACAACCGCTTTAGCATTAATTAGCGACAATAAACGTGCAGGTGTTGCTACCAAGACCTCGACGCCATGCGCTAATGCGCTGGCCTGAACGTTGACATCCACACCACCATATACGCTGGTGCAACGCACTGCGGGCCGCATTTTAGAGCCAAGCTCACCCACTACTTCAGATACCTGTAAAGCCAGCTCACGCGTCGGCACCAGAATCAAAGCACGGATATGGTGACCTTTAGCGGCATTCACGCCCTCTTCCAGACGCTGCTCAAGTAGCGATTGTAGTAAAGGCAATACATAAGCTGCAGTCTTACCGCTACCGGTTTCTGCACTGGCTAAAACATCACGCCCCTCGATGATTTTAGGGATCGCGCGGCCCTGAATCGGCATCGGGCGATCAAAACCTTGCGCATTAATCGCATCCAATAAACAGGGGTGCAATTCAAAACGTGCAAAACTATGAGGTGCGTCGGGTTGGTTTGACATAGCGGCCTTTCACTGAGGTTCGAACAATCGGCTATTCTACCGTAAACGATTTATAAATATCAGCTTTTGACAGCATTAAAGCAGTGCTGACACCTCCACCAAGGCCGTATGTGCACTGGAACCTTGCCCCAAGCGAGAAGTACCCACATCACGCGTTAGCACATTGGGATTACCGTGCTCATCCAGCCCTTTGGAATGGCCATCAGTTTGTCCGCCCTTTGCATGTTTGTGGGTATCACTAAACCAAACGCCTGTTGGTAGCGCCACGACATCCTCGACAATATCCTCCGACACACGTAAACGCGCGCGACAACTTCCACGCTCATTATGTACTTTGACAATGTCACCCGTTTGCAGTCCACGTTGCTGTGCATTCGTGGGATGCATAATCAGAGTTTCAGGACGAGCACCTTCAACATCTGCCAGCGCACACTCTAATTGACTATGCAGCTTATCACCCGGTTGCGGTGAGATCATATGCAGAGGCATTGCCTCAGTCGCAGCCCCTAACCAATCCTGAGGCGGTAACCAGATCGCGTGCCCCGCACAATCGTCATAATTAAACCCTTCGATGGTTTCAGAGAAGATTTCAATCTTTCCTGATGGTGTTGGCAGTGGCGAGGTCTGCGGATTTTCACGATAGTTTCTTAAAAATGGCTTTTCATATTCCAAACTACGGATAGGCAGTTTCAACCAGTTTTGCTCACGCAAGCCATCAAAGTCTGGAATATAGACACCCCCTTTCACTGCATTATCATGAAAATCTGCATAAAGATGACGTAACCACTGCTCAGCACTCCGTCCTTCCGTAAAAGCATCCCCTATGCCCATTCTCTCAGCCAGACCCGCAAAAATCTCATAATCATCACGTGCCTCATGCTGCGCCGGAATCAACTGCGGCATATTAAACAGGTAGTCGTCTATTTTGGATAAACCGATATCTTCACGCTCATACGGTGTGGTTGCAGGAAACACAATATCCGCACGTCTAGCCGTCGCTGTCCACCACGGCTCATGCACAATCACCGTCTCCGGCTGTTTCCAGGCCTCATGTAAACGATTTAAATCCTGATGATGATGGAAGGGATTACCGCCACACCAGTAAACCAGTTTGATATCCGGATAAGGTTCTCGCTTACCATTGAAATCGTAATCCACACCCGGATTGAGTAGCATGTCAGCAACACGCGCCACCGGAATAAACGTCTTCACAGGATTCACCCCTTGCGGCAAGGTCATCCCCAGTAAATGCTTTAACGGCTTGCCGATGCCACCAATCGCCCCATAACCAAAACCAATGCCGCCGCCGGCCAGCCCAATCTGCCCCAACATCGATGCCAATGTTGCCGCCATCCAATACGGTTGCTCGCCGTGCTCGCCACGTTGCAACGACCATGACACGGTAATCAGCGTACGCGTCGTCGCCATATACCGCGCTAGTTCAGATATTTCATCCGCACTCACACCACAGATCGCACTGGCCCATTCCGGCGACTTTGGCTGACCATCACTCGTACCTAACAGATACGGTTTGAAACGCTCAAAGCCTGTCGTAAACTCAGCAAGAAACGCCTCATCGGTATAGCCTTCCGTTTCGATGACATAAGCCAATGCCAACATCAATGCAGTGTCAGTCGCCGGTTTAACCGGCAGCCACTCACAACCCTCAGGCGCATCAGTTCGCTGCGGGCCGATGTTGATCCGGCGCATTCCCGAGGCGGCGAATTGCTTAAAACGATCCGCGGTTTCATGCTCAGTAATTCCACCCATACTGACCTGTGAATTCTTGGGATTAATCCCGCCAAACATCACCAATGTTTCGGTGTGCGCTGCAATGGTTTCCCAACTATCCTGCGAGCCATAGGTGAATTTCAAAAACGGCATACCAAACACATGTGGCATAATCGACTGCGCGCAACCGGTTGAGTAACTCCCAAAAGACGACACATAACCGCCCGCCGTATTTAAAAAACGATGTACCTGACTTTGTGCATGATGAAAACGCCCCGCTGAGCCCCACCCGTAAGAGCCGGCGTAAATCGCTTCGTTGCCGTGCTCTTTGCGCACCCGATCAAGCTCAGCAGCGCCAATATCTAAAGCCTCATCCCACGGCAACTCAACAAACTCATCTTCTCCCCGCTTGTCACGGTTACGACTTTCCAACCAACCACGGCGAATCGATGGACGTTTGATACGGCTATCATGATGAACAGCAGCCGGTAATATTTCAGAAATCGCGCTAGGGTTTGGGTCCGCACTAAACGGCTCGACAGCCACAATCGCATCACCCTCGGTAATGACTTTAAACGCACCCCAGTGACTTGAGGTAACACGTGTCTTTCGCTTGGCATCGGCCATGATGTACTCCGCTACTATTCGCAGGAAATGAGACTTGTATTTTAGTCACTTTGGGCGCTGAGTAAACCTTGATAACGCACTAAAGAGCCCAGCATAGGCAATGAAAATTCAACGTGAAAACGGTACTGGTCATCCTCGATTACCTTGTATGCAGTCGTCTTAGGCACCAGCCAGCGCGGCACCGGCAGCCCCATAAAACGAATACTCAAACACCGCCAATACCAACCGCCGTCTTTGACATCTACCGTCAACTTCATGGTTAACGGGCCGGTGGCCTCAATCCAATAGCCATGAGTGATAACACCCACCGGCTCAAACAGCGACTCGATATAGGAATACTGGTTAAAACAACGCCCCCAATGCAAGCCTGCACTATCATGCGAAATCGTCACCGCAAGCTGGTGCGTACCCGCTTCTGGCAGCTTCATTTTCTTAGCCAGTCTACGACCAATTACACCGGCCAACCCTTTGCCGTAATGAATATCCACATCGCCCGTGAGCGTGCCACCATCTGTGTGCAGTTTCTGGAGTAATGGGTGGAGCTTGGTGAATTGATCACCGAACCATTTTTTAACTAAATCGCTCGGGACGATTTTTGCCAATTCATACTTCTCAGCGAGTTGATCGAGGTCTTGCTTGCTGCCGTGGATTTCCCATTCAAACCAATTAGTCCATTCCAGATACAGTTTTGATTGATCTTTTTTGAGTGTGTAACTATCGAAATCGATGCCCTTGTCGAATGCCAGCGGGCTGTACTGAGCGCCTAGCTTCCAGCCTTGTTGCTTGAGGTCTTCAAGGATTTTATTGCCCAGATCAGTATCTATATTTTCGACTTTCACAAGCAGCACTCATCTCGTTTTAGATAGCCATAAGTATAGACGCTAAAGTCCACTGTAAATAACCGATTCTCCTTTCACAAGCACCTGCGCATTTCTTGTATATCTCACGCTATCGATATGATCACCCCCATCAACAACTCGATATCAAGCACACCTGCGGGGTTCTCAATCGCGACCTGATAGCGCCCTTCAGCAACTTTCAAACGAGCCACATCACCGAGCTGTTTATATGCAACCGTGCCCTCTAAAGTGCACGCAGCTGCCAAACAACCGCCACCTGATACCGCCAATGAGCCATGTGGTTTTTGCGGCATAAAATAACGAGTGCTGATATCCCCCGCATGAGTCGCTGGTGACACCATGCAAATTTTGGGAATCGTCTCGCTGTGCTCAAGCTCTGACTGAGACATCAAATGACCTTGACGGTTTTTCAGTTTCATTTTCAGACCAACCAATACCCAAAGCTTTCTGAGCCGCTCCAGTCGATGTCAGATTTACCGGCGGCGAACTGTGCTAATGTGCTATTTACTTTGCGGTTTTCTCTGTCGACTACCTCGATGATAAATAGCTTGTTGCTGGTTGGCGCACCACGTCCTAAGCCAGTGATCTGGCTTTGGTCTGAGTGGCCGGACTCAGGGACGCCCATGATTTTACGCAGTATATTGTCGTGTGACTCTTCATCAGCCGGAAGGTCGTGTTTGTTGAGAATGACGCCGGTCGAAGTGCCGCCCCGCATGTGGTAGAGAGGGATTTGGAGTGCTTTTATTTTTGGTGTATTACTTTGACGAGCCAACTTTAAGTCAACCTCAATTTCAAAAGCTTGCCGAGCCCTCTGCTTTCAACCGTTCTACCAACCAAACTTTAATGATCGACTGTCTGGTCACACCAATACGTGCCGCTTCACGATCCAATGACTCGACTACCCAGCTAGGAAAGTCTACATTGATGCGCTTTTGTTCCAGATTAGGCCGTCGAATCGTTGACAGTTTTAAGTCATCGATTATGTCTTCGTCATCGTCATCAAATTTTTTATCAAACTCATCAGCTTTCATATAGTTTTACCTCCTTCTTTCTTGAACGACGAACAGAAATGATACGAATGGATTCATCGCGATAGGTGATTACCGCAGACCAATGTTTTTCATTTATGCGTCCGATAATCAGGAAACGTGGTTCTGTTTCTGAATTTGCCTGAATCTCGATATACGCTGCATCCTCCCAAAGCTCTTGAGCATCAACAAAGTTGATACCGTGTTTGTCAAAGTTAATCTGACTTTTTGCTTCATCGTATTCAAATATTGGCATGAGTATAAATTATATCAAAAATACTCAAATGGCAAATTCAACCACATCGAAACTGAGCTAAAGATTCACTATTCCCCACATATAAGTTTCGGTTGACTCAACTTTCTTAAGCATTGCCTTGAGATGCGTAATCGCACCGTCATCAGGATATGGCCAAGGCACACCTCAGCACTATTAAAAAAATTAACTGACCTCTCCCAGCCTGACCCAAACCCTGCGCTGCTCCGCGACGCGCTGTGTTTCGCTCTGTCTGCTCGCTACATCTACCGACTGCCGTTGCTGTCTTGCTACGCAAAACCGCCCTGTTCGGTAGCTCAAAGACCTACAGCAATACGGAAGCCGAAGAACCTGACGCGGTTAGACGCGTCGTTCCGGTAACGGATAGCAGAGCGGCAGCTCCAGCCGTGACCGTACCACGAGCCACCACGCAGCACGCGTTGCACGCCAACCTCTTCTGCATTAGTTAATAAAGCGCTATCGTAGAAACCACCGTACTGTCCTGTTTTGTCTGCCTGTTTTTCTTGCGCTACCGCGCTAGAAAAGCGAGCAGTCACGGGGTCAATAACCGAGCTATTACCTAAATTTTCTTGCCACTCATCAAAACACCACTCAAATACATTGCCATGCATTTCATAAAGTCCCCAGTCATTCGGGGCATAAGACTTTATGCGAGCCGTTTTTTGTTTAGCATCCTTGCCCCACTTAAAACCCTCACCTTCTTTTTCTAGCTCCCATGTATCACGATAGTTCACGCGGTCAACGCTAATATCATCGTCAAAAGAGAATGGCGTCGCAGTTCCTGCACGGCAAGCATTCTCCCACTGGGCCTCGGTAGGTAAATGAGCCAGAAGCTCCGGGGTTAGTTGTTTTAACTGTTGAATGAAACGCTGTGTATCTAACCAACTCACTTGCACTACAGGGTTTTGTGAGTCATCTTTAAACTCTGATGGATTGTCACCCGTCACTGTCTGCCATAACTCTTGAGTACAAGCGGTATCTGCTAACCAATAGCCTTGGGACAACGTGACCTGATGCAAGTCTTCGTTGTTGTAACGACCATCTTCATTCTCAGGCGATCCCATCATAAAAGTCGTCGGCTCGATATAGCGAAGGCGTTGCGTCACCCCTTTTACAGTAAACTCTGCAAACAAACCAAACTCATCAGTACCAACCTTTTCAGTCTCTTCTACCGGCTGCCACTTGAGCTTTTCATCTTGCCACTCTGGACGCATTTCATACGAATTGCCTTCAAAAATCAGTACAGTAATAGGCACACCATCTCGCATAGTGATTTCACTTGCCCAACTTGGTTTTATCAACGAACGAATGATTAGGTGTTCTTGCCCCGTGTCTAGGTGAAGCTTATCGAGTAAGCCTTCGTGCTTCGAGCCACCAACTAGCGTCACGGCCTTTCCTGCGAGTAAGGGCGTGTTCTGTCCATTCGCTAAAATGCTGTTTTGTACCGTTGTAAACTCGGTTAACGACTGACCTTTGAGCTTGGCCTCATCACCCAAAAATAACTTAGAACCAACTTGCCTTAAAGCCAGTTCCCTTTTTGGTGCTGACTGCTTCATTAACTGGTTAATGATTTCTGTTTTGTTCGTGTATTCACTTTCAACAGCGTGCCCCTGATCTATCTCTTTACGGTTTGCCAAGTAATACAAAGCAGCAGTGTAGCTGCTCTTTTTGTCTTCAAGCTGCGCCTCACTCATACGTGACAAATGACGGCGGGCAAAGCGCATCATGCCGTCATGGTCACGGTCTTCGTTATAGCCTTTAGCCAAGCTCATCATGAGTGCTTCAGCCTCATCCACTCTTGCCTGATCAACCTGCATCAGCTTTTCGGCATTTAAAATAGACTCCGCCCAAACAGAGGCAAACTGTGAAGCGTGGTGCTGACCAATACAATCCAGTACCTGCTTTTTAAGCGCTTGAGGTTGTTTTGCAAACTGCGCTTGGTAATGCTCACGTCTCTCTGTTCGAAGTGTGATTGCCGTATAACCCCATTGCACATCAGGGTGTAGGTAGACATCTGCTTCGATACCACTTTGCCCTTCTTGCGCTCCCAATAGCTCGCACAGCGAACGTAATAGCTCTGGTTCTATATGAGGTGATAAGGAAAGAAAAGCGAGTACTCGCTCCACTTTTTCTTGATGTTTTGAGATATCCCCACGAACTTGCCGTGAGTTGAGTTGACCGAAACGTTGCCACAGTATGAGCTGTGTTCTGGCTTGTAGCTTTGGACACTGTTTTGCAGCAGCGATTGGAGCCAAGACAATAGGTGTGATTCCACGTCGGTTTAACGTGACAACAAACTGTAACCAACGCCGACGAATCACACTGCTTTGATCGGCTAATTGCCCTAAATCACTAAGAATGAAAACCATGCTTTGAGCGTGTATCTTTTTCCAGGCCTGCGTTTTGAGTTTTCGTTGCTCCCAGTCGTCATAAGCATAATAGTCACACGCAGCTTCATCCCTTGCCAGCACTCGTATATCTAAGCCGATTTTTCCATGCTTTTGCTTAATCAACTCACAAGCATCACGTATGTCACCCCAAAAAGGCAGCAAGCGGTCATTTAAGTCAGCAATCACCGTTACACGACCCGCTGGTAGTAAGCGCGGTTGTGTGGGTAATTCTTTTAGTGGCCTTTGTTTAGCAACCTGTCTAACCAAGGTTTTCACATCCAAATTACGACCTACCGCTTGACGTAGTTGTTTACGCACAAAAGGCGTCAGCGTTCTTGTTTGAGTAAGCGGTGCAGGCTCTGTTGGATCTTGCGGTTCAGACTTCCAATAATTGTTTAGTTCTTCACGACTCAGTGTCTTTACACTATCAAATATTTGCGGTGTTTCTTGCTGAGCCTCAACTTCGGTTGCATAACGTTGACGGTCAGCTAAATAGTAGTAACTGACTTGTGGTCTGGGTTTTGGTGGGTCTAATTTCTTAGATGGCAGGGGCGCTAGCTCGTCGATTTCGCCCCCGTTCTCTTTTGGCAGAGACTCTTCATGATCCTCTTTATCCAAGTCACCCAGATATTTCTCAGATGCTTCGTAACCAAATAACTCAGCGATGTCAGCACGCAACTCAGCATCGGAGCTTTCTTTCCAAGCCCTTAATAACTGCGCACGACTGACTTGCGATTGTAGCTTCATGCATCCGCCTTACGTAGGCTGAACTCCTTGATTTCTTCTAGTAGTTTGAGTTGTTCAGTCTCTCGGTTATCACCTGCTTCAGTCATTTCAACTAAGGCGGTAATCAAGTCGATATACTCTGAAAGTCCTGCTTTTATCATGCCTTGGCTTTCTGCTTTTTCCCGGTCTTCTTTTAGCTGTTTCGCGGCTTCATCCAGCACAATATCGCTACACTGATCCTTCGTGATATGTACACGCACACGTGCTTTTAGCCATTCGATTAACTCATCTTTTCCATCATCGCTTGTGCCATCAGGGATTTTTAAGTGCAAAACCAAGCAGCGACGAACAAATGCAGGCGGCAATTCACGTTCATCATTAGTCGTGATAATCACAAGCGGCGCAATACCTTGATGACCGACGTTGACTTTTGCCAGCGGAACATCAAAACCGTTATTTCCTAGCACTTCGAGTAAACTGTTTGGCAATGATGGGTCTGCTTTATCGATCTCGTCGATTAATACGACAAGTCCATTTTTGCGGTTTTTTGCATGCCCACAGACGGGTTTATAAACTTTATGATGCAATTGTTCATATTGTGTTGCAGCGTTAGCCCAATCAAATGTCCACCACAGCACACTCGGGCTTATGTAGCGTTTTGGATGTAAATCATCGCCTGTTTTGATTTTTGCTTGAGCATCACTTAGGCGTTGGATTGGATCGTCTTTCCAAAGTAACTCTTGGCCTTCGGTATGGCTGTTTATTACCTCAGCGATGAAAGCACGGTTTAGTAATTCTGCAGCTGCTAAGGCAAGGTAGCTTTTACCTAAACCCGGCTCGCCTTTTACTAGCAGCGGACGGTTCGTTGCGAGTGCCATTTGTAACGCGTAGGCGGATTTTTTGTCTAGTAAGTAGTGTTTTTGTGTCCACGAGCCTGTTGGTTCGAGAGTTACTTTGTGTGGGTATTTTAGGTCGAAAGTTTCTTTGGAATAGTTACTCATAAATCAAGCCAAGATAATTTGTTTTACAAAGGAGCGTACGTGAGTTTGTAGCTTTCCTTCATCAGGGAAAACTGACTCTGGTGATCGGTCATACAAGACAATAGGCAAATCGGGTAATAACTTTTCATGGATATACTTGCGGACTTTTTCATCCATCAAGGCATGATTTTGAGCCTCCTCGCTTTTTTCGTTTAACTCAAAGCGATAGACCGCACCGTCATCTTCTCTTGATAATAATAACTGTTCATTGACTTCGTCATAGTGCTGGGGAGAATTTTTCAGACTGTTTTTTGATAAACCTTCGTTACCCCATTTTTTATAGATTGCATAAGCAACGCTATTAGCTTGATCTTCTGCTGCGTCTTCAAAGTCAAAGCCAAGTTCTTTTTGTGATGCAGGTATGACGTGCTGCCCCACTAGTTGATCCGTCTGTTCAAACTTAGGCTCGACACCATATAACTTAGCAACTGACAACTCTGCCAATAAGCGTGTACTCACTTCTAATTCGTGGAAGTGCTTTCCTTGCCAACTGCAAGACATATCAACTTGGCTAAGAAGTAAATAAAAGAGCGACTCGACTTCATTTTTACACTCAGCAAGGTTAAGACCTTTACATTGTTTCTTTAAATCTTGAATGCATTTAACAGGGTTTATTTTGAGTTGAGCCAAGACATCATCACAACTTGGGAGTTTAGCTTTAAATGCTGGTGTAGCGTCCCAAATATCGCGTAGTTTTTTCTCATGCTCTTGTTGATATTCTGAATACTCTTTTCCGTAAACAGCTTCTGCAAAGTTTGGGTTATCCAACAAATGGGCAATTGATGCAGCTTTCAATAATCCATTGAAAATTTGTTGCGAGGCTTCTCCCTCTTTTTTATAAACAGGTGAGCCTTCAATAAAAACCCCTGTAAGGTGACTGCTATTCGCCTTGAAAACGGGTGCGCCTGACATCCCTTTCCACCAAACATCATCAGTTGCAAAGCTTTCGGTTTCCAACTCTTGAAAAGATTGATTGTGAACTTTTGAGAGATAGTTCCCAGCAGCAGCTTTTTGATGATGTTTATCTAACTCAGGCTTTTCTGCCGCCCGTGGATAGCCAAAGCTATGCCAAAGCTCTGGGTAGTCAGGTGTATTTTTACAAAGTACTACTGCACTAAGATCTACTGGAGTACTGCACTCTATAACTGCTACATCTAGCCCAGAGTCAAAATCTGCATCTGTCACAGGAAACAATATACGCTGGATAAAGCTTTTATTGCCTTTTTCGGTTGGCCAAAGGATGTAACTGACTTTATCTTGCTTCTCATTGTAGTTCTGAATATCAGGTATAACATGAGCAGCAGTAATGGCAACACCATCGCGTGTAGGATAAGCCGTACCTTTTTCAAAAGCACCACTAACGGGGCTTACTAATAAACCAACCAGTTCAGATTTCAGGCTCATTTTCTGTCGTATCCGATACTTGTGTTTTTTCTAATTTACCCGTTTCTTCATTCAAGCTGGCAGCCGACAGTTTCAACTTTATTTTTTGTGTTGAAGCTTTTTCCCACTTACCGTTGGCATTCAATTTTGCCTCCGCTTCACCAAGTTTTAAAAAGTCCAAAACTTTAAGATCAACCTTACCTGTTGCTTCGCCTTTTCCGTCAACGCCCCAAGTAACTACAGTTTGTAACTCAACCTCAATGTCTTCGATTATCAATGGGTTCTTAGGGTCACTGTTTTTTTGTGCTTTTTTCAAGTCACTTTTAAGTGCATCCAACACTTTAGCTAACGGTATACTCATATCCACCCCATTCATATTAAGTTAAGCTGCTTTTATAACATATTAGTTCAATATTTACCCCTTATTACAACTTCACGCTAGTGAGTTGACCGCACTTGTTCAGTACCTATTCGTAACAAACACACAAGGATGATATGCAAGGCAAAAACGAAAAAGCCCGAGTAAAAACTCAGGCCGTTTGTTATCTAACTATGTAGTTTAGAATTTCTCTGCTTCCGTCGCCAGCGACTACTTCACCAACGCCTCCTTCAACCCCAAATAAGACCCCTTAGGCGTCCTCTCCAAGCTCTCAAAATCCACATGCACCAGCCCAAATCGCTTGTCATAGCCCAGCGCCCATTCATAATTATCCAGCAGCGACCAGACAAAATACCCCTTCACTGGCGAGCCATCTGCAATCGCCTGCTTCACTGCCGCAACATGCTGATTCAGATAATCAATCCGCACCGGATCAGCAACTTCGCCATCTTCAACCTCATCATAAGAAGCCATGCCGTTTTCAGTCACATAGATCGGTAAACCTTTGGTGTATTCGCGGTCTGCCCACGTTAAGAAGTGATGCAATCCTTGCGGGTAGACTTCCCACTCCATCGCAGTTTTAGGCAATGGCCCTTCAATCTCATCGTGATATGGGAACTGTCCGCTGTCATTGGGTGCGATGACCTTACGGGTGTAGTAGTTCACGCCCAGCCAATCCACTGGCGCGGCGATAGTCTCAAAATCATCCTGATAGTTATCTGGAAGGTGCTGACCAATCTCAGCCACCACGTCTTCCGGATATGCCTTGTTAAACACGCCGCCTAAGAACCAGCGATTGTAAATGCCGTCGTAAAGCTTGGCGGATTCTTGCGCTTGTGGTGTGTCATCCACCGGACTGGCGTATTCAAAGTTCATGACTACGCCTAAATTATCCATACCTAAACCGCGCATAGTTTGAATCGCTTTACCGTGAGCCAGCAGTACGTGATGCATGGCACGGGTAGCGGCCCTGACGTCTCTGACGCCCGGTGCGTGATGACCTAAGAAATGACTGAGCCATGCGATACACCACGGCTCGTTAAAGGTGGCGGCAGCGTGTAAACGGTCTCCGATACGACCCATAATGACTTCGGCAAAGTCAGCAAACCAATCCGCGATATCACGATTACGCCAGCCACCCATGTCCAGAATGGCACTCGGTAATTCCCAGTGATAAAGACATGCGTAGGGTTTTATATCGCGCTCCAGTAAGCCGTCTACTAAGCGGTCGTAGTAGTCCAGACCTTGTTGATTTACCTGCCCTCTGCCTTCAGGCATTACGCGCGCCCATGAGGTAGAAAAACGATAGGAATCCAAGCCACAGTCTTTGATCAGGTCAAAATCTTCCGCCCATTTATGGTAATGGTCGCAGGCGATTGCGCCGTTTTCACCACGAACCACATTGCCCGGTGTGGCGGCAAAGTCATCCCATTGTGAACGGCCACAGCCGCCAAAGTCGCTGCCTTCTATTTGATAGGCAGAGGTCGCAACACCAAACTCGAACCCCTCAGGGAAGTCTTTTCGTGTGAAATCGATTGTCATTTTAATTTACTCAGTGAATAGCACTCAGGCTTGTGGTGGCCGTGCTGTTGAGGAGCCAAGTACAAACTCAGCCTCCCACAATTCATGGCAGAAACCGGAGTCTGGTTGATTGATTTTTGAAAGGAGCATTTCAGCAACGCGTGTTCCTGCGTCGTGAATGGATGACCTTAGCGATGTGAACATCGGTATGTCACCACTGTTTTGTAAGAAAGAAAGTTGGTCATCGAAGACCACCAGCGATACATCTTTACCCGGCACTAAGCCTGCCTCATGAATGGCTCGTACTGCACCCAGTGCCGGAAGAATACTGGATAACAAGATTGCAGTGGGTGCCTTGGCCTGCTTTAAAACTTTTTTCAGCGCCTGGTAACCTTGTGGCTCGACCATTTCACTACTAAACATAATCTCCGGATCGATAGGAATACCGGCATCTTTTAGTGCTTTGAGATAGCCGTCACGACGTCTGGCGGCAAACACCATATCTTCAAAACCGTTTACCAGTGCGATTTTTTGATGCCCAAGGTCTAATAAGAAATTGGTCGCCCGTTCAAAAGCTCTGAAGTTGTTCACATCCAGCCAGCTGTAGTCAGCATCATCCGCCATCGTTCTACCGTGAACCACAAAGGGTAAGCCGAGATCCTGAAGTAGCGCGATTCGTGTATCACCAACACGTGGACCATGAACGATAACGCCATCTACCCTGCCGTCTTTGGCAAAGCTACGATAAACCGCCTCTTCTTCACTCTCCATGACCACACGCAAGATCATGTCGTAGCCAGCCTTTGCATAGGTTAGTCCGGCGCCTGCAATAAAGTCTGAAAAGTGTGGGTTGATCATGGTGTGGACAGATAAAGGAACGACATGAGCAATGACATGAGCCTTACCCTTAGCCAAGCGAGTAGCGTGATGGCTGGGGTGGTAGTGATTGGCTTCTGCGGCAGCTAGCACCCGATTGCGCGTTTTTTCACTAACTTCCGGATAGCCATTTAACGCACGGCTCACGGTGGTGGGCGATAGTTTTAAATGGTCGGCAAGCTGTTTTAGGTTCATGTAGGATCTTTTCTCAAAGCGCTTTGAATATCCAAGGTATTCTCAATATAACTGAAGGATTTCAAATTAACAAGGTAGTGAGAACCATTTTCATTTTTTGTACCTTAACGATAATAGTTCTTTACTTCAAATTACCTAACAAGCACAGTAAATACATTATTATTGCAGGAAACGTGTCAAGCAGCAGACCATACGGTGCACTAAAAATTTAAGCGACTAATTCATTGCATTCTAAAATAGCCTTAACTACAATAACCGTCAAAGCGCTTTGATTTTTTGATTTGTGCTTTGTCATTATGAGGAGATATTATGAATTTACATCTTAAGCCCGCGATAGCTGCGGCTCTATTTGCGGCTTCTACATTCACAGGAGCAGCGATTGCTGCCGGTGAAATGCCATTTAAACCTGGTGAAGGTGACTTTAACTGGGAAAGCTACGAAGCCCTAAAAAAGACTGACCTGAAAGGTGAACAAGTCACCGTCTTCGGACCATGGCTTGGGCCAGATCAAAAAGTATTTGAGAATGTACTGTCTTATTTCGCAAAGGCGAGTAACGCTGACGTCAAATACGTTGGCTCAGACAGCTTTGAGCAACAAATCATGATTGATGCTGAAGCTGGCTCAGCGCCTAATATAGCGGTATTCCCACAGCCTGGCTTAGCAGCTGATATGGCAAAACGTGGTTTTCTGACACCGCTGGGCTCTGAAACAGCAGACTGGGTTAAAGAAAACTATGCAGCAGGTCAGTCTTGGGTTGATCTTGCTACTTTCGCTAACTCAAAAGGTGAAAAGGATTTATACGGATTCTTCTTTAAAGTCGATGTGAAGTCACTCGTTTGGTACTCGCCAGAGAACTTTGAAGACGCTGGGTACGAAGTACCTGAGTCAATGGAAGATCTGAAAAAACTCACTGATCAAATTGCCAAAGACGGAGGCAAACCTTGGTGTATTGGTCTGGGTTCCGGTGGAGCAACAGGCTGGCCAGCAACTGACTGGGTTGAGGATATGATGCTGCGTACCCAACCGCCTGAGGTTTACGACCAATGGGTTAGCAATGAAATTTCGTTTACTGATGAGCGAGTTGTTGCTGCAATTGAAGAGTTCGGTGCATTTGCCCGTAACGATAAATATGTTGCTGGCGGCGCTGGTTCAGTCGCTTCAACAGATTTCCGTGACAGCCCTAAAGGTCTTTTCTCATCACCTCCACAGTGCTATATGCATCGTCAGGCTTCCTTCATCCCCGCATTCTTCCCTGAGGGAACAGAAATTGGCGCGGATGCAGACTTCTTCTACTTCCCGTCGTATGCTGATAAAGACCTTGGTAAACCAGTATTAGGCGCAGGTACTTTATTCACCATTACTAAAGACAGCCCTGCTGCAAGAGCCTTGGTTGAATTCTTGAAGTCACCTATCGCGCACGAAGTATGGATGGCACAAAAAGGGTTCCTTACACCATTCAAAGGGGTTAATCCAAAAATGTATGCAGATGACACATTGCGTGGCATGGGAGATATCTTGTTGAATGCGACCACATTCCGTTTTGATGGATCAGACCTCATGCCAGGTGGTGTAGGTGCTGGTAGCTTCTGGACAGGTATGGTTGATTATGCTGGCGGTAAAGATGCTGCTGAAGTCAGTAAAGCCATTCAGGATAGCTGGGATGCTTTGAAAAAGTAACTCCGCCCTAAATCCTAAAAAAAGAAGGGCAGCTTACAACACCGCAAGATGCCCTTTGTTTTATATACTAAGGAGGGGTTAATATGAATCCAGCACTTCAAGGTCTCTTGACCATTATTATTGGTGTGGGTGGTTGCGTAGGCTATTTTTATTTTTCCAACCAGTTTCTAGATAAAGTATTGTTTCCTGCTAGTGGGCCTAATGCTGGCAAGAATATTAATCGAGCAAATATCATTCGTCCTTGGTTATTTTTACTACCGGCTCTATTAGCGCTGGGCGTGTACCTAGCCTACCCCGTAGTAGAAACCTTACGTCTGTCACTGACTGAACGACTTCCTGATGGTGGATCGGCCTTTGTTGGCTTGGATAATTACGAGCAGATGCTTGATGAACCCAAGTTTTGGGAAGCACTAAAAAATAACATGCTTTGGTTACTGATCGTGCCTGCACTTTCAACGGCATTTGGCTTACTTGCTGCTCAACTCTCAGATAGGGTTTTCTGGGGCAATCTCGCTAAATCGTTAATTTTTATGCCAATGGCAATTTCTTTTGTTGGTGCAGCCGTTATATGGAAACTGGTTTATGACGCACGTCCAATTGATCAAGACCAGATTGGTGTGCTCAACGCGTTATATATTTTCTTTGGTGGCGACTCTCCGAACAACTGGTTAACCATCCCATTCTGGAACAACATTCTATTGATGATTGTCTTGGTCTGGATCCAAACAGGCTTTGCAATGGTTATTCTATCTGCTGCCCTGCGAGGTATTCCGGAGGAAACGGTTGAAGCAGCTATCATTGATGGGGCTAGTCCATTTCAGGTGTTCTTTAAGATTAAGGTGCCGCAAATCATGGGTACTATCGTAGTCGTCTGGACAACAATCACTATTACCGTATTAAAAGTCTTCGATATTGTATTCGCAATGACCAATGGACAATGGGAGACCCAAGTATTAGCGAATTATATGTATGACAAGTTATTCCGCTCACATGATTGGGGCGTGGGTTCCGCTAGTGCCATGATCATAATGCTGTTAGTCATGCCCATTCTTATCTGGAATGTGTACAACGCTCGTAAGGAGATGCAGTAATGGACAATATTGTTGGTAAAAAATCGGGCCTGACCTGGGCAGTACATATTTCCTTATTGATGCTTGTTTTGCTTTGGTTATTCCCTACTGTGGGACTACTGGTATCTTCCTTTCGCACATCGGACCAAATTGCGAGCAGTGGTTGGTGGAACTCTCTAACGCCATCCGTACAAAATTTCACGTTGCGTACCGACCCTCCTACAAAACAGGTCGAAAAAGATGGCCAATTTGTCATTGAGGGAAACCTATTTACAAAGGAAAGTGGTGCCATTATTTCCGTCTGGGGTACCAGTTCACGTGAAATCAGTCGCTATAACGCCACTGATACCGCTGAGCTGAAAAAAGGAGCAACCTAATGGTGATTACCGTATGGCAAATACAGAGCCATTCACTGGTAAACGTGGACAACGCATATTTGTTACCGCTGAATCGCCACCCGAATTTACTACCGAAAACTATAGAAATGTTTTACTTGAAGATAACAGGGAGGGAATGGCAAAAGCATTCTTTAATACATTAACGGTAACCATCCCTGCAACAGTTATCCCGATTCTCATTGCAGCCTTTGCCGCTTATGCGTTGGCATGGATGGACTTTCCAGGTAGGGCTTTACTCATCGCTGCGGTAGTGGGATTACTGGTTGTACCATTACAACTTGCTTTAATCCCTCTTTTGAAGCTTCACAATGAAATTGGTTTGGGTAAAGGCTATATCGGTGTGTGGCTCGCTCACACTGGGTTTGGACTCCCGCTGGCTATCTATTTATTGCGTAATTATATGGTGGGATTGCCAAAGGATATTATTGAAAATGCCCGAGTGGATGGTGCGACAGACTTTCAGATTTTCGTCAAAATCATTCTGCCCCTGTCTTTCCCCGCGTTAGCTTCCTTTGCTATTTTTCAGTTTTTATGGACGTGGAATGACCTATTAGTCGCCATGGTATTTCTGATTGATTCAACTGGGGAAACCACTGTAATGACCAAGCAAATCGTTGAATTGCTGGGTACGCGGGGAGGAAATTGGGAAATACTGGCTACTTCGGCATTTGTCTCAATTGCCGTACCGATACTGATGTTCTTTATGATGCAAAAATATCTTGTGCGTGGCTTACTGGCTGGCTCAGTCAAATAAGTGGCAGGTATTCAAAACTTTTACCTATCGCATACACAAAACGAATTGGATGAAGGAAAGTCACTCATGGCAGATCTGAAACTTACTAATGTTGGAAAAACATATGGTAGCAAGATTAATGTACTTAAGGATATTAATCTTGATATTGAAACAGGCGAGCTGATTGTATTTGTTGGCCCGTCTGGTTGTGGTAAATCAACGCTATTGCGGATGATTGCAGGATTGGAAACGATCACTGAAGGTGATTTTTATATTGACGGAGAGCACATGAATAATGTGCCACCGGCACAACGTGGGATTGCAATGGTATTCCAGTCCTATGCCTTGTATCCTCACATGACCGTGCGTGAGAATATGTCCTTTGCACTGAAACTGGCAAAGAAAACACCTAAAGAAATAGATACAGCTGTTAGTAAAGCCGCTAAGATTCTTCAACTGGATGAGTATCTTGACCGATTGCCTAAAGCGCTATCCGGAGGACAGCGGCAGAGGGTTGCCATTGGACGCTCGATCGTGCGAGATCCCAAAGTGTATCTGTTTGATGAACCATTATCGAATCTTGATGCAGCACTGCGGGTGGCCACCCGTATTGAAATTGCCCAACTTAAAGAAACTATGCCTAATTCCACAATGATCTATGTGACGCATGATCAGGTTGAAGCAATGACGTTAGCGACACGTATTGTGGTTTTGGCGAACAAAGGAATTGCACAGGTGGGAAGCCCCCTGGACTTGTATGAACGCCCTGAAAATGAGTTTGTTGCTCAGTTTATCGGTTCTCCGGCAATGAACCTGATGCCAGGAGAAATAGTAGAAACAGGAGAGGTGACTAAAGTTAAAGTCCATGCAGGTGGCGGCGTCATTGAAGCGAATATTCCCACTCAGTCTAACCAACAAGGTATTGCTGTGAATGTGGGTATTCGACCAGAGGATATGCTGCCTACCGACTCAGAGAACTATGCTTTTGAAGGCACTATTGAAATATCTGAGGCACTAGGTGAGGTAACGCAAGTGTATTTTACCAAGCCAACAGAGGGTGATAATCCTATCATTGCAAAGTTGCCGGGCATCCATCGCAATGTACGCAATAATACAATGCGTCTGTCAGCGAATCCGTCGAAGATTCAGTTATTTTCAGAGGGAAAATCTTTATTGTACTCTTCGTAAATTAGATGATTAACTCAGTAACGTTATCTGCTCAAAAATCGGTTACATTTTTGAAGAATTATAGAGATCTACAGTTATCCAAAGCGCTTTGTTTTGTGCTGTGATTTTCTAACTGAAAGTGAGTTTAAAGGAGCCATAGATGCCAAACAGGCAAAGCAAACAAGATATTAGGGACAATCGACAGTTGGGGGGAGACAGTGACTGGTGGCGCGGTGCCGTAATCTACCAAATCTACCCTTGCTCCTATCTGGATACCAATGGCGATGGTATTGGTGATCTGGCGGGTATCACCCAAAAGTTGGATTACCTTGCCGAGCTGGGTGTGGATGCCATTTGGATATCGCCATTTTTTACCTCACCCATGAAAGATTTTGGTTACGATGTTTCTGACTATCGTGGCATCGATCCAATGTTTGGCTCTCACAGTGACTTTGCGACGCTACTGGAAAAAGCACACTCACTAGGCATTAGAGTGTTGATTGACTTGGTACTATCACACACCTCTGATCAGCATGAGTGGTACAAAACCAGCCGGCAGTCACGTGATAATGAAAAAGCGGACTGGTATGTCTGGGAAGATCCTAAACCTGACGGTTCACCGCCAACTAACTGGCTATCAATTTTTGGTGGATCAGCATGGGAATGGGACTCAGTACGCCGTCAGTACTTTATGCACAACTTTCTGACCTGTCAGCCTGATCTGAACTTTCATAACCCCGATGTACAGGATGCTCTATTAGATGTTGTCCGGTTTTGGCTCGACTTGGGAGTTGATGGCTTCCGTCTGGATACTGCTAATATGTATTTTCATGATGCAGAGCTACGCGACAATCCTCCCGTCGCAGAGGGAATGGTAGTCAATGGTGTTGATCCCGTGAACCCCTACTCTATGCAGGAGCCAAAATATAATATTTCCCGTCCGGAAACGCTGGGATTTATGGAGCGTTTTCGCAAAGTTTTAGATGAATATCCAGCAGTCACATCGGTAGGCGAACTGGGGGCTACTGTTGATATGTACCAGACTGTGGCTGCTTATACCGAGGAAGGTAAGCGATTGCATAAAGCGTATAGCTTTGACTTTATGACAAACACCTTTAATGCAGCGCACTTGCGTTCAGTCGTTGAACGAACTATTCAACACATAGGCTCTGGCTGGCCGTGTTGGGCATTCAGCAATCATGATGTTGAACGTGTCATCAGTCGCTGGGGGGTTGACCGTGAAGCCGCTCCTATGCTCACTGCGCTGTCGACATGTCTGGGTGGCACGGCCTGTTTGTATCAGGGTGAGGAGCTAGGTTTACCAGAGGCCGAAGTCGCTTTTGAAGACCTGCAAGACCCATTCGGTATCCGCTTCTGGCCAGGTTATAAAGGACGTGATGGCTGCCGTACACCAATGCCATGGCAAAAGGATGAGCATCTAGGAGGGTTTTCTTCTGCTGAACAAAGTTGGTTGCCCGTGCCTGAGGAACATTTAGCACTGGCTGTAAGCGAACAACAAGGCGAAGGAGCAGTATTGCAACGCACCCGACATTTCCTGCATTGGAGAAAACAATACCCTGCTCTACTCAAAGGGACTATTCGCTTTCTCGATGCACCAGAAGGGGTACTAGCTTTTGTGCGTGAATACCAACAGGAAAAGTTACTCTGCGTGTTCCATCTAGAGAACAGTGTTTTTCATTTTGACACCGGCTTGACTGATATTGAAGCACTCAATAGTGAGTTCTTTGGTAGTGAGTGGTTGAATGGTGAATGTGTACTACCTGCATACGGCATGTTTTTCGGCCGAATGGAAGCTTAGCCCAGTACCGTCATTTAATTTTATACCAGAGATAGCCTAACCATTCATGCAACGCCACATTGCTAGTGCCTAGTGCGCTGGCTTGTGGCATCCACTTAAACCACAACTTATCCCATGAACCTGCGCCATAAGAGTGTGACGCGGCGAGATATTTTACAGAGCGCCCCTCAAACACCTGCATGCTCCGAGGCATATGCCAGGCATGTGTGACCAGCCAGGCAGTTTCAATGCCATCGGCCTGAAGCATTTTGTCACTGTAGACGGCGTTTTCCCACGTGGTGTGACTGTTGCCTTCAATCCACCTTGCAGAAACGCCTAACTCATCTTTGAGAACCTGCTGCATTAACTGTGCTTCACTGATACCGCTCTCGATGGGATCACCACCGGTTAGTAAGATTGGCGCGCCCGTTTTTCGGTGAAGTAAGGCGGCATAACGCAGGCGATCCATTTCTGCACTACTGACGGTAATCCCACCGTATTCGATAGCACGATCATTTCGTCCACCACCCAGCACCACGATGGCTTGAGCGGTCTGTTGTTTCCAAAGTGTTTTTTGCGGTGGGTATTGATTTTCCAGGGATGCCATCAAAGCATTAGACACTACCGGAAGACTAAACAATAACAGCTGAGTAACTGCAACAAAAGCAAGCGTTATACGTATTTTTCGATATTTGTAAAACAGTAGACCCAACAGTAAGAACAGCAGCAGATTGCCGGGAGGATACAGTAAAAACTCGATGGTTCTGTGTAATAAAATCATGGTATCTACCACACCAATCGGCAGTATTTTTAACTATTATGTGTGTATATGTTCTGAGGTTTTAGTGAATCAGGGGTTGGTACAAGCAGGCTAATCGTCAAGCAATCACGCTTAGCCTGCCAGCTCAACTAAAGCGCTGCTATCGCACTATTGTAGTCAGGCTCTTGGGCGATTTCAGGAACTAGCTCAGTGTAAATAATTTCGTTTTTCTCATTCAAAATCACCACCGCACGCGCTGCGAGACTTGCCAGCGGGCCATCAACGATGCTGACACCATAATCTTCTGCGAATTGGCGGTTTTTCATCATGGACAGAGGCTGTACAGTCTCTAAACCTTCTGCACCACAAAAACGGCCCAATGCAAACGGAAGATCCGCAGATACTGTCAGGAACATTGTGTCAGGATGACTCTTAGCCGCTTCATTAAATGCTTTAGTGGATAAAGCACAAATGCCCGTGTCGATACTTGGGAAGATATTCAGAACCTTCTTTTTACCATCAAAGTCGCTCAGACTCACTTCAGCTAACTCGCCATTGGTCAGTGTGAAGTCAGGAGCCGTTGCACCAACTGCCGGTAAATCACCGTTGGTGTTGATTGGATTGCCTTGCAGTGTGATTGTCGCCATGAATAACTCCTTATATTGAGGGATACTTCAACCGTCCACTATATCCTAACAAATCAGCATAGCAAGCTTGTAAATCCGGTAACTTGCATGATCTTCAAAAAGCGGTTAGTTTGCACGTTTTTAAACCCTTGTAAGGATTTTACTATGGCTAGTGCAAATGCGCGTCATATCCTCGTTTCTTCAGAAGAAGCATGCCTGAAACTAAAGCAAGAAATCGAAGGCGGCGCTGACTTTGGCGCAGTTGCCAAAGAACACTCAAGCTGTCCATCTAGCCGCAACGGCGGCGACTTAGGGACATTTGGTCCGGGTCAGATGGTTCCTGAATTTGACAAAGTAGTATTCAGTGCTGAAGTTGGCACGGTTCAGGGTCCGGTAAAGACTCAGTTCGGCTACCACTTATTAGAAGTGACTCAGCGTCAGGACTAATCTGCTGTTCTCATTCCCGTGGCCTGATGACTATCAGCTACGGGGATGAACCCCACCGATCGCATGGGTGATTGCCTTCGCTTTTTTCATGACTTGCTCCGCAATTTCAGCGATACGCTCATCAGGAATTCTAACCGACGGTCCCGAGATTGATACGGCTGCAACAGCCTCTCCATACTCATCGTAGATATTACTGGCAATACAACGTAAGCCCGGTGTTTGTTCTTCGTCATCCAGCGCATAACCACACTCTCTGACTTTCTTTAGTTCTTTCAAAAAGGCTTGTTTGGTGGTGATGGTTTTGTCCGACAGCTTTGGCAGTCCCGTACTCTCAATAATCGCCAACACTTCATTTTCAGGCAACACAGACAGTAATGTTTTGCCAACACCTGCTGCGTGAACGTGCCCTTCACTACCGATCTGTACCACCATGCGCATGACTTCTTTGCACTCGACTTGACCGACAAATACATGGCGATCGCCTTTAAGAATGGCAATATTGGACGTTTCGCCTACTTCGAACACCAGTTCGCGCATATACGGACGTGCCTGTGCCACAAAGTCTCGTTTTCTAAGATAAGCATTACCCACTGAGAAAGCTTTGATACCAATGCTCCACAAGCCACTACCCTCATCATATTCCACATAGCCAAGATGCTTCATACTAACTAGCAAGCGATGTGCCGTAGAGTTGGCCAGCGATGACGCCTCTGCCAACTCTGCCAGACTCATGCCGGGGTCGGCATCAGAGGCGGCTAATTCATTCAAAAGCAGGAAAGCCCGGTCCAGTGACTGAACCGAGCCTCCTGTTTTAGCTTTGCTGTCTGTGTTTAAGCGTGCGATTGTTTGAACTCCCGGCGACGTGCATGCAGACGTGGTTCTGTGTAGCCATTGGGCTGCGCAGTCCCATCAAAAATCAAGTCACAAGCGGCTTTGAATGCAATACTGTTAGCAGTATCCGGCGTCATTGGAATGTAGGCTGCATCACCTGCGTTTTGCTCATCAACCACCTTGGCCATACGTTCCAATGTTTCCATTACTTGTGCTTTGTTGAGGATATCATGGCGTAACCAATTAGCGATATGCTGACTTGAAATACGCAGCGTCGCACGATCTTCCATGAGGCCAACATTGTTGATATCAGGAACTTTTGAACAACCCACGCCTTGATTAATCCAGCGCACGACATAGCCTAACAAGCCCTGAGCATTATTATCTAACTCTGCCTGAATCTGTTCAGCCGTCAATGACACATCACCCAATTGCGGCACAGTCAGAATGTCATCTAGATTCGCACGATCACGACCTGCCAGCTCTTCCTGCTTGGCAAATACATTCACCTGATGATAGTGAGTTGCATGCAACGTTGCTGCTGTTGGTGATGGGACCCATGCGCAGTTTGCACCGGACGTTGGATGGCCAATTTTCGCTGTTAACATGGCTGCCATTTCATCTGGCATTGCCCACATACCTTTACCAATTTGTGCATGACCGCTAAAGCCACACTCTAAACCGATATCAACATTCCAGTTCTCATACGCACCAATCCACGGCTGCTCTTTAATGGCATCTTTTGGTAAGAACGGCCCTGCTTCCATGCTGGTATGAATCTCATCACCAGTACGGTCAAGGAATCCTGTATTGATAAATACAATACGCTCTTTAACCTGACGAATACATTCCTTCAAATTCACAGTGGTGCGACGCTCTTCGTCCATCACACCAATTTTCATGGTATTTACCGCCATGCCCAAGGCTTCTTCAACACGCGTAAAGATTGTATTGGCAAACGCCACCTCTTCGGGGCCATGCATCTTAGGTTTAACAATGTACATACTGCCCTGACGACTATTCGAGATGCCGTTGTCGCTCTTGCCATCATGCAGGAAGCAAGCTGCTGTAACCATGGCGTCAAGAATACCTTCCGGTACTTCATTACCTTCTTTATCCAATACAGCATCATTCGTCATCAAGTGACCAACATTACGCACTAATAGCAAACTGCGACCGTGCAGGGTAAGATCACTACCATCGACAGCGGTGTAGCTGCGGTCCTTATTCATGGTACGGGTCAATTGCTTGCCGCCTTTCTCAAAACTTTCAGCAAGGTCGCCTTTCATCAGACCTAACCAGTTGCTGTAGACCAATGTCTTGTCTTCAGCATCCACTGCCGCGACCGAGTCTTCACAGTCCATGATGGTGCTCATGGCAGACTCCAGTACCACATCGGTCAGGCCTGCAGGATGTAATTTACCTACTGCCGAGTCATGATCCAGACTGATTTCAATATGCAAACCGTTATTCGCAAATAACAGCTTTGTGACGGCACCCTCTTCCTTATAAGCTACTAATTGCTCAGGCGCTTTCAGCGTTGCGGTCTCACCATTTTGCAAAACTGCTAATAACGATTTTGTGCTGTCGCCCTTGAGAGTGTACTCAGCAACATCGCTATGACTGCCTGTCGTAAGTGGGATTGCGCTGTCCAGAAATGCTTGTGACTCCGCAATAACTTTTGTACCACGTACCGTGTTGAACGCTGCGGTTTTCTCAGCACCGTCTTCTTCTGAAATTGCATCGGTACCGTAAAATGCATCAAACAGGCTTCCCCAACGCGCATTGGCCGCATTCAGTGCAAAACGTGCATTGTTTACAGGCACTACCAACTGTGGGCCTGCCACTGTTGCTATTTCTGCATCGACATTGCTGGTGGTGATATCAAACTCAGCACCCTCTTCTACCAGATAACCGATCTCTGTCAGAAATGCTTTGTATTGCTGCATGTCCTTAACAGGTCCGGGGTTTTCCTGATACCAGCCATCCATTTTTGCCTGAATAGCGTCGCGCTTTTCTAACAGCGCTTTATTTTGCGGGGCTAATTCATCCAGGATTGCCTCGAAACGTTGCCAGTAGGTATCGCTGTCAATACCCGTGCCCGGAAGGATTTGTTGGTCAACTAATGTGTGCAGTGACTCTGCGATTTGTAAGCCACCTTGCTGAATTCTGTTTGTCATGTCCCGCTCCTGAAATTTAATACCTATTTCACAATATGGTATATCATCTCACTATACGGGATCATTATTTTTTTTAAATAATATTATCTATTTGTCTATGGACTGATATGTCGAAGAATATTGAGCCATCACGACTAGCTATTAATCTCAGCACCTAGCCATTTATTGAGAATTCGACTGAGTTGTGGTGCCTGTACAGGCTTGGGCAGATAGTCATCAAGACCAAGTTCTAAGTATTTTTCTTTTGCGCCGATAGTGGCATTCGCGGTTAATGCAATCACCGGGACTGGATGTCCCGTGTTATTCATCATCTTTTTAAGCTCTTGAGTTGCCTCGACACCGTCCATTCTTGGCATGCGAATGTCCATCAGAACTAACTCAAAATCATGCTTGAGGTATTTTTCAATCGCCTCCACACCATCATTCGCAATAGTTACCTGATAGCCCAGCTTTGACAGTAAGGCCTTAGCGACCATCTGGTTCACACGATTATCTTCAACTAACAAGATATGAATTTTATTAGCCTCTGAAGATAACGTTTCATTATGTTCTGTATCGTCCGCATCTGCTGATCTGCCTGTCACCGCTAGCTTTAGTTTAAACTGCGACCATGGCTTACTAATTTCACTCCAGCCATTCAGTTTTGAATCTGTTAGCTGATCTAACCGGGCATCATTTTCAGCGCGAATAATGACCCAACTTTTATCATCTGAAACGGACTCTTTCAGGTATTCAATCAAGGGATTTAGCTGCTCATCAGACATTCCATCTGTATCTACAATGAACTTATTAAAATCATCCTTGCGCCTCTGGTAAGTGCTAAACAGACTTTCTAAGGAGTCAATCCGCTCTACGCTACCATTTAGGCTCAGTATCTGATGCTCCAGATACAGATTATCTCCTAGCTGAAAATAGGCACAATGCCCTGCATTGCTTTGCCGGGGAATCGTTCCTTTGAGTGAATTGACTGGAATATCTACCCAGCAATGGGTATTAGAATGATCATCACGTTTTCCTCCGATATCACCACTTAATAATGTAACGAGGTGACGGCTAATAGCCAGACTGGTACCAATACCATGCTGGCCATAATCGTTTTCCTGATTCTTAATCGCAGCACCGGACACGATATTATCGAGGTACTTTTGTGATGAGCCGAAGCCACAATGACTGATTTCAAAATGCAAAGTGCCCCAGTCATTTCTCGCGTTTGTCAGGTCTGCCTGAATGAATATATGTTGTTTTTTGGTTAGCTTTATTGCGTCACTGATTAATGCACAAAGAAGCTTAGAGAGCTTCTGCTCGTCCGTCTTGAGGGCCTCAGGAATGTCCTTGGACATGGCACAGACTAGCTCAACGCCCTTGGCTGCCGCCTGCGGAGCCATTTGATTAAGCACTTTGTTGACAAAATCGAGAAATTTAAAATGATTAGTCACAACGGAAACGCGGCCATTTTCTAACTCAGCCAAGTCCATTGTGTCGGACAGTACCTGAAATAAGCTACGCGATGACTCAAGAATGATTTTGGTATGTTGTTGTTGCTTTGGAGTCAGTGAGGATTCGGCTAGCAAAGCCGCCATACCAATGATTCCGTTCATGGGGGTACGAATTTCATGATTCATATTACCCAACAACGCCATCTTATCCTGACTTCGCTTATCTATTTCCCGCTCTGCGAGTGCCAGCTTTGCTTCCAGCTGCTCTATCTCGCTTTTTTGCAGGGCAATCTGCTGCTTCAGTATATTAAGCTTCGTGTCGGGTTGCTTGAGCAACACAGATGTAGATTCTGGGGAAACGGCCATATTTTTATTATTATTTATTATCGTATTCACTCTCATAGCTCGTGGGGTAATCGGCTCAGGAGTAGTATTTATACAGCAACACTAGCATGCAACTGCCGCAACACATAAGAAAATCTATAGATTACCGACGAAGTGGCCCACGCCCTCCAAGCACAACCAACTTAACACTCTAACCCCTTATCAAGAATTCTCCGCCCTTACTCGGAATTAACCGAGATCCAAGTCATACCTGCCAAAAAAATTGAGATGATGTCATAAGGACATAACAATTCAAAAGGACTTAGAAATGAATAGACTATTCATGTTAGGGCTGATAATCGCCAGCATGTTTACTTTAGCCGCCTGTCATCATGACAATGATGACGATAGCGATAACAAAAAGCATTCACATGCACCCACCATTATCATTCCTACCCCAAGCGATGATGACAAAAAAGATGATGAAGTAGATGACGGAGAGGGCACACCTGTTATAGCTGATTGTGAAGCTACTGCAAATCCGATTGAGCCCTTCATTCGTGTCGGAACACATTACGGATTATTGGCGGGACAACCACACGTTACTGGTGAAACCGGTGGCTTATTACCTCTGACATTAACTACCGACGCAGCTGCCGGTGACCTGGTTCTTGAAGTGGATTCAAGTGTATCGCTGGTACCAGGCCAGTTGATCACCTACCACGCTGTTAACTTTGATTACTACGCAGCCATCATTAGCAGCATAGACGGTAACTTATTAACACTCGATGAGAGAACACCAGTAGTATCAGGCATTACCAGTGGTCAAAAGTTGTGGAACTTCTATGACGAACCCACTCACCCCAACCTCGTAGGCTTTAACGCATTTGCTGACTATGCCTACAGATCTACTGCATCCAGCATTGAGGCTGGAGCCACACACGTATTACTGGGTGATAGCTGGTTCAGCTTACCAGGCTTTGAAGAGCGTATTTCACTAAGATACCCACAAGCCACTATCGTCAATAAAGGAATTGGTGGTAATACATTGTGTGATTTACTCGATCGCTTTGACACAGATGTACCATCAGAAACACCAAAATATGTATGGATTAACAGCAGTATCAATGACTATTATCAGGACGTTACTCAAGAGGAATACAAAGTACGCTTACAAGATTTAATCTCTAAGGTTCAAGCCATTGGCGCTACTGCGATCGTATTTGATTCGGCACCACTGAATAACGGCAACACAACCGACGGAGTTAGCTACCTCACGCTATCGCAACGCTATGCGTCACAAGTACTGGACCTCTACAATGAAGCGCTGGATACGGAGTAAATCCGATTGTGCTTTGATATGGATCAATTAATACACTCATAGCCATCACTATTCTTATCCATGCCCTGAACAAATCATTACCTTAGCGGTATTGACTCAGTCGGGGCATGCTACGATGATAGTTATTCGGATGTTAAATAAGTCCGATCATCTTTTATGTGGAGAGGTAACAATTAATGAAATCCGGATACATAGTTAAAACTGCAATACTTGGCTTAATCATGTCAGCTGCAGTCAGTAGCCAGTCAGTATTTGCTGCAGATGGTGAAAAACTTTACACAGAAAAGCTTTGTATGACGTGCCATGGTACTGAAGGCAAAGAGCCAATCATGCCTTTGTACCCCAAGGTAAATGGCCAGAGTAAAGAATACACTGCCGCCCAAATCAAGATGATTAAAGACGGCACCAGAGCGGGTGGATTAACCGCTGCGATGAAAGCCATGGTGGCAACACTTACTGATGAAGAAATCGAAGCGATTTCTGAATATCTATCGGCTATCGAGTAATACTCACTGAGTGTTTACCAGCCTATGCCGGATGTTTTTACATTCGGCATTTTTTTAACTAACAACAATTTCCTCTCGCTTAGTCTATGAGCGACTCAGATCTATACCCGTTCGCTACGTTGCCTGTCATCACAAAATGACATATCCTCTAATATATTAGTAATTTTGTGTTTTAATAAACGACTGAAAGCATATGCCTTTCACTACTCGTTCAATTGCATTTTTCACAGGAGCACGTTATGCAATTACAGGATCCAACCCTATTACGCCAACAATGCTACATCAATGGACAATGGTTAGATGCAAATAATGCGGCCATTATTGAAGTCACAAACCCGGCGACTGGTGAAACATTAGGCTCAACGCCGGATATGGGGGCAGATGAAACACAAGCGGCTATTGATGCTGCTAATACTGCTCTGCCAGCGTGGCGTGCTCTCACCGCTAAAGAACGCGCGGTTAAATTACGCAAATGGTTTGATTTGATGATGGAGAATCAAGATGACCTCGCGAAGATAATGACCCTTGAGCAAGGTAAACCCTTAGCGGAGGCCAAAGGTGAAGTCGCTTATGCAGCCTCATTTATCGAGTGGTTTGGTGAAGAAGCCAAGCGTATTTATGGCGACACAATCCCTGGCCACATGCAAGATAAACGCATCGTCGTTATCAAACAACCCATAGGGGTTACAGCAGCCATTACACCGTGGAACTTTCCGGCAGCGATGATCACACGCAAAGCAGGCGCAGCACTAGCGGCTGGTTGCACGATGGTAATCAAACCTGCGGCAGAGACACCTTATTCAGCATTTGCATTGGCAGAGCTGGCGGAGCGTGCCGGAATACCGGCAGGTGTACTCAATATTGTAACGGGTGATGCTGTTGCTATTGGCGGCGTTCTGACTGGCAGCCCCATTGTAAGAAAATTATCATTCACCGGCTCAACAGCTGTTGGAATTAAGTTGATGGAGCAATGCGCACCTACGGTAAAGAAACTGTCTTTAGAGCTCGGTGGAAATGCCCCTTTCATTGTCTTTGACGATGCTGATATCGACGCTGCCGTTGATGGCGCAATGATTTCAAAATATCGCAATAACGGCCAAACCTGTGTCTGTGCTAATCGTATTTATGTGCAGGATGGTGTTTACGAGGAATTCTCGCAGAAGCTGGCTGCAGCCGTTGAAAAACTTAATGTCGGCAACGGTATGGATGAAGGAACCACAACAGGTCCATTGATCAGTCAGGCAGCTGTTGAGAAAGTAGAAAACCATCTTCAGGACGCTATCTCTAAAGGTGCAAAGATCATTACAGGTGGTGAGTCCCATTCGCTGGGCGGTACATTCTACCAGCCAACGGTTGTTACCAATGTTGACCAAAGTATGACGGTAGCGCGCGAGGAAACCTTTGGGCCATTAGCGCCTTTATTCCGTTTTGACAGTGTTGAAGATGTTATTGAACAGGCAAATGACACTGAGTTTGGTCTGGCTTCATACTTTTACGCCCGTGATATTTCACGTGTATGGCAAGTCGCTGAAGCACTCGACTACGGAATGGTCGGCATCAATACAGGATTAATCTCAACAGAAGTCGCCCCGTTTGGTGGTATTAAAGCGTCCGGACTTGGTCGTGAAGGATCTCATATGGGCATTGAAGAGTACGTAGAAACAAAATACCTCTGCATCTCTGTGTAACATTCTCTAGTCAGATTATTTATGCATTGCTACTGATGCATTTTTTGTCGTTTATTAGCGATCCCCTTACCCACTTTCTGCTTGGTAAGGGGTTTCGTTTCTTCAAACGCCAGTCGACCTTTCAACTCACTTCGAAGAAAATCCTCCCGAAGTACTGTCTGGCTTTGCTCAGAGTCAACCAGCAACGTCCCCACCATCACCTCATATACCAATTCAAATAATCTTTTTAATGCAATTTTCCAGGTACTGCCAGAGGCATTAAACAAGGCATCCGAGAGTGTAAGAAAGCGCTCAAATGGTCGATCGCCCAATATAGTGGGGAGCGTTATTTTGAAGCGTCCGGAATTACCAATCATATCCCAATAACGCGCAAACCGGTTGACGCGCTGCATATCCGAAAAGCTAATATCCCGTGTGCTTAATATGTTGTAAGGAGGCACTGGATTATAGCGCAATTGATACTCATCGGTATGACGGTTTATCGGTGCGCCACGAAGCCTTTTAAGTATGCCCAGCTGAATTTCCTGAGGATTCAGCGCTACCAGCTGATCAAAACTTTCCGCAAAATTTTCTAACGTATCTCCTGGAAGGCCAAAAATCAGATCCGTATGCAGATGCGCGCCAGTGTGTTCTCTTAGCCAACGCAGATTTTCAATCGTCTTTTGGTTATCCTGACGGCGGCTAATTAACTCCTGAATCTCAGGATCGAACGTCTGCACCCCTATTTCAAACTGTAATCGGTTATCCGGAAAGCGCTTTAAAACTTCTTTCAGGTCATCAGGCAAATTGTCCGGGATTACCTCAAAATGCAGATATAACTCATCATCCATTCGCGCTAAAAAGAACTCCAGAATTGCAACGGAGGTTTTCACTTTCAAGTTAAAGGTGCGATCAATAAACTTAAAGTTTCTCGCACCTTTTTGATAGAGATTATCCATCTCATCCAGAAACGCACCCAACTCAAACGGCTTGGCTGTTTTATCCAGCGCAGACAAACAAAACTCACATTTAAACGGACAGCCTCTTGAAGCTTCGACATAACAAATACGATTTTGAATATCTTCGGCATCATAATATTGATATGGCGACGCTAGTTGCGGCAGCGGCACTGATACACCTTCAATCATCCTATTTAAAGGCGTTTGTCTCTGAAGTAGCTGCGTGCATAAATCATAAAAGCTTTTTTCCCCTGCACCGGTCACTACATAGTCAGCTAGCTCGCACACAGCGGGTAAATCCGGTGGGTGACTCACTTCAGGACCACCCAATACAATGACAAGCTCCGGCGAGATTTGCTTCAGCACACCAACCAGTTCGGTGACCTCACTCACATTCCAGATGTACACACTAATCCCAACAATTTTAGGTTGTTCCGCTAGTATTTTTTCAGCGATATTCAGTGCCGTTTCGTGGATAGTAAACTCTCTGACCACCGTCTGCGCCTGCAGCTCAGCTAAGTTGGCAAATATATACCTCAAGCCAAACGCGGCGTGGATATAACGAGCATTCAGCGTTGTTAAAACAATTTGATTCATGGAGCGGACTTTATCATGCAATTGGCTTTTTCGTGCAGTGACTTCAACTTTCACTCTACCTCCAATGGCATTTGGTATTGAGTAATGGTTAGTCATTTTCGTTAAATCATCAGTCTCACGATTTAGCGATGAACAAAATGACGGGGGGTGATACAATTATTTGTTTAGCAAGTGCAGCATTTTTAGGAGTTTATAATGCGCAAGGTTGGTTTCGTCGGATGGCGCGGCATGGTTGGTTCAGTATTAATGGAGCGCATGCGCGCTGAAAATGACTTTAATGGTTTTGAACCCGTTTTTTTCACCACCTCTCAAGCAGGTAAACCAGGCCCGGATATCGGTACCGGCACCAAACCGTTAGAAGACGCAATGAACATCGATAAACTTGCTGAGATGGATATTATCCTGTCTTGCCAAGGTGGTGACTACACCACAACGGTTTATGAAAAACTTCGTGCCCGCTGGGATGGTTATTGGATTGACGCAGCCTCAAGCTTACGCATGGCTGAAGACAGTATTATCGTACTGGACCCTGTTAACCGTGACGTCATTAATGCCGGACTACAAAATGGTATCAAAAACTACATCGGTGGTAACTGCACGGTTTCTTTGATGATGCTGGCGCTGGGTGGTCTATTCGAAAAAGACTTGATCGAATGGGTCAGCTCAATGACTTATCAAGCCGCTAGTGGTGCCGGTGCAAAGAATATGCGCGAGCTGTTAACTCAAATGGGCGAACTTGAAACTGAAGTCAGCGAGCTATTAGCAGATCCTTATTCAGCGATTTTAGACATCGACAGCAAAGTCACTGCCAAAATGAATTCGGATGATTTGAGCAAACAGAACTGGGGGGTTCCATTAGCCGGTAGTCTGATTCCATGGATCGACAAAGCAGTCGACAAAGGTCAGACCAAAGAAGAATGGAAAGGACTGGTTGAAACCAACAAAATTCTGGGCAACACAGACGACAACAGTATTCCGGTTGACGGCCAATGTGTGCGGATCGGCTCCATGCGTTGTCACTCTCAGGCTTTCACGATCAAGTTAAAGCAAGATTTAGCAATTGAAGAAATCGAATCGATTATCGCCAGGCACAATGAGTGGGTGAAAGTCGTTCCGAATGATAAGGAATCAACACTGCAAGACCTGACACCGATGAAAACCTCAGGCACGCTCACTATTCCTGTTGGTCGTATTCGAAAAATGAATATTGGCCCTGAATACTTAACCGCCTTTACGGTAGGTGATCAGTTATTGTGGGGAGCAGCAGAGCCTGTGCGTCGTATGCTCAAAATAACCCTTGGTTATATTGACTAACCAGCGATTTGAAATTGATTTAAACAGAGGCTACGAACCAGCGTTACCCTTCTGCTGGTTCGTGGTTATATACTTACAAGTACTTAGTGCGAGCTAAACTGTAACTGACCTACTTCAACAGGCTTACTCTACACCCTGTGCCTTTACCAATAAGAAACGCTTCAACACCCGATCTAAACTATCCAGATTAATGGGCTTGGTCAGGTAGTCATCCATACCTTCCCTGAAGTACTCTTCCGCAGCACCTTCCATCGCATTCGCCGTCAGAGCAACAATAGGCGTATTGGGTTTACTCATTTCATCATAATGCTTTTTCAGAAGCTGCATTGCTTCGATACCCCCCATTTTGGGCATCTGTATGTCCATGAGTATCAAATCAAAGTGACTGTTAGAGCCTTTATCTACCCCCTCAAGGCCGTCGTTAGCCACCGTAATATCAAGGCCGCGCTTTTTCAATAAGGCCATTGCAACCATTTGGTTAACTTTATTATCTTCCACCAACAACACTTTGGGAGACGACTTTAGTTTTTTGTACCACGGCTCAGCCGCAACATCCGTATCTGTGATATCAGCAGCTGGCGAGCGACTTCCGCCAGCGTCCAGGCCCTCTCTAAATTTCAACTGAGTAATAGGCTTGGTAATACTATCTTTAGTATATCGCTGCATCTGCTCAGTCAATGTAGAGTGCGCCTCGTTAATACTCCTGATAAATAACCAATTTTCCGAATAATCGTTATTACTCAAATAATCTGCCAATTCACTCTTATCAGGCTGCGTCAGGTTTTCAACATCGACCACAAACCGTGTTACTTCCGACGCCGAATCACTCTTATGGCGTTGGATCAACTCCCGCAGGCTAGAGGTGGCTTCTAACCGACTACCCAATGCTTCAAATTGGCGTGTCATAATAGGAACAACGACGTCTTTTGCCTGATACAACAAATAGGTGCCGCCCAACGACTTATTACACAAATCAGTTTCTTGCGGTTTAAACGGAATTTCTATCCAGAAAGAACTACCTTCCTTCACCACACTTCGGACGCCTACTTGCCCTTCCATCAGATCCGCCAATCGTCGACAGATCGACAAGCCTAAACCTGTCCCCTGCGGATTGGTGCGCTCGTATTTGCCTTGCGAGAATGGGGTGAAAAGTGTTTTTTGAGACTCTTCATCGATACCATCACCGGTATCATTAATTTCAAAACGAATATTAATCGACTGATCAAGCTGTGCCAGTTTACTGACACGTAACTCAACATAGCCACTGTCAGTAAATTTCAGCGCATTACCCAGCAGGTTGATAAGTATTTGTCTTAAACGTAACGGGTCACCAACTAAAAGGCGCGGCACATCCTTATCGGTCTGACATAACAACTCTAACCCTTTATTCGCGGCAGTGATCGCCATCGAGCCAAAGATATCATCCAGCAAGTCATTGAGATTGAACGGCTCATCGTGTATCTCAAACTTACCCGCCTCAAGCTTGGATAAGTCCAAAATATCATTGATGATTCTGAGTAATGACTCTGATGAAGACCGAATAATCGACGCTTGCCGCTGCTGCTCAGGTGTCAGCTTGGTATCCAACAACAAATGAGACATACCAATGATGCCATTCATTGGCGTTCGGATCTCATGACTCATTGTGCTGAGAAAAGTCGTCTTCGAACGATTTGCTGCTAGCGCGTTATCCCGGGCGATTTCGAGTTCACTGGTACGCTCCAGGATTTGCTCTTCTAACGAATCCGCCAAACCCTTAAGCTCAAGGTTTGCTTCGTAAAGCTGTCGGCTTTTCTTTTCCAGCAAACTCTCCGCTTGCTTTCTCGCCGACCGCTCTCTCTTTAGTCGTCGCTTGTATAAATCTATTTCATCACTCACGGATTAGGCCGGTGATTTTTCCATGATAAATCGTACATGAGTATTCGCGCCATCTGACAAATCCTCTGAGCGTACACTAATATCTTCGCCAAAGTGTGCAATACACCCTTTAATCAAGCCCTCTGCTACCGGAGCAAATGGTCGTTTAGATTCATACGTCATTTCGAGTCTCTGTGGCTCGGGCTGTTCGGTAGCAAACGTTGGCAATTCCGCGTCAGGATACAATTTACGTACTTCAACATGCACATGGTTTTCGATCAGGTTGAGGAAGCCGAAACAAGAGTCTATGCCTTCAAAAAACTCAGGATAAAGATCTACGAAACGCCCAAATAGATGCTCCCCAAATACCTTCACTAAAGGTACTACATCAATATCTGATTCTTCACTTAGGTGGCCAACCATCTCGATCAACTCACTGTGATGATAAGTCCCGACAGAGGTATAAGCACCATCATTACTCAGATTGGAAGCTTCAATAATTTTGTCCGCTACTTCCGGAGAAAATTTATCCTCAACCATTTCCAGAAACTCTGTGAATATAATACCTTTCATGATAACTCCCGCTTGTTTTTATTGTTAAAGCCTTGCTAATTCATGCCCCTTGCCAGACTAGCAAAGCGTCGGCTATAAAGCTTTGTTACCTCTTCAGTGACCACTTAAATGGAAGAAATGTGTACAAAACCTAAAGTTTCTAATTTTTGCATTTGCAAGATTAAAAATCAATGTCTTAGATACTCAAAAAGGGCCGACACTTAGCCAGCTATCCGGACAGGATTCTGGGCCAACGATCATGAATTGCCTCAGGCATCTCCGGCACGACTGTTACAATATAAACACGTTGCTCAGCCCCCTCTCTGGCCACTAAGCCCTGAATCCATTTCCCTTTCGTAATATCAAACCAATTTGAAGCACCTTCAATATCTTTCTCCATAAACTGAGACACAGGAATCTTCACAGAAACAGGAAAAAATCTTTCCCATCGTCCGGCATAGATAGAATCTAGTCTGGCCCAACCACCTGCCGGCAGTTTCCCTACTTGCTCCTTACGTCTCCCCCATGGCATCAGAACAACATTTGATTTGGTTTTTACCGGTAATACTGCACTGGGATTAGGGAAGTAATAGCGATATTCTTCTCCTTCATGTACATAAAATACACCTCCGCACATTATTCTCTCCCTCCGGTCTTCTCAATGGTTTGTCGATGACCTGTCGGCTTCCAGGCTGGGGCAATCACATTTGGCATGGATGAACGATTCAGCAAAGGTGCTGGCGCGATACAAAACTCACCATAGCGCTGATTAATCTTATCCATTGCTGCATTAACGGCTTCTTTTTTAGAATCCGTTTGCATCAAGAAGTCCATTTGCCCTTTTGCGGGTAACGGTCTGGTCGCAGTGACCTGTACCTGAAAACAACCGATTTCATTTTTCCAATACCGTGATAAAAAAGTCTTACACAGCGCATAAATCTCGGCACCATCACAACTAGCAATCGCTGTTTTGAGAGTATCTTTCAACCATCCCTTCTCGGTATATAGGGCAATATAAAAATGTTGCGAACTTAACTGATGTTTGCGTAAACGCGCCGCCACTTTTTCACTCATGTGTTGATAAAATAATTCAACCGTCTTTCTATCTTTCGTGTTAAGAGGAATCACTTTTCCATGCCCGATGCTTTTGGGCTCAGGCACACTAAGTGCCAGAGGTTCAGGATCTTTACCTTGAGCCATTAGCCAAATACGCCGGCCCGGATTACCAAACCGTTGTCCCAATACTGACACCGGAATTTTTTTCATATCGCCACACACAAACACCCCACGCTCCGCCAGAAAGTTGCCAATACCGTGATTAATACCACAGAGCTCTTTTACAGGTACCTCCGACAACTTTTTCTCAGCATCCCAAGGCGGAATGACCGTCAAGCCATCAGGCTTTCTAAGCTTGGCTGCGTACTTCGATGTTGTCTTGTCACCGCTGATACCGACAGAGCAGAGTACGCCGGATGCCTCATTGACACAGGTTTTGATCATCATGCCAACATCAAAAGCAGAGTCCCAAAGATTTTGACAACCCGTCAGATCTAAAAAAGCCTCATCTACAGAAAAGACTTCGATATCCGGTGTAATGTCAGTCAGTGCGTGCATAATATTGGTAGATACTTCTGCGTATCGCTCAGGTCTGGCAGGCGCTTGTATTAGCCCCGGACATAACTGGCGAGCTTGCTTTAACCGCATGCCTGTTTTAACACCCCATGCCCGCGCCTCGTATGAGCAGGTAATGATCGTGCTTCCAACAACCCCATTTGTTATAGCGACAGGTAATGCCTGCCATTCCGGATGATCACCCTGTTCTACCGATGCAAAAAACGCATTCATATCCACTAAGGCTATCATCCTGTCCCAATGTAGTGACTTCATTATTAGTTTGCCTTTTGTTTGCTTTAAGCATAGCAACATTCACACTATTAGCAAACAATAAGTGAACTTAGATAGGAGAGATGGTGACTCCTCACCGGATGATGTAAAAAAGGAAAACTTAGGATGGGAAAAGATAAATCGCAGACGCAAAAAAGCCGGATCTGATATCCGGCTTTCTAAATCTTGCACCAGTAATAAATACTGGTAGGCGCGAGTGGATTCGAACCACCGACCCCCACCATGTCAAGGTGGTGCTCTAACCAACTGAGCTACGCGCCTAAAGAGGTTGTGAATCTTACCCGCTGAATCAGCAATGTGCAATCCCTATATGATCATTTCTTGAGAAAACACATCACTTGATTCAAATTGACTAATTACTTGCAGGGTTCGTCCAAAAAACACTTTCCAGAAAGGCTGAATCGTAATCGGTCACAGGAGAACTCTTCTTACCGACACGAATATCAACCATCTGCTCACAGTCCTCACCTTCACAAACCGGATCATTAAATACACGTTGTGGAGAACCGGGGATTTCATTAGATGAAACAACGGCATACAAGTCAGAATCCGTAATGATACCGTCTTTATTCAGGTCACTACCGGCATCACCTGTCAGTAAATTCAAAGAGTAGAAACGTCCCTGAGTCGCCGGTGCGGTACAAGGGTCAGCAACTGCAGCGGCTGCTCCACTACCCGGTACCAATGTTGTGAACATGACCGAGCCTGTTGTGGTGATACTATTAGACAATACTTTCTCACCAGTTTCAGGCAAGGCTAAATACCATCCCGCTTTACCATCAATATTCAGAATCGTTTTATCGTTCATTTCGCCTTTATTGATTTCACCATCACTGTAGCTGAGTTTAACCAGATCAGATGCTTTTAGCGTCTTAAAGTCATCCTCACCATCAAGTGTTTTCTCAAGAGGCACGTTGACCGCATTATCAAGCAACACATAGAAGTTATCGCTAGTATTCTCATTCGCAGGGTGCGCACGATAACCACTACCAATTGAAACCGTCAGCCAATTACCTTTTCCGTTCTTCAACAAGGCAACATCCGGCTCATTAAAGAACATACGGGCATCTTTTACGCCAGTGCCTTCTGAATCACCCAGTTCAGCAAACAAAATCAATTTTGAATCTGACAGATCATAGCTAGGGCCCGTTGGGAGTTCTAATCGCCATAACTGCCCGGCAGTGTCAGCAAAATACAAACGATCAATTGCACCATCACGATTCATGTCCAGCATTCTGGCACCACCAGGAATACTATGGGTTAAATTGTCCACATTGATATCCGGTGACCCACCCAGAGAGCCTCCCTGCAGAGACCAAATGTAGTCACCCGTCATTGCATCTACAATGAACAGATCATTACCCATACTGTCTGTTGGCTTCCGGCTGCTAAGATCTTCTTCATCCTGATTAACATCATATCCACCAGTGAAAATCACCGCTTCTTTCATCTCGGTATCGCTAGTGCGAATTCTGGCTAAGTACGGCATTGACCAGCTCTGACCAAGATTACTGAACTGGCTGGAGTTACCAGAGATTTTCCACATCAACTTAGGTGCAGAGACATTGGTAACATCCAATGCATAATAAGCACGGCCACCACGGCGTAGGCCGAAGTATAAATACACACGATCTCCGCTACTGGCGTCAATAATGCCATCCTTATTTTTATCTAAGAACCATGTCGTAATGTAGCCATCGATGCCATAAGCGTGATTGCCTGAGTCAGTATTCTCATATTGCACATTGATATTTTTCATTAGATCTGACGGCATATAGGCGAACAGTTCTTTTCCTGTCACAGAGTTGAACGCGTGCAGATAACCTTCGTTAGTGGCAGCAAACACAACCTGACCCGGACTAGAATCACCATCAAAACTATCTTGCATATAAGTCTTGTCATAAGTCACAACAACGGGTTCTGTGTGCAACATATCGCCCATATGAGGTTCCAGATCATAAACCTCAGTCCGATCGTTCCACACACGTCCACGTGCAAAGTTAACGAGTGTTAGTCGCAATGACTCATCAGTGGCATCAGGAAGTCCCAGTACAGCATTCGTAATAGCACCTGAATCCTTAGCATTTTCTGGCACGATGAGGTTCCTATCTGTCGTCAAATCACAAGGATAAGAAGAACAGGCTAAGTCTGTCACTGCCAACCGGTTATTCGGATCAATCAAGGAAGCTGCACCACCACGGCTAACCTCGCGTCCGTCTGCAGATGTTGAATTAGACCAAAGATCCAACGCATCTTCTTCAAACACGCCTAACTCAGATACAGCAATTTTATTGTTCTTTCCTTTGATGACATGAAGACCATTACCATCATCATCCAGTTTGAATTTCTTCAGATTACCGTTCCATCTCGGCGTCAACTGCTTATCAAACACGGGGATATAAACCACCTTCTCATTAGACAAACCGGTACTAGTATTTACACTGTAACCAGGAGCAGCAAATGACGTTGTCGTAGAACTGATTTCGTTAAGAATAGTGCTAAAGGCGCTTGACAGCTGCTTCTCATCACTTGCCGAGAAGTAACCTTCTACTATTTCAGTTTCAGGATTATCAGCTGTAACCAAGCTTTTCAGATAGTCTTCAGACTCAGGCTCACCACCTAAACCGAAACCAATTGTGTACATCTGAATACCTTGCTTGCCTTTAAGATCACTACTGTCAGAATCAGCTAAGAAACGTGCCAACTCAGGACCACACACTCCATGGCGGAAGCCACTAGGCGATGGGTTGCTGTCACAACTTGTATGACTGAAGGTATCTGATGAGTCCGCTTTATTCGTTAGCGTTGGTAACGCACCAGACTTTAATCCTAAATACGTTTCATTAGGTGTAAGCGAGTCATAGTTACCCGGCTTACCATCTGATAGCAGTACAATATAATTATTTTGACATTCCTGTGAGATCGGGCTTACATAATTTGACTTAGGTGTGTAGTCACCTTCACACACATCATAGCTACACTTTTCGACATACTCGTAGTGGTACTTATCATTTTTACAATAACTATCGACCCAAGCACCGTCAGGACAGGTTGTGCCTAACTCAGTGACCTGAGGATTAGAACAGTACCCTGCTACTTTTTCATCACAAATTTTGTATTTGAGTGTCTGACAAGACTCCGTTTTCTGACAATTTTCATAACTTGGCGTGCTATCGGGAATAGGGATACCGTTATAGAGATACCACCATCTTTCCCAATAGTTAAGCTCTTTACCTTTACATTTTAGCCAAGGATATTCATTGTTTGAAAAGTCGATGGCAGGTGTTACCGTTTTCTCATAAGTCGTACTACAAGACGTGTTATCCCACTTAACAATGCCACCCTCATAGGTTGAGGGATGTGCTGCCCAACGATTCCAGTAACCAGCATCACCTAAACCGAATCCGACACTATCACCACGGAAATAAAGCGCTGCTTCGTAAATCGCATCAACAATAGGTGTCGCGCCCTGTCTTGGCATATCGACAGGAGTCGCACCATCATATGCCTCAGAGTACCAGTTATCCTTCCAGTACCAGTCAGTGATTTGAGATAAATATTCACGAACAGTAACAGTCTCATCGGGTTCAGGAATACTGCTATACCACCATTCTTTATTACCCCAGGCATCCACAGGAATTTTTGCACTCACCACGGGCAATGCTTTATCGTTAATCGGCGTTGTAGGAAACTTAACACCATGACCACGAATTCGGTATGGGTCCTCGCCATAATTCATCAGGCCAACATTGAGATTATCCGGCGCACTCTTTAGTACCGTAGACAACGCTTTTTTCATGACATCTAAACGCGAATCTCCGCCTTCAGATACTTTAATGTCCATAGAGCCTGAACCATCAATGATAAACATGATGTTTTGACGGATGTCTTTCAGGTTTTCAGAAAAGAAGATTTCTGTATCATCGGCAACAGCCGTCGCAAAGATACAAGAGGCTGCTAATAAAGCAGCACTGGACGTTTTATAGAATTTATTAATTTTCATAACAGGCACTCAAATTATACTTTTTATTATTGCTGGTACTGCTTTAGCGGTACTTTTATAGATAGCTACCTCTGGAAGCATTAGGCACCTGTTTTCCTGCACCTTGGTAATGACGATCTTTTGCACCGGTTCCCTCTAAGTGCGAATCAATAGTAAACATAAACAATTTACACGATGGCGAGTCAGGCCCGATACTCGTTGCCTGATTCTGACGACCTTTGCAGATATAGTCTTTCTCAAGATCAACAACTAAGGTCTCACTCACGACACCTTCATTCTCTGTCTCACCGGGATGTTTTGTATTGTCGAGCATCCATTCATACAAATGGTAGAAATTTACATCCCTTCTCAGGGCCGTTTCAGCTGCTTGATATACCGTTAATTGATGCTGATAGTTCTTCGCTACCACCAAATCGATGGTCGATAAACGAATGGCTGTTAAGCCGATAACGGTCATCACCATTAACATAATGAGGGATGTAATCAGTGTGATACCTGATTGTTTTTTTAATATTTTTATTTTCATGATTCAAACTCACGATCCAGGCGATTGGGTAATACAATGGTAGTGGTATAAGTTTTATAGATTCTTCGATCTTTGGGGGTTGTAATCTTTTCATCTAACAGAAGGAATACTTTGGACTCCTCCTCATCAAGCACTTCGTTTTCTGATCTCACAAGAATACCCACCTGCACAGTAACGACACTGCTCCACTCGCCGTTGGTGGTAACATCTTCGGCATTGCGATAAACCAAATCATCGCCAATTGACACGCCATAAAGAAATTGTAGGTTTTCAATGTTTTCTGCGAGTGGCTGCGAACCTCCTCTTGACCCCATACAAGTCAGGGCCCGGCGACCATCTGGAGTGTTGATATATAAGTAGTTGTAAATTTTGGAGTCCGCAGAAGTGTAAAGGCCATCTACCGGATCAGAACTACATTCAGCAGGTATCGTCCCTGACTGACAATCCGCAACCAAGAGCCCTGTTGTGCCACCTGCTGCTAAGGGACTGTCGGCAATATGTACAGCGACTAATGTATCTCTCTTAGCAACATCCGAGTTGAGTGTCTTCTCATCCAATATGGGGTTATAGGAAATCAGCTTATCAGTACCGCCACGACAATCAGGATTATCCATATCATCAGCCCCAGCATAGAACGGCTCGTCCAGAGGCAAGTCATTGATTGACTGATAACCGGCATGACTAATGATTCCTCGCATCAGCATCAATGCTGTACGTCCATTATCTTCCATCTCACTGATTTCATTTCTGACTTTGTCGTTTGACTTAGTACTAATGTAAACATTGATTACACCCCCCATCAGAAACATCGCAACAACCATCGTCACCATGAGTTCAATGAGTGATAAACCATCAATTTTAGGGATGCCCGTCTGCTTACGCATAGCAGCTAACTCCGACTGTTATTGTTATTATTTATGGGACAAAATCTAACTCGTAGGTACGCTGCTGAACTTTATTATCTGCATCACTATCGTCTGCTTCATTCCAACGCACTTCAATTGTATGCTCGATTCCGCTAGTACACGTTGCACTGGCGCAGCTCACAGACATAAAGGCTTCTGGTAAGTCATATTGAGCGCCACCGGTTTGGAAGCCATCATCCGACACACCACAATTTACGCGAAAAACGTCGTAGTCAGCTAACTCTTCTGGTGTACATAAGACTGTCGACTCACAAAGTTTTTCAGGTGGATTCTTGCAAGTCGCCAGAACGTACGCTGACTCATAATGTGCAGCAGCAACTGCTATGGGGTTAGCACGCATTCGGTCTGCCAAATCCGTGGCAGCAAGGCTGGCCACTGTTCTGAAATGAGCATTATTCGAGCCTTTCAGAGATGTCATTTGCAATCCGCCTAATCCTAACAAACCTATTGATAAGACGATGACTGAAACGAGCACTTCCATCAGGGAGAAACCACGCTGTGTGCGATACAGTGGTTTTGATACCATTTGACTATCCTATTGAGAGGATCTTAATAACCTCTCCTATTATTTTTATATGGATATTAATATAAACGTTGCTTGTAAACTATTCAACGACCATCAGTGTTTATCCGACCAATGGGCATTTTCAAACCGCTGTAAATCTTTGTTTTATAATTATTTTTATGTATTACTTTCATGCATACTGCACAGTGAAGCGACTCACTGTGCAGCATTCACGGGATTAACTCATCAATTCAAGGCCACCCATATAAGGCTTCAGGGCCTCTGGAATTTTGATACTGCCATCGGCTTGTTGGTAGTTCTCAACAACAGCCACTAAGGTGCGACCAACTGCTAATCCTGAACCATTCAAGGTGTGCAATAACTCCGGCTTTCCGGTCTCAGCATTTCGGAAACGCGCTTGCATTCTGCGTGCCTGAAAATCGAGCGTATTTGAGCATGAAGAAATTTCACGGTAAGCCTGCTGCCCCGGCAACCAAACTTCAAGATCATAAGTTTTGGCAGCAGAGAAACCGGTATCACCACTACATAGCGTCACTACCCGATAAGGCAGCTCCAGCTTTTGTAAAATCGCCTCTGCATGACTCCGCAAACGCTCCAAAGCATCCCATGAATCATCAGGCTTAACGAAGTGCAGCATCTCAACTTTTTCAAATTGATGCTGGCGAATTAAGCCACGAGTGTCTCGCCCATAAGATCCTGCTTCAGAGCGAAAACAAGGCGTATGTGCGGTGAATTGCAAAGGCAACAGAGACTCATCAATAATTTCGTCACGCAGTAAATTCGTAACGGGTACTTCTGATGTCGGGATAAGGTAATAATTCTGATCACCTTCAAGTTTAAATAAATCCTCAGCAAACTTTGGCAGCTGCCCTGTCCCGAACAAACTGTCTTGATTCACAATATACGGAACATACACTTCCTGATAACCATGCTCCGCCGTATGCGTATCCAACATAAACTGGATCAACGCACGGTGCAGACGAGCCATCTGCTGATGAAGTACCATGAAACGTGAACCGGTAAGCTTACTGGCAGCAGCGAAGTCCATCCATTGATGACGCTCCCCTAGCGCTACATGATCTAAAGGCTCAAAATCAAACGCGGCAGGCTCCCCCCATGTTGAAACCTCAACATTGTCACTCTCATCTTTACCCGCTGGAACAGACTCATCCAGGAGGTTAGGAATGGCTGTTACCATGCCATCAATCTTGGCCTGAATATCAGATAGCTTTTGCTCTGCAGTCTTAAGTTGATCACCAAAGCTCGCCACTTCATCCAGCAACGGTTGGATATCTTCACCGTTCGCACGTGCTTTACCAATAGCCTTGGAGCGTGTATTCCGGTCGTTCTGCAGTGTCTGAGTTTCAGTCTGAATCGATTTACGCTCAGCCTCTAACTCATTAAATGCTTGCACATCAAGCTTGAAACCACGACGCAATAACTGAGCCGCAACTTCATCCATATTATTTCTTAGCTGTTTGATATCTAACATGATTATCTATTTTAAACCGTAATTTCAGAATTTCATTGCACGAGCCAGAATGACTCCGAGCCAGACTGCTGTCAGGCTGGCTCCCACACTAATGACTATATTTGTAAACGCTTTGGCTATGAAGCCTGACTCCAGCAATGACAGCGTATCCATTGAGAAGGTTGAAAAGGTCGTGAAAGAGCCTAAAAAGCCGACCAGAATTGCAAAACGCAAGGCTGGATCAAGATTCACTTTTGCCAACAGATACACACTAAGGTATCCCATTAGAAATGAGCCCAGCACATTAACAACTAATGTGCCGTAGGGAAAGCCTCGCCCCATTAATACATAAACAAAGTGAGACACACCGTAACGAGACACAGCACCGATTGCACCACCTAACATAATCGCAATTAAATGTCCCAAAAGGCGTCCTGTCATAACCCATTAACAAGCCTGTAAGTCTATAGCATCGACTCGCGATGTGAAAATAATAATCTCAACGATAGTTTGTAATTTACTGTAAATCTATTGATCCGGTGCAGTCGCATTTTGTGGTTATGTGATAACATCCGGAACTGAACAATTATCAGGATAGATTATGCAAAACAATGAAGCGTTTCGTCGAATTCGATACGCACTTGAACTTGATGACACAAGCACTGTGAAGATCTTTGAGGCTGGTCAATACGACTGCTCGGTTGAAGACATCAGTAAGTTCTCCAAAAAAGATCCTGATAAAGCTGACTACGAACTGCCTGATACCGTTTTTGCTCATTTTTTGAATGGTTTAATTGTGTATCGACGTGGTGGCGAGAGTGCTGGTGTAGCACCCGATGAGCACATCGATAACAACAAGATCCTGAAAAAATTGAGAATAGCATTGGAGCTTTATGAAGATGAAATGCTCGCTATATTCGACTTCGGTGATATTAAGCTTTCCAGACACAAGCTCAGCGCGCTTTTCAGGGCAAATGGCCATAAACACTTTAGAGAGTGCAATGACCATACACTAAGACAATTTTTAAAGGGGCTGGTTATTTACCATCAGCGTCAACAACAACCGCAAGATTTATAGTGATTACTCATCCTTATGATTATGAAGAACTTACTTATCGTCGCAATGACATCGGTATTGGTCGGGGGCTGCAGCTTCTTGGGACAACGTACTGGTGAAGAGGCACTTTACTCAACACTTGCTGTTGATGAGAATTTTGAGATTCGCTTGTATGAGCCTTTAATTATCGCTCAAGTTGCCTCGGAAGGCAGTTACATGGCGGCAACTAGAGCAGGCTACCAACGTCTTACTGATTATGTTTCAGGTAGTAATCTTGCTGGTCAAACAATTTCTGTGAATCCACCAATCACCGTGAGTGCCGGATCAAAGAAACCAAAGGTAGAATTGACTGTGCCATATTACGAAGAGTACTTGGATGGAACTTGGCTAACATCAGTTGCTATGCCGGAGTCATACACACTAAAAACACTCCCAATACCATCAGATAGTGGCATCACATTTAAGGTGTTACCAAGAATGAAAGTCGCAGTTATAAGCTATATGGGATACCGCAGTGAACGAATGATCAGCAAGAAAGCGGATATGCTGACACAATGGGTTAATCAAAATGATTTAAAACCAAGGTCTGCTGCGCGCTCAGTCATCTATGACTCTCCCTGGACTGTTCCGATGTTGAGACGTCATGAAATTCATATCAATGTAGAATAAAACAATATCGAGCTCACTCAGGAATAATGTGAGTGAGCTCGAGTATGCCCTACTTCAGATTACTGCAGTAATGAGAATGGAGATAACAAGGCAGGCAAGTAGTTAATAACTTTTTGCTCAAGTACTTTATTATCCGATTTCAATACAACAATACGATCATCATTTTGCAGGATTGGGTCCGGTGCCTTACCGTTTCTGATTAGATCAAGATTAACGCCATACTGACGCCCGTTTCTGAATACAACCACACTCTTATCATTAGCCAAGTCTGTTAGGCCTTGTGCCAGCGCGATTGCTTGCAAGAACGTCATGCGCCCGGTGATTGGGAATACACCCGGTGTTCTGACAGCACCTTCAACAGTAACTCGCTTAAACGCCTGCTCTTTGCGAGTGACCGTTACTTTTGGGTCTTGCATGTAATTACGACTTAACAAACCCGCAATCTTTTGCTCCGCCTGAGGAATACTCAAACCACGCACCACGACACCACCGAGTAATGGCAAGGAGATAGCGCCATTCGTTTCAACCGTGAGGTCTGTAGCAGATAATTCAGGTACCTTGAAGACAGTCACATCTAGCTTGTCCTGCTCGCTAATAATGGTGCTTTGAACATTAGACAACGCCGCAAAAGCCGCCGCCGGACTATTAGCGCTTGATTGAGAAGCCTGAGGCACACCAAAAGTATCGGCAGAGCTAATACCCGGACGTGTGGCAAAATCCTGATTGAGAGCACGTATTGCACGTACGTCTTCAGCATTGGTTGTATCTTTATCTTTTTTCTGAGTAATTGCACTACAGCCAGCCAAAGCAAGCACAAGTGACAAAACCACTAGGTTAGATATTTTCATAAAAAACTTTCCTGTTTATTCTTTTGTTTTTATCGTTTATTTATTATCAGGTCTAACAGCCATAGCCCTTACTGATTAGGGCTATGGCCTTGTCTGCTTTTAACTAGCGGTAGCCATTTGGATTATTACTTTGCCAACGCCAAGTATCCTCACACATCGCCTTAATATCTTTCTCTGCTTTCCAGCCCAGTAACTTGTCAGCCAATGATGGGTCAGCATAACAACAAGCTACATCACCCGGGCGGCGATCAACAATTTGGTATGCGACTTCCTTAGAAGAAGCACTCGCAAAAGCATTAACCATGTCCAACACAGAGTAACCAATACCCGTACCCAAGTTAACCGTAAACAAACCATCAACGGCTGGATTAGAAAAAGCCTGTAGTGCTTTTACATGGCCTTTAGCCAGATCAACAACGTGGATGTAGTCACGCACACCCGTTCCGTCCGGCGTCGGATAATCACTGCCAAATACTGAAAGCTTTTCGTAACGACCAACTGCAACACCTGAAATATAAGGCATCAGGTTATTAGGGATATCGCTGGGGTCTTCACCAATCAGACCACTCTCATGCGCACCAACCGGATTGAAGTAGCGAAGTAATGAGATATTCCAACTATTATCAGAGGCGTATACATCACGCATAATTTCTTCGACCATCAACTTAGATTGGCCATAGGGGTTTGTTGCACTGATTGGAAAATTTTCCAGAATAGGCACAGTTGCAGGGTCGCCATACACAGTTGCCGACGAACTAAAGATGATCTTCTTAACATTACAAGCCTGCATAGCCTCCAGCAATTTCACAGAGCCTGACACATTGTTATCGTAATATTTAATCGGCTTATCGACAGACTCACCGACGGCTTTCAAACCAGCAAAATGAATGACCGCTTCAATGTCATGAGACTTAATTACTGCTTGTAAAGTCTCGGAATCACGGATATCACCTTCAACAAAAGTAACATCTTGCCCGGTGATAGTTTTCACGCGATCAAGTGCGACCGTAGAGCTGTTTGACAGATTGTCATAAACAATTGGGGTATAGCCTGACTCAATCAATTCGACACAAGTATGTGAGCCAATGTAGCCTGCACCACCCGTTACTAATATTTTCATAATATGATCTGCTTATTTTAAATTGGAGAATGCTTGAGTGTAGCTTAATCAGTCAGGCAAAAAAAAGCCAGATGCAGCGTACCGTATCTGGCTAGTCAGTCATATTTTTCCGACTAAAACCGATTTATTATTTCTTTTCGGTTTTCTTCTTAGTTTTTGGCTTTGATTTAGACGACTTCGCTTTCGACTTGGTCTTGCTTGATGTGGTCTTTTTACTGGACTTAGAAGACGTCGTGGCTTTTTTCTTGCTGGTAGACTTACACGCCTTATTATTCTTATTAGCAGAGTCTTTACAGTCTATCGCGGTCTTTTTCGAACTTGATTTTCCCGACGAAGATGTTTTACCGGACTTCTCAACAACAGACTTAGACTTTTTATCTGATGAGTCTTTATCTTTCGAAGCCGATGACTTTGGTTTACTGTCAGACGAGGACAACAACGAAGACTTGGATTTAGTCTCTTTCGAAGAAACAGAATCACTAGCAGATGTTGACTTTGAAGCTGTTGTTTTCTTAGATGATGATGTACTACTGCTGCCAGTACTTTTCTTCGACCCTGTTGATGCAACTTTAGGCGCCGTGACTTCGCCACGGCTCGTGGATACATTCTTCTTTAAACCGGTGAATGTTGCCTGACCGATACCCGTTACTTTCAATAGGTCATCGACACTTTTGAAAGAGCCGTTCTCCTTACGATAATCAACGATAGCTTTAGCTTTGACCTCTCCGATACCTTTTAAATAGTAAATCAGGGTATTCTCGTCTGCCTTATTAATATTCACCAGGGCTTTAGATTTATCTACCTGTGCTGACTTAGCAGAGCTTGCGCTGTCTTTAGCTAACGCAGTCCCGCTTGCCCCCATCACTGCAATAACAAGGCACAAAGCCGTTAAAAAGGATTTCATTTATCTTCTCCGCAAAAAATATTTAGTTTTATGAGCTACTTAGTGTGCTTAACGACCAAGATCGTTCATATTAAGAATAGGTAGCATAATGGACATGACAATCAGCAATACAACGCCTCCCATCACCAATATTAATATCGGTTCAAACAAGCTCAGCATGGAAGATACCAAGGTATCCGTCTCTCGTTCCTGTTGTACTGCCGAACGCTCCAGCATGTCGTCCAGCTTTCCACTTTTTTCACCACTGGCGATCAGGTAAACGGTCATAGGCGGGAAGTAACCTGACTGCTCTAGGGCTTTATGAATCGGCGTACCCTCGCGCACCTTAATGGCAGCGTCTTCCACTGCTTTGCGCATCGGTAAGTTTTCAACAACCTTGGATGAAATTGACATTGCATCGAGAATAGGCACACCACTGGATGCCAAAATACTGAGCGTTCTGGCAAACCGACCGGTATTGGCACTTCTGACAAGCTTTTTTATCAGCGGAAGTTTGAGTAATAATTTATGCCAACGAAATTTCCACGTATCGATTTTGAGCAACTGCCTGAACAAGAAGAAAGCAAGGATAACCCCGACAAGCAGATAGAGCCCATAGGCACTCAGGAAGTCACTGGCATTGATCATAAATTGAGTCAATGGAGGGATATCTTTGTTCATACTTTCAAAAACACGAACAATTTTTGGAACAATGAACACCAACAGCCCTGCGACAATCGCAATGGATACCACAACCAGAATCACTGGATAGACCAATGCGGAACTCATTTTTTGCTGAATTTCCTGACGCGATTCCGTGTAATCCGCCAGCCGATCTAACACTGCATCCAAATGCCCCGACTGCTCACCGGCAGCAACCGTTGCAACGTACATACTTGAGAAGACAGAAGGAAATGTTGCCAAACCTGAGGCCAGACTATGCCCTTCCATAACACGGGACCTAACCGTAGACATCACATGACGCAGGCTGCGGCGCTCGCTTTGTTTAGCAGTCATTGCCAGTGCTTCTTCAAGCGGAGAACCGGATGAAACTAACGTAGCCAGCTGTCGTGTCACTAGCGCGAGATCAGAAGGCTTTACAGTACCTGCTCTGCGAGTCTTTAAGCTGTCAGTACCACTTTCTCGTTTCTCGACACGCTCAACACTTAGAGGCGTTAAACTCCCTTCTCTCAGTACCTGACGAATTTGCTTAGGCGTATCAGCCTCAAGAATACCGGTTTCTTCCTGCCCTTTTGCGTTTAGAGCCTTATATTCAAATGCAGGCATTTAGTCCTGTAACTCCTCACGAGTGACTCTGAGCACTTCTTCCAAAGAGGTCTTCCCAGCTAATACGAGTCGCGCCCCATCTTGTCTGATACTAGGTGATTTCTTACGAGCCTCTCGCTCCATTGCAACTTCGCTTGAGCCTGAATGAATCAGATTACGAACAGCGTCATCGATTTCAATCAGCTCATAGATACCGTTTCGACCGACATATCCGGACTGACCACACGCAGGACAGCCACCGCCACGATAGATAGAATGACTGTGACCCGGTTCAAGACCCAAAATCTCAGACTCCTGCTCACTGGGTAAGTAAGGAATTTTGCACTCGTCACACAACAAGCGAACCAGTCGCTGAGCAATGACACCAATCAAACTTGACGATAACAGATAAGGCTCAACCCCCATGTCCCTTAGACGTGTCACCGCACCAACCGCTGTATTGGTATGCAATGTTGAAAAGACTAAATGACCTGTCAATGATGCCTGAACCGCAATTTCAGCAGTTTCAACATCACGGATTTCACCCACCATCACTACATCAGGGTCCTGACGGAGAATGGCACGCAAGCCTCTGGCAAAACTCATATCGACCTTGCTGTTGACCTGAGTCTGGCCAATACCATCCAAGTAATATTCGATTGGATCTTCAACCGTTAAAATATTACGGCTAGTCTCATTGAGATCCGTCAATGAGGCATACAGTGTGGTTGTCTTACCAGAACCGGTAGGTCCGGTAACAAGAATAATTCCATGTGGCTTTTGTATCAGGACTTTGAGCCTGGCCTCGGTCTCCTGATCCATGCCGAGGTGCTTAAGATTCAGACGCCCCGCTTGTTTATCTAATAAACGCAATACAATGCGTTCGTTATAACCCGATGGGAGTGTGGATACACGCACATCTACCGGACGACCTGCAAGCTTTAGCGAGATCCGTCCGTCCTGAGGGACGCGCTTTTCAGCGATATCCAGCTTTGCCATTACTTTGAGACGGGAAATAATCAATGGAGCCATCGCCTTAGGCGGCTCCAACACTTCTCTTAACGTGCCATCAACACGCATTCGGACCAACATACGGTTTTCGTAGGTCTCAACGTGAATATCTGAAGCGCCCTCTTTAATCGCCTGACTTAACAAAGCATTGATTAAGCGGATGATGGGCGCATCATCTTCAGCTTCTAAAAGATCCTCTGGCTCAGGCATAGAGTCTGCAATATCATGCAAATCGAACTCATCGCCCAAGTCGTCCATCATCGCACGGGCGCCATCACCACTACGATCGTAGTGACGTGCTAACAATGAGTCAAATGCTTCGTTCTCCAGAGGCTTAAAAGAAATCTTCTGACCGAGGAAACGACACACCTCATTGGCAACAGAAGGAGTGAGTTTAGAACGAAAATAGGCAACTTGCTCACCTGTTTCATCCTGATCCAGTACGACGCCATTGCGCTTGGCGAACATATAAGGAAAGTCTACCAATTCGGCAACTAACTCATCCTCTGGCACATCAATTTGATCCATTATTTCACTCATAACAACAGTGCATCAATAGGTGCCTCGATTACCATTCTGGCCATTCAATTTCTGCTGATGAAGTAGTTTCAGCTCTCTGTCTCGCTGAAGAACCTGATTCCTACGACGTTGAATTTCTTCTCTTCTGGCCTGCTCAGCCTGCCTGGCCTGACGACGCTTCATCTCATTTTGATGTTTCTGCTGCGCTTCGCGCTGCTTAGCTATCTGCTGACGCTGCTGAACTGTTAATGGTCTTGACGGTCTTGCAGGCGCATTGGTATCATATCGATGGGTCTGCGTATTAGCTTGTTGCTGGTTCACCTGAATGTGACGTTGTAGCTGCTCCTGCCGGATAATACTCGGATTCTCGGTAAGCAATACATTCGGGTCATTAGGGAATTCAGCCGCCATACGTGAGCCTGAACCACGTTGATTCACACGACTCTGCATTTGAGCACCACGCAAGTCGTTATACTTCTGCATGGTAAAGCTATCAGCAGTCAACACATCCCGCATAATCATAGGGTGTATGAAGACCATTAAGTTCTGCTTACTTTTCTCCGTAACAGTGTTGCGGAATGCCTTACCAATAAACGGCAGATCCCCAAGAATAGGCACTTTTTGCTCCGTATCACGGAAGGTATCTTCAATCAAACCACCGATCACCAACATCTGCCCGTCTTCTACCATTACTTGAGTAGAGAAAGAGCGCTTATTGGTAATCAAATCAGAGGCGCTGGCACTACTTGCCGCCAAGCTAGACACTTCCTGCTCCAACTTGAGCATGATGCTTCTGCCAGAATTTATTTGTGGAGTAACTTTCAAAGTAATACCAATATCCTGACGTTCAATCGTCTGGAAAGGATTAGTATTCGTGTCGTTGGTTGTTGTACCAGTCACAAACGGAACGTTTTGACCAACCACCATATTTGCTTCAACATTGTCCATTGTCACAATGGTGGGTGTTGAGAGAATATTGGTCGCAGCGTCACTAGCCAGTGCATTCATTACAGCACCCCACTGCGTGTTACCTTCACTCCCCCCCCCAATACCCAACAGCATACCTGTACCGGTAGGCAAGGCACCGCTGACAATGTTTGCCAGTGAGAATGAGCTCCCACTAAATGAGGTGGATACCAAAGGAGACCCGCCCGTCGCATCATAAGCACCAATTTGCATGCCTAACTCTTTAGACAAGTCCATTGATACTTCAGCAATTACTGCTTCAACCATGACTTGCGCGCGACGAATATCCAGTCGCTTAACCACTTCAAGTATGTTTCGATGTACTTCTGGCTCTGCAGTGATAACCAAGGTATTGGTAGATGCATCAGCAGAGATTGTGACCTTCGCTTTTTGAGTACCGGCCCCACCTTCTGCAGAGGCCTTGGCACTGACAGCGTTGGCAGTTGTAGACTGTAATACTTTTGCAAGGTCTTCAGCCTTTGCATATCGAAGGTAAACCACCCTGGTAGATTCTTCTTCTGTTTTGATTTTAGGGCGATCTAAACGGCGGATGATATCTTTAACCTGTGAACGACCCGATTTACTGCCGCTTACCAGAACACTATTCGTGCGTACATCCGGTGAAACTTTATATTTTGCAACAGCACCCTTTTGCGTCGCAGCACCCTGTAATCCCTGAATGGTTTTAACCAACTCAACAGCTGAGGCGAAGCGAAGCGTTACCACTTCCATCTCGTCCTCATCAGGACGGTCCATATTTCGAACCAAATCAGTTACTTTGGAAATATTGGCCGCCGTATCTGTTACCACAATACTATTACTCGGTGGATAACCTTGTAAGTGACCCGTTGGTGAGATCATTGGCCGAAGAATGGGTACCATGTTCGCAACAGGTACATGCGATGCTTTGATAACTTTCGTATACAAAGCATCAGGTTCTTTTTTCTTTGTCTTTCTATCGATTTCAGGGATACCCGTCGGATCCTTGATCACTGGCACTGATTGATACTTGCCTTTGTTGGCGGGGATTATCTTGATGATTCCATCGGAATCAATAGCAGATAAACCATGCATTTGAAGGACTGACAGGAAAGTGGCATACAACTTATCCTCATCGATTTCACTTCCGGTTATAATGGTAACTTTCTGGCCACGAACTTGCTTATCTAAAACAAAATTCTTACCTGTCGCAGCAGAGATTGTTGTAACAAGAGCCTGTAAATCAGCATCACGCAGATTTAGATTGTAACCCGCAGCGAAACACGTCGTAGCGCTCCCCAGAAAAAAAGCAGCACTTAAAGTAATTACTTTTAGGCCGCTTTTATATGTTTTGAATTCAGATATCATCAACTTCAACTATAGTTATTGTGTTCATACCACTCCCCCAGAAATATCTGATAATCATGGCTTATGCAGAGTATACCATCAATGAAACCTGAATCACTACGTCTACCATGACGGACTGCATGACGATCTATTAATAATTATTGACCTTATTGGAACAAGGTCCGGCCACCATCTACCGCGATGACTTGTCCGGTAATGTAATTCGCATCTTTTACCAGAAATAAAACGGTCCGGGCAATATCATTCGGGCAGCCTTCTTGCTTGAGTGCCGTTCGGGAAACCAGCTCATTCTGTGCATCACTATTTTGATCAACTTCAGGCCAAAGAATGATCCCCGGCGCAACAGCGTTTACCCTAATCTCAGGCCCCAGCTCCTGAGCCAATGACTGCGTTAACATAATTAAACCAGCCTTAGCCGCACAATAAACACTATGCTCATGTAGGGGACGTTTGGCATGTATATCTACCATATTCACAATACACCCCCCGGCTTCCCTCAAATATGGCGCAGCAGCCTGTGACAAAAAGAGCGGCCCTTTCAGGTTACTATCAAACAACGTCGTCCAGTCAGTCTCAGTCACTTTACCAATGGGAGTTGGGTAAAATGAAGAAGCATTATTTACCAAAACATCCAAACCTCCGGTTAATGAAGTCACCTCAGCAATCATATTTTTAAGTGCAGACACATCTCCAAGACTGGCTTGATAGCTAAGGGATGAATTATTACGGATTTCATTAAGTTCGCGAACCAGCCTTTCTGCTGCTTCGGCTGAATGACCATAATGAATGACGACACAGGCGCCTTGAGAGTGAAGTGTTCTTGCAATGTTGGCACCGATGCGCTTGGCAGCACCCGTGACCAGAGCGACCTTACCTTGCAAAGCCAGTGAGTTGTTATCCATAGCAATATCCTGTCAAAACTTTAGTAATCAAAAGAAGCTCCCGATAATTTTGACAGATGTGCTTATAAAACGACAGCGTTATCCTACTTTGAATTTATGACCACACTGCTGACAGTCAGCCCATGGATCAGCATTGGGTATGTCTAAACTTGCAGGAGCATAAGCACCTAATTCAGAGCTATCGCACAACGGGCAAGTCACCCAACGCTCTTCGATTTCAGGAAAATCTATCGACTCTTCAGCAGATGATTCAAGCTTGGAATCACTGTAGAGATAAGCATCAAACTCGACTGACTGCCCAGGCACAGCAGGCGACTCTAATGAATCCGGCATTTCACCATATTTCAATATCAACTGCTGGCAACGCAGGCGGAATGGCTGAAGCATTTTTAACTCATCGAGCCTTTGGCGAAAGTTTTCCAGAACGGTTTCATTCGGTAATCTTGGTTTATAGTGAGGCGATACAAATGCAAATAAATAGAGCTGGTTTTTCACCCACTTCAGAACATCAGCATCATTCAGGCACAACATTTCCTGCAGTGCGAGGACACGCATTAGAAAGACCTGATCAACCGCACTTGCATTGATTAAAGGACGAGAGTCAAAAAAACGCTCAAACCTCTCCCACGGGAATCCTTGCGATAAGGCCTGTACCGTTGCAATAAATAGCGGATCCGGTGCTTTGAACTGCGTTGAATCATTTATCTGATTATCTAAAGAATAGCCCACACCAAACTCCTTATGACGGGTTATTTTGTAATCTATATTGGTCTGCGGCTACCCTGCCTGATACACCAACAATTCACGATTAATACAATTGATTTTATGTTGGCAATAAGTTTAAGCAAGCAAGCAAAAGGACTGCGGTAGTGTTTAACTGATAACTGGGAAGTAATCCGAACCCAATTAACCCGCCTTCAAATCCATACGCCCGGATTACTGTAAAATTCACATCTGGCACTTTCCTGTATTCTCACTAAACTGCTAAAGTTCAGGCTCATACCGGCTCAACCATTACCACAAAAAGCAAGGAACTCATCGACATGTCAAATCCCATTATTGTTATAGGAGCAGGACAAGCTGCCGCGTCATTTGTTGCAACACTGCGCAGTCATGAGTACGAAGGAAGAATCATTATGATAGGTGATGAGGCATACCTACCCTATCAACGTCCTCCACTGTCTAAGAGGTACCTGCTTGGACAAATGGACCTGTCGCGTTTATTGCTTCGTCCCCAAGACTGGTATGAGGATCACAAGGTTGAGCTTAAACTTAACACACGAGTAGAAAGTATTAACCGACAAGATAAAAGTGTATCCCTTAGCAATAGCGAAACCCTGAATTACAGTCAATTGATGCTCTGTACCGGCTCAACACCCCATTGGCTTCCGGAAGCAATTGGTGGACGACTCAGTGGTATTTACACGCTGCGAGGCCTCAACGACGTGGATCAAATGAAGCACGAATTTACTGAGGGTAAAAAGCTACTAATTGTAGGTGGCGGATATATCGGCCTAGAAGCCGCTGCTGTTGCATCCGATTTAGGTTTACAAGTAACCGTGGTGGAATTAGCCGACCGTATTTTGCAACGCGTTGCCTCACCAGCAACCTCTGAGTATTTCAGAACCATTCATCAACTCAACAATATCACCATACTGGAAAATACCGGCCTCAAAAGCTTTACCGACAAAGAGGGGCATGTCCGTTCAGCATTGTTAAGTGACGGCAGCGAGATAGCGGTAGACTTCGTCATCACTGGTATTGGAGTAGCACCCAACACTCAACTCGCAGAGGATGCCGGCCTGACTATTGATAATGGTATTGCGGTGAATTTGCAGAGCCAAACCAGCGATGTATCGATCTATTCAGCCGGTGACTGCGCAAGCTTTGAATACCAGGGACAACGCATTAGGTTGGAGTCGGTGCAAAATGCCGTGGAACAAGCTGAAAATGCAGCAATGCATATCCTTGGTGAGCCAGTTCAGTATCAGCCTATTCCCTGGTTCTGGTCAGACCAGTATAAAACCAAACTTCAGATTGCTGGCTTAAATCAAGGATATAACGATACAGTCACACGCCCCGGTAAGCGCGAAGGTTCTCTGTCAATTTGGTACTACAAAGATCAGCAATTCCTCGCCGTCGATGCGATGAATGATCCTATTGCCTACAGCATGGGGCGTAAAATACTGGCAGCCGGCAAGAATATACCAAAAGAAGCAGCCGCTGATGTGTCAGTCAACCTCAAAGACTATACGTGACGCAGTTTCATCCGTGATATGTTTAGTTTATCAAGCTTGACATACGCCAGCGAAAAACCACAGAATCGTATAACCGAAATTTATAGAAACCTGACTTGATCAAAAGACTTACACATAAAACCATTTCGCTCTGGATATTAATTCTGGTCATTACGATGACCCCATGGCTTAATTTCTGGACGACTCCGCTGATTAGCAGCAATGCTAAAGGCGAAACGGTGATTGTCTGTACAGTTAATGGCTTCAAATCAGTCACGCTGAAAGCACACCTGACACTTGAGGAAGTGTCCGACTACTGTGCGGTATTGCAATTAGCAGATGCATTGGGTAGCAGCCCATTGCCCACACCTGGCATTCCAGCGTTCACGCCCACGCCTTTTCAGCAAAACACGATATACACATCATACGTCTATCGAGTTCCTCATCTCTCTCTGTATTCCAGTCGCGCACCTCCCGTCTATTTGTAGTATTTAAGCCCTCTTAAGCACTGCCAGAAATACATCTGGTTAAGAATTATTGTGGCTTACTGATTAATAAAAAATAGCTACTGTTCATAGCACTCACTCGACAAAACAGATTCAGGAAATACAGACATGAAAAATGTAATACTTTCAACACTACTCGCTTTAACGACATTGGGCGTAAGCGTATCTGCACACGAATACAAAGTCGGCTCTCTGACGATTGATCATCCATACGCACGCAGCACGCCACCGTCATCTCCTGTCGGAGGTGGCTTTATGACGATTACCAATAATGGTACTGAGGCGGATCGTCTGATCGCAGGCACGAGTACTTTTGCGGACACGGTTGAAATCCACGAAATGATCATGGTCGATGGTGTGATGAAAATGAACCAAATCGAAGATGGCTTGGAAATTCCTGCGGGAAAAACTGTCGAGCTAAAGCCAGGCAGCTACCACATTATGTTTATCGGCTTACAAGAGCAATTAAAGCCAGATGAGCGTCGTAAAGGTTTGGTGAAATTTGAAAAAGCCGGCGATATTGAAATTGAATTCCTTGTAAAAGACATCGCAAAAATGATGGATCACTCCGCAATGACCGATATGAAGCACGGTGAGGAAACAATGGATCATTCTGCTGCGGATGAGAATAAACATGACCACAAGGAGATGGATCACTCTGAGATGGGCGAGATGAAACATGACGACATGAAGCATGAGCATGGCGCGGCAAAAGATGCGAACTAATATGGACAGTAATCAGTTTAAGCAATGGCTCTCAGTAAGGAGAGTTTGTTAACGGCTTAAACTTCAGTTCGTAGACAGGCGCAAGGGGCTATCCAAATGGGTAGCCTTTTTTTATATTTATCATGCATATCACTCCCCACTCCGTAGTATTTCATCTCACAAAAATGGATATGGTCAGGCTTAAACAGCAGGCACATACTAATATCGGCACAACCTATTCTATTGCCGGAGGAAGTAATGCCTAACACGCTCAAGCACTCTATTCATGCTCAACGGGTCATTCTTAAAGATCTACTGGCTAACGAATTAAACCACCATGCGCAGTTCATTCCACCATTAATGGATGATATCGATCTGCTCGACAAGCATCTGCGTTATATCTTCAACTCATTGGATCACTCAAAATATGTCTATGTGCTTGATGACAAGGGCATTCAGCTAAGCTCAACCATCAACCGCTTTGGTGCAGACAGTGAAGCGATCAAACGTGATCGCTCCCAACGTCCTTACATGCAACACATGTATGACGAATCGATTAACTTTAATCTGTCGCAGGCATATATAAGCCGAAATAAAAAGCGGCCGTCTGTCACTGCGACGCAAACCATTCGAAATAAGGACGGACAACGCCTCGGCTATTTAGGGGTTGATTTCGATCTGCGTGAACTGCCTCATTCTGATGTGATATATGAAGAGCCTAGCCAATGGCGACAAATCAAAGGTGATCCCGCTATCCGTCAAGGCTTGTTTACGCAAGAACGGGTAGAAAGCCTGATGGACAAACATATCGATCACGTGTTGTCTGTTCATGAAGCACTTATTGTTGATCAGGGTGTTCATCATATTCAAACCCACTTCTCCAGTAGTCGCTCAACCATCTGGCATACTGATGATCCGTATGTTTATCGTCTACTGACAATGGACGAACTTTCAAATACGAATATCTGTTTAGCGTATCCGAGACGTCAGTATTTTGACAGGGCAACGGTGCCAAAAGAACTAGTGGGCAAGATACTAAGGCAATTCAAAGCGTTGCGGTTTGCCGATGAAACCATCTATTTACGCTCCGCATCATTCAACATTGTGAATGGCAAAGTGGGGCTTAATTTTTCCTGTGATGGTACTCACTATCTAAATTACGACGAGTTTTTAGACAAAGGCCTGGAGTTCTGGTTTGGTGGTGCAGCATTTCCACAGGCAACCATGAATGCTGATTTAGACACTCATAAACTGGACGAAATCGTTGAAACTTTAGCGCTGGAAGGCTGTATGAAAGTCAATAAACTCCTGCACTCGATGGAGCGAGAGGAAACCGTTGAATCACTGGCCTCTTTAACCTTGCAAGAGCGAGACTATGTGTACTCAGAACTTAAATCAGTCATGGATGTGTATGAGTGTCAGGCCTGTGATATTTGAGGCCTTGCCCGCAACTTAAGTGCCATAAAAATCGATAACAGTCTCATCAATCGTTCCAGTAAATTCTGTGTTTAAGCAACCAAGCAGCCATATCACCCGTATTGATAAGCACTATTAATACCGGAGGCAAGCATGCCCCTATCACAACTGATGCTTCGCCTTACCTTAGCAGCCAGCCTGAGCAGTAGCGTTTTTCTTCCCGCATTTGCGAATGAGCTTAAGGGTCATCACTCACCGTATTTGGCCATGCACGGTGATGACCCAATCGCCTGGCACAGCTGGGGTGATGAAGCCCTGGCAAAAGCCCGTAAAGAAAACAAACTACTCTATGTATCCATCGGCTATTTTGCCTGCCACTGGTGTCATGTCATGCATCAGGAAAGCTTTGTCGACCCAAGCATTGCCAAACAGCTTAATGAAAACTATATACCAATCAAAGTTGATCGTGAATTAAATCCGGTACTCGACAAACGACTGATTGAATTTGTACAGGTGACCAATGGCGTTGCTGGTTGGCCATTGAATGTATTCATCACACCAGAAGGTTACCCCTTAGTTGGTAGTACTTACATGCCCCGCGATCATTTTTCCGGAGTACTGGAAACCATCAATCAACGCTGGTCTAAGGACTCAGCGTTAGTCATGGAAAAAGCAAAAGACCTGAGTAAGCAACTATCAGGCATGCTGGGCATTTTAGAGCTGACGACACAAAAAATTAGCATTGCCAGTCAAGCAGCGTTGTTTCTTGAAAAAGCCATGGAAGAAGCTGATGATTTACAGGGTGGTTTCAGCAATCAAAAGTTTCCCAACTTCCCGCAAATTCACGCACTGCTGGAAATAAACGCTAAAAAGCCTAATCCGGAGATCGATGAGTTCCTGAGGCTTACCATAGATGCGATCAGCACCAAAGGCTTGCATGATGCTATTGGCGGTGGCTTCTTTCGTTACACCGTTGACCCCGGCTGGAAAACACCGCATTACGAAAAGATGCTGTATACCAATGCCCAATTACCTATTTTATTATTTAAAGCGGCAGACTATTTCAACCACAAACCATATCGGGATGTTGCCCTAGAAACGATCGACTTTATGCAACGCGAGATGCGCGGCAGAGATGCTTTTATTGCGAGCCTGTCCGCAGTTGATAATGAGGGTAATGAAGGGGCTTATTATCTGTATACCGAAGATGACATACGAGCCGCGTTAAACAAAAAAGAACAGGCCATCGCATTTGCCGTTTGGGATTTAAAACGCCCACCGGAACAAGTCTCTGGAAACTTGCCCATTCAGAGTGACAGTATTGCATCTCTTGCGAAAGATTTGCAGATGACTGAAGCCGAGACAGGAAAAGCAATCGACGAACTTAAACTCAAACTCCAACAATATCGACAAGCAAATCGCAGCTTACCAAAAGACAACAAGCAATTATCCGGCTGGAATGGGCTTGTATTATCATCACTAGCCGCTGCGTTACCACACAAGCCTGCATTGCGTCAGTCAGGAGATCAGCTAGCAGCTTTTTTGTTAAGCCTCTGGGATGGTGAACGACTCAAACGCTCTGCCGCCTCACAGCAGATCGGTACTTTTCAGGACTATGCCGCGGTAGCTAAAGGCTTATTAGAATGGTCAAATGCCAGTTGTGAGCCGCGTTACGCTGCTGTCGCAGCCAGCATTATTGACCAAACCTGGCACCTCTTTTACAACAACCTGGCATGGTCAGAAACCAGTAAATCCTTATTACCCAACAGCGTGGCACAAAGTCATATCGCAGACACGCCAATCACTTCACCGGAAACATTGCTACTGGAAGCAAGTGCAATGCTGGGCGGAAAACTCATGAACCAACGCATTCAAAGTGTACTGGCACTAAGCAACCGTTCCTTAAATGCCGACCCTTTCGCTTATGCTTCATTGATCTCGTTTTCATTAACATTTGAAAAGCAGGAATAAAGTCAATGTGTGAAGCCAAGCTATTCCCAATTAAAGTTACTGTGGAGCAACCACCACACTCGAGGCTAAGGTGTGGTTGAGTTCATGCTTGCTAAACTCAGAGACTGTTTGCTCCGCAATCCTTTGTAAAAACTCAGCCGTTTCCGGCTCAAGCCCCATTTTATAAAACAGGCCTACGGGTGATTGCTTGTATAACATTTTATAAAACACACAAGCAGCTAAGTAGGTTCCTTCACGACTAGGGTGTATACCATCAGGTGCGTGTAAGTTAAGAGTAGGTCTTGCCGCGAGCGCACGATCAAATGCGCTTCCTACGGGTACCAAAGTGACTTCTAACTCTCTGGCCAGCTCAATGTAAGCAGGCTCAAGCTGTTGAATCATATCCGGCTGGTGTTTGTAGGCCCAGGTCATAAACAACATGGGCCTAGCACCTCGCTGTTGAAGTAACTCGATTGACTCTCTCAGACTCGCTTTAAAAATTAGTTTTTTATCATCATCAATCGCTTCCCGACTATGACCTTGAAGCGCAACAACGTCCCAGCCTTTTCCAGCGGTCAAACTATCCACACCCGCTTGTTGCTCATACCAATAACCACCCGCAATAGTCGCCGCTCTGAAATTATAAGGCGAAAAGTCCGCAGGTTTCATAGCATAACGCCTCAACTGCTCCACATGATAATGCAAACTATTGTTGTAATACGTGAAGCTGTTACCAATAAACAATACCTTCTGAGGAACGTCAGATGGTGCTGATGTGATACTGGCAGACTGTAAAGCGCTGGCTATATCCTGATCACTTATAAGAGCGTCTGCGCGCACCACATCCACTGAAGCCGCTGAAGAAGGCTTCGCATAAACTTCAGAAGTTACATCAGTCCCCTCATCGTAAATCGCTAAAATCTCCAGTAACCCAATCAATGCCGCATTGTAATCAATCGCGTACTCATTAACCGAGTAAGCACGTTCATGATCCACATAGCTCATCAACCCTTTACCCTTAGGCGCAATGCCATCCTGAGCTGATTCATTTGGACCACCCACTAATAAACCAGGCAAGGTACGCTTTAGAGAACGACCAAAGATATGCACCGGGTTTTTCACTGCTTTTTCACCCACCGCCGTTACGAATGAGAGATTGAAAGGATTTCTCCCCATCACATAATCCAGCTGATCAATAGCCGCGTGAAGATACTTTTTCTGACCACTAAGTCTCCAGGCATGTGCGAGTGTAATGCCCTCCTCTGCGGTCATTTTATTGGAACCCCAGATGATTTTGGTATTCGCCACATTAAAAGGCGAGTCCATGACTTGCGCATAAAGCTGATCAGCACGCTGCATTAATTTACGTTGGATATCCTCACGAATCGCTGCCATCTCCGGGGATTTATCCTGCTCCATCAAGTGAAGTAATGACAATGCAGAAGCATCTTTCCATTCATATAAGGAATAAGTTTTCTCAGGCTCAAAAGCCAATATATAATCCCGATACTCATCTTTTCTCGTCGCCAAAAACAGCTCTATGGCAGCGGTCAGTCGGTCATCACGGTCTGTATCTAACTGCACCTCTGTATCCGTGTCCGAACTTAAATAGGAACCTGAGCCAGAGTCATCTTTCTTTTGCCAATCCACCGTTTGCTCTGACTGGAATTTCAACCAGTTCCAGGATTTTTCAGCGGCTTCCAGATAGCGCTCCGAACGGGCTTCATCAATATTTTTATAAGTACGCGACGCCATCGCCATACTGGAAATAAACTTACCAGTCTCGGGTGATGACACCCCATAGACGTAACGCACTTGCGTATCTTCATCAGGCGTAATGACGCTGGGCCATTTGGCGCCGGACAATTTACGATAAACAGCACCATCCGCGCGCTGCATTTTTAGCATCCAGTCCAACTCAACGATTAATTCATCCAGCAGATCTGAACGACCATTACCCGACTCAGGTATGGATAAAGCAGAGTCCGGATAACGCGATGGCGCCATTAAATACAAGCTCATCAAGCGATTCACGGTCACCGAGGCAGGCGCAATGTATTTTCCGTAATCGCCGGCATCATGCCATCCACCGCTGGCATGATGATGCACCCCTTCTTTATTGAGCTCATCATCGCGAGCATAAATACCGTCATCCAAATGACACGCCTGATGCGACAGTCCTGTCTCAGGATCAAGCAACTCTTCACCACATCGTTGCAAATAATAACTGCGCAGTAATAAGCGCGTAGCTTCCTTATAGGGCTCTTCCGCTATGCTAAACGTAACGGACTTCAGATCACCGCCTTCAAGATAAAAACGACCGGTATTTACAACGTCTGAGAAATCCAGGAACTGTAATTTGCTCTGTTGTGGCCCCTCAACTTCCGACTCTGGATTAATCATTTTGACTAAATCCCCTGACTGCGCATCAATCAAGGCAATAGAATCCTCTTCTGTTTTATTAATCAGCATGGCACGCTTGGGCCAGTCAGGATGATATCCCGCCTGATTCACCACAATAGCTGATTTGATCTCCTCAGCCAGACTGAGAGAGACAGGCAGTGAAGCAAGAATAATTATCAGCACTGGCACAAAGCAGCGCGCTGAAAGAGACAGTCGATCAGAAATAAAGCTCATGAGGAGACAACCATGGAATCTGTTAATTTTTTTTGTAGTGTTAGTTTAACAGTCAAGTAGTAAGCACCACAGGACAAGTCCGACCAATGGTCATTAAATATCATGCAAAAAAATATCCGGTCACTCTGCGCCGGATATTTCATAGTTCAATCGAGCTGAACTCAAAGCATATTAACAATTGCTAAGTGGTTTCCTTAGCGAGGTTAGGTCGCTACAAAACCTATTAACCCTGTGTCACTTCCAATACCGCAGCCACAAAACGATCGATGTTTTGCTCCTGCATACCTGCAATATTGACGCGTGAGTCACCGATCATATAAATCGCATGATCTTGACGAAGCTTATCAACCTGCTCCGGCGTAAGCCCTAACAGAGAGAACATACCGCGATGCACTGCGACGAAATCAAAGCGATCGCCACCACCTTGTTTGCGGAAGCTCTCAGCAAGTAAATTACGCAGAGACGTCATGCGTGTACACATTGTTTTTAACTCATCCATCCACTGCTGACGCAATTCCGGATCTTGCCAAATAATCCTCACGACAGATGCACCGTGATCTGGTGGCATGGAGTACATTCCGCGTGCAATATTCTGGATATTTTCATTGGCCAGTGTCGCTGTTTCTTCAGTACCACCCATGACAAATGCACAGCCCACACGGTCGCGGTAGATACCAAAGTTCTTTGAGCACGACACAGCAACCAGCATTTCCTTAACGGTTGAAGCAAACTTACGAACCCCGTAAGCATCTTCTTCTAAACCGTCACCAAAACCTTGGTATGCGATATCAAAAAACGGCAAGAAGCCTGTCTCAACGGCTATTTCAGCCACTTCATCCCACTGCGCAGGACTTAAGTTGGCACCGGTTGGGTTATGGCAACACCCGTGAAGAATGACGACATCGTCAGAGCCCAATGTGCGAAGCTTTGCAGTCATCGCATCAAAATCAACCGAGCAGGTCTCAGGGTCGAAGTAAGGGTATTCAGCGATTTCAATATTGCCTGTTTTTAGCAATGCATAGTGATTAGGCCAAGTCGGAGTACTCACCCATACTTTGGCATTTGGACGCATACGTGCCATCAACTCAGCCAACACCCGCAGCGAGCCACTGCCACCAGGAGCCTGCAAACCATACACACGTCCCGCAGGTGCTGCATCACCAAACACGATTTCTTTCATCGCTTCGTTATAAGCTACATCACCGGCTAACCCGACATAAGTCTTGGTCGTTTCTTGCTCCAGTAAGCGACGCTCCGCTTCTTTTACAGAGTCCAGAATGATGGTTTCACCCTTATCATTCATATAAACACCCACGCCCAGATTCATTTTATCGGGACGAGTATCAACTTTGAATGGCGCCATTTGCGCAAGAATGGCATCAGGTTTTGGATGGGGTAGCGTCTCAAACATAAGGCTGTAAACTCAAAAGTAAGTGTACTCCTGAGTATACGTAAAAAAAGATTTTCTGGAAGGTTATATTTAAGCGTTTTCGGGTAACAAGCCGGAATGATGATTGAACGACTTAGCCATCAAATGCCGCCATCAGTTCGATACGGTCTTCCTCATCCAGCCCTAAAGCCTCTAGCAAAGTCTGCGCATTTTCTGGCGTTGGTTCCATAAACCGTTGATAGTCAAACGATACCAAACCATGCAGATAGATAAATATTTGATTGAAGCAGCGTAGCATTCTGAATAGATATTCGCTGTCTAACACAGACGGCAGCATGCGGATCTCTAAGGTATGTTTATCCGGCGAATTAAAAATCAGATTTCTCAAATTAAAATCACAGTATTTTGTGATTCCCGTCTGTGCAACTCGTTCGCGACATGCTTGCCAATCTAATGCTAATAACTCGTCGGTTTTGATCAGCTCCAGAAACTCATGAGGCCAATCACCAATACGACGACAATTCAGATTGGTATTCATAATCCGCCGTAACACTAAGCGATACTGGTGAAGAAATCTGGCTATCTTAAGAAACATCGATGGCTCTGAAAAGAATGCGCCATCAAAATGAAGATGAGTCGCTCCTTCTTCGGGGATTTCAAAACCTAACTCATTAGCAGTATCCAAATAGACGCGTAACGACTCAGTGTCATGAGCAGCCAGTGGTGCAGTGACCATCTCACAGGGTCGTTCACGCTCACCCGGTAGGGGTGCCGCCAGAGCAATCGATGCGCCTGCTTGGTCTGCTACACGGTATACGCCACCTTTAGCCGCATCAACATCTACACCGAATAAACTGGCGATACCAGTGAGTGACTGCTCTATAGAATCATGAGGATTGACCTGCTGTCTGGCTAAGCGCAACAAACGAATGTCATCGCTGAGAATGCGATACCAACCCGCTTTAGCCTCTGTGCTTTTGACTAAGCCCTGCTGCAGCGTAATATCATCCAGACATTGCAGCAATACATCCCCGGAGACATTCAACACCTTAAACGCTTGTGTCAGGTGGTAAAACACCGGTTTGTCTTTAACACGACTTGGCTCAGAATCAAGATGAAAAAAAGGCTCAACCACGCCATTGAGCTTCGTCGCAATTGCTTGTGCTAAGGCGCGTCGGTCTGAACCAGAGGGTGCCAGCAATTCCACCTCCACCCCATACTTCTCAGGACAGTTCGGCAGTGTTTCGGCAGCATCTATTGACAATGCATTAACACTCTCTGATTTGACCAAACATAAGTGTGCTGTCATACAAACTTATCCATCAGCTCTCACGATATATTTTGCCGGGTAACAAGGTTTCCATTTTAGTGGCCACGGTCACACCAATCATATGCTTGGCTTCAACGATCGATAATCCCCAAACACCAGACAGTAGTTCAGCATCATCATAGTCATAATGACTCTGCCGATATGCTTCATATGCTTTATCTTCAGGACTCAGGTGGGGTGATACGTGGTCATTCTCACGTAGTTTATCTGGCAAATTCTGCTCAAGACCATGCTTAACTTTATAACCGATTTCATGCTTAGCTTCGATAATACTCATATTCCAGAGTGACGCTAAAAGTTCTGCATCAGTGTAGTCATAACGACTGTGAACGTAGGCCTGAAACTTCACATCAGTACCATTTGGTTCGGCTTTCGGATCCAGTTTTGGGTCCGCTTTCGCACCACTCGGTGTTTGTAAGCCTTCTGGTAACAGATCCTGAATATTATTGATAATCTTATGACCGAGTACTTGTTTTGCCTCAACAATCGGTATATTCCACAGTGATGCAAGCATCGCAGCATCATCGTAGGTGTAATCACTTTTGGCGTAGGCTTCGAAGCCTTTTGGATGCCAATCTGAACTAGCCATCATTCTCCCTCACTTTTTATATCGAAAAATTTGATCTCCAAAATGAGTATAGTCAAGATAATGGGGTTCTGTGATTAATGAGCTTAAGAAGTTTCTAATCCTTTAAACGGCCAACAGCACCTACATCCCATCACATAAAATGCTTCTAAATTACTTGCGTGCCAACTAACGCCCCATCTTCAACATCTCAAACACAAGCCGCGAAAACGCCACCGCCCGATCAGGATTAGACAACAACTGCATCATCTGATTTTCATGCGCTTGGCCGCTATCCATAATCGCGTCATCGACCGCTTTCTGGAAGTCACCCAGCATCGCCTGCTCAGGCGAATTATTCGCGACCTGATTCATCACCACCGTGTTTTCTCTCATCTTGTCCCGAATCGTCTGTGCATAATTAACCAAGTCATCATCTGTCAAACCATCCGTTACAAAAATCTCATTCAAGCGCTCAATAATCTGCGACAAAAACTCCGCTTTCTTATCCTTGGGCTTGGCACTGCCCACACTATCACCCGGCTCAAGCGCATAATCCGCCGAATCATCTTTTAGCTTAATATGCTGCTGACGAATCGCCGTGAGTCGGTAGTGACTCAACTCCACATTGCTCAAGTCAATATCATCTTCATCAACCACCGCTTCACGCAGTAGCGGTCTAAGATTACGCGCATACAGACTCAGTTTTTCCAAGTCTTTATCATCGTAATCCACAATCTGCGACATGAACTCATAGAAGCGTACAAACGTCCCTAAGTCCTTTTTGAATATCTCTAAGGTATCCTTCTCTTGCTGACATTCTTTTAGGTGGTTCTCTCTATTCGCTGTAACTACGGGGTCGTTAAAATCTTTTATGCGTTCAAACTCATCTTTAGCTTTTCGATATGCCTCAACCGCTGAGTTATAACGCTTCTGCCAACGCTCCACCGCTGGCTTACAGATATTCGAAATCGCCGCATTACTTTTGCTTTTAACAAAGAACGCATCACAAAACTGATTGATCTCATGCCACTGGTAAATACCCACCGCATCCAGCTTTTCACGCAAGTCAAAAATCAAATCAGGATCAGAGACATCCGCCAATTCAGTGGTTTGATAATAAGGCTGGAACGCCTCCAAAATATCCTCAGGATCATTAAAGAAGTCCAACACAAACGTGCCGCACTCTGCTTTTCCCTTATACGTTCGGTTCAAGCGCGACAACGTCTGCACACACTCCACACCGCCTAGCTTTTTATCGACATACATCGCGCACAGTTTCGGCTGATCAAAACCTGTTTGAAACTTATTCGCCACAATCATCACCTGGTAATCATCGCTATTAAACGTCTTACGCATGTCACGCCCTTTCAGGTCAGGGTTCATGCCAGTTTCGGTAAACTTATCACCCAGTAACGCAGCCGAATTCGGGTCATCCTCGTTGAACTCAACTTCCCCCGAAAACGCCACCATTGCCGTGATTCTGTCGTAGCCTTGTTCTTTTATGTACTTATCAAAACCCAACTTATAACGCACCGCCTCTTTACGGCTGCTCGTCACCACCATCGCTTTCGCTTGGCCAGCCAATAAACCCATGATGTTGTCTTTAAAGTGCTCAATAATCACCTTCACTTTCTGGCTAATATTGTGATCATGCAAACGCACCCACTGATTCAACTTAACCTTGGCCTTCTTACTCTCAACCTCTTCATCACTCCCTGCAATCTTCATCGCAAGCTGATAAGCCACTTTGTAGTTGGTGTAGTTCTTGAGCACATCAAGAATAAAGCCTTCCTCAATCGCTTGGCGCATGCTGTAAACATGGTACGCCTCCGGCATATTGGTCTTAGACGCAGGTTCTGCTGGGTTGGGTACACGACCAAACAACTGCAAGGTCTTATCCTTAGGCGTTGCTGTAAACGCAAGGTAGCTCAAGTTACTCGACACACGACGGGAGGCCACCGCAGCGTCCAGAATATCCTCGGTGCTTAAGACTTCATCCTCACCTTTGCCCTTGCCAGTAGTATCTATCATCAACACTTCTTTTAGCTGACGCGCTGTACTACCCGTTTGCGAGCTGTGCGCCTCATCCGCGATCACCACATAGTTACGTTCTTTCAGGCTCACACTGTTTTCAATCGCTTTTAATACATACGGAAAGGTCTGAATCGTCACAATGATAATCGGCTGCGAGTTTTCTAAGGCCGTTGCGAGCTGCTCTGACTTAGAACCCTCGCCTTCTTTGCGATTGACACGACCAACCACACCCTCAACAGACGTGTATTGTGAAATCGTTTCTTGTAACTGGTCATCCAGTACCGTTCTGTCGGTCACCACGATCACCGAGTCAAACAACTTACTCCCATCATCTTGGTGAATCGCTGACAACTGATGTGCTGACCACGCAATCGAATTGGACTTACCCGACCCCGCGCTGTGTTGAATCAAATACTTATGACCGGGCCCTTCAGTCTTCGCTGCTTCAATCAACTTTCGCACCACATCCCACTGATGATAGCGCGGGAAGATCAGTGTTTCTTTCTTAAACTGACGCCCTTCTGCTGTTTCCTTTTCCTCGATCTGTAAATGCATAAAGCGCGAGAGAATATTCAGAAGATTATCTGGCAGTAGCACCTCATTCCAAAGATAGCCCGATGCATATTCGTTTTGGTCTTCAGGAATGTCATTCCCTGCGCCACCTTCTTTCGTACCTTTGTTAAACGGCAAAAAGAACGTGTCATCGCCTTCTAAACGCGTCGCCATGTAAACCTGATCTTGGCTCACCGCAAAATGCACTAGCGCACCACGCTTAAAGGTCAGCAATGGCTCAGGCTTTTTGGTTTCAGGGTCAATTGAAAAGCGCGTGGTTTTATACTGTTTTACCGCGTTACTCACGGGCTGCTTAAACTCAGACTTAAGCTCCATTGTCGCCACAGGTAAACCGTTAACAAACAACACCAAGTCAATACGCCATTTTTTCGCACGCACACCTGTTGCCGCTTCATGCTCATCCGTTGCCCACGGGCTATACACCAGCTCTGGTACAAGACGCAGACGGTTCTTTTTGTATCGGGCTAAAGTGTCAGGGTTTAAGTCATGTTCGGGCTTGAATTGGCACAAACTAAAGCGTGTACCACGGTCACGTAACTCATGGCGAAGGACGCCTAAGGTACCGAAGGTGCGAACCGTTTTGTTTGCAGCATTGGGGTCTGCTTTATTAAGCTGCGAGGCTACGCGCTCTAAGAGTTTTTGTTCTGAATTACTTGGGTACAACTTACAAAACTTTTGCCACTGCTCGTCCTGCGTGTCTTTGATAAAACCTAAAACATCTTCGGAATATAAAGCGAGTTCACGGTCGTACTTGTTTGGGTTACCCAGCTTCCAGCCATTGGCTAGCATCTGCTGGATCATGTCATTTTGGAAGGTGAATTCTGTGGTCTTATCGCCACCGAAGATTCTGTTCATGCGGTTGCTTCCTGTTGGGGTATTTTAAGCCAGTACAACAGGTTGTTATGGTACAACAATTAGACAAATAATGGGTGTTTTCTCTAACATCAACATCTACTAAAAAGTTCATCTATCGACAAACCCATAAATATAGTCCAATATAGACTATATATATTCATTAGGAGATCAAACGATGCCTAACACCCAATCCGAAGACGCTTGGACAGTCGCTGAAGCAAAAGCAAAGCTTTCAGAGCTACTTAGATGCGCAGATGAAAGACCACAATATATAGGCGCGAGAAAGCCCTATGTGTTGATTTCAGTTGAACAGTGGGAAGCACTAACAAAACCCAAAGAATCAATGGGCGAATGGCTGGTCAAGAACATGGCTAACCTTGGTGAGCTAGAGCTGCCTGACAGAAAAGAGCCTTCTCGTGAAATCCCCTTTCAGTAAAGCACTATGACCAATTACCTGTTAGATACAAACATCATTTCTGAACTCAGTCGACCTGAGCCACAAAAAAGCGTAGTTGATTTTGTCGCCTCTACACCTATCGCTTGGTTATCAACCATTACGCTACATGAGCTTGAGTATGGCGTAACGTTAATACCTGATGGTGCTAGAAAAGCGGCTATCAAACAAATGGTCTCTGGATTAGTCAGTACTTATGGCGACTACATTATCCCTGTTGGGCAAGTAGAAGCTCAGGAAGCGGCACTGTTACGAGCGATGATGAAACAACAAGGCAAAGTGCTGCACTTAGCTGACTCTTTGATTGCGGGTACGGCTAAGGTACATCATCTGACTATTGTGACTCGGAATATTAAAGACTTTGAAGGACTGGATATTCAGCTGATGAATCCTTTTTAAACTGTAACGCTAAGCCCTTACCCATCACACCTACCGTATTAACTGGGTTGATAATAGCGTCTACTTGATCGTGAAATATATTGCCTGATTGGTAGGTAATCATAAATTATGCTTCAGCTCACTTTCTTAATCATAGCCTGACGCAAAATATCATTCATTCGTGTTTGATAACCACTGCCTTGCGACTTCAACCAAGCAAGTACGTCAGCATCAACACGCACTGTGATTTGCTTTTTAACAGGTTTGTAAAAAGCACCTTGCTCAGCCACTTTCCAAAAGCCTTCGTCAAGCTGTGGAATTTCGCTTGTATCAATGTCGTTATCAGACAACTTTGACAACGCCTCCAACTCAGCTTTCTCTTGCTCAGTTAGCGCTGGTTGATCACTACCATCTGTTTTATAAATTACTGTTTTCTTTGTCATAACGTTTTCTCTCCGTAGACGTAGCTGGTCGGGCCGAGATTATCCGAATCACTTCTATTTCGTCTTCATCTCTAAAAGTATGCGCGACTAAAGTAAGCGTCAGGTAAACCCCATCTACCAGCCGCTCAGCTATTCGGTCATTCTGTCTCTCTATTAACCGGAGACAAGTATGAACAACACACTGACTCAAAAACAGCAATTCTGGAAGACTCACCTGGGATGCCGCAGCGCGTTCCGGATTGAGTATCGCTGACTACGCCAAAGCCAATCAGCTCAAACCGCAGACGTTATATCAATGGCGCAGCACACTCAAAGGCCGGTCGGTCACTGCCTCCACGCAGACTCAGTTTACGCAGGTGGTGTCATCCACCACTGTCTCCGGTAGCCCGCTGACAATCGTGCTGGGTGACGCCACGTTGCGGTTTGATCGATTACCTGATCCGGATTGGTTGTCCACACTGCTCTCGGGTGTCCGGTCATGATGCGTCCGGCGGACCAATTACCCCGGGTGTATCTGTGCACCCAGTCCGTGGACTTCAGAAAGTCCATTAACGGCTTGTCGCTCCTGGTGGAGCAGTCTCTGCAGCTGGATCCGTTTGCACCGGCGCTGTATGTGTTTACCAACCGGCGCCGGGATAAGGTGAAAATCCTGTACTGGGAGAAGAACGGGTTTTGCCTGTGGTATAAAAGTCTGGAGCAGGAGCGGTTTAAATGGCCGGATGAGGTCACCACACCGACCTGTGTGATGGATGGTGAGCAGCTCAACCGCTTGCTGGACGGCTTTGATCTCTGGCGCAATAAACCGCATCAAACCTTGAACTACCGCACAGTGGGATAGGGTTTTCCGGTATAATCCACACCATGAAACGACCTGCTGACCCCTTACCGAATGATGTGGCCTCACTGAAGGCGCTGCTGCTGGCAGAGCGCAGTACCACTGAGCGTTTACAAAAGCAGGTTCAGACATTATTCGAAGCGATCCGGCTGGCCCGGCAACAGCGCTTTGGGGCCTCCAGTGAAAAAGCACCCGGACAAGGTGAGCTGTTTGATGAGGTCGAGGAGACGCTTGAGCGATGTGACCAGACGCCACCCGATACCGATGGTTCCACACCCTCAGACACCCCGGTTCAGGCGACGACTACACGCAAAGCCCGCCGACCATTGCCGGCACATTTGCCCCGCATCCACAAGCTGATTGAATTGCCGGAAGCCGAACGGGTGTGCGCCTGTGGCTGTCAGTTAAGTGAGATTGGTGAAGACAGCAGTGAGCAACTGGAGATCATTCCGGCCAAACTTCAGGTCATCCGGTACGTCCGGAAAAAGTATGCCTGCCAGGCGTGTGAAGACACGGTCAAGGTAGCCCCCAGAGCTAATGTG
>NZ_QGKM01000146.1 GCF_003172875.1 Leucothrix pacifica | reverse complement strand
GCCGGTCGGCTTCCAGTTCGATCGACTCGACCTCGGCCTTTTTGCCGATGAGCTTTTCGATGTCGGCCAGGTTGCGCGCGTCCTTGCCGCTGACGAAAGACACCGCCAGCCCCGAGGCGCCCGCGCGGCCGGTGCGGCCGATGCGGTGCACGTAGTCTTCGGCGTTGAACGGGATGTCCAGGTTGAACACGTGGGTGATGGTGGGCACGTCGATGCCGCGGGCGGCCACGTCGGTGGCCACCAAAATTTGCACTTGGCCGTTGCGCAGCGCCATCAGGCGGCGGTTGCGCAGGCCTTGGCTCAGCGCACCGTGCAGCGCCACGGCGGCAAAGCCGGCCTGCTGCAGGTCTTCGGCCAGGGCGTCGCACTCGATCTGGGTGCTGGCGAACACGATGGCCTGGTCGATGCTGGCGTCACGCAGCCAGTGATCCAGCAACTGGCGCTTGTGTTCCGGGCTGTCGCACCAGTAGAGCTGCTGCTCGATGCTGCTGTGCTTGTCCTGCGGGGTGTCGATCTGCAGGCGCTGCGGGTCGCGCATCACGCGGGCGGCCAGCGATTGGATGCGCGGCGCGAAGGTGGCGCTGAACATCATGGTCTGGTGGCGCTTGATGGTGAGCTGGTTGATCTCGGCCAGGTCGTCGGAGAAGCCCAGGTCCAGCATGCGGTCGGCTTCGTCCACCACCAGGAAGCGCACCTGGTCGAGCTGGATCTGACCGCTGCGCTGCAGGTCCAGCAGGCGGCCGGGGGTGGCCACCACCAGGTCGGCGTTCTGCAGCTTGGCGATCTGCATCTGGTAGGGCATGCCACCCACCACGTTGGCGATGCGCAGGCCGCGGCAATGCTTGACCAAGTCGATGGCGTCGTGCGCCACCTGCTGGGCCAGTTCGCGGGTGGGGCACACGATCAGGGCGCCCGGCACGGCCGGCTTGAAGTGGCGGGCCAGCAGAGGGTTCTTGCGCTTGGAGCGCTTGGGGGCGGGCTTGCCTTCGGCTTCGGCCTGCTTCACCAGGGCGTCCCACTCGGCCTGTTCGCGCGCGTCGGCTTCGGCCTGCAATTCGATCAGGGTGTGCAACACGGGCAACAGGAAGGCGGCGGTCTTGCCGCTGCC
>NZ_QGKM01000145.1 GCF_003172875.1 Leucothrix pacifica | reverse complement strand
GAAGGCGTGCGCTTCGCGTTCACGCACCAGATCGCCGGACACGACGGCAATTTGATCGGTGATGGGCGCTTGTACGTGTTCACCACCCGCGCCGACACCATCATGGGCGTGACCTTCGCGGCGGTGGCGGCGGAGCACCCGCTGGCGGCCCACGCGGCCGAGAAGAATCCGGCCTTGCAGGCTTTTATTGAGGAATGCAAGACCGGCGGCACGACCGAGGCCGAACTGGCCACGCAAGAGAAAAAGGGCATGCCCACCGGGCTGACGGTGACGCACCCGCTGACCGGCGCCGAAGTGCCGGTGTGGGTGGGCAACTACGTGCTCATATCGTACGGCGATGGCGCGGTGATGGGGGTGCCGGCGCACGACGCGCGCGACTTTGCCTTTGCGCTGAAGTACGGCCTGCCGATCCAGCAGGTGGTGTGCGTCGTTCCGGTAGGGACGGCCACACCATCGGGCACGCCGGGCGCCTCATGCTGCGAGCAGAAATCGTCGCCCGGCGCACGCGACGCTGCGGCCTGTTGTGTGTTCGATGCTACCCGCTGGCAAGACTGGTACGCAGACAAGACCGGCTCACTGGTGTGCGTGAACTCCGGCGTGCTGAATGGCTTGAGCTACAAAGCCGCCGTGAACAAGGTCGCTGAACTGCTGGCCGCCCAAGGCCTGGGCGAGAAGAAAACCACCTTCCGCCTGCGCGACTGGGGCGTCAGCCGCCAGCGCTACTGGGGCACGCCCATCCCCATCATCCACTGCCCGCAGCACGGCTCGGTGCCGGTGCCGGAAAAGGACCTGCCGGTGGTGCTGCCGGAAGATTGCGTGCCGGACGGCTCGGGCAACCCGCTGCTCAAGCACGAAGGTTTCCACGCCGGCGTGACCTGCCCGATCTGCGGTGCGGCGGCGCGGCGCGAGACCGACACCATGGACACCTTCGTGGACTCGTCCTGGTACTTCATGCGCTACTGCGACCCCACCAACGCCGACGCGATGGTGGCCGAAGGCGCGCAGTACTGGATGCCGATGGACCAGTACATCGGTGGCATCGAGCACGCCATCCTGCACCTGCTGTATGCGCGTTTCTGGACCAAGGTGATGCGTGACCTCGGCCTGGTGCAGGTGGACGAGCCGTTCAAGAAGCTGCTCACGCAGGGCATGGTGCTCAACCACATTTACGGCCGCCGCACCGCCAAGGGCGGCAAGGACTACTTCTGGCCGCACGACGTGGAGCATGTGCTGGACGAGGCCGGCAAGGTGGTGGGGGCGAAGCTGAAGAACGCGGCCGAAAGTGGCGACGGCCTGCTGCCCGTGGGCACGCCGATCGACTACGAGGGCGTGGGCACCATGTCCAAGTCCAAGAACAATGGCGTGGACCCGCAGGACCTGATCGAGAAGTACGGCGCCGACACCGCGCGCCTGTACACCATGTTCACCGCGCCGCCCGAGGCCACGCTGGAGTGGAACGACGCCGCCGTGGAAGGCAGC
>NZ_QGKM01000144.1 GCF_003172875.1 Leucothrix pacifica | reverse complement strand
CAAAAATGATGCACTACTAGAGCAGCTTCCAGATACTCATATGCATTCTCAAAATCCCCCATCAAAGCATAAGCCTGCCCTAGATTATTCAGGGTAATGGCCTCTCCTTCTATGTCCGTCCCCTGACGTACAAAACGCAAGGACTCCTCAAGATTGACAATTGCCTTTTCGTAGTCGCCTTGATCAAGTTGAATATTGGCTAAGTTATTTAGAACACTGCCATAAGTATCAGGGTCATCATTAACGGTATATTCCATCGCTTGCTTCAGAACTTCGATAGCGCTTTCATACTCACCAACATGCGACTTAACCCGACCAATTTGATTGAGGGCATCACCAACAATGTGTCTATCGTCGCTTTGTAATAAAGGTGGTAGCCAATATCGGAGCAACTCCTGATACTGGGCGGCATTCACCAGTGTTTCAACTACCCAATCCAATATCAGCCTATGAGCTTGCGGCATCAGTTTGCTATCGGACAGTAACTTAATCGTATTCAGAATATGAACCCATGAGTCTTTGGTTCGGTTTTCCAACTGCTCTAAAAAGTACAATGCGGCTGTTTGCTTAAGAGACTCATCGAGCTTTGCAGTATTATTTACCTCCAGCCAATTGCTAACCAATGGCGGTAGTACATATTCGTATTCTTTGATGTCGGTATTCCAGTAGCGCTCTAGCAGCGATACCGCCAGCAAGTGCTCCAAGTATTTTTCTACTGACATTGTTACTGGGGCAATACGATAGATACCCGATAAATTCACTGAGAATGGATACACCTGCATTAAATGCAGAAGCTCCTTTTGCGGCTCACTGCACTGCTCTATTAGCTCTTTGAGAGCAATATTGATCTGGATATCATGAGTTACCTCTGCAAGTACATTGAGAAATTGCTGCTCCTCAATCAGCGTCATGCCTTCTGTTGCAAGAGCAAAATAGTGCAAGGCACGAAAGTTAGCCCCTAATGTTTCATAGGCCGTTTGTTGACGCTCAGAATTAACCATAAAACGCGCTGGCAATTTTAGTTGGCGTAAAAAGGCCAAATAGTCTGTATAGATTGGTTTGCCAATTCTCTCAATATTGTGTTCTGGCCAATCAGGAAGTTGGTAACGGGATGTCGTTAACAGCTTCAGGCCGTGTCTTGTTGTGTTCTGGGCGGCTTGTAGCCAGTTCTGAGTGTCTGGGTCGGTGATTTTTTTACTTTGGCTATCCTGATAAGTTTCGAGATTATCGATCAGTAAGGCAAATTGTCCGTATTGCTCCAAGAGTGCATTTAATAGAGCTTCTACCCGTTGAATATCTCTGTTGTCTTGAGGCGTGTTTTCATCAATTTCAGACAGAGTGTTTTGGTAATTTTCCACGTAATACGGATCAGTCAGTAAGGCTTGTAGTTTGTTTTGGCTGTATTGCCAGTCGTGGTCAGTTCTTATGGATACGGCATAAATAGTGTGGCCATCACGTTGTAGGCTAGTGAGTAGTTTGCCTGCCAGTGCGGTTTTGCGTAAGCGTCAGACAAACTAC
>NZ_QGKM01000143.1 GCF_003172875.1 Leucothrix pacifica | reverse complement strand
ATCTTTCAAGCGATTGCCCTGTAAAGTTACCATTGAATAAGAACTGTCATATAAGATTGCAATTAGCGACAATGTGTCGCAAAATAATCTCAACAATCAAATAAGGAATGTCACTATGGCAACAAGCGTCAGATTAGATGACGGCTTCGTCACCCACGCAAAAGTGTATGCGGAGGCAGAAAGTCGTTCAGTCCCAAAGCAAATAGAGTACTGGGCCAAGATTGGAAAAATCATGATTGATAACCCAGACCTTTCTTATCAGTTCGTGCATGAATCATTGCTGGCAACGGAAGAAATGAACAGAGGGTTGGTCAAGCCGTATGTCAGACGAACTAAACGAAGTTAAGGTTTTTGAAACACGTCGATTCGAAAAAGCACTTAATAAGTTGTCTGAGCCACAGCTTAAAGTCGTGGAAGACGAAATCGACAAGATCATTGAAGATCCTGAAGTCGGTGAGCTGAAGAAAGGTGATTTATCACACCTGCGAGTTCACAAATTCAAACTGGACAAGCACCAAGTCCTACTGGGCTATTCTTGGTTTGAGGAAAAACTTGAGCTTTATTTGCTTCAAATTGGCCCTCATGAGAATTTCTATCAGAAGCAAAAAACTCAGAGAAAAGCAGACCTTAAATTTATCCAGTCTTAATTGGTAGTTAGTCAATAAATGTCACGCATTCATCAACCGATAACCTCGGCATTTTCAGCTTATTTTTATCCGCCTCCATATCCGCATACCCAAACGACACGCCACAAAGTAAACCGTGATCATCTGGCACTTGTGCAATCTCAAATACCGGCTCCGGATACAGCGCCAAAGCCCCTTGTGGGCAACAAGCCAAGCCACGATCCACCATCAGCAACATCAAGGTTTGCAGGTAAATCCCCACATCTAAAGCATTGCCCTCACCCATGTTTAGCGGCATGGAAATAAACGCCACATGCGGTGCACCGAAAAATCGCCAGTTATCCAGAAACAACTCGGTGCGTGCTTCACGGTCTTCGCGGGCGATACCGACCGCATTCCACAACTCAACCGCGCAGCTAATTTGGCGCTCTTTAAAGTCCCCCACAAACCCGATGTCATAAGGCTTAAACGCTGAGACTGGTTTTTGGCCATTGCTGACACGTTCGATTAGCGCAGCTTCCAGCTTGTCCCGCGCCTCACCAGACACCACACTGACATGCCAGGGCTGACTATTACAGTTGGAAGGTGCTTGCTGGGCCAGTGTAAAGATCTCACGAATCAACTCAGGCTCAGCCGCTTTGTCCTGATAAGCCCGAATCGATCGACGTTGTGTTAGCGCTTCTGTCAGTTGCACGATAATGCCCTCGTATTAGAAACCTTTGCGAATGGTCGTTTGAATTATTGTATTTGGTAGGTCATGCAGAGCACACCCACTGAACAATACTCAGATACTAGCGAGCAAATGCCTAAAAAACTACGCTGCTCAGGACTTTTCACCATCGCTTAACAAAACTTCTTTGATTACTTGCACAATGACCGCGGTATCTTCGAGATCAAAGGTCAGCGGCACCCGCATATCGAAGGTGGTATCAAGAATTTTCAGTGTTTGAGGCAGCTTGGGCGCGTCTCCCAAATAGCGCCAACTATCATAACGACTGGTGAAACCTTGCGGATCAGCATTACCAAACCATTTGAGCTCAACACCTTTCGCCGCACAATCACCAATAAACTGCGGAATCTCATCACCACTCAACTGCGGCACCCGAAACTGTATCGAGCTACCCACAAAATATTCCTTATCATGACGCTGCGACAGCACGACGCCATCAATCTCACTCAAGCCACTTTCCAGACTGCGGTAGCGTGCATTCCAGCGATCCACATTTTCTGACAATAACGGCAGCTGGGCACGTAGAATGGCCGCCCGTAAATTATCCATACGACCACTGTAATTGGGCGTATCTAAACGAATGTCTGCAAACACATCAGCCGAAGGTGCCGCACCATGGCGCTCAAACAACATATACGAACCAGAGTGCATGACTGCCCGCGCCATAAGCTCCTCATCATCCGTCGTTAAGAAACCACCCTCGCCTGAGTTGATGTGTTTATACGTTTGCGTACTGAAGCAGGCGACCCTGCCAAAATTACCGGACTTTTTACCATTCCAGCTGGCACCCATGGTGTGTGCGCAATCTTCGATAAGCGTGACACCGTGCTTTTCACAGATCTCAACCACCGCATCCATATCCGCCAGATGCCCGCGCATGTGTGACATCATAAAAAAGCGACTGCCGGACTGCTCAATCATCTGCTCCAGATGTGCCAGATCCACGCAATAGTTTTCGTCAATCTCCACCAACACCACGGTGCCGCCAGCATTATTAATCGCGCCCGGCACCGGGGCTAGCGTGAAGGCATTAGTCAGGACAGGTTCGCCTTGTTTCAAGCCGGCCGCTTTGAGCGCAACATGCAGCGCGTAACCACCTGAAGCACAAGCGAGGCAGTACGGCACACCTTGATATTCCGCGTATTCTTTCTCGAGTAGCTCGGTTTCTGACAGCTCTCCGGCGAGCGTGTTGTAACGGTGTAAACGGCCAGAGCGCATCACTTCAACGGCACGTTCGATGCCTGACTCGGGAATGGGTTCTTGCTGGGTGAAGGGTTTGGTGAAATTCGTCACGATGTACCTGCCTTAAGATGATTTGATGGGAAGCTTGAGGGCCTGCAGATAGATTACATCAAAATGGCTGTTATCACTTATTTTTAAGATCTTTTCGCCAATCTGAATGGCTGCTTTCCAGATCAGGCAACTTTCGTCAAATCCACGGATATGGGCCTCTATAGTTAATATACCGTTCATCGGAAAAGCGGAGAATAACATTCAAGCTTTAGAGGTAAACGAAGCAACGAAACAACAATAAAAAAATAAATTAGATAATAAAAATAATCTCTGTACACGACAAAAAA
>NZ_QGKM01000142.1 GCF_003172875.1 Leucothrix pacifica | reverse complement strand
TAAATTGTCGTGTACAGAGATGTGCTCGTTACTTGCATGAAGTTCTATAGCCTTCTTGAAAGCTATTGTAGATTTAGCAAATTCCTTATTTTCATGGTGTGTTATACCTGAGAATACGTAGTAGTTACTGAGTTCTTTTTGTTTACTTCTGATTTCAGTAAACATCTTGTTTATTTCTTGATTCTTAGAGTTTATGAATTCGGTGCTAGAGTTAAAAGAACCATAATTTTTGAATATTTTGCCAGAGCTACTAAGTATGCTTTTCTTGATGCGATTCAGGTCTAAACTCTCTCGGTCAATATTGCACTCAATAAAGGCTTGGTTTTCAAATAATTGCAATTGTGACTCAGGGGGTGAACCATTATTTATCTGTGTCAGTAGTGAGGAGATGTCTGTATATTCAAAGCCACCATATGCGGCACTCTTTTTTATGATACCAGCCAAATGATAATTATCATCATTCCCTAAAATAACAACAGCTCCGCCAGACATTCCCTTAACACTTTGAATGTCATCATGTTGCCCCGTGAATAAGGTGTCACTTGTTCCAACCTCATATGAAAAATCAGTTTCTTTTTCTGTTGCTGATATGCGTTGTCCAGCATTGAAGAACTTCATTTTGAAATTGGTTTTAGCTTTACCTCTAGGATATCCAAAGACCACGCTTTTGGGGAAATATCCTGTATAAACATCAAGAACTGACAAGGATCTGAAAGGATGGTTTCGGATTAGTATAACGACAAGATCATGTTCTATTGATGAGTAGATGCATTGAGATTTATAGTTGCACAAGTCAATCGGACCTTGCCCGGTCAACTCGACTATGCTCGGGCTGAAGATGCTTTCACCTGCTTTAGGTGGGAGGTTAAAATTATGATGAACTGTTATGAAGTGTGCGTGTGGTGACTGGTCTGATGTTTTAAATAACAAGCCACTTGAGTTATTAAATGAAACCGAAAACTTCTTAAACTCTTCGTCAGCTGTTCTCATGAAATACCTTCTGCTTTTTTAGAGATATCTTGTGCTTCTTGTAGTCACCAGTACTTTTTAACTCTTCAATTGGATAGGTATAGTTACCCATTATCACAACACCTTCTTTTTGATACTTAATAATTTTCGCAATGGTTTCTTTATGAGGAGTTTTTCTGCTAGATATGTAATAGTTCTTACATGTAATTAGGAGCTATGGTCAAGAGTAG
>NZ_QGKM01000141.1 GCF_003172875.1 Leucothrix pacifica | reverse complement strand
ACTACTCTTGACCATAGCTCGCGCTCTTCTTGCTTCTAACTATTATCTAATTCCAGTGAAAGCAGACCCTATATCGCTAACTGGAGTTGACTTATTAAAAAGTATTATTGAAGAAAAAAAAGAAAACTTTGCTTTAGACTTATCTTGTGCTGGATTAGTTCTAACACTTACAGAAGAAAATACTACGGTATATAAAAATGCAAGGACTAACCTATCTGAGGATAAATACTGGAAAAAGTATCTATATAAACATGGAATGATAAAAAGAACTGCAATTGCCAAAGAGCAGTTAAACCAGGCTCACATTCTTGAGAGTGGAGATCCTGAAACTAAAAGACGATTAACAGCAATTGTGACAGAATTCATTAATAGGACCGATAATAATGAATGAAAGAATAAAAAATAAAAATATTACAAATGCAACTAAGTTGAAGCATGCTATTGATTTTATAGAGGAACTGTCGTGGCTTCTAGAGTCAAAAGGAAAGCTAAAATTAAGTGAAATTCCTAATATATTGAGAGATAGTTCATCGTCAACTGAGAGTGTAAAAAGTTCTACAAGAAAATACGTATCTCCTAATCCTAATATTCACTATTTGATAGGAGTATTACCTAGGTTGTTTCAAGATACAAAAATATTTCCAAAGAATGAAGATATAGTCGCATTTGCAAATGAAGTACTAAATATAGATATAAATCGCTCTGATAAAAGATCAAGATATGAATTAATTGGACTAATAGTCTGTGAGTCTAATATGCTAAATGATAATGCTTTAGATGTCTTAGTAGAAGCATTAACTAAAATAACAGAAGATACAGAGAAAATCAGACAAATGGCTAAAGAAAGATCAGTGGTAGGGTTTTCTTGGAATGAAACAATAAGAAGGTTAGCGGACAAAGATGACTCGTGAGTGTACTCAAGATTTTTTATTACTTAAGAAGTATATTACCGATTATAGTATTAACCGTAATCTAGAAGAAGATTCATACTTAGCTGTAGCAAAAAGAATACATAAGGCATACTTCTCGCTTGTAAATTGGCATGCTGAGTATCAGTATCAACAAAGTTTTTTTTCAGAAAACTATTGTGATAATGATAAGGTTATAGTTCGTTTGTCGGAAGTTTTTTCTGATATTGGATCTTCAAAATTTAACTGGTTGAATGGGTCATACAAAGCATCACGTGTTATGTTGAGATCTGCGATAGAAAATTTCGTTCGATCAATAAGCGCTATCGGTGATAGAGAACTGTTAAAAGAGACTAGTGTTTACTCATTGTTTGAGAAAGCGGGAAAATCTGAGATCTTTACCTCATCAGAGAACATTAATAATTCTTACAAGAATTTGCATTCTAAATATAAAGAACTGTGTAGAGATACTCATACCTCCAGTAGTGAAAATATGGAGAATATAACGTCGTTGATTGACTATCCAAAGTATGATGAAGAAAAATCTAAATCTACGGGTGCATTATTTGTAAGTACTGCGAAAAGTATACTGGTTATATTATGTCTTATTTTTAATGAGTTATTTCATAATATGCATTATAAGAACAAAGAGAATATCCTAGAAGCAATCCCTAGGTCTATTCGACCTCTAGTGTTAGTTCCTTGAAATAATAAATTCTAATAGTTTTTCCATAATATGTGGATAAACTAATATTAAAGCCCCTACTTGAGAAACTTATGGATCAGCCTAGTCTAGATAATAGTATCAAAAATTATACTTTTTATTATGATGAGTCTAATAACGTGAGAAAATTGACTCTTCTTGATGGGAAATACAATATTGATAATCACCAAAGTAAAGTTTCCTCATCGAACTTTGTATTAGCTGGTATAGTGAAAAATAATAATTCAAATGATCATAGCTTTGATGATTTATTCAGTGAATTGAATATTCAAAAAACAGCTAAAGAGTTAAAGTTTAATCAAGTAGCGAAAGGTGAATTTGAAGATGTTTTAAAGTCAAGAAAGCTTATGATATTATTGAGGTGGCTTCTAAATAGTAATTATAATATTCATTATTTTAATTTGAATATGGAATATTGGGTTTTTCTAGATCTAATTGAAGATCTAGTTTTACATGTTAGTAAAGAAAGAATAATAAGTGACGAGATTTTGGATTCTAGGCAATTTCATTATAAGGATGCATTGTATTGTTTGTTGAAGTTAAGGAAAGAGGCATTTTTGAATATTGCTAACAGATACGGTTATCCTAAAATATCTAAGGCGTATGCCAAAAAATTTATATCTGAAATTTCTTCGTTAGCAAAAGAAACGACATTGCCGAATAATAGATTCAGATATGATGTTTCGACCGTCTCTTCAATGAAAATAAAGAGCTTACATAAATTTTTGAGATTGTGTAAGGGCGTTGATGATTTAACTTTAACATACAATCACGAGAGAGGAGTGCTAATAGATGGTTTGTCTTTTTTCTACTCCGATAGACTAAGGAAATTTAATCACTCAATACATATTTTTGATAATGAATATGATATTGAAAGAGAAATTAAAGATATTTCTATTTGGGACGACACAGTGAGAAATTCTACATTCAAATTTGTAGAATCAATAGAGCATAAAAAAATTCAGGTGTCTGATGTTGTTGCAGGTCTTTTTATGAGATATTTTACTTTTTTAAATAAATATGAGTTGGCAGAAACTCTTAATATTAAGGGAGGTTTTAACTCTACTCAGGCTGAAAATATTAATCTTATGAAGTCTCTAATCTATAAGTCAGCTGCTGAGTGTGAACAGTTTTTATTTTATTCAATGTCAGTATCTGAAAGTGATAATCATAATGCTTTTTTGTTTGATAGGTGAAATTTATAAAACTAGTATTGCTAGTTAGAGGTTTGGTTTTTGGGGAAAACTCTTGATCGAAGACCAGTTTGTAAACCAAGCCTCAAACACCGAAGGTCGTACCGCATACCGCGCAAAATTCCCTTCATGTAAACTCAACAACTCTTCTTCCACCATCTCCTGAAACTCAGCCGCATCCGCTGGGTCTATCTGCGACTCACTCCACTCCTTCACAAACGCAAACGCATCCGCACGAGACAGCGTGTTATTCAGCACGTCACTCACCACCGCTTTTAACGAATCCCGATAGCGAAGTCTAAGCGGGTCTGGCTCGCCTAAAGACTGGCGCACGGCGGTATATCGTTCAGCGGAGCGTTCATAAGCCCAAATAAACACTTCCTTGAGTAAGCGCGTGTCATTTAGCTCATACACTGACAGCGTCGCTTCTACGTATATCTTTTCAGGTACACCAATAAACGGAGCTATGGTCAAGAGTAGTGTCTGAGAAGAATTCTACGCCGCGTCCCGGTTTTTCTCAGTTACCTCGATTCCATCTTTAAATGGTACGCCTTCGATTACCTTTGCCAGGTAATCAAATCCTCTTAATCTGTGCCAGCGCTTTTGCGCGCACTCACCCAGCTTGAACATCATGTG
>NZ_QGKM01000140.1 GCF_003172875.1 Leucothrix pacifica | reverse complement strand
ACTACTTTCAATCATAACTCTGTAATTAGGGATAAGAACTTTTTACTGATATTAAATTTGCTCCCATGGTGGGAGAGCTTTACAAATTTGATTGTCTCTGGTGATGTTTCAGTTGCACCTTGTTCTTCTAGGGAGTCAGATATAGTTTCTATATGAGCATCTCCTAGAAAAAGATACTTGTTGCTCTTATAACTGAGCATTATTGCAATACTAGAGCCATTTGAAGGGCTTTTATCAGGGATGTCAGGGTTGTCCCATAAATTACAAAACTCTTCAGATAAATCATCATCGTCATATCCTGACAAGTTGTAATCTTCTAGTTCTAGCTTTCTTAATTCGTCTTGGCTATTTTGGGCTAAGTGCTCCAGCTTTTCGGGCGTCGGCGATAGGATAGTTAAACTCAGGGCTTCAGAAAAAGTGACAGGTTCAGCGAAAGTTTTGTTATTCACATGACTTTTGATTAGAAGTTCTGGGTTTCTTTCCTTAAGCTTTTTAACTGCTTTTTCAAAACTAACTCCTTGAGAAAAGCTCAAGTCCCAGCTTGAATCATAGAGGTGATCAACATATTCTGCTAACTCAGAACACTTGTTAAACCACACTTCCTTTATTAAAGCTGAGTACTTTTCGTCTTCAATTAAAGCAGTTAACCCCACTACATGATCAGCATCAAAGTGAGAGAGAATAACTAGGTCTAAGAGCTCCCCATTCTGAATGATTTTATTAAGTTCTTTCTTAATGCTATTTTCGAAAGTAGCCTTATATCCACCGTCAATCAAAATATTTTTTCCAGCTGCGGATATCAGTATCGCATCTCCCTTGCTTGCTTCCATACAGTTAATTGTAATCACCTGCATCACCTAGAAAAAAGTACATGAACGATTAAACAGTATACATATTAGGTTAAATAATCAATGCCTAGCTTAACCCCAGTTTAATGTTAGCAGTAATAGAAACAGTCAAGTGGTATATGTGTTTTCAGCCACTTTTTGTTATATATTTTCAAATGTGAGAAATTAATAATCTGATATATATTCTCCGTATATCAACGCTGATATCGGTTTAAAAGTGTAAGCGTCAAACCAACCACCCGCTAGCCCGCAGCAATAACAGCACTTAGGCTCTACGCTTCATTATTTGGAGCACACTCATGGCACGACGCACACAAGCCCAATGGCAATCCCTGATTCAGCAATTTGAGCAAAGCGGTCTGTCTCAGGTCGCCTTTTGTCAGCAACATGAACTCAACCCAACCTACTTCAGCTTGCGTCGATCAAAGCTGCGGGCAATGAGTGCAATGCCCGCCTCCCGCTTTGTTGAAGCATCACCCATGACGCCAGAT
>NZ_QGKM01000014.1 GCF_003172875.1 Leucothrix pacifica | reverse complement strand
AAAGCTTCCTTTATGCCTAATTTCCTTGGGTGGTTTCAAGCGATTGCCCTGTGGTTATACCTATTGCCTGTTTTCAGATGTCGCGTTTTATTGTAGAATTGTCATCATTACAATTCTCTATTTGTAACGATTTAGTCGAGACAATTGATTCTGTATTTACTTATTAATCAAGTCAATAAAAGTATTGTATCCATGACAATGTGGCGACCTGACCTCAGCGGTTATCAACAAGCAATGTATCAAGCCATTGCTGATGAAATAGAAAAGGGCATCTCAGATGCGGTGCTAAAAGATGGCGATAAGCTGCCGACTCACCGGGCGCTGGCCGATCAGTTAGGCGTAACTGTGGGCACAGTGACCCGTGGTTATGCCGAGGCTGAGAAACGCGGGGTGGTGAATGCACGGGTGGGTAGTGGCACGTTTATCAGCTCAGCGGATGATAAGCCAGCAGGCTTTGCGATTCTGGCGCGTGAGCAACGTCAGCGTATTGATTTTAGTTTGAATTTGCCTGTGCCGCTGGACACTGACCGCTTATTGCAGGCAAGTCTGCGCGAGGTGGTTGATGAAGTGCCCAATCTCGATCTGGTCGGTTATCAGCCGGAAAAAGGTTCTCTGCGTCAGCGAGAGTGGGCGGTGCAATGGCTAAAAGAGCAGGGCGTGGATACCGCACCGGATAATATTGTCATTACCTGCGGCGGTCAGCACGGTATCACATTGGCGATTGCTGCCACGGTCAGGCCGGGTGAGCAGTTGTTATGTGAAGGCTTAACCTACCCGGGGTTAACCGCCGTTACCGCACAGCTTGGGATTAAAGTAACAGGGTTGGAGCAGGACGAGCACGGCATTATTCCTGCATCGCTAGAAGAGCACTGCAAAAGCGGTACCTACCGCGCGCTGTATTGTACCCCTGTCGCCCAAAACCCAACCAATGCCACCATGACTGAGGAACGTCAGCGCGAGATTATGGCGATTGTGGAGCGCTATCACCTGTGGATTATCGAGGACGCCTTATCGGGCTATTACTGTGACGATAAGCCGCCGGGGTTTCATCAGCTGAATCCAGAGCGTTGTCTGTATATTCATTCACATTCCAAAATGTTAGCAGGTGGTTTGCGGGTGGGCTATCTGGTTACGCCATCGCGACTGAGCTTGCAAGTGTCGTCAGCGATTCGTTCCCATTGTTGGTTTACCTCGCCAATTACGGTTGAGGTGGCACAGCGTTGGATTTCTGGTAGTGAATTCGCCCGTACCGAAACCATAATTCGTGCCGAACTACAACGCCGGATTGACGCGGCCAGACGTATTTTTGACGGCTATCAATTCCGCACCCATGACGGCAGTTTTCATTGTTGGTTATCGTTGCCCGACCCATGGCGAGCCCCAGACTTTGAAGCAAGGTTATTGGAAAAAGGAGTAGCCGTCTTGTCATCAGAGCCATTTGCGGTAGGGCGTTTTCCTGCGCCACAGGCGATTCGCATTTGCCTGAGCTCTCCCGCCAGCTTTGACGATGTTGAGCAGGGCTTGAGCATTATTCGGGAAGAGTTAGATAGCGGGCTAAGTGGTCATTTATACGTTTTTTAAGATCTTTTTCTGAAACTGAACGGCAGCTTAGTAAATGGTGAATATGCTATATTATTCAACAAATATAGCGTTATAAATTAATAAATCATTCAGATTAAAAACGTAGAATGATGATCAGACAACTAAGAAATGAAGCTAAAAAATAATAAAAAGAAACAAGCAAAATAATAAAAAATAAGTTGTTGTTCTTGCTGTAACAGATACGGGCCTGTGAGTTTTTGATACCTTCTCATGGGCCTTTTTTTATCACCGAGACAGGTTACTATCACCCATTGTTCAGCCGACTCCTCTTGAGTCAGAAGTCTCGTGACAAGACTAACTATCCCTAAGCCAAACCCTTAGATTTTTTTGTTTATTTGCACCCTCTAACTGGGTATATATTTCTGGAAGGACAGTTTTTCCTGGAGTCAGTCATGCCGGTTTTGAAAGAGAATGGTTTGCAGCTAACGATGCCGAATGGCGATCAGGCTTATTTCAACTATTATTGGTTGCGGGATAACTGCCCCAGCTCGTGGGATGAAGACACTCAGGAGCGCGCCTTTGACATACTCGCGGAGCCTGATCATTTAAAGGCGGATGTCGCGACGCTTGATGATGATGCCCTCCATATCACTTGGCCGGATGGTCATCAAAGTCAGTATCCCTTGGCGTGGTTAAGTCACTGGTACAAAAACGAAGGCGGCAATGTAGCAGGTCATGGTGATATCGCGGTGCGTGCGCGTCGTTCCTGGTATGCCGATCATTACGAGGATATCGCCCGATTTAGTTACGACGACTTGGTGACAAATCCAGCCTTAGTCGCTGACTGGACAGAAGTGCTGCTGGATGAGGGTATCGCCTTATTGACCGCGATGCCGGATACGGATGATGCCTTGCAGGAAGTCTGCGAACTCATCGGTACAGTGCGTCCTTCATTTTCCGGTTATGCCTTTAATGTGCGCTCAGAACTCAAGCCGGTTAATCTCGCCTATACCAGTAAAGCACTGGAATTACACACTGACTTACCGCCGGAAGAACTTGCGCCCGGTCTGCAGTTTTTACATTGCCGTGAGAATGATGCCGACGGTGGCCGTAGCTTATTTGTGGATGCCACCAGTGTGGCGAATGCACTACGCGAACAATACCCCGAATATTTCAAAATACTCACCGATACCGAAGTACCGTTTCGCTATACCACCGACTCACAAGATGTCAGGGCACGTCAACGCATTATCGAAATAGACCCTGACAATGGTGAGGTGAGTGGAGTGAGTTTTAGTCAGCACTTGTCTGATGTATTTGATATGCCTCAGCAGTTTATGGATCAATTCTATCCCGCCTTCCGCAAGTTCGGCCACATGATGCAAGACTCGCAATACCTGATGAAATTCCGCCTGAATGCCGGCGAGTGTATTGTCTTTGATAATCACCGCATTGCACATGGGCGAGAGGCATTTACTGAAGGCAGTGGCGCGCGTTTTTTGCGAGGCTGCTATGTGGATCGGGGAGAAATGCGCAGCACCTACCGCGTTAGACTAGCAAATCAACATTGACAATTCCCCCGTCGCGTGACGACTATAGGCGGGAGGGAATACAATTTTCAGGAGTAAACATGGCACTTTCACACTGGCAGGAGCGCATCGATCTGGCTGCTGCATTTCGCACTGCCGCCCGCCTAGACTTACATGAGGCAGTGGCCAATCACTTCTCGCTGGCGGTCAATGACGACGGGACGCAGTTTTTGATCAATCCCAACCAGCGACATTTCTCCCTGATTAAAGCCAGTGAATTATTACTGCTGGATGCCAATGACCCAGATGTCCTGAACCAACCGGACGCACCAGACCCAACGGCGTGGGGTTTGCATGGCTCGGTGCATCGCTATTGTCCGCATGCTCGTTGTGTGATGCACGTTCACTCAAGATACGCCACGGTACTGGCGTCACTGGAAGATAGTCGTCTATTACCGATTGACCAAAACACCGCAACCTTCTACCAGCGCTATGTGATTGATGACAGTTTTGGTGGGTTGGCCTTCGAGGAAGAGGGCGAGCGTTGCTCGCGACTGCTGGGTGACCCAAAAGTCAAAGTAATGATTATGGGTAATCATGGTTTATTGGTGTTAGGTGACAGTGTTGCGGATACTTTCAATCGTTTGTTCTATTTTGAACGAGCTGCTGAAACCTACATTCGTGCCTTGCAGACTGGAAAACCACTGCGAGTACTATCCCATGAGGTCGCGGAGAAAACGGCCAGAGAATTAGCCTTGTACCCTGGTCAGGCAGAAAAGCATTTTGCCAGCTTAAAAGAGATTCTGGATAAAGCCGGAGACGACTATAAAGACTAAAATAACGGGGCTTATGAAGATCTTTTTCTGAAACTGAACACTAGCTTTCTAGGTCAGCGTATTAACTGAGAATGGGCTAAAAACTCGTTGATTAGTTAATAAATGATTCATTCTCAAAACGTAGAATAGTCAACAGCTTCTAGGGGCTAACAATGATTTAATAATTAGAAAAATAAAAACACTATAATAATAAAAGTCATTGAAATTGTTGTGAAAATTTGGGGGTCGTGTGAGAAGTCCCCGCCGATTGCCGGCTCCCAATCTTTACAAAATAGCGATAAAAATAATAATAAAAATGCTACCAGCACCTGAGTTACCCCGCTCAACGAAAAAAGCCGCAATCATTAGATCGCGGCTTCTTTGTTTCTATCGTTTAGGGAACGATAAAAGGTCTTACGACTTTACAGACTCAGCAACTAGCTTCTGTACTTCAGCAGTGTACTCTTCGCTGATCTTAGCAACTTTCTTGCTGTCTTCCATGATGCTTTCCATTACTTCTTTTGCAACATCACCTTGCTTAGAGAAGTAAGCTTTAGCCGCTTCAGCGTCTTTTACTTCGATAGCTTCTTTAGTGTTAGCAATAGTCATTGCGCTGTACTTAGATAGCAACTCAGTGTTAAGAGCGATTAATGCTTCAGCTTTTTCGATAGCCAAAGAAGTCATTGCCTTAGAAGGCGCTAGTGCTTTTTCAAAATCAAATGCTTGTGTCATGGTAATAATCTCAATCAAATTTTAAGGAGGAGGAATCTATGTTTCTGATTCGTTGCTGCACTGCAGCATGGGTGTAATGTATCAAGGCTTATGTTGCGGTGCAACAATTATTTTTTAAAAATGGATTGACGTAATGAAAATAAGCCTCTCAAGCTGTCGATATCTATACTTCAGCTTTATCCGTATACTTAAAAATGCAAGCTAAAACCCGTATATTCTCAAGACCCAATCAGTAAAAAGGCAGACACCTTGGCAAACACATACTCCCCGATACTTAAGACTATTTTACTCACTGCGCTGGCATTAATTGCTTTCGCAGCAAATTCTATATTATGTCGGCTGGCCCTGGGCACTGAAGCGATAGATGCATCCGGTTTTACCGTGATCCGTTTGGCCACTGGTGCAGTGGTGTTATTGTTGATTGTGGGGATTCAAATGCAACGGACGCAGGGGACGACGTCTGACTCCGGCATAAATCACAATGATGTCACCACTCAGCCTATTGCCGGTAGCAATGACGGCGGTACTCGCTCGGTGGTGAGGGCTAGTCTAATGAAAAAAGGCAGCTGGTTTGCCGCAGTCATGTTGTTTACTTACGCGGCGACATTCTCCTTTGCTTATGTGTCGATGGATACCGGTACAGGCGCGTTAATATTATTTGGTGCGGTGCAGCTGACCATGATCGCGGTGTCTCTGATTCGCGGGAATCGTTTGTATTGGTTGGAATGGCTGGGCGTGATTCTGGCTTTTGGTGGATTTGTGTATTTAGTGTTGCCGGGGCTGGGTACGCCGTCGTTGATTGGTTTTATCCTGATGTCATTGTCAGGTGTGGCTTGGGGTTTTTATACACTACGCGGTCAAGGTTCTGAAGATCCGCTTGGTGACACCACTTCTAATTTTGCGCGGACAGTGCCCATGGCGATTGTGTTATTTGTTCTGATGCTATCGCAGCTGCAACTAACTGCCCAAGGTGTATTGTTGGCGATGTTGTCGGGCGGCATTGCCTCAGGCGTGGGATATACCATCTGGTATAGCGCCTTACGCGGTTTGTCATCCACACAGGCAGCGGTTTTGCAATTATTGGTGCCGGTTATCGCAGCAGTCGGCGGCGTTATTTTTATGCAAGAAGCGATCACTAGTCGTTTGTTATTATCAGGTGTCATGATACTCGGTGGCATCCTGTTGGTGGTACTTGGGCGATATTATCTAAGCCAATGCCGCATGAATCAAAATACCTGAAGGTTATTAGTTAAACATTATCGGTTTATATTTACAAAAGATGCTTGTAGTATTCAGTTTAAACCTTAAACACGCCTCCACTGTTTAAGCCCCCGACAGCATACTCAGGAACTCATCATGACTGATAACAATAAGCGCTATAAACTACCCTCACTGACCTCTCTGCTACTTTCCTCCCTACTGTGCGGCCCCGCAGCGATGGCGGATAGCTCGGTGTGGAAAGCAGAAAAAGACGGAAAATATATCTACCTTGGTGGCACAGTTCATGTACTCAGTAAGGATGATTATCCGCTGCCTGAGGAGTATGAGCAGGCGTACCAAAAGTCTGAAGCTGTTTTCTTTGAGGTGGGTATTAAGAAGATGAAAGACCCGGAAACCGCCGAGGCGCTTATGCCGCTTCTCATGGCTGAGGAAGGGGAGACACTGGACAAGGTATTAAAGCCTGAAACTATGGAGGCGCTGGAGGCTTTTACCAAAGAGCGCGGCTTACCAATGGCAGTGATCAATGGCTTTAATCCCAGTGGCGTCTATTTGGTGTTGATGTCGATGGAGCTAATGGCCATGGGCATGACCGATTCAGGCGTGGATGAGTTTTACGATACCAAAGCGCGTGAAGATAAAAAGACGTTGGGCCAGATGGAAACCATCGAAGAGCAAATGGCATTTTTCTCCACGATCGGCGAAGGTAACCCGGATCAGCTGATTATGTATACCCTGCGTGATCTGGCAGACATGCCAAAAATGATGAAGGATATGAAAGACGCCTGGCGATCAGGAGATCGGGCAAAATATCGCGAGCTGTTACTGGAGCCGTTTGTAAAGGATTACCCGAAGGCTTATGAAGCGCTATTGGTTGAGCGTAATAATAACTGGATGCCAAAGATTGAGGCACTGTTTGAAACACCGGAAATTGAGCTGGTGCTGGTGGGCGCGCTGCACATGATTGGTAAGGATGGGCTATTGCAGCAGTTGGAGAAAAAGGGGTATACGGTGGAGCCTTTTGATGGTGAAGATCTGGTTACTCCTGAGTGATTACTCCGGTTTCAGCCAATCTCTGGCCACTCTGAAACCATAGAGATTACTGCGGTCATGTTTGCCGCCGGGACTGCGGTTTGCAGAGCGAATCCCCACCGTATTGGCGTCCCATGCACCACCCCGGCGAACCTGAGTGTCGATATCTTTGCAGTCATAATCCCATACACTGCCGTCTGTTGGTGCGCCTTGGTAAGTGTCATGCCAGCAATCTTGTACCCATTCCCACATATTCCCAGAGGTGTCTTGGACTGAGAATTTGTTCGCAGGGAATTGGCCGACCGGTGCTGCAAATTTCCAGCGATCTTTTCCTTTTACGCCTTTGTAGTTGGCTTGGTTGTGACTGGCTTGAGAGCCCCAGAAGTAGGCGGTGGATTGTCCACCTCTGGCCGCATACTCCCACTCAGTTTCGGTTGGCAGACGGTAGTTGGAGTTGGTTTTTTGTTCAGCCAACTTATATAGTTTTGTGCGTCGTGCCAGCTGACGCAGGTAACCGGGAAGCTATCATTTTGTTCATAACCCGGATTACTCCATGAAAGCTCAGGATTCATTACAAAAGGATGTCCCTGCGCATCCATGATCAGGGGGGGATCTCGCCATGAAGGACTTTACGCCACTGTTCGTCGTCGTCTTTTGGAATTAATGTTTGATCCGGATCATCTTGATTACTCATCTCTCCTCCTAACAACATTCCTCAGCGAGTTTTTTCAGACGCTTTTTTAGTATTGAAATACGTCGACCGATGGCGTCAACCCTGCGTTTAGAGCACTTTGATATTTCTTTATAACTCAGTCCAAAAGCATATTGCGTATACATAGCAACATCCGCTTTGCCCGTTTCTTTGGCCTCAATTTGATCAAATATTTTTTGAAGACAATCCATCTGTTGCAATAGGCGAACGTTGTGGCCTTCATCCAGTGATGGAATTAACCCCGTCTCATTACTTTCGACGTCGGTGTAGTGCTGAGCGTTTGGTATCGATAAGTGTTTCGATTTGCTGCGAATGTGGTTGATACATTGGTTTCTAACGACGGTGTAAACCCAGGCTCTACTGCAGTTATCTCTGACTTTATGGCCCTGACTAATCAGTTTAATAGCAATGTCCTGCCGAATGTCCTGGCGCTCGTGAAATTCCAGATTGGCGTAGCGTTGGTTGAAATGATTGATGTAGTGCTCAATAAGATTCATCATAGCAGCACCATGATCATTGTTTTGGTCTAAGAGGTGGCACAGCATATCTGTGCAACTGGTCTCATGACTGCTACTAAGTGCCTTATCCTGCATCGCTTTCCTACCTGGCGACGTTTATTAAGAATGTTTCTTTGTGTCGATAATAGCATATTATTCGCCAGTCTATATTTCCACAGGTCGCTATTGTTCGCTACTTGGTCTCAATTGTCTCTATATAATCCTAATCGAGGCGAAATTAAATGAATATGCCGGCCTCATTCCCATTAGGAATTTAATGAAATTGGTTAATCATTGGTTTAATTTTAGCCATATTTTAAGAAATTAAAACTACCACCAATTCCTTGGGGCCATGCACACCATAAGCCAGCGTTTGTTCAATATCTGCCGATTTAGAAGGCCCGGATACTAACAACGCATTCGTTGGCATCCCCTTATCCACCCAGCCTTGCTCCTTCACTACCTCCGAAAAGGTCGTATACAGCTGATTCGTATCCAGTAGCGCAATATGCACCGGTGGTACTAACGACATCAAACGAGGTTCATGCTTGGTTGGCCATAAAATCAATGACCCGGTTTCAGCAATGCCGCCCAATGTCGTCGTAAATCCAGCATCGGTTTGATTGAACATTTCCGACTTCCAGTCTTCAATTTCGTGGTCGTAAGATTGCAAGTCTGGTAGCTGATCCACCATGTTATACAGCACTTTTCCTTGCGCTGTTTCCGGCGATACCAACATGTTTTTCAGGCGTTTCTCCTGACATATCTCAGCGATTTTTTCAGCCCAGTCGTCTTTGCTGGCATGAATAATTTCAGCACGCACCGCAACCATGCGTTCAACAAAACGGTTGATACGTTCCTCTTTATCCCAGTTAAAGCGGCTGAGGTGGTCGCGCTCGCTAAAATGGCAAGGCTCCGGCTTAGTGGTGCGGAGTCGATTGATTATATTGTTACGTGCCTTACTCATTGTCGATTCCTTTTGCTTTTAGCTGTTGGTGCAGGGTTTTTGCAGCGATAGGTGGTGCGGTGCGTACCCGCGTCCAGGCGCCCATTTTTGATGGCATCAGTTTGCGGAAGCTGGCAGCGGCACTGGCTCCGGTGTTGTAGATCAGGGGATGCTGTGCGGCAAATGACCAGCCTTTCCATGTCAGTGCTTCAGCAGTTTTACGACGACTGCCGGAGTCTTTGGTGCTGCTTTGGTCTTGTCTCACGCCTTCGTAACGCAAGCGGTTAATCAGGCTTGGTAACGGAATACGTACCGGACAAACTTCACCGCAGGCACCGCATAAACTGGAGGCTTGTGCCAGTTCTCCATGTGCTTTTAAACCATCCTTTTGAGGCTCCAGCACAGTACCAATCGGGCCGGGGTAAACCGTGCCGTAACTGTGTCCACCAACGCGTACATACACCGGACAATGATTAATACAGGCACCACAACGAATACAGCGCAAAGTCGCCAGCAACTCAGGGTCGCTGTAAATATTGGAGCGGCCATTATCCAGTAGTACCAAATGCACTTCCTTCGGCCCATCCATTTCACCTTCTTTACGCGGTGAGCTAATCATATTTACATAGGTGGTAATGGGTTGAGCGGTGGCGGAGCGTGTCAAAATGCTCATTAGTGGTGGTACATCGCTGAGTTTTTCCACCACTTTTTCAATACCTGTCACGGCTATATGCACCGGTGGAACGGTGGTAGACATACGTCCGTTACCTTCATTCTCTACCAAACAGAGCGTACCAGTTTCTGCGACAGCAAAGTTCACGCCTGATAAGCCCACAGGTGCATTAAAGAACTTCTCGCGCAGAATTTTACGCGCGGTTTGAGTCAACTCATCCACGTCTTCGGTGTAAGGAATGTCCGGGAATTTTTCCTGAAACAGCTTGGCAATCTGCCGCTTATTTTTGTGAATCGCCGGCATGATAATGTGCGAGGGCATTTCGCCATCTAGCTGGATAATGAACTCGCCAAGATCTGACTCTAAGCACTCAATGCCAAGCTCTTCCATGAAGTGGTTGAGTCCCATTTCCTCGGAAACCATGGACTTCCCTTTGATCATGGACTTGGCATTGTGCTTATTCATAATCGCCAGCACATGCTGATTGGCTTCCTCAACCGTTTCTGCCCAGTGCACCTGAATGCCGTTTTTGGTGAGATTAGTTTCCAGCTTTTCTAAAAGATCTGGCAGGTTGTCCAGCGAGTTGGAGCGAATCGCCATGGCTTGTGTACGCAGGCGCTCTAACTCTGCCTCATCCGGAAATTGGTCTAGGCGGCGACTCATTAAACCATCCATTGCCTTGCGAAAATTGCCGCGTACTTCTTCATTGGCGAGGGCGTCTTCTACGCGGACTCTGAAGTCTGACAGCTTAGCCATGGGTTGCATCCTCCGTTGTATCAGATGTTTCTGGCACATTGATATCGTACTTAGTGCACAACACTTCACTGCGTTCCAGTAAGAATTCAGCGATGTGTTTTGATTGTGGCATTCGTAAAGCATGATGTTGATTCTCATACTCAAACGCGCCGCTGATGTTCATCATGCAACCACAGTCCTGAGTGATCATCACACTCGCACCGGTCTCGCGAATGGCATCCGCTTTGTCGGTGACCATCGAGGCAGAAATTTCTGGCTCTTTGATGGCAAATGTTCCGCCGAAACCACAACATTCTTTCTTGTGATGTTGTTCGTGAACAGTGATGTTTTCTAATTGTCCGACCAGTTGTTCAATTTTATCAGCCACGCCCATTTCACGTCGCGCACTGCAGGAGGTATGGATCGCAACATCAGTTTTGACGCCCTTTCCGGCAAGTTTGATTTCTAAGACATCGACCAAGAACTCTGTGAACTCATAGATACGTCCGGCAACTTGCAATGCCATTGCTTCATCCGGTTCGCCTTTAAATAATTCAGGGTAGTGGTGTTTCATCATGCCGCCACAAGAGCCGGAAGGCACAACGATGGGAATGTCTTTAGGAAACAAAGCGATTTGCTTACGCGCAACTTCACGTGCCTCATCCCGGTAACCAGAGTTCCATGCGGGTTGACCGCAGCAGGTTTGCGCCTGTGGGTAGATGACACGAATGCCTGCACGTTGCAGTAACTCAACGGCAGACACACCAGCGTTCGGATAGACAGAATCGATTAGACAAGTCCCGTAAAAATAAACGGAGTCGGGTTGCAATAGAGTGGTCATTTTGGTGTTTCTCCGAGGATGTTCATACGGTTGAGAGAGCGGATTTTACGGGCTTCTTCAGCGTCAATTTCTTTGATGGAATCTTCAACGAAGGCGAGGTGATGCTGTGCCGCTTTGCGGGCATCTTCCGGACGGCCTTCAGCCACGGCTTCCATCAGTTCTTTGTGTTGCGCGCTAAGCGGATCGAACACGCGTGGGATGGTGTAAAGCTTGTCAAGGTTGTGGGTGATACTGTTTTGTAAGAGCTCAAACAGTCCACGCATCACGTGCAGCAGAACCAGATTATGAGAGGCTTCTACGATGGATAAATGAAAGGCAGCATCGGCCCGTGCCTCATCCATTGGGTCTTTGCTGCCGTGCAATTTGATCATTTGCTCATAGTTGCTGCGGATGCGTACTTTGTCATCATCCGTTGCGCGCAAAGCGGCATAAAACGCAGCGTTTCCTTCCAGTGCATGACGAATTTCCAGTACGTCAAAGCGGTATTCCGGGTTCTCCCGAAACATCGCAACCATTGGATCATTAAAGCTGGTGGCGATGCTGTTTTTTACAAAAGTGCCGCCACCCGGTCGGGTAAATAGCAGTCCCTTACTAATCAATTTTTGAATCGCTTCGCGCAGGGAAGGGCGTGACACTTCCAGCCGTTCGGATAAAACACGTTCGGCTGGCAGGCGGTCACCCGGCTTTAGACTGCCATCTAAAATCATGCTTTCAAGTTGTTCGGCGATGCGTTCTGACAGACGTGGTTTTTTCATGACTCCCTCAACTATTGGTCTTACCAATTTGTGAAATCATTCTAATAAGTCCGAAACAGGAATGCAATAGCCCTATTAAAGATAAAATTTATTGACTCTTAAGTTTATGAAACTACTAGATTAATAGTTATTTTTGGCGTCTCTTTAAACCTTGTTCATAATTTTTCGGTTGACAATTTGATGACTTAGCGTTGAGAATATTTGGACTTACCAGTTTACCAATTCAATTAATTGGTAAGTTTTTTAGTTAACACGATGAGGAGCAATCATGTTTCAAAAACTGACTAAGGTAGCAATGAGTGTTGCTATCGCTGCGGCATTAGGTGGGTCAGCAGTTGCACACGCAAAAGATAAGAAAGTTCTGTTAAAACTGCCTGTTTATTTTGGTACACACCTGCCTGGTTTAGGAACAACGCCTAAATGGTTGGCTGATAATCTAAAAGCTCAAGACAGCACTGTAAAAGTAAAAGTCTACGAGCCGGGCAAATTAATCCCACCTAAAGAAATTCTGCAGGCAGTCAGTAAAGGTCAGGTCAATGCGGGTTACACCACTCCGGGTTACAACACGGGCGTATTGGGTAATGGCGCAGCGATTTTCTCAGCCGTTCCGTTCGGTCCAGACTTCGGTGAGTTCCTGGCGTGGGTTTACTACGGTGACGGCCGCAAAATGTGGCAGGAAATGTACGAGAAGAAGAATCTGAACGTTCATGCGATTCCTTGTGGAACGGTTGCTCCTGAGACTTCAGGCTGGTTCTCAAAGCCAATCGATAAGCCGGAAGATTTAGAAGGTTTGCGCATGCGCTTCTTCGGTCTGGGTGCATTGGTGATGGAAAAGTTGGGTGTATCGACGAGCTTGTTATCGTCAAAAGAAATTTTCCCTGCATTGGAAAAAGGCGCGATCGATGCGACTGAGTTCTCTATGCCTGCGATCGATAAGAACCTCGGTTTCCACAAGATCCTGAAGTACAACTACTTCCCTGGATGGCACCAGCCAACAACGTTGTTTGAGTTGATCATCAACGGTGACACGTGGAAAGACATGAGCAAAGGCCAGCAAAACCAGATCGAGACGACCTGTAAAGCGGCGATTCTTGATGCATTCGCGATGGGTGAGTCTATGCAGTTCCCTGTGATGCAGGAGAACGTGAAGAACGGCGTTGAAAACCGCGTGTGGTCTGATGAGATGCTGGGTGCATTTAAGAGCAAGTGGGACGAAGTGGTTGTGGAAGAGTCCGCAAAAGACCCTGAGTTTAAAGCGATCTGGGATAACCTTGCGACGTTCCGGGAAGGTTATGCGATATGGGGTGCAACTGGCTATTTACCACGTGCTAAAGCTGAGTAATTAAGCTGGTCTGTCAGATGCCTGCTTTGTTGTTATTGCGAATTAGGTATCTGACTCTCACTTAGCTTTATCAGTGAGACCGAAAAGGAGTCTGTGGTTTGTTTCAAATCGAGTATTCAGGTGTAGCTTGAGACTAGGTGAGATAAATACCGGATTTTCCGTTATGTAGTGAAGTGAAGATCAAGTCTTCAAAAGGAGAGTGCGATGGGTGCAGGCACTGCAGCAGTTTCTACTTACCGGATTCCGGTGGTTGAGAAACTCAATAGTTTTGTCGAGCGGATAGGTAATCTTGCCGCTTGGGTCAATGTAATTTTAATCGCTGTGATTCTGGCTTCGGTATTTATGCGCTACGGCATGAATCAGGCAATGGTCACACTGGAGGAGCTGACATGGTATCTGTATGCGGTCGGCATTATGTTTGGCCTCAGTTATGGCGTTGTTAAAAACAGCCACATCAGAGTGGACATTCTACATTCAAAATTCCCAAGAAAATTGCAGTATGCGATTGAGATATTTGGATTGCTGTTCCTGTTATTGCCATTTGCGATTGTGATTTTTCATCACAGTCTGGAGTGGGTTTGGGATTCTTATGCGATGAACGAGGCATCCTCCAGTCCGCAGGGTTTGTCGCATCGTTGGATCATTAAAAGTGTCATTCCGGTGAGCTTTTTCTTGTTGATCGTTGCTGGTATCGCGCGATTGATTCAGTCCTTTGTTTTATTCCGTCACGACCATGATGCGCCGCAACCTGCGGAGCCGTCGGGACGCATTTCTTTGTTACGTCACATGTTTTCAGTACAAGCGCACCAGAACGAAACATCCACTGAGGAGAAGCACTAATGGAAGTCAGTGAGATTTTAGTTATCGCGATGTTCGGCACGTTCATGTTGCTGCTATTCATCGGTTATCCGGTCGCATGGGTATTGGGTGGTGTAGCAATTTTGTTTACCGCTGTTGGTTATTTTTCGGATATTTATTTAGACACTATTACCGGCCTTGATTACAACGTGTTGGGGCTTGCAGTCGGGCGTATTTATGGTGTCATGGATAACTGGGTATTGGTTGCTTTGCCCATGTTTATCTTTATGGGCTTGATGCTGGATAAGTCCGGTGTTGCTGAACGCATGATGCATTCCATGCAGCGTTTATTCGGTAATGTGCGTGGTGGTCTGGCGATTACGGTAACGCTGATCGGTGTCATTCTGGCTGCATCAACCGGTATTATCGGTGCCTCGGTGGTATTGCTGGGTCTGATGTCACTGCCGGTTATGCTTAATCAAAACTACAGTAAGAGTATTGCGCTGGGTACTGTGGCCAGTGCGGGTTGTTTAGGTATCCTGATTCCACCCAGCATTATGCTGGTCATCATGGGTGACCAAATGGCCTTGTCGGTGGGTGACTTGTTTATGGGGGCAGTATTCCCCGGCTTGTTGCTCGGTGTATTGTATATCGGCTATATCTTTATCTACGGTCTGATTAAACCCAACAATGTACCACTGGCTGAGAACCAAGAACCCGTCAATGAATGGTCGCTGGTTGGGCGTGTGTTCTTAGATATCATCCCACCTGCGATATTAATTCTGGCCGTTCTGGGTTCGATCTTTGCAGGTATTGCCACGGTCACCGAGGCCTCTGGTATTGGGGCAATCGGCGCGACGATTATGGCGATGATGTATCGCCGTCTGGACTTCGCTGTGCTTAAAGAAGTCGTGATTAACACGTTCAACACCGCAGGTTACATCTTCGCTATTTTTGTGGGTGCGACTGTATTTGCATTAGTCCTGCGTGAATTAGGCGGAGATGAGCTGATTGAAGACGTATTAACCGGATTGCCATTTGGTGATATGGGTTTGATCCTGTTTATTCTGCTGATTGTTTTCTTGTTGGGATTCTTCCTCGATTGGATCGAAATCACCCTGATTATGCTACCCTTACTGGCACCCGTTGTGTCTGGTCTGGACTTGGGAGTTGATGGTTACGGTGTGGTGGATAAGCCGGAATTGGTCTGGTTTGCCTTGCTGGTCGCTGTGACTTTACAAACATCTTTCCTGACGCCACCAGTTGGGTTTGCCTTATTCTATCTGAAAGGTGTGTGTCCTCCTGGTGTTACATTGCTGGATATTTACAAAGGAGTTATTCCGTTTGTTATCTTGCAGATGATTGGTCTCGCGCTGGTATTTATGTTCCCTGCATTGGTTACATGGCTACCCTCTGTGGCTTATGGTAATTAGCTTAGCGCGTTAGAGCGCAATCACGAAGTCAGGTATGTGTTTTACTAACGGCTGTGGGCAATACTTTTATATTTAGGCACTCACAGACTTGGCAAGACCATGCCTGACGTCGAAAATAGAATGACTCAATCAATTTAAAGGTGATCAGGCGTCGGATCACCGTATCTGAAAACTTGGAGTACACTCAATGACCACCACTAATTACGATACTTTTTGTGACTCCTTATCAGAAAGGATTCCCGAAAGCCGGGTGTTTCGTGATGAGTTGCATTGCCTGACTTATGGCACTGATGCCAGTTTTTACCGCCTGATTCCTAAGGTGGTGGTGAAAGTTGTCGATGAGGCAGAGGTGGTCAATGTTCTGAGGCTGGCGCGGCAGAATAATATATCTGTCACCTTTCGTGCTGCCGGAACCAGCTTATCCGGGCAATCGGTAACGGATTCGGTGCTGGTGGTATTGGAAGGGGACAGTTGGCGTAAGTTTACCATTCACGAGGCCGGGCAGCGGATTACCTTGCAGCCGGGTATTATCGGCGCACAAGCGAATAAGTATCTCGCGCCACTAGGCCGTAAAATCGGCCCTGATCCTGCCTCTATTGCCACTGCTAAAATTGGTGGTATCGCAGCCAATAATGCCAGCGGTATGTGTTGCGGAACTGCACACAATAGTTACCGTACCTTAGCGGGAATGCGGGTTGTATTCGCTGACGGCATGGTACTGGACACACGTGATGAAAAAAGTCGTGAGTACTTTGCTCAGTCACATGGTGAGTTGTTGCAAGGGCTGTCTGAACTGGCAAAGAAAGTCCAGTCTGATAAGGCGCTAAGTGAGAAAATACGCCATAAATTTCGCCTGAAAAACACCACCGGCTATAGCCTGAATGCGTTGGTGGATTATGAGCAGCCAATTGATATTCTTGAGCATCTGATGATTGGTTCAGAGGGTACGCTGGGCTTCATCTCAGAAATTACCTATAACACGGTTCCAGATTACGCCAACAAGGCGACTGCATTAGTCTTGTTCCCAAACATTGAAGATGCTTGCAATGCTGTTGCGGCGTTGAAGTCTGAGCCGGTTGACGCGGTTGAGTTGATGGATCGTGCGGGGCTTCGGTCGGTGCAAGATAAACCGGGCATGCCGGAGCGACTTAAAACCTTGGACAATGAAGCTGCTGCATTGTTAATTGATGTACGGGGTGGGTCGGCTGATGCCTTAACTGCCCGAATCGTTGAAGTGCAGCAGTGCTTGTCAGGCCAAAACTTGTTAATGCCTGCTGAGTTCAGTACCGACCCTGCGGAGTACACACGACTTTGGAATATCCGTAAAGGATTGTTCCCGGCGGTGGGTGCGGTGCGTGAAAAAGGCACCACTGTAATTATCGAAGACGTGGCGTTCCCCATAGAGTCATTGGCACGTGGTACCCGAGAGCTGCAGGCTTTATTTGAAAAATATCATTACAACGAAGCGATTATCTTTGGTCATGCGCTGGAAGGTAATCTGCACTTTGTGTTTACACAGGATTTTAGTACGCAAGCTGAAGTCGATCGTTATGCTGGCTTTATGCATGATGTTGCTGAATTGGTGGCAGTTAAGTACGGCGGATCACTAAAAGCAGAGCACGGCACTGGCCGTAATATGGCGCCATTTGTAGAGATGGAGTGGGGGAAAGATGCGTATCAATTGATGTGGTCATTGAAGCATCTGTTTGACCCTGAGAACCTATTAAACCCTGGTGTGATTCTCAATGAAGATGCTGATATCCATCTGAAAAACCTCAAGCCAATGCCAGCGGCAAATGACTTGGTAGACCGTTGTATTGAGTGCGGATTCTGTGAGCCGATTTGCCCCTCCCGGCATCTTACACTGACACCACGACAGCGGATCGTTGCGGTGCGTGAGCAAGCGCGATTACTAGCTGATGGTCAGGATGAGGCGGCAAAAACATGGGCTAAGTCACTGGATTACGATGCGATTGATACCTGTGCGGTAGATGGTTTATGCGCGACGCGTTGTCCGGTAGAGATTAATACGGGCGAGTTGATGCGTGAATTAAGAACGGATCGCCATGGTGACTTGTCAGCAAAAATAGCCAGTGGTGTGCAAAAGAATATGGCACCGATTACTGCGGCAACGCGTATGGGCTTAAAGTCAGCGAATCTTGCTTACAAGGCACTAGGTGAGTCTGGTTTGTCTAAAGTCAGTCGTGGAATGAGTAAAGTGTCTGCCGGGCATATTCCAACATGGCATCCTTATATGCCACGTGGTGCTGATAAGGCAACGGCAGCGGTGACCGGGTCGTCGCACTCAAATTCGGTGGCCGCGAGTAATGGCAAAGTGGTCTATTTCCCCGCCTGCGTTACACGAAGCATGGGATCAAGCGTGAACGATAGCGAATCCCGGGATCTTAAAACAGTGATGGCATCTTTATTGGATAAGGCAGGGTTTGAAGCGATTATTCCTGATAAGGTCGATAAGCTGTGTTGCGGCATGCCATTTGCCAGTAAAGGTTATCCCGAGGCCGCGGAGCAATCCTCCAAACAGTTGGAAATGATGTTGTGGGAGGCCAGTGAGCAGGGTAAATATCCGGTGCTGTGCGATACCAGTCCTTGTACGTTAAGGATGATCGAGCAGTTCGAAAAACCACTGAAATTATTAGAAACCGCAGGTTTTATCGAGCAGTATTTACTGCCACATCTCAGCATTACGCCAAAGCCTGAGCCTATGGCATTACACATTACCTGCAGTGCCAGAAAAATGGGTTTGGACAACACCTTACGTCACTTAACCAAGCTGTGTGCCGAGTCAGTATTTGAGCCTGAGGAAGAAGGCTGTTGTGGTTTTGCGGGGGATAAGGGCTTTAGTGTTCCTGAGTTGAATGCGGCGTCATTATCCCGTTTAAAGCAGCAAATACCTGAAAATTGTGCCACGGGAGTGAGTAATAGCCGTACCTGTGAAATTGGTTTGTCCTTGCATTCGGGGCGACAGTATCGCTCAATTGCTTACTTAGTGGATGAGTGTTCGGTATAGAGCTAAGCGCTGACCAGATATAAGCGTTTAACGGTTGTTGTCATGAGTGCTTAAGTGCTAAATGATGTCCTGTTCAGGTGCAGACATCTCAGCGTTGATGGCGTCATAATGCATCACTTGGTTTCGTCCTGCTGCCTTAGCCTGATACAAGGACTCATCAGCAAAGTTTATACACTGGTTCAGTGATAGGTGCTTCGTGGTGGTTACCGTATACACTCCTGCACTGATGCTAACTCTGGCGGCAACTTTTGAAGACTTATGTTCCAGAGCAAGTGCCCAGATGTTCTTTCGCATTTTTTCTGCCTGACGCGTTGCAGAGTCTCCAGGTGTATTCGGAAGCACTACCATAAACTCTTCACCCCCATAACGCGCTACCAGGTCAACTTCGCAAGTAAAGCTGTTTTTAATCGCCAGCGCAACTTGTCTCAAGCATTCATCACCTTCAAGATGACCATAAGTATCGTTATACGGTTTGAAATAGTCGATATCACAAAGAATAATGCTGAGGGGGCTGTCGGCCTGACGCTCCGCCCGTTTCCACTCCAGTTGCAGCGCTTCATCGAGATGGCGACGGTTCGCCAGTCCTGTCAGGGCATCCCGGCGGTTTTGTTCTTCCAGTTGTTCGTGGGCTAGCTGTAGTTCGCTGTAAGCACGACTGAGTTCTTCTTCATGTTGTTTACGCTCTGTAATGTCTCTGACAATGCCGGTATATTGCATGCCTTGTTGAGTCACCACTTTAGAAATTGAGAGTTCCAAAGGAATGAGCTTACCGTTACGATGAAGACCGTCTGTTTCCAACTCGTTGTTAACCTGACGAATATTGAGATTACTGTCGAGTAGAAATTTAACGGCCTCAATGTGTCCGGTATGGTTGTGTTCAGGGATTAGTGATATCACATTTGCGCCAATCATCTGGTTTTGGCTATATCCAAAGATACGCTCAGCGGCCGAGTTAAAGCTGGTAATGGTGCCTTTTTCATCGGTTGAGATAATGCCCTCAACCGCATTGTCGACAACCATTCTCAGACGTGCTTCGTTATCGATTAAGGTTTTACGTTCACGATACGCAACGATCAACTGAGCCAGCGTTTGCAGCAAGACATCAAGATCATTAAAGATAGAACGATCAAAGCTGGTCTTATTATTAATCAGGCACAAGACACCGACAAACTGATAACCCGTATATAGAGGCAAGCCCAGAAAATTCTTAACAGCTTCATCACTTTCTACAGGAAAGCCAAGGCGCTCCATCTGGATATCAGGCCCATTATCGATCAACGGTTTTCCTGTAGACATGAGTTTACTCATCAAGGTGTCGGCCTGGTTGTACTGCTCATAGTTGTCATCCGCAATCTTGATGACAGTGCTCCCTGAGTAAAGGTGTAATTTATTGTCAGTGGAGAGAGGGGACAGATATGGTTGCTGCTTATCGTCCAGGATAAGTTCACCAATTAAGCCGGCTGTGCAATGCGTAAGCTTTAAAATTTTACGCTGTAATTCCAGAAAAACGTGTGTCGCTTCTTGCTCAGAGATGAATTTGCTTTGGATGAAGCGAATGGTGTCCTGGATATTTGAATAATGATTCATCTCCTGATCACGTTCATGAATTTTCAGTTGCATGGCCTCTAAAGACTGACCTAGTTTACCTACCTCGTCTTTGGTGTGTATCACAGGCTTTGATTGGTAGTCACCTCGGGCTATTCTGTCGGCAAGTTTGGCCAGTTTAACCATCGGTTTTCTAATCAATATGTCAAGAAACACAGACATCGCTAAGAAGGTTAAGAACAACACGATCATCACCGAATTTTGGATTTTAGCGATGTAGGCAACTTCCTCCTGAATTTGATGATTGATATCCAACTGTAGCTTGATGGAAGTGTAAAACTTGCCGTTGAAAATGACATCCCGGTCCAGCGATTCGAGCACCGCATCTTTGGGAATATAGCGGTCTGATAAAGGATAAATACGCACCTTATCCACATTAAAAAGCGACAGTGAGTACCAATGCTTTCGCTCAGACAACACGGTATCCAGCGTACTGTAGACATTGGCCAAGTCACTTTCCAGTAAGTCTGGCAGAAGTGCGGTGGATAGCAGGTCGACATAGGTTGACTCTTGCTCGAGTTGTTTACTTTTTGCAAGATCGATATAGCTCGGAATCATGTAGAGTGAGCTATAGGCGTAAACTGCTGCCAGCAGTAAAGCAAAAGGTAATATGAGTTTCAGGCGCAGATTCATAGCACTTATTTCACGTAGAATTCATCCAGCTTCATATCAGTCAGTAGCTGATAATCACCGATACTGCTCTCTCCGGCTGATTTAATAGGGACTTTTTTCAATAGTTTAGCACCTGTTTCTGTTGCTGCAATTTTCAAAAACGCATCGCGAACTGCTTTTTTAACGTCATCAGGGACGCGTTTATGGGCAGTGACCGGATGCGGCGGTACTTCCTGAGTTTTGTTGATAATTTTTAACTGGCTGCTAATTTGCTCTGGTTGCTGAGATAAAGTTTTTTGCACACCACCACCAGCAGAGGCCAGCCCCAATGCTACATTGAGATAAACCGAGCTATGACTGCCTACATACATTTCTTCAACATCAATCCCATGTTTTCGACTAAACTCAGCACGAGGTATCAGGGCTGCACCTAGAGCATTCGGTGCCGGGAAGGCAACTTTCTTGCCGTCTAAATCTTCAACAGTGCTAAATGCACTGTCTTTCTTGACCACGATAATCCCGTAGAGACTACGCCCTACATCACGAATAATAGGCTCATAGCCTTCGCTCTCATGCGCCACAATCGCGTGATATGGGTTCATGTAAGCGAAGTCAAACACACCTTTAGTAAAAGTGCGTTCAAACGCCGGAATATCCAATGAGCCGCTCAGTTCAAACGACAGTCCGGTTTCTTTTTCAAGTAATTCAAGAATTGGCTCCCAAGTACGACTAATTCGTTCAGATGAAAACTGGGGCACAACACCAAAGCTATAAGTTTTGGCTTTTGTAGTCTCATCGGCCTGAACGATTAAGGGGGTAATTAGTAGCGACACACATAAGAGTAAGGTTTTCCTCATGACGACACCATTTTTATTATTTTTAAGGGTACAACTCTAGGTCGTTTTAAACGGTTGGTAAACTTAATTCAGATTTTAGGTAGTCATGTGTAATGGTTGTCGGTGCCCGATAATAGACGGCAGATTAGAAGTTAGGTTATGATTGGCGGAAAAACAACAGGGCTCTTTATCATAAAATAAATACAAGGGGTTCACGCATCTGATCAATATCAGGTGTCAATTAATAAAGTGGAGAGAGAAATGGCGACGAGCGATTTTGTGCCAAAGTCCGAGCTGTTTGACCGGCTCAGGACAATCTTTAAAAATAAAGAATCCGGAATGTTGACGTTACTGACGGAAAGTAAACAATCAATTTTGATGCGCTTTTCTGATGGTGAGTTGACCAGTGCGCGTTGTAGAAGTTGGGAGCTGGAAAATACCATCGCGGCTTTACTGGAAACTGAGGTGCTTAAGTTTTCCTACATATCGAGTTCAGGCGAAGATAAACCGCCTCTGGTAGTGCCCAATGATTTTATGATGATGATTGACCCCGGTGGCCCGGGTTTAGAGGATGTTGTTGATGAGCCAGAAGGCGTTGAGGAAGAGCTCGTCGAGCCATCGGCTGAATCACAAGAGCAAACCGAAACAAGTGCTGAAGATACTGATGAAGAGGGTAAGCACGTAGATCGGGCCATTGCTGCGAAGATGAATTTCATCTAAAGAATTTATAATCCTCACTGTAAACCTTGGTCTTGTGTGTTATTTCGATGTAAAAAAAGGGCGGTAGTGTTAACACTGCCGCCCTGATCATTCTGACTTACGCCAAAACTTACTTCACTTTAAACTCACGCTTACGAGTTTTTTCAAGTGATTTCAGAATTTTATCCAAACGATCCGGCTTAACCATAAATTCCTGGAAGCCCTTCATCCCTTGTATCACTAATCCCTCAGAGCCGAATTATTTATTTTTAAGTTTATGATAAATAGAAAAAATAATAACTATAAAAACAGCTTATTAAATAAGCTTAAATTGAATATCAACTCGACATATTTCTATCTTCAGGTTTGAAATTTGCCTTGTACTTATTCCTTTAAGTAATTGATTTGGATTAAATAAATTATATCTAACTTTACAATGATCTATGTTACGGTGATAATGAAATAATAGGTTTTTTTGGGTGAATAATACACAAAGAGGAAGGCAAGGTGGTCTTTACACGGGAGGTTGTTCTCGCATTGATCTGCTCGGTGTTTTTTACAACGAGTGGCCAATTGTTGCAGAAAAAAGCCTCATTAAAGTACTCACAATTAAAAGGCGATAGCATCTTTCAACATTTGCTCAGTGTTGAAGTGGTGACTAGTACTCTTTTTTTGGGAGTCGGACTTATCTTCTGGATGCTGGTGTTGTCCAGAGTAGAATTAAGTGTTGCTTACCCTCTGCTCAGTATTAATTATGTTGTGATTCTACTTGGTGCCAGATATTTGTTTGGAGAAGCCATCCCGATAAGGCGTTGGATTGGTGTAGTGTTCATATTAGCGGGCATCAGCGTATTAATAAGAGGTGGGTTGTGAAGCAGGCACAGCTTAACCCGATCTCAGCCCGCACGTGGCTCATATTGCTACTAGCTATTATCCTTACGGCTATCGGCCAGATTTTTATGAAACTCAGCGCTGTACAGTTATCGGCCTGGGGTGAGTTAGTTCAAAGTATTTACGCATGGCAATTGTCGAGCGAAGATATTAGGGGATTATTAGACTTCTCTGTTGGTATTACCTGTTACTTCCTGTCTATGTTGCTTTGGATTTATGTGCTTTCATTTCTGAAGTTGAGCAGAGCATACCCGTTGCTTAGTTTGGCTTATGTCTTTGTGTATCTTGGAGCTGTTTTCTGGCCAGGCCTGAATGAAGACTTTAGTATGCAAAAGAATCTGGGCATTTTAATCATCATTGTGGGGGTTATTATTGTGAGTATGCCCTCAAAGCCGAGCTCTGAGGCTATAAGAGAAGCTCATTGATACATCAGTAACTATATAAAATAATTATGATCACTTGTGTCAGTTGCCTTTTTTTCTTATGCTTGATTAGGTAAGTTATACCAAATCTTATAATCGCACTTTCTTATTCAACGCTACATCGTTCCGGGCAATCCTAGCTAATGTTTCAATTACCCCCTCTAAATTCTCTGCGTGTGCTTGAGTCTGCGGCCAGAAATCTGAGTTTCAGCAAGGCTGCTGATGAACTTTTTGTGACGAAAGCGGCAGTCAGTCATCAAATCAAAGCACTGGAAGAATATCTGGGGTTTCAGTTATTTGAGCGTAAGAATCGTTCTATCGAGCTGACAGAAGCGGCTGAGCTGGCATTGCCAAAACTACGTGAAGGGTTTAACAACCTTGCCGAGGCTGTCAAGCTAATGCAGCAACACACTCAACATGACAGTGTGAACGTGTGTATGGCCCCCTCATTCGCAGCGAAGTGGCTGGTTCCAAAGCTTCACAAGTTCTCCGGTACACACCCGGACATTGATATGAAAATTATCGGTGATGATACGTTGATTAGTAATCGTGTTGACTCTGGTAATTTGGACGAATGGTTTCGGGGTGATGACATTGATGTTGTTATTCGTTTTGGTTCTGGTGACTACCCGGGGTTTGTCGTAGATAAGTTGTTTGACGTGTCAGCGGTGCCGCTTTGTAGTCCAAATTTACTGACCAGAAAAGAGAATCCTCTAAAGACCCCTGATGATCTGCGCCATTACACTCTTTTGCATGATGATACGGGCTATACCGGTCGCCCGAGTTGGAAAAAGTGGTTAGAGATGGCTGGTGTCAAAGGTATCGACGCCAAACGTGGCCTGCACTTTAATCATGTATCGCTGGTATTGGGCGGTGCCATTGATGAACAGGGTATTGGATTGAGTATGGAGCCTCTGGCTCAATATGATATTGATGCAGGCCGTCTATGCATACCGTTTGATTTGAAGATGCCGCTGGAGTCTGCCTACTACATCATCCGGCGCGAAAGAGATGTAAAGAATGAATCCGTGGAAGCATTTGTCTCATGGATATTGGCAGAAGCTAACAGTTCTGATACCGACGGTGAATCATGACATCAGTGATCACGGTATTGACTAAGCGATTTCCCCATCATGGTAAATCGCTGATTGTTAGAGTGACTGGAGGCGTTGACTATAACATCACTCTGTTGTGAGTTTAGATTAAATAATCCAGTGCCAGGCCAATAAACACCACCATGCCAAACCAGTTATTATTTAGGAATGCCTGAAAGCAACGCTTTTCATCACGATCCTGAATCAGAAACTGCTGGTAGACAAAGAAAACTGAAGCAATGATTACACCAATATAGTAAAAACTACCCAAATCATTAAGTGCACCAATTAGGGCTAACAGAATGATCACCGATAGCTGCATCAAGCCGACCGCTAGTTTGTCATAGTCGCCAAACAGTATCGCGGTCGACTTCAAGCCCAGTTGTATATCTTCCTCTCTGTCAGCCATTCCATACATCGTGTCATAGGCTGTTGTCCAAATGATGGTTGTCAGGAAAACTAACCAGATGCTCAAGTCGGGTAAAGAATTATTAATCGCGCTATAAGCCATTGGTATCGCCCAGGCGAAGGCGACACCGAGGTGAACCTGAGGCAACATATGCACTCGTTTCATGAAGGGATAGCTTGCTGCCAGCAGGATTGCTACCACAGAGAGTTTGATGGTGAGTGCATTGAGTTGTAGTGCCAACAACAGTGCGACAATAGAGAGCACGATAAAAACGCCGAGGGCTTCTTTAGCACTGATGACACCGGTGGCCAGAGGGCGGTTTTCAGTACGCTCCACATGGGCATCGATATCGCGGTCAGCAAAGTCATTGATGGCACAACCGGCTGACCGCATCACAAACACACCTGCCACAAAGATTAGTAATATTTTAACATCTGGAATGCCATCAGCTGCGATCCAAAGCGCCCACAGCGTGGGCCATAGCAACAGGTAGCTGCCGATAGGGCGATCGAAGCGAATCAATTTGAGGTAATGGGGAAACTGCTGCCGAAGATTAATCATGTCGCTCGTCTGCTCTGTGAAGATTGAATCGAGGGGAGAGTATATCCATGCGGACATGTGGATGCGAGTATGCGATTATTCGTAATTAATTTTTGTATGTAGTTTGAGGTTAGTGATGCAGCAGCAGTTGGAATCGATTAGTGACTTTTTGGTCATGAGTGGCTTTCAGTACCGTATTTTTGATATGGGGCGAAAGATTCAGCGCATCTCGAATCAAACCTTTGCAGGGATAGAGGCCCAACAAACTCAATATCCTTATCCTTTTCAACAAAAAGCGTGGCTGGCATTTTTGTTTTGGGATGAGAAGAAAAAACAAGAGCCGGTAATATGGTTTCTCAGTTTTCCTATTGATGAGATGGGGCTTCTGAAGCTGGAGTCTCGCGATGCCTTTGTCAGAGATCTGCTGGAAAATATTGGTGAGAATATGCAGGCGCATCTGCAAGGTGGAGCAGGGCAGGACAGTCTTAAAGAAAGTCCATTCTCGTTCAAGCCCAGAGAAGACCGCTTAGCCATATTTCACGCGCTTGCGACAGTTGAGTTAAACCAAGCGCCTTCTCAACACTATGAGCACACACAGCAGTACTTAAGAGGTGAGGTGGGCTTTGATCAGTGGCAGTTTTTGGGCATACAGGGTGTGGCGGATGTTATTGCCCGCTTGAAACAAGATAATAATGCCGATAGTTTGGCAGAGGCACTGCCAGAGCTCCCGGATGCGCCCCTTGATATTTTTATGCAGTGTTTAGAGCACCGACGTTTTTCCGGACGACTCAGTGCAGCTGTATCCAAACGGCTTGAGCAGGAGATGGAGCGAGAGGAAGTGCGGGCACCATTACTTGCATCACTGATTCGGGCACTTTCCAGTAGTGATGCTCAGGTTGAGCGAGTTCGTTTGCTAAGTGAACTACTAAGAACAGAATTGGCTCACAATATTGATGTCCTCGCCGCTATCTCAGGACGTTGTTGGGCAGACTTTAATGATGAGGCTTTTTTGCATCAGTTTCTGGAAGCAGCCTCCTCTCAAGAACAAAATATATTCAATATTTTATTAGTTGATTTAATGACGCTGCCTGAAATGCGTAGCAAAGTCTTAATGGGGTTGAGAAATCCGGAGCGTTCAACCGCACTCAGTAAGCGAATTGGTGGGTTTATGGGGGGTGTTATTAGTTAACGACGAACAAAAGTGTCACCAACAATGGCGTGTTTTGCTATTGGTTAAGCATTCATATTATTGCAATTTGGTAATATACGATCAAAAGGTTTAGTATGGCGAAATGATCGGCAAGTCATGCGTGCGGATGCAGGGCTTATAAGTACAAAGGCTATACAAAAAAATAATAGATGAACTGAGGAGTATTATCTTATGAAAAACTATCGGTACAGCATTCTGGCTGTGTCAGTTTCACTGTGGTGTCTTTCCGGAACTGCTCAGGCAGGTGGGTTTGGTATAACTGTTCAAAGCGCATCAGGTGGTGGTAATGCCGCTACTGGTCATGCAATGGCAGAAGATGCCTCTGCAATGTGGTACAACCCAGCGTTGTTATCTGCTGTTGAAGGGACTCAGTTAAATGGTGGTGTTTCAGTCATCAGTGCGGACCTTCAGGTGACAAATACTGGCTCTAAAGACCCTGTTGGTGGAGTGATTGGTACACTAGGGGAAGTCGCAAAACCTGGTGGTGCATCTGCCACGCCGAGTTTATTCTATAAGCGTGATATTGGTGCGAATAAGGCATTTGGATTAGGGGTTAACATTCCATTCGGTGTGTCCACCGAGTACGAGAAGGATGAATTTGCACGCTATGAAGCAACGGAGTCTTCACTTTCAACCATCAATATTAATCCGGCAATGTCATGGAAGATTAATGACAAATTAGCACTGGGCGCAGGATTGAATTTCCAATATGGTCAGGCAGTACTTGCTAAGTCGATAGATACTTACCTGGGCTGCAGTAGTATTTATACTGCTGGTATAACCAGACAACTTGTTGCAGCGGGTGTTGCGCCTGCACAAGCAGCTCAGCAGGCTACAGTTCAGGCGTTATCACTCTGTAATGGTGCAGCAGGAGCAGCGTATCATAATGAGAATAGTGACAATTCAGTCAGTGTAGAAGCGTCTGGTTTTGCATTTGGTGGAAACGTTGGTGCATCTTACACCCCAACTCCTAACACTAGAATTTCCGTTGGATACCGCTCTGCGGTTAAGTATGAAATGGAAGGGGATGCAGATTTTGATACGTCGAAAGGCCTGGATAATATCTTTGATGAGGCCACGCTTAGTAGTGCCGGATTGAGTGATCAGGATGCAACAGCTGATCTTGAATTACCAGCATCTGCCTCACTAGCATTTGCCACCAAAGTCACCAATAAACTCACTCTTCATGGTGATGTTACCTGGACACAGTGGTCTTCGGTTCCTGAAATTCGCATTGTTTTTCCTGACACAGCGGCGAGCGACTCTGTTACGTCACTTGAGTGGGAAGACACAGTACGTGTAGGTGCTGGTCTGACGTATCAAATGAATCCAAAAACTAAGTTGAGGATGGGTATAGCAAAGGATCCAACGCCAACACCAGATGCTCAACATCGCACACCACGTGCGCCTCGCTCTGATTCAATGTGGTTCTCTGTCGGTGTTTCTCATCAGGTCAACAAAAAGCTAGGTATCGATGCTAGTTTGGCTTATGTGCAGCCTGAAGATACGAATGTTGATTACACAGCGCCTGATCCGGATACGGGTGAGCCAACGGGTTACTACACCAGTGCGGATGTAGAGGCTGATGCGATTTCTGCGGCACTATCAATTAACTATCGTTTCAAGTAAGTCATTCTCACAGAAACCATTGAATATAGAATGATGTTTTTCATTGGTTTCTGCTTGTAAATTTTTCAGGCATTCGTCAGCGTGTGCCCGATCATAACATTCAAAAGAATACTCAGGGTAACGACAAGTTCTGAGGTTTAGGAGATGGAAATGAAATTTAAAAAGTGGTTATTACCAATATGTATTGCCTCTGTTTTAGCAGTTGGTTGTAGTTCAGGGAGCTCTGATAATGACTCTGACCGTGAAGAGGAAGTTACATCACCAGATACAAGCACAGCAGGTCCGATTTTTGATCCGGCCAATGGATTAATCCCGACAACAAATGATCTTCTGTTTGCAGGGTCAGTTGATGGAACATTGAATATTCCCAATGCAGATGAAAATCCTGTCATTGCAGCGGTTAATAAACTGGACGGGTTCTCAACATCAGCGCCAATGGTTGCCAATTTTGGGACACCTATTGATCCTACGAGTTTGGTGGTTGGTGATAGTGTTCGGGTATTTGAGGTAACCAAAGATGCTAATGGTTTGGTCACTGCTGTCAATAGTGAATTAGGCGCTAGTCAGATTGCTGTAACCACGAGTGGTGACGATAACGATTCATTGTTGTTAATCCCACTTCAGCCTCTTAAGGCAAGCACCAGCTATATGGTTGTCTTAACGAGTGGAATTGATGTGCTGGCGGGTGAGTCTGGAGAAGCCGTAGCGGCGGTACCATCGACTATCTACAATCTTACAAAGGTATTAGCGGATTATCCAAGTGGTTCTCCACTAGCTGCATTGAATGCTTTGCGTCCATTTACAGTTGCCATGGAGTCAGCTGCTGTGGCGCAAGATGCGAGCCTTAGCAGTAGTGATATCGTACTGAGTTGGTCATTCACTACACAGTCAATCTCCCAAACACTCGATACCCTGGCAGCCGATGTTGAGGCTGGATCGATGGGTGAGGTAAATACTGCAGGTATATCGCCGCTTGGTGCCGCGGTCATATCAACGAGTACCTTGGATATTCCTTACTACCTTGAAAAGCCTTCGGAAGCTAATCCTGTAGCTGCAGTAACAGGTTACTGGAAAGGGGCGGACGGTAGTGATTTGACGCGATTTAACCCTAGTCCGGTTGTCAATGAAACGCTGACTATTCCGGTTTTAATCTCCACACCTAATCCTTTAACCGGGCAAGTCATGCCAGCAACTGGATGGCCCGTGGTTATGTTTCAGCACGGTATAACACGAAACCGTACCGATATGCTTGCTGTCGCAGACTCGCTTGCACAAGCAGGCTTTGCGGTAGTGTCTATTGACCTGCCACTGCATGGAGTAACAGATCAATCTGATGCACAAGTTTTACCGTTTAAGACAGAAAACGAGTTCACGTTTGGTATTGACTATTTGACTGAGGATGCTGATGGTAATGTTACTGCTAATACTCCAGATGGTGTTGAAGATAGTTCAGGAAGCAGCTTTCTTAACTTAGCAAGCTTATTGACATCCAGAGACAACATTCGCCAAGGTGCTCTTAACCTGCTGGTACTCAGAAAGACTTTGGAAACTTCACCAAGCTTCAGTGGTGTCACATTAGATGGGAGTCAGATTGGCTTTGTTGGACATTCCTTGGGTGGAATTGTCGGTACTGTTTACCTCGGGGTTGAAGACAGTGTGACGACATCATCACTAGTCACCACTGGTGGTGGAATACCTCGATTACTGGATGGCTCAGAGGTATTTGGTGACACAATTCGTGCTGGTTTAGCGGCTCAGGGTGTTGTAGGTGACGCTTATCAAAGTTATTTGACCGGAGCTCAGTGGGTGCTGGATTCAGCGGATCCGATTAATTACGCGATGGATGCTGCAGGCACTCATTCTATCCACATGATTGAGGTGATTGGTGACAGTGTCATCCCTAATGCAGTGGCAACAGGTCCACTATCAGGAACGGAGCCATTAGCTGCGTTGATGGGGTTAGAGAGCATTACGAGTACGCAAAGTAGTGCCTCAGGTGTGAATGGTATTGTGCGCTTTAGCGAAGGAAACCATGGCTCTGTTTTGGATCCAGCTGAAAGTACAGATGCAACAGTAGAAATGCAAACTGAGATTAGTGCTTATCAGGCAAGTTTTGGTCAGGCGATTGTCATTACCAATCCGTCGGTGATTCAAGGTGCTGGTCCGGGAGACGGCGCAGGATTATAAGGTCGATTTGTAATTTAAATCAGCTTCGACCAATAACGGGACTTGCAGAAATGCAGTCCCGTTTTTCATTTCAAATTTCCCTCAACTGACATTTCCGTTTATTATCCCCGCTTTTGTAGCATTCAGTGAACAGAGCTATGACTGACACAAGCCATCATCGTCCACTTCGCAGTTTCGTCCTACGTCAGGGGCGACTCACCACAGGACAAAAACTCGCATTAGAAACTCAATGGCCAAAGTTTGGTATCGAATTCTCAGGTAAACCGCTGGACTTTGCAGCTGAGTTTGGGCGTACAGCACCAATTACCTTAGAGATTGGCTTTGGTAATGGTGATTCGTTGGCGAAAATGGCCGCAGCATCCCCAGAGCGTGATTTTTTTGGGATAGAAGTCCACAGGCCAGGTGTAGGACACTTATTGCATCTGGTAGGCGATGGTGAACTGACTAATGTGCGAGTCATGCACCATGATGCGGTTGAAATAATTAATCAGATGATTCCGGATGGGACGTTGGATCGCGTGCAAATCTATTTCCCTGACCCCTGGCATAAAGCACGACACAACAAACGCCGAATTGTTAAGCCTGAATTCGTTGCGTTGCTGGCGACAAAATTACAAAAAGGCGGCATACTTCATCTCGCGACAGACTGGGAAGATTATGCGATTCAGATGTTGGAGGTGATGACGGCGGCACCTGATTATAAAAATATGGCAGAGAAGGGTGGATATGCTGAGCGCCCTGATTATCGCCCATTGACGAAATTCGAGAACCGTGGAATCAAGTTGGGTCATGGTGTTTGGGATTTATTATTCGAGCGCGTTTAAGTGCTCGACATTATCACGATCGTTTTGCCCGTGTTTTTGGTTGTCGGCACGGGTTACCTAACGGCTTATTTTAAATACTTCACCGCTGAACAAGCATCGGCATTGATGCGCTTTGCAACACAGCTTGCGATTCCCTGCTTATTGTTTCTCGCCGTCGCTAATTTAGATCTGGCGAAAGAGTTTAACCCCAGTGTGTTATTACCGTTTTATATCGGCGCATTGAGTAGTTTCGTTATCGTCTGGCTGGGCGCTGGTTTGGTCTTCAAACACAATCCGGGAGTACGGGTTGCTATTGGTTTTGCGGGACTTTTCTCGAACCTTGTATTGATCGGTCTGGCCATTGTTGAGCTTGCCTATGGTGCGGATGCATTGAAAGTTGCCTTTGCAATCGTGGCGATTCATGCCCCTTTTTGTTATGTATTGGGCATCACTGCGATGGAGTTTTCCCGGGCAGACGGTTTGGGCTTTGCTGCAACCATGAGGGTAGTGTTTAAGCAGGTGTTCTCCAATACACTGATGCTTGGCATCTTGCTTGGATTTATCGTCAATTTAGCCCATATAACCATTCCGGCCCCGATGCTCTCTGCCTTGGAGTTATTTGCTCGTTCCGCATTGCCGGTGGCTCTGTTTGGCTTAGGGGCGATGTTGGTGAGTTATCGTTTGCGCTCCGGATTAGGCGAGGTAGGATTGATCAGTATCAGTATGCTGATTATTCATCCTCTGATTGCTTATCTGCTTGGGCGTTACGCTTTTGACCTTGCTCCGGAAGTTCTGAAGCCAGTGGTATTAATGGCAGCTATGCCACCGGGTATGAATGTCTATATTTTTGCAACCATGTATGATCGTGCAACTGGAATAGCGGCCTCATCAGTATTGTTATCAACGGTTCTGTCGGTCGTCACCATTTCAGTTTGGTTAATTATTTTAGCTTAGTTATCATTTTCAATCGGCCTTATATAGCCTGCTACAAATCTGTCAGGCAATAAAAAACCGGTGCAATTAAGCCACCGGTTTTTTATGAAGGGTTATGGACAAAGGTCTTGACCCCTAACTGTATTGGCTCGTTAAGACGCTATGTCAGATCAACTAGGTGCCAGTCCTCTTAACCGCTCTGAACGTCGCCGTAACAGTTCTAGCGCGGTCAATAAGGCAATCGACATCACAACTAACAATGTCGCCACCGCCAGAATAGTCGGTGAAATCTGCTCACGAATACCGGAGAACATTTGTCTTGGAATGGTTCGCTGATCCACGTCCGCAAGGAAGATAACAGCCACCACCTCATCCAGAGAGGTAATAAAGGCAAACAATGCGCCTGAGATCATGCCCGGCAGAATCAGCGGCATAATGACTTTAAAGAATGTTGTAGTACCACTGGCGCCCAAACCTTGTGATGCGCGAATCAATGAGCGGTCAAAGCCAGACAAGGTCGCTGTCACGGTAATAATTACAAATGGCACACCAAGAGTTGCGTGCGCTAGAATAATTCCCAGATAGGTCTTAGATAATCCATCCGGATAGAATGGAAATAAATTCTTCTGCGAATAGAAGAAGAACATGCCAGTCGCTGTGATTACCAGCGGCACAATCATAGGTGAGATCAGCAAGCTTGTAATCGCAGAACGATAAGGCATCTCAGGGCGAGATAAGCCCAGTGCTGCCAAGGTTCCAAATGCTGTTGCCAATATTGTTGAAACTAATGCGATAAAGAAAGAGTTTCTGGCAGCGCGCACCCACGTTGAGTTATTCCACATGTCTGACCACCAGTTTTCGGTGCCAGTGGGGTCTAACATACCGAACTGAACAATATCCTTATACCAGCGTAGAGAGTAGGCAGATGGGTCTAGCGACAGCATGCCTTCAGTAAAGGTGAAATAAGGCTCAGCATTAAACGATAGCGGAATAATGACAAGAATCGGTGTAATCAGAAAAATAAAGATCATCGTACAGATGGTGAGAAATATGTACTTACCGATTTTCTCCCCTGTTGTGGTATACGCAGGCATCTCGTGCATAAAAAACAGTGGAATACCAAACACCAGAATAAACGCTAACGCAACTGCTGGTGAGAAGGTCAATAGGAACACAATCGCAGTGGCAACATATAGTGCGATCGTGCCGGGGCGTGTGATAAATGGTTTTTGTGTTGTCATAATTCCCCCTTACCCGAACTTCAGATTGTCGACGCCGACAAGCTTGTTATAAATCCAATAGAACACCATGACGACCACCAGAAGTATAGTTCCTAGGGCGGCGCCAAGACTCCAGTTAAGTGTCTTCTTAATGTGATCAGCGATTAGGTTCGATATCAGCAGACCATCGTTACCACCAACTAAGGCCGGAGTGATGTAGTAACCGATAGCCAGAATGAATACCAGTAATGTTCCTGCGGCAATCCCTGGAATAGTCTGTGGGAAATAAACGCGACGGAATGAATAGAACGTTGATGCCCCCATTGATTTTGCTGCTCTCATGTAGGAGGGTGGAATAGTCTTCATAACCGAAAACAGCGGTAGAATCATAAATGGCAATAAGATGTGTACCATAGAAATGATGGTACCGGTCTGGTTATAGATCATCTGTATACGACCATCGTCATCAATGGCTCCCAGGAATACCAGAGCATCATTGATTATTCCCTCAGTTTGCAGCATGGCTATCCAGGCGGTGGTTCGCACCAAGAGTGATGTCCAGAAGGGCAGTAATACCAGAATCATTAACAGATTCGAGGTGCGCAGTGGTAGCGTTGAGAGCAGATAAGAAACCGGGTAGGCCAAAATAAAACATAACACGGTGATCACTGCCGATAGCCAGAGGGTTTTCAGCAGGATAGGAATATAGATTTGATAAAGATCGTCGGCCTGAACGATTTTGCCGGTCTCGTCATACTTCATATCGGTAGCAGCGAGATAAAAGGCGAGTGTGTAGTCTTTGGATACCCGTTGCAGCGTTAGCCAGATAGCGGGGTTTTCCCATTTTTTATTGATCTTGATGAGCGCATCAAGGTACGGGCCTTCGGTAATTTTAGCGGCTTTGCGGGCAGTTGAAGTAATCAGACTTCGGGAGCCGGGCATTTCGTAGTTTACACGAGTTGCCAGATTACCGACGGTTTTACCGATTTCGCGGTTCTTGCGTGCCACAGCAAGATCTTTAACAAATGACTCAACGTACTTGTCGTCCGGTAAACCTTGTCCATCCCACTCCTGAATGAATTCTGCGAATTGAGGAACAACATTAGAACCTGCCGGGTTGTGTACCGAACGATAGAGCATTTGGCCTATCGGGAGTACAAACGTGATGACGACAAATAGTACTAATGGAAGTGTCAGTAAAAATGCTTTCCACTTTAATTGACGGGTAGTCTGCGCTAGTTTGGCTTTAAGAGGCGTTCCATCGGCAGTCAGAATAGGTGTGGTGGGATCTGGCATGAAGAATCTCTATGGTTGTGAGTGCTCAACGCTTTTGTGGAAAGCTCGCACGGTGATGACTCACCGTACGAGGTGTGACGTCTTAAATAAAACTTACTTCGCTAACCAAGCGTTGAAACGCTCGTTAAGCTGGTCAGCATTGTCTGCCCAGAACTCAAAGTTGTTCTGTACAGCGTTAGTAAGATTCTCAGGGTTAGTTGGCATTTGCGGCGCCATATCAATCTTCTCATTCGTAGCATAGTTACCTACTAATGGTGCAGAAGATTTACGAGCAGGGCCGTAAGAGATCCAGGAAGCTTGTGCTGCCAGTGGCTCAGTACCTGTTGAGAAGCCTAAGAAGTCCATTGCAAGCTCTTTATTCTTAGTGCCTTTAGGGATAACCCAAAGGTCTAAATCCCAAACCTGACCGTCCCAAACGATTTCGAACGGCTTGTCTTCACCAGCAACAGCGTTAAAGATACGACCATTGTATGCAGTTGTCATTGCAACTTCACCATCAGCCAATAGCTGTGGTGGTTGCGCTCCAGCTTCCCACCAAACAACATCATCTTTGATGGTGTCTAGCTTTTTAAAGGCACGGTCAATTCCTTCTTCAGTTTCCATGACGCTGTAAACGTCTTTTGCAGCTACGCCATCAGCCATCAGAGCAAACTCAAGGTTTACTTTAGCGCCTTTGCGAAGACCACGCTTACCAGGGAATTTCTTTGTATCAAAGAAGTCTGCCATTGTCTTAGGGCCTTCTGGCATCTTTGACTTGTCATAAGCAAAGATAGTTGACCAAACGATGTTTGCTACCGCGCAGTCATAAAGTGTTCCTTCGATGAAGTCTTCAGTCGCAGGAGTACCGTCCTTTGCAGGAGGAAGCTTCGAGTGATCGATTGTCTCAAGCAGACCTTCGTCACAAGCACGAATAGCGTCAGATAGTTCAACGTCAACGATGTCCCAGCTCACGTTACCGGCTTCAACCATTGCTTTGATTTCAGCGATACCGCCATTGTAGTCTTCTGATTTGATCTTGTTTCCAGTCTTAGCAATCCAGGGTTTGTGGTATGCCTCAACCTGAGACTTAGTGTAAGCACCACCCCATGATACGACGGTGATTTCGCCGCCAGCAGCGCTTGCTGAACCAGCAAAGCCCATGCCCAGGCTTAATGCCATGCTAGAGATAAGTAATTTTAACTTCATTTTATTCTCCTCAGAATACAGCCCGATTGGTCTCGGGCACTAGTAAAAACAACCGAAGCGTGAGTCTCGGTAGTTAAATTGGTTGTCAGGAAACAGGGTCCAGCGCTTTGCAGTCGCTTGCAGCCCAGCTCACGGTCACCACCTGATCTTTTGCAAACGGTCTGGTTTCACCACGGTTTCTGATCTTTGCGATAAATTCTTTATTGCCGGCGACTTCCATGACGATTCGCAAGTGATCTCCCAGATACAGGATTTCACTGATTTTGCCTTTGAGGTTATTGTCCATCGGTGACTGTGGGTCGACTTCGACACGCTCTGGTCGTAACGAAATAGTGGTGCGATCACCGACTGCAGAAACATTAACCGCCTCTGATTTTACGTGTGTTCCATCATCCAGTAGTACGTCACAGACATTGCCGTCAAGCGTGGTCACTTTGCCGGAGAGTTTATTATTCTCACCGATAAACTGCGCTACAAAAGAGTTTTGCGGGCTTTCATAGAGTTCATCAGGGGGAGATAGTTGTTGGATGATGCCATCTTCGAATACCGCTACGCGATCCGACATGGTCAATGCTTCGGTCTGGTCATGCGTCACATAAACAACGGTTACACCGAGTCGTTCATGGATGTGTTTGATCTCGTATTGCATTTGCTCACGAAGCTGCTTGTCCAATGCGCCTAGTGGCTCATCCATCAAAATCAGTTCTGGTTCAAAAACCAAAGCACGGGCAACGGCCACACGCTGCTGCTGTCCACCTGAGAGTTGTGCAGGGCGACGATTACCGAACGCGCCTAGCTCAACCAGATCCAGTGTATGTTTGACTTTTTCATCGATATCTTTGCTGCTAATACCCCGCACTTTCAATGGAAAGGCCAGGTTCTCTGCGACCGACATGTGTGGGAATAAGGCGTAGTTTTGAAACACCATACCAATGCCACGTTTGTTTGGCGGGACGGAGTTGATGGCTTTATCGTTGAGGTATATTTCGCCGTTAGTTGCAGGTTCGAATCCTGCCAGCATCATCAGACAGGTTGATTTACCTGATCCGGAAGGGCCTAGCATTGTCAGGAACTCACCAGGAGCGATGTCCAGGTTTAAGTCTTTAACCACCATCACTTCGCCGTCGTAGCTTTTCTGAACCTTCTCAAAGCGGACAGCTGCCCCAGTCGTGTTACTCATAAATACGATAACCCTGTTATATGTCTGTAATCTAACTTACACAATTTATGCCCACACAACAAGACGGTCTTTTAGCGACCGACATGCCGGGCAGACCAAAATTCTGCGTTTAACAATTTCATCCTCTGTGTTTCACCAGTGACTATATTATGCGCGGCTCATTAAAGATAGCACCGAATGTTTTAGGGGCTAAATCCTGTCGTCCATTGTTGTGCGAGACTGAACCAAGACTGTGCCTAATGGCAGTTCTTAGTAGTCTGTTTGCGCATCATCTGTCATGTCAAATTATGAAACGAGTAATAGCATATCATTCAGCGTTTAGTGGTATTGCCTGATTTGAATAAAAATACGGTGCAAATCACTTTATATAAAGAAGAATCAAGGTAATTGTTGATTAGGCAATAGGTATGCGAGGCTTAAGGTAGTTGCACCATGCGTGTGCAGCGATTATTAACTTGGCTTTGATGGTGAATAATAGACAATCAATTTGCTGCCAGAAAATAGGTAAAATACAGCCAGATTTGGAGAGTGCTTTTCAACAGTCATCACTATCTCATGGCAATATAAAACCGCATTTTGCAGCGCTTCGGTTAAGGGAATTTAGGTCTTTGGTTGAGAATATATTGTGTAAATCTATCTTTGACATCAATGCGAGCCAGCTAAAGAGGTCTGCCTTGTCATAAACGATGGTGTTTTAGTGAGTGATCTAGTTAAATTTCTATGGAATTAAATGAATAATTTATAATCAGAAGATAGTAACACCTCAGAATTTTCAAGGATGAACATGAGAGTATTAATTGTCGAAGATTGTTATGAAATTAGAGAGAACTTAGCGGGCTTTCTCCGCAAAAAAGGGTATGTGGTCGATACGGCTGCAGATGGCTTGATGGGATTGCATCGGGCTTGTGATTTTCAGATTGATCTGGCGGTAATTGACTGTGGTTTGCCGAGTGTATCCGGTATTGATTTGATAAAGAAAATCAGACATCTCATGCTGGATTATCCCATTATTGTGATGACCAGTTACGAGCGTTGGGAAGAGCGGGCTGAATTTTTGGAAGCAGGTGCCGATGATTATATCGAGAAGCCATTCAATCCTAATGATTTACGCGAAAAAATAGACGCACTAGGACGCAGAGTAGGGATGATGGGTCCTGCTTGATCTCCTCATACGAACCAAAGCCCGACGATAATGACGGGCTTTGGTTTGCTCAATTGACTCGATGAGAGTCAGCTAGCTTTTATGATTACAAAGACTTCTTGCAGAAATACCAGTCGGTACACTCGTAGCCTTCATTCATACGTGCCTCTGCAGCTTCCATGTCCTGAGGTGGTGGCACAATAACCTTGTCACCAGGCTGCCAACCTTCCGGAGTCGCGATACCATGCGCATCAGAAGTCTGTAATGCCGTTACCAAGCGAACGAACTCATCAATAGAGCGACCGTTAGACATCGGGTAGTAAACCATTGCTCTTAGTACACCTTCAGGGTCAATCACAAATGTGGCACGGACTGCTGAAGTGTCGCCAGCACCCGGGTGAATCATGCCGTATGCGCGTGCTACATCCATGCTGAGGTCTTCGATGATTGGGAAGTTTATCTCTACACCGAAGTTTTCTTTAATGTTGCGAACCCAGGCAATGTGGCTGTAGTAACTGTCGATAGATAAACCAAGTAGCTCAGTGTTAAGTGCCTTGAAGTCTTCGTGGCGCTTTGCAAATGCTGTGAACTCAGTTGTACACACCGGTGTGAAATCAGCAGGGTGTGAGAAAAGCACTAACCACTTTCCTTTGTAATCTTCCAGCTTTTTAACACCGTGTGTAGTACGCGCTTCAAAAGCGGGGGCAGGTTCATTGATGCGTGGCATACCGTATTCTGTATTTTCCATGATGTTTATCCTTTGTCTGTTTGTTTAATGTTTGTTGCAAGACTCGAAGCCATGTTTGTGTGCTGCTTCTTGTCTTTCGATTAGTATATTATTAAATACTTATTAATTGATAAATCAGATTAAAGCTATCGTTGTGATAGATAAATACAATTATTAGTAGTGATACCTATTGGTTTACGGCTTTTACTATGCATACTCCGGTAATGCCGGAGTGTTTGAATGTCATAGTGATTGCTGATTACTATCGTTTACGGATGTATTGTAAATAGTCTGCGACTGTGACTAGCGTTGATATTTGTGCGCAAGTGCTTCATTGGCTTTTGATAATTTGTCAGTCAACGCATCTTCATCGGTCAGTGCGACAGCGACAGCTAACGTATCCAGCATTGCCAATTGAGACATGCGGGATTTAATCGGTGCGTAATGATCACTGTCTTCTTTGACATCAATAGGCAAGTGAATGTCAGCAAGCTCAGCCAGTGCTGAATTACTGGCGCAGATCGCTATTGTGGTGGTTCCGTTTTCCTTGGCAATCGCAACACTACTGAGTAGATCTTTGGAGTCACCAGAGCGGCTGATGGCGACAACAACACAGTTCTCGTCAAGCAGAGCAGCGGACACACCATGAATATAAGGGTCGCTATAAGCGACAACAGGAGTACCTAAACGAAAGAATTTTTGCTGAGCGTCAGTGGCAACAATACCCGAACCGCCTTGGCCGTAAAACTCGATACGCTTGGCATGTTTAAGTGCTGAGACTGCAGGGTTTAACGAGGCCATATCGAGTGACTCACGGGTTTGCTGCAAACTGGCAATCGCGCCATCAATGATTTTTTGACCAATGCCAAGTGGTGTGTCACTAGAATTAATATCAAGCAGTAGGCCTTGGTTGGCCTGAGGAATTGTTTGGGCAAGTCGAAGTTTGAAATCTTTGAAGCCGCTAAACCCTAAACGTCGACAGAAACGAATAATCGTGGGCTCACTCACTCCGATTGCTTCAGACAGTTTAGCAATGTGCTGTTCAATAGTTTTGCTGGAGTGTTTGAGAACGTATTCGGCGACTTTGCGTTCAGATTTACTGAGGTCAGTTAATGAGGATTCAATTAGAGATAACATAAGCTACGGTCTTTGCCGGTTTGGTAATTAAATTACAATTTGGTTTTACTTTATCACATTAATGTGATTTGGGTCTCTTGTATTCATATTATTATGTAGTTAAACTACATTTTAAATAATTTACACGGAGAGTCAAACCGATGGCTATCTTAAACTCAGTAGTGGATCGTGTCACGGACCGCATTATCAAACGTAGTGAGCAGTCACGTGGTCTCTACCTGAGTCGTATGCAGGAAGCGTTAAAGCATACTGGACGACATGGTTTAGGGTGTACCAATTTAGCGCATGGCCTGGCTTCTGCACCGGCAGGCGACAAGATTATGTTGCGTCAGGAGCGTCCACCAAATTTAGGTATCGTGACAGCTTACAATGACATGTTGTCAGCACATTCTCCGTATGCGCGTTATCCGGATCTGATTAAGGAATCAGCACGTGCCAAGGGCGCTGTTGCACAGGTAGCAGGTGCTACACCGGCAATGTGTGACGGTGTAACGCAGGGTGAACCTGGCATGGAATTGTCTCTGTTTAGTCGTGATTTGATCGCGATGAGCACTGCAGTTGCTTTGTCTCATAATGTGTTTGATGGCGCATTGTACTTAGGCATTTGCGATAAAATCGTACCTGGCTTATTAATTGGAGCGCTACGATTTGGTCACTTACCAGCGGTGTTTGTACCCTCTGGTCCGATGGGAACCGGCATTAGTAATAGCGAAAAAGCGAAAGTTCGTCAGCGTTATGCAGAAGGTAAAGCGAGCCGTGATGAGTTATTAGAGTCAGAACTGTCTGCTTATCACAGTGAAGGGACATGTACTTTCTACGGAACGGCAAACAGTAATCAAATGCTGATGGAAATCATGGGATTACATGTGCCTGGTGCAGCATTTGTACCACCACAAGGTAACCTGCGTGATGCATTAACTGACCGTGCGGTTAGTCAGTTATTGGCGATGACAAAAACAGGTGGTAACTACAAACCGTTAAGCGACGTTATTGACGAGCGTGCGGTTGTAAATGGCATGATTGGCTTAATGGCAACCGGTGGTTCGACAAACCATACGATCCATTTGGTGGCGATGGCGCGTGCAGCAGGCATTCAGATCGACTGGAATGACTTCAGTGATTTGTCAGACGTTGTGCCATTGATTGCAAAGGTCTACCCGAATGGTCAGGCAGACATCAATCAATTCCACGCGGCTGGTGGTGTTGGGTCAGTAATACGTGAGTTGCTTGGCGCTGGTTTGTTGCATGAAAGCGTTGAAACTGTAACAGGGACTGGTCTGGGCGATTACGCGCAAGAGCCGTTTATGAGTGACGAAGTGCTGACATGGCGTGAATCACCAGCAGCGGGTGATAATGATGATATCTTATCAACAGTTGATGCACCGTTCCGTCACGAGGGCGGCATTAAATTGCTGGCTGGCAACTTAGGCCGTGCGGTGACTAAAGTGTCCGCGGTTGATCCGGCGAATTGGTTGATCGAAGCAGAATGTCGTATCTTCGATTCACAAGAGGATGCTCAGGCGTCGTTTAAAGCGGGTGAGCTTGATCACGATGTTGTAGTGGTCGTGCGCTTCCAAGGGCCAAAAGCCAATGGAATGCCAGAACTACATAAATTGATGCCAATGCTGGGGGTTCTACAAGACCGTGGTCATCGTGTCGCATTGGTAACAGATGGCAGATTGTCTGGTGCGTCAGGTAAAGTACCGACCGCAATCCACATGACGCCAGAGTGCATGGTGGGTGGTGGTTTATCATTACTACGTGATGGCGATATTGTCCGCGTAGACTGTGAGACGGGTGAGGTTAACGCATTGGTTGATGACGAAGTTTGGAAAAACAGAACTCAGGAACTAACCCCTTCAGAGGCGGCTGGTTTCGGTTTTGGTCGGGAGTTATTCTCGGCATTCCGCAATAACGTAGGTGATGCAGAGCAGGGCGCGTGTAGTTTTGACGCGGAAGCTTAACTTAAGTACCTGTAAGGTGATTGCGGATAGATGCTCATGCATATTGTGTGTTTGGTTTGCACTTGATGCAATCACTTAATAATGAAACTGAAGGGTTGCTCCTGAAACGTTTTTAAAGGAAATGATAATGGCTAAAAATGATGTATTCGCTGCACTAGGCAATAATCCTGTAATTCCGGTATTGGTCGTAGAAAATGCTGAGCACGCTGTACCGATGGCTAAAGCCTTGGTGGCGGGTGGTTTGACTGCATTGGAAGTGACTTTGCGCACTGCATCAGCGATGGAAGTGGTTGAGCGCATCGCGAATGAAGTGCCGGAGGCTATTATTGGTGTCGGAACAGTGACTCGTGCAGAGCAGTTCGCACAGGTGAAAAAAGCTGGTGCTCAGTTTGTGGTAAGTCCTGGTTGCACTGCAACACTGGCGCATGCAGCGGCTGATAACGACATGCCATTTTTACCGGGTGCTGTGACTGCGTCAGAAATCATTGCAGCGATGGAGCTTGGAATCACAGACCTTAAGTTCTTCCCAGCGGGTACTTCAGGTGGCGCGGCTGCACTGAAAGGTTTCTCAACAGTCTTTTCTGAAATCCGTTTCTGCCCAACCGGTGGTGTGAAGCCAGCGAATATGGCTGACTACTTATCACTACCAAACGTGGCGACTGTCGGTGGAACGTGGCTGGTTACGGCTGATATGTTGAATGGTGGGAACTGGGACGAGATCACTCGCCTAGCCAGTGAAGCTAAAGCTCAGGCTGAATCAATCTTAGCCGGCTAAATAAATATACCTAGATCGATGACTCCTGTGCCTAGGAGTCGTCGCTCGGTAGTTTTCCCCACTGGAATGTCTTAGGTTTTTTCTTAGGTGCATTACTTAGGGAATTTTTTTGCGTGTGTTTTTTCGACTGGCCGCTCTTTGCCGGAGTGTTCTTTGGAGCAGTCTTGCTTTGATTTGTTTTTGTTTGCTCAGTCATTTCAGGCAACGCCATTCCATCGTGATAATGCATCTGCACTCCCTTCAGGAAATTCCTCAGAATCTGATCTTTACAAGTCCGGTAATGCTTGTGTGAATTCTTTCTGAAAAAGGCACTCAGCTCATGTTTACTAATAGGCAACCCCGCCAAGGTCAGTAATGCGAGTATTTCCTCAGACTGAATGTTGAGTGCAATCTTGAGCTTAGTGAGCATGATGTTGTTATTCATCTTTTTCTCAGGCTCAGGCGTTTTGCCATTTTTCTTACCGCGCTTCGAGACGATAAAACCATTGAGAAAGGCTGCCATTTCGGTGTCAGAAATTTGTTTGATCTCAGGGTCGTCATCACGCTTTAGCCAATCACTAATCTCAGCATGAGTGACTTCATGCCCCGCCATGCCGAACAGCTTGATCATGGTGGAGTCATCAAGTTCGAAGGTATAGCGGAGGCGTCGTAGTACGTCGTTATTGTTCATGGTGGAGCCTTAAAAAGTAAGAGGTGTGTATTGTCTGAAATGGGTAGGTGTGATTGGCGCTACAGTAGCATATTTAACGACCACCACTGAATTTATTCATCCAGTAAACCATCACCTAAGCGACTTTTTATGGTTCGCTGCATTGACCGGATCACTTTAAAAGAGGCTCTCAGTTGCTTCCGTTCAGCGCCGCAAAGTGCTTTTGGGTTGATATAGTTATCCGCTTTCTCATTAGCCAGAAGCTGCCGCAACTGATGATTCGCCCGTAAATTATGCAGGAAATCAAACGCCGCGAGTAGGGACTGAGATCCGCTATGTGAGAGCGCTTCGCTCCCCGCTGTTTGCTGCAAACGCTCACGAGTATTCACCGCAAGCACGCCTGTTTCCAGTGCAAATATGCGAGCCATATCAACAATCGGAATAATGCCACCATGTTTGATATCGACCGTATCCGCATGTGGCTCTGAGCATAATTGAAAGCGATTAAACAGGCCCAGCGGTGCTCTGTGATGTAGGGCTATTGAGGATAACTGAGCTAGGAACAGGCTGTTGCCTCGGGTATGCTGCAGAACCTCGCTATGCAATTCATCCCACAGCGAAATGTCTCCATAGATTGCTCTGAGGTCAAAGAAAATACTCGAATACATCAGGCCGCGTTTACGGGGCTGGTCAATCCATTGATGAAAATGTTCACGCCAGCCGTTTTGGGTTTGTCGCCATTTTGGATTGCTGGCCATCACATCGCCGGGGCAGTAGATGTACCCGCAACTATTCAGGCCATCGCTGACAAAACGAGCTAAAGACTCAAACCAAGCATCATGCTCAGGGCGCATCGCATTGCTAATAACCAGTCCAGTATCTTGGTCTGTGTGGCTGGTTTGTTCTTCTCTTGCTTGCGAGCCTGCGACTATCCAGGCATACGGAACAGGAGGTGGTCCAAGTTGTTGTTCTGCCAGTTGAATCAGGCGAATTGTGATCTCGGTAGTGATTGAGCTAATGATGCGGCCCAGTTCATTAGCTTTCCGGCCTTGCTGTGTGATCTGAATTTGCAGTTCAGGCACTTGCTGACTGATCTGTTGTAACGTGGCCAGATCATTGGCGTTGTCTATGTCAGCAAGAATACGGCTTGGATCGATCATATGCTTTAGTTTGCCACAGTTTCGGGCTTTGGTGGCTGTGATCTAGCGTCTAGCGCTTCTCCAATCCAAAACGTAACGCACCAGCGTCCGCAAACAAGCGCGTCAGCACACCCGTTTTACATAAGCGTTCATGCTCTTCTATCGCCGACTCTTTGCCCAAAGGCACATAGGCGAATAAGCCTGCTTCTGCAACCTCACATTGGTAAATTGCCTGTAAGCGTATCTTTAGCCCTGCCATCGATTCAGGGATCTTCTTACGCTGATCGCGCTGCCATCTGAAATCACTCAGTGCTAAACGTCCTGCCCAACGCGCCGGATTACTCACTGCCCAATCATCTTGCAGCTTTATTAGGCCTTTGAGAATGGTATCGTCAGCCCAGACAAAGCCTAAGCGAATACCTGCTAAACCAAAGAACTTACCAATCGATCGCAGAACAATCAGACCTGCGCGAGGCTTTTCAGCGATTAAACTGCCTTCAGGAGTCAGGTCCATAAAGGCCTCATCAACCACCAACCAGCCTCCACGCTGTGCTAATTGTTGATGCCAAAACAACAGTTGCTCCAGAGAATAACGGTGAGCAGTCGGGTTGGTTGGGTTTACCAAAACCAATACATCCAGCGCTGATAAGCTGCCTTCGATATCTGCATTATTGAGTGGAAAGATCTCATGCCCAGCTGCTTGCCATGCTTGTTTGTGACTGTGATACGCGGGGTTGATAATACCGACACGGCTTCTTTCACGTAACAAAGGCAAACGTTGAATCGCCTCTTGTGAGCCTGCTGTCGGCAATAAATGAGAGCTACCATAATACGATGCAGCTGCCGACTCTAAGCCATCATTGCTTTCAGGTAAGCGCTGCCATATTTCTGTCGGTACAGCGGGTAAAGGGTAGCTGTCCGGATTGATGCCAGTGGATAAATCCACCCAGTTTTCTAAAGGAATATTATAACGTTCGCTGGCCAGTTTCAGCTGTCCGCCATGTTGGTGAGTCGGTCGCATGGTGTTCCTGTTAAAGTGTGCTGAGTCCAGCAAGAATGAGAGCAATCGCAGCCCACAGATAAACGCTTCGGTCAATCAGTGTGAGTGCGTGGGTTAAGTCTTCCGGCGTTGGCGAGTGTCCGTGGCCTAATGTCGGACGGCTTTTGGTGTTACCGTCATAGATGGCATCGCCGCCAAGGCTTAGGTTTAATGCACCTGCACCCGCTGCCATCACTACGCCTGCATTAGGGCTATACCATTGGCCGAATTGAGCCTGCCAAGCCCGCATTGCACCTTTAAAGTTGCCGCAGATGCCGTAGCTCAGTGCGGTCAGTCTGGCCGGAATAAGATTGAGTGCATCATCCATCCGTGCGGAGAATTTACCGAATGCTTCGAATTGTTGATTGCGATAGCCCCACATGGCATCCAGCGTGTTACTGAGTCGGTATAAAACCACTGCGGGTGCGCCACCGATGGCTAACCAAAATAGCGGTGCAAAAATAGCGTCGCTGCCATTTTCTAATAAGGATTCAATGCTGCCGCGGCTGATGTCTGAGCGATCAAGTTGTGAAGTGTCGCGGCTGACAATCCAACTTAATTTATAACGGGCTTCCTCCATGTCATTGGCGAGTAGGGCTTTTTCGATCCATTGTCCATGTTGCCTGAGGCTTTGCCAACCAATGGCCAAATAGCCACAAATAATACTCATCCACCAGCCACCGATGAGTTCATCGATCAGCCAGACCAGGCAAACGCAAGGAACCACCGCAATCACCCAAGCCAATGCGCCCTTACTGATTCTTTCCTGACCCTGATTGAGTTTCGCTTCGATACGATCGACGAATGCGCCATAACCAACCAGAGGATGGAAGCGTTTAGGTTCGCCGAGGAGGCGGTCAGCGATTAATGACAGTGGTAATGTCAGTAGCTGTAACATGATGGCCGTCGATCGCAGTGAATAAAGGCCGAGAGAGTATCAGTAGAAAGGCGATGAATCATCTTTTTTACGCAAAAAAAACGGGCTGACATTGCTGCCAGCCCGTTGCTAATCGACTTTAGCAGTATGAATTAACCGTAAAGCGTCGGAGCGCCAAGCTGAGTGTGAATATCGTTACTTGCTTGCTCAGAGATGTTCAGACCTTGACGAAGTGCATCAAGATAAACCGCTTCTTCTTTAGTATCCAAAGTGATAGACATTAGAGACATTAGGTAAACCTGCTGCTCAAGACCACTTGGTACGCTGGCAACCAGGCCGTCAAGGTCTAATGGCGCAGCTAGTTCGTTACGTACGAACTCTGCTTCCTCTTCAGAAACGTCACCCAAGTGCTCAGTGATTTTAGCTTGTTCTTCTGCATCCAGCTCACCGTCAGCTTTTGCTGCGCTGATCATTGCACGAAGCAGAACCGCTGCATTTTCTTCGTCTTGCTGAGAAACTTGCTCAGGCTCTTCACCCTGTAGTGCAGAGTTAAACATGCTACCGAAGTCAGGTTGGCTGCCTTGAGTTGGCGCTGTTGCACCACCTAATTGACTTAAAAGACCACCCAGACCACCAGTGCCACTTTGACCCTGACCACTTAGGCCCGCCATCAAACCACCTAAACCACCAGCTGCACCTGCACCGCCAGCACCACCCATGACGCTACCGAGTAAACCACCCAGACCGCCACCTTGTTGCTGTGCGCCACCGCCAGTGAGTTGACCTAGCATACCGCCTAAGCCGCCACCAGATTGCTGGTTGCCACCGCCAGTTAGCTGACCTAGCATGCCACCCAATCCACCGCCGCTCTGTGCGCTGTTTCCGCCCATTAGGCCACCAAGCATTCCGCCTAGCCCGCCACCTGAACTGCTACCGCCGCTTAAACCGCCGTTCATGACTTTACCGACGCCTTTAGCAACGATTACGCCCATGGCGACTTTTCCTAATGTTCCCATTAAACTCATTTGATGTTTCTCCGATATAAAATTTGTTAGATTTATTGATTGCAGCCTAATAATAGCAGTAAAAACAATCATAAATCGCTGTTTATGCCCACCCATTTAGTAGGAATCTGGACAGAAGGGTTCAAAAACTTTCTTTTTAGTTAGGTAATGTTTTCCTTTCTTGTCATTGCTAGTGGAATGCAGAGATAATGCATTCTTTAAACACTGACAAACAACGTTACCATGAAAAAAACAGGAATCATGATTTGCGGCCACGGTAGCCGCTCTAAAGTCGCCGGCGAAGAGTTCGGTCTATTGGCCAAGGGGCTAAAAGCACGTTATCCACATATTCCTGTTGAATATGGCTTCTTGGAGTACTCCTCACCGAATATTCACATGGGACTGGATGACATGGTGGCGCAAGGTGTGGAGGAAATCTACGCCGTACCGGGCATGTTATTTGCGGCAACTCATGTGAAAAATGATATCCCCTCCGTTCTCACCACGTACCAACAAAAGCACGATGGTTTGACGATTCATTATGGTCGTGAACTTGGCTTGCATCCTTTAATGATTAAGGCATTTGAAGCGCGTATTTTAGAAGCGATGGATATGCCTGAGGCGCCATCACCGGGTGACTTATATGACACGATGTTAGTGGTGGTTGGTCGTGGCACATCTGACACACTAGCCAATGCTGAAGCTGCAAAACTGACGCGTATCGTTGCGGAAGACTTAGGTTTTGGCTGGGCGGAAACGGTTTACTCCGGTGTCACTTTCCCGTCAGTAGGGCGTGGTCTGGAAATGGCGCTCAAGCTGGGATACAAGAAAGTTGTGGTCGCGCCTTACTTCTTATTCTCTGGTCGCTTAATTACACGTATTCACAATTACATTGATCATGTGGCAGAGCAAAATCCGGATGTGAAGTTTATGACAGCGCATTATCTGAGTGATCAGGCACATGTGCTGGATACCTTTATGGCGCGCATTGAAGAATGTGCCGCCGGTGAAATTACCGATAATCATGACTTGATGAAATCATTCCATGAGCGATTGGCGAAAGGTGAAGTCGATATCCATCATCACCACGCGGAGTTCCAGCCGGAAGGCGCTGAAGGTCATAGTCACTCTCATGATCACGGACATAGTCATTCGCACGGAGAGCATACACACACCCACGATGGGCACAGTCACACACACGGTGATCATTCCCACAGCCACGGACATAGCCATTCTCATGATGCTCCGGCCGATAAGAATAAGAGCGCGGGTAGTGCAGAAGAACACACCAAAGCGCATGGTCATTCGCATGGGGTTTATAAGCATGTGGCGCATCCGCATGGGCCACGGACTATGATCGATGATAATTTGTGTCATTGCTTTATGAGTCAGTTGCCGGAGGCGGTGATTGAGGAAGAGCGGAAGTTGCGGGCTGAGAGAGGGATTAAGCCTGTGAGGGGTGAGGCGCCGCATTGATTGGGTGTCTAATATTATTGGTCTTCGTGTAAAAAATTGCCTTAAAGTGTTATTATTGCCTTAATTTTTCGTTAAGAAAGACTATTCTCTTTGACCTGAGAGTAATCTGTATAGATTACTGAATATAGTCTTCTTTGAGGCATACCCCTGTATCGGAAAGAAAATATGACTGCACAAGTACATGAAGTTCTCATCATAGATGGTCAAGAAACCTCAATGGCTTTCTGCCCTCCATTACCAGAAAATGATTCAAGAGTAATTGAATCGAAAGATGATGATGGCTACATCTCTTTCTCGACTGACTGTTGGCGACAATACGTAGGCACATGGGAAATCAAAGAAAATAAATTCTACCTCATCAACTTAGATGGAAACTTTCAGTTAGCAGATAAAACGCCAATTTTTGCTGACTGGTTTACAGGAGTTCTTAGGGTTCCCCAAGGTAATATGATGCATTATGTTCATATGGAGTTCGGTTCAGTCTATGAGTGTGAGATGCATATTTATATAGAGGGCGGGATAATTACTAAATCCAAAACTATTGATAATCGAAATAAGGAGCTGTATCAGGATGAGTTTAGTTAGGAGAGTTCCTCATTTGGCGAATCAGTTTGAAGTAGATAATGATCTATAACTGACTGAGATAGTGCCACACTTATACGGCAAATCAGTTACGCTCAATTGTCGCTGGTGATTTGATCCTTAGCCGCGATCACTTCCATCAAACTATAACCAAGAAAATATGTATATATGAGTCTAGTCAAATCAAAAAAACGAGTAGCAGACCATGGAGAAGTATTTACTCCATCTTGGATGGTTGAAACAATGCTAGATCTCGTCAAGGGTGAAACAGACCGTATCGATTCTCGTTTTTTAGAACCTGCCTGTGGTAGTGGCAATTTTCTGCTTCAAATACTTCTCCGAAAATTGGCTGCGGTTGAACTTAAGTTTGGAAATTTGGAATTTGAAAAACGCCATTACGCGCTTCTGTCTGTGATGTGCATTTATGGTATTGAACTGCTCGATGACAATATTGCAGAGTGTCGAGCAAATATGCTTGAGGTGTTTACCGAGTATCTTCAAGTTGACAGCTCGAGTGATATCTACCACGCCGCTTTCTATGTGCTATCACAAAACTTGCTGCACGGTGATGCGCTAACGATGCGTAACTTGAGTGATCAGCCAATCACATTTGCGGAATGGGGTTATTTGGGTAAAGGTAAATATCAGCGGCGTGATTTTCGCTTCGACGTGCTTACTGGTTCTTCGGCTTTTAGTGCGGAAGATTCACTGTTTGCTCATTTGGGGAAGCACGAAATTTTCCAACCGATCAAAACTTACTTGCCAATGACAATTAATCAATTGGCAGCCCAGAAGAGTGATTTACTGGAGGTTAGATCATGAGTTTTTTGACAAGCGAGGATACAAGCAGAAGAGCCAGCTTTTCATTACGTGGCCGTAACCCTGATGTCCTTACCTGCATTGCTAACCTTTCTAGCGATGAAGTGTTTACTCCTCCAGACTTTGCTAATCGCATGCTAGATGCATTAGCAGAAGCGTGGGCGGCTGATAACGAGGGGGCGAATATCTGGGCAGACAAAAAAATCAAGTTTCTCGACCCGTTCACCAAGTCGGGTGTATTTTTACGTGAAATCACCAGTCGTTTGACAGAAGGTTTGGAAAAAGAAATTCCTGAGCTTGAAGAGCGGGTCAATCATATATTAACGAAGCAAGTGTACGGCATTGGCATTACAAAATTAACTAGTTTACTGGCAAGGCGAAGCCTCTATTGTTCAAAACATGCCAATGGGGAACACTCCATCGTGAAAGGTTTTGATAATGATTCGGGTAATATTTGGTTTGAGCGTACACAGCATACGTGGGATGGTAATAAGTGCGTATTTTGCGGGGCAGGAAAAACTGTACTGGATCGTGGTGATGAGCGTGAGACCCACGCATATGCGTTTATTCACACTAACAATATCAAGGCTCGTTTAGCTGAGCTTTTTGGAGAGACGATGCAATTCGATGTCATTATTGGAAATCCGCCATACCAGCTTGAAATGGATTCATCCGGTCAGAATGTAGCCCCAATTTATAATAAATTTGTTGAGCAGGCAAAGGCGCTTGAGCCGCGCTATCTTAGTATGGTTATCCCATCCAGGTGGATGGCTGGAGGTAAAAGTACTGGAGCACTTGGTCAGTTCAGAGAAGTAATGCTAAATGACAGTCGCCTTTCTGCTCTTGTTGACTACCCAGTTTCAAGTGAAGTATTTCCAGGTGTGGAAGTAAAGGGAGGTATTTGTTATTTCCTATGGTCTGCCTCACACAAAGGTCCGGCGTCTGTCTCAATGATTCGCGGTGAAACTACTTTTGGGCCAACGAAACGCAGCTTAAATGAGTTTGATGTTTTTATACGGGACCCAAGGGCCGTAGATATACTCAAAAAAGTATTAGCGTATAGTGAGGAGTCATTTAGTGAACTTGTATCACCTCGTGATCCTTATGGCCCAGCCCTTGGCTCAAAATTCAAGGAATTTCGCGAATCACCTTCAGTTGGTGATATTAGGTTGTTTATGAATCAGGGACAAAAAAGAATTTCAGTTTGGGTAGACTCAAAAAAAGCGACAAAGAATCGACACCTAATTGATGTTTGGAAGGTCTTTGTTCCAGAGGCGGCTTCTGATGGAGGGCAGAGGATACCGAGTATCGTTCTAGGAAAACCAATTGTGGCGGGGCCGCCTTCAGTATGCACGCTTACGTATCTGGTATTAGGCCCTTTTAGCTCTCAACAGGAAGCAGCAAGTGCTCAGTCTTACTATGCAACAAAGTTTTTTAGATTTCTGGTTTCGCTAAGAAAAATTACCCAGCATGCGACTCAAAGCGTATATACCTTCGTGCCGAAGCAGAAGTGGAGCAAGAGATGGTCAGACGAGGAGCTTTACAAAAAATATAAACTGACACACGAAGAAGTCGATTATATTGAAGCGGTAATACGTCCGATGGAAGTAAACGATGAGTAAGTCTATTGAAGAGATTCTCTCAGTAAAGCCTGAAGTTAGGCCACGCATCTATGCTTATTCAATTGATGATATTGCACATAACGGTTTGCTCAAGGTTGGACAAACCACGCGTAATGTTCAGCAACGTGTTGCTGAACAGCTAAGAACCGCCGCAATTCGTAATTACAAAATTGAATTGGATGACTCCGCTGAGCGCGATGATGGAAGTATCTTTAGTGATCATGAAGTGCGTGCTGCACTGATTAAAAAAGGCTTTGAAAATACTGAATTGGAATGGATGCGTTGCAGGGTTAAGGATGTAAAAACCGTATTAACAGAGCTACGTAGCGGCCAAAAAGTCACAGGTTCTCATCATGAAACTTTCTCGATGCGCCGCGAGCAGCAAGAGGCTGTTAACAAAACCCATGCCTACTATCACTCCTTATGGAAAGAAGACATGCATGCGGTGCCACGATTTTTGTGGAATGCAAAAATGCGCTTTGGTAAAACATTTACAACTTATCAATTGGCCAAAAAAATGGGTGCCAAGCGTGTGCTGGTAGTTACTTTTAAACCTGCCGTAGAGGATGCATGGCAAACTGATTTGGAAAGTCATAGAGACTTTGATGGTTGGCAATATCTTTCGCGTAACTCCGACAGCGACCCAACGCATATCGATAAAAGAAAGCCAGTAGTTTACTTCGGTTCTTTTCAGGATCTTCTGGGTCGTGATAAAAGTGGAAATATAAAACCCAATAATGAATGGCTGCACAAGGTGAAATGGGATCTGGTAGCATTTGATGAATATCATTTCGGGGCTTGGCGAGAAACAGCAAAAGAGTTATTTGAAGAAGGGGAGGAAGAAACCATCGATAAGCGTGAAGCGCAACTCGATGATGGTAACAAATTAAAAGATAAAATTGCGGATTTGCAAGAGCCACTGGAAGAAGAAACCGAATTTCTTCCAATAACGACCAAGGCTTATTTGTACCTGTCAGGCACGCCTTTTAAAGCATTAGCCACTGGGGAATTTATCGAGGAACAAATTTTTAACTGGACATATACTGACGAACAACGTGCCAAGGAAACCTTTGCAGTAAAGTATCCTAATCATCGGAACCCATATGGCGCACTTCCTCAGATGCGTCTACTTACTTATCAAATGCCTGATGAGTTACTCGCTATTGCCAGTGCAGGTGAATTCGACGAATTTGATCTTAATGCTTTTTTTGAGGCCTCAGGATCTGGTGCAGATGCACAGTTCAAACACTCAGATGATGTACAAAAATGGCTTGATATTATACGTGGGGGGTATGCACCGAAATCTCACGAGCACCTGAAAACAGGCACTCGGCCACCATTTCCTTACTCTGATGTGCGGCTTCTTCCTTATCTGCAGCATGCATTCTGGTTTATGCCTAATGTAGCCTCATGCCACGCCATGGCCAACTTGCTTGAAGAGAAGCAAAATACTTTTTGGCATGGTTATAAAGTGTTAGTTGTTGCAGGTGCATCAGCCGGTATAGGCTTGGAAGCACTACCGCCAGTTCGTAAGGCGATTGGCAGTGGCTTTGATACCAAAACAATCACGCTATCTTGCGGTAAGCTTACTACGGGTGTAACTGTATCGCAGTGGGCATCTATTTTGATGCTTCGTAATCTAAAATCACCGGAAACGTATTTTCAAGCGGCGTTTCGCGTGCAATCACCCTGGTCAATTAAAAACCCGAATGGTGATAACCCTAATGAAGAAGAAGTACTCAAACCTGCTTGCTTTGTTTTTGATTTTGCACCGACACGGGCGTTGAGGCAGCTATCAGAGTACGGTATTGGTCTCTCACCCAACGAGTCAAATCCAGAAAATGCAGTTAAGGAGCTGGTGTCATTTCTTCCTGTGCTCGCCTATGACGGAGCAAATATGACGCAGATCGATGCTGGTGGTATTCTTGATATTGCCATGGCAGGTACTTCTGCTACTTTGCTAGCCCGTAAATGGGAAAGTGCTTTATTAGTAAATGTAGATAATGAGACATTGCGTCGTGTATTGGATAGCCCTGAGGCTATGGCTGCTGTAGAGCGCATCGAAGGGTGGAGATCACTAGGTGATAATGTCATCGAAACAATCATTAACAAGAGCGAAAAAATAAAAGAACTCAATAAAAAGGGTAAGAACGAGGGTTTATCAGGTGAGGAAAAGAGAGAGTTAACTGCTGAAGAGAAAGAGTTTAAATCCAAAAGAAAGCTTGTTCAGGAAAAACTAATCAAATTCGCAACGCGCATTCCAGCGTTTATGTATCTTACTGATTTTCGTGAGAACACGCTGCAGGATGTTATTACAAAGCTTGAACCAGATTTGTTTTTGACTGTTACTGGCCTGACTGTGCAGGACTTTTATATGCTGGTTCGCCTTAAAGTATTCAATACAGAACACATGAACCAAGCTGTGTTTGCGTTTCGTCGTTACGAAGATGCTTCGCTGAATTATACAGGAATACAAAGCCACGAAGGGCTGACTAATTACGGGTTGTATAACACAGTAGTAGCTAGAGAATAAGGGTCTTAAAACATTGTAAGCTAAGAAAAAGGCACTACTCGGAAGACTTTTCCATTTCGCTCCATAATTGCCGCTATGTCTGATCTTAACCACCCTTTGGTTTCTTTGGTGCGAATACGAGTGTCAGGATTAGTAAGTTCCTGTTTATCGATGTTGGTTTGTTGTTATCCGCTCAGGGTATTCCTGCTCAGGAGGTGATGAATGCAAACCTGGAGTTGGCCAACCGAGGCTCATTGGCTGAACAGTTTGTGGGTCAGCAGTTGCTTTACTCAAAGCCTGAATACGTGAATCCTGAGTTGTATTATTGGCATCCGCCAAAGTCTCAGGGGCAGGCTGAAGTAGATTTCCTGTATGTTTCCGGCAATACTATTATTCCGGTTGAGGTGAAAGCAGGTAGCACTGGCACAATCAAATCGCTGCAATCCTATGTCATCAAAAAGCAGGCAGATTTGGCGGTTCGGGTTAGTTCGGGCAAGCCGTCGGTGAATGAGTTGGTGGCGAAGAGCGCAGGTAAAGAGCGGGATTTCAAGCTGATCAACTTGCCGTTTTATTTGGTTAATCGCTTGGGGTCGCTATTAGCTACGGGGAATGCTCAGGAGTAATTAGATTAGGCAAACCACTATAATGCTAAGCTTGCTCCACCTCAAAGCTCAGCACATTACGCGTCTCCTTACTAAACTCTACCCCAACTAAGTGAATCGTTTGCTTGAGTGCGCGGTATTTATCGGCATACCCTTTGTCTTTAATTTGCTGTAGTGCATTCCCTTCGGGCACCAACTCGACCACTTTAAATTCAAAGATATAGATCTGGTCATTGAATTTAAGCGTCATATCTATGCGGCCTAAATTAGTACAGTCCTCAACAGTGACGTCCAAACCCAGTGCAGCAAAGTACGAATAAAAAATACTGGCGTAATACCCTTCGTAGTTCTGGATTTCGTTTTTGGTGTACCAGTGATAAGGAATGCTGGAGAAGAAGCTTTGGAAGAGTAGTTTTAGTCCATCAAAGTCGTTTGCCCGAAGAAGTTTCGATAGTTGGAGGCGTTGCCTCACCTGAGCACCGCCGTCATGCACTAAGTGTTTCAGTAGGCTGTTATTGAGGCTTTGGTAAACTTCTAAGTTCGGGTAACCCAATTCATAGAAGTCGTTGCCTTCAACCTTTTCCACGCTTTTAATGGTGAGGTAGCCGCTTTGAAACATTAACGTTTCTAGTGTGATGTTTTCTACTTCAAAACTGGATAGTAGCTCGTCATCACCGCTGAGGTTATTCAACTGAAGACTACTGATCTGGCGCTCCCGTATTAAGTCAACTAAGAAGGTTGGGGTGCCAGTTTCAAACCAGAAGTTTTTAAAGGCGCGCTCATCAAATAGCTGCAAAATATCGAAGGGGTTATAAACGCCTTCTCCTAGCCAGTGATAGCCGTTGTACCATTCTCTGATTTTGTCGCGATCTAAGCCGTCCAGTTCTGCTGCAAAGACGGTATCAATGTCGTGATCTGTATAGCCGCAGATGGTCGAATAGCGAGCATCGAGGGTGATGTCTTTAAGGTTGTTCAGTCCGGAAAATAAGCTGACTTTTGAGAATTTACTAACGCCTGTGAGAAAGCTAAATTGAATTTGGGCGTCGTAGTCCTTAATGATGCTATAGAAGCCACGCAAGAAGTCACGGTTCTTTTTGGCAATCTCGGGTGAGTTAATCGCGTCTAAAATTGGTTTGTCGTACTCGTCGATTAGTATCACGACAGGGAGTTTGGTTTCGGCAGAGAGGTTATCAATTAAGTCTGCAAAGCGGCTTCCTGCATCATCAAATTGCTGTTTGAAACCGAAGTTTTGTTCAAAGCGAGTGAGTTGTTGGTTTAGGGTTTCAGATAAGCTTTCTGGATCATTGTAATTTTTACGGGCAAAGCTAAAACGCAGGACAGGGTATTTGACCGACCAGTCCCATTTTGTGTGTGCGTCTAAACCTTGGAATAGCGCTTCATTCCCTTCGAATAGTTCTTTAAGTGTGTCTAAGAACAAGCTTTTTCCAAAGCGTCGCGGTCGCGATAGGAAATAATGTTTTCCGTTATTGATGAGCTTAAGTGCCAAAGGCGTTTTATCAACATAGTAGTTATTATTTAGCCGGATTTCGCTAAAGGTTTGGATGCCGATGGGGAGCTTTTGCCGCTGATTCATTATGTGTGCTTCTGACGGATTGATGGCTCCATTTTAGCATGACTCAAAGCGCATATCTGCTTAGGCTCTGATTTATAGCAGTTTTACGACTTAGTCTAAAATATTGCAGTCGCATATTTACAATTTAAGTGGATGAGTTTTGAGCGTTAAATTACTTTTCTAGCAGACATAAAAAAGCCTCTGATGGTTTTGGGGAGGAGACTCATCAGAGGCTGAAGGAGCGACTCTAGTCAGTTCATGCGTTGGCTATGTTGGCTTTGCGCCGAGAGAAACATTTGCCTGAAGCAATCACTGTTAAAGTGTCTATGAGTTGGACTATACAGGGTGACTCTGACATCAATCTGGCAGGAAAATGACACTAATGTCATTTTAGAAAAAGTCTTTATCAACAGTTTTCTGCCACTTCTTCAAGAGCGCTTTTATAACGACGCCGCTGGCTACCATCAAGCTGATCAATCGGCTGGTATATTTTCTCGATTTTAGCGGATTCTTTTAGAATACAGGCCTTGCGTGCTTTTTCCTTTTTCTTAGCGGCTTTAAGTGCGAGTTGTTTGTTTTTCTGGATCTGTTGTTGATCGCTGGCAATGCGTTTTAGTTTGGCCGCGTAAGCACTTTTTGCTTTGGTGTATTGCTGTTTGAGCTTGCTAGCGTTGTCTTCTTCGTTACATTCCGCACTGCAGGATTTCTCCAGCAACGCGCATACTTCCAAGCCACCATCACTATTGTAGTTACCGAACGTGAGTTTGGAGCGGCAGGTCATGGCAGCGGTGGAGCAAGTCAGGTCACAGCTTTCACTGTCATCGTTCTCGGACTGCAAGGGAATATCAATCGATTCTGAGGTGGTTTGTTTGTCGCTATCGTTACAAGGAACCGATTGGTAAGTCACCTGATCCCCAACGGTGCATTTGAAAATTCCAGCATGAGCTGACGCGTGGAATAGGGAGATGATTAGCAGTGCAAGTATCGATTTCATGGCAAAGAGAAGCAGCAAATAGAAATCTGATAGTAGATTGTTACGATCATTTCTGTACAGATTCAGGCGATAACAGGTCACTTGAATCAGGCATGTAAAAGGATATTTTTGTTTGCTTATATTTTAAGCAAATTCCACTGAGCAAGCAGTGGTCAGCTTCAAGGGGCTTATGAGGCGACTATTAACATACTTATCCACACCTGTTGTGGGTAACTTCCGATGTTATTAACAGTTGATACTGAAGGTGCCCCTGGGGTCATAATCTACAGATGCTTCGAAGATTATGACTTGGGAAACAGCGCCAGCTTAATCCGTTCGAAGACTTCGTATTCCTTCTCACTAAAAGGATGGCTCGTCAGCATGCGGTTTAACACCTGCATCAGCTTTAGTTCAATCTCAGGATACACCGCGATTTTCTCTTTCAGCACATCTAGATAAATCTCAAAGTCGTCATCAAAACGGGAAGCCTCATCGTGAAGGGCACTAACCTGCTCATCACTCAAACCAAAGTCTTGCTTAAAGAAGGATGCAAAGCGCTGCTTCTCTTTAGCAGTTTCAATATCGTCAGCCGTAATGGTGTGATAAATCACCACTGCAAATGCGCGCTGCAATGTCGTGTCTTGCTTATCGAGGTGGTCAAGGGTTCCTAGGTGATCGAACCATGCTCTTAATTTTGAAGGCATTTGTATTTTATTTACATGGAATAAGTAAAACCATGTCGATAGTTTTAGGTTTTTACTGGTTTAAAAATAGACAATTTTAATTATATAGATGTGTATGATGTAAGCTAGTTGTTGTCTAAACAACACCCTCTTCATATTCTGAATAAACAACAAATAGGAACTTAATATGAACATGATAAATAAAATGTTGTTATCCACTCTACCATTTCTGGTTTCATGTGGTGGTGGCAGTAGTGATGATAACCCCCCTGAAGTTGAGGAGTAAGCGATCAAACGACCCCGTCTATCTTTCCCGACTCACATCCGATAACATTGGGGCATTCGCAAACTGTGTTTTCCACAGTCGGGGCGTCAATTCCTCAACCTGCTTAGCCGGATGAACAGCGATTCGTTGTAAGACATCCACCAGATATTGATAAGGGTTCACCCCATGCAGGCGACAGGTGACGATCAGGCTTTGAATGATTCCCACGTGACGTGCGCCCATTTCTGTCCAACAGAACATCCAGTTCTTTCTGCCTAGCGGAATCCCCCGTAATGCACGTTCCACATGGTTAGTGTCCAGTGGAACATCCGGGTCGGATAAAAATACCTGCAACGGTTCGATCCGTTCCAGAACATAATTTAAGGCCTTCTGTAGCGGATGTTTGGGGAACAGGTCTGGCCGTTGCTGTTGTGCTTCGCACCATTGCCAGAATTGCTTAACAATCGGTTCGCTATGTTGGGTGCGGTAATCCAGTTTTGTTTGCCCTTCCAGTTCATGATCACGAATATGCGCTTCATTGTGATAAAGCGCACCAATCAACTGCAGTGCTTCCTCACAGGCCAGCGGGTCAATCGTTTTCACCGCTTCAAATTTGCGGCGACTATGTGACCAGCAATTCGCCAGCGTCACGTTATTGTCTTTGTTTTCCGCATAGGTTTTATAGGCGACATAACCATCACATAGCAATACACCATCAAACTGTTTGCCCAGTTGTTCCTGAATGACCTTTGACCCTCGTGACGGATTGAAGTGGAAGACCACTTCATCCTGATCACCAACCATGGGCCAGAGGTAACCTTGTTTCATCTTACCTTTTGTTTTGGCTTTACCGGCCTTGACGGGTGTTTCATCCATCCCCAATACACGGGATGTCAGGATGGACTGGTATTGGGTATAGACAATTGGTTCCAGTAGTTCAATCGCCCGCCCGCACCAGTTCAACAGACTGGACCGGGAGACGGTAATGCCGGCATCTTTCAGTCGCTGGTGTTGCCGGTGAATCGGCAGGTGGTAGGCAAACTTATCGACCAGCAGTCCAGCCAGTAAACTCACATCTACACAGCTGTTTTCCAGCACATTAGCCGGTGCCGGTACGTGGTGTATGGAGGCTTCACCGTTCAGTTTATAGCGGGGTGTGCGGTATTCCAGTACTTCATAACTGCCTACCCGCTGGGCCAGGCGGTAAGTACTGTCATAACTGAGAATGACATAATCTTCTGCACCCGCTCCCCTCAGTGCTTCAGGTGTCCGGTCAATGACTCTGACCGGCACATCCTCGGTAAAACGCAAGCCACTATCCAGTACATCATCTGGCGCCCGTTGTTTTTTGCGGCGCTGATGAGCCGGTATCACCGTGGCTTCCGGTGCGGGTAACGCCCCGGAGGATCCGGCTGCAAATAATTGCCCTTGCTCCGGTGGCACATCGATTAAACGCTGCTCAGATTTTTCACCAAACAACTGCCGTTTGAACCACTCCAGCTGATGTTGCAGCACTTGGTTTTCACGGCGTAAATCCGTGTTTTCTGCGGTGAGTTCATCGACTGACGCGTTCAATACAAAGCCTTGTTTATCAAAGGAAACAGAGGTGGTTAGGTTAGCCATCATTATACCTGATTCACCTTCGTTTGGTCGGGGTTATTCCAGCGTTTTCGTCGTTTATTGATGGTTAAATCCAAACCTTCCAGCAAACTGTGTAGCTCAGTGTTTGATAAGGCCAGATGGGTTGCGTGATCACGGGTGTTCTGTCGGGCAAACTCACCTTGTTCCAGGCGTTTATACCACACACAGTACCCGCCCGGTTCAAAGTACAGGCACTTCAACAAGGTGCGACGGGCATTGATAAAAATAAAGCCATGACCACTGAGTGGATTCATTCCCATGAACCCGGTGACCAGCGCAATTAACCCCTGATGTTGCTTTCGCATGTCGGTGGGACGGGTACACAGCCACCATTGAGCGGGACGATAAATCATCAGCCTACACGCCGGTTCGCAGACGCAGGATGATCCCGGCACCCAGCGTGAGTTCGATGTCCCAGTGACCATGATCACGGGGTTGCTCGTCGGCGGCTGTCACAGTCAGCGGCGGAGACGACATCAATGGCCTGAAATCTGCAGGGGTATCGACGGCAGGCCGGTTATTCACCAACCCTAGTTGTTTACGCCATTTACTGAAGGTGCTCATGGCCAGTCCTTCCTGTTGGCAAAATGTTTTTTGGTTCAGGCCGCTGCGGTGGTAGTGATCCATGATCTGCCGCCACTGGTCGGCACTGTAGGATTGATAAGAAGTTCGCATGTGAGGCTCCTGTGAGAAAAACCTCAGCGTAAAATCAGAAAGGATTGATGGCTAGAACGGGGTGGTTTGATCGCTTAC
>NZ_QGKM01000139.1 GCF_003172875.1 Leucothrix pacifica | reverse complement strand
TTGTTCAATATTTGAACTATATTCGGTCGTTTAATTTTTTGTCGTGTACAGAGCTTGAGTATACACCGACTTTAGCCCATTAACGCCACACTGCTGCCCTTTTAATATATTACATCACCTGCGGAATTCCCTGACTATCCAGATAACCAAAGCGTTCCATAACTTCATGGTGATCTTTGATAACTTGATCAATTTGTTTTTTTGTGAGTGTTTGCTGCCAATCACCAGCGATACCTTTGCGAAAAAAGCGCTCTATGTTGGGTGGACGCTCACGGAATTTATTGTCTACCTCTTGTTGCTGCAGGGCTTTGAAATCAGAAAAGCTCAGTGCTTTGGCGATTCTTTCGGAGTCGTTGGGAAGTTTCAGGTAATTGACCGCTTGAGTGAAGGTTTGTTGCGGCTTGTGTTTCATATCTTCGTATCGCATGACGTGGGTATCAATAACGGGGTTATCTACCCAGCTAGTAACGTGTTGCGACCACGTTAACAGACGTTGTTCGGTTTGATTTGTCAGGGAGCCGTGCTTATTTTTACAGAAACAGTGCTCGGGGTTAGCCATACGGCTTATAGCTTTATCAATGCCAGAGTGACAATGATTAGCATAGGAGATCGCTACATCCAGCGGGTTACGGACGAAGTATAAAGCCCCATTGGTTGCTTCTGCAGAAACCAGCCATTGGCCTGAATCCAACTGCCAGCAAGCGTCGTGAATTTTATGGTAACGGTATTCTTCCGACTGCTCAGCTGTCCAGTCATAAGTGCGTGGGCGAAGCTGGTCTATTTCACACTGACAAAGGTCAGCACTATCAAAACCAAGCACGCCATCCAGCCAATTGCGTGAACTGCCAATTTCTCCTGTTGATAAATCGTTAATGGATACTGGTTCCTTTCCATCGTTTAACAAGTTTTTAAGAAAAGTGCGAAACCACGTATTCCCTGACTTAGGGTAAGAGGCCAGCCAGTAAATACCTTTATTCATCTTTAATGCAGCTGACATTGGGTTAACTCTCTTCAACTTTTTCGTCCTTGTTCCCCCAGATATGGCCATTAATAACAAAACGGGCTGACATAAAATCATCATCCTGTGTTTCAACCGGCAATACTGCGTGATAGAAATGACTGGGGAAGAAAAATGCGCTATTGCGCTTTGGAAAGATGCGGGTGAAGGAATGGTTGAAGCTTGAAGCTTTTGTGTCGGTATCAAACAACACAAGCTCTCCACCATCGAAATGTTGTGGCTCAGGGTGGAAAAAGTAGGTGTAGCTGATTTGGCGCCCTTTCCCACCATCCTGATGCACTCGGAAGTATTCGCCATTGTGATAGGCACGTAGTTTCACTTCGGTGCGTGATGCTTCAAAAGGTGCTAGCCCTAATTGCCTTGTCATTTCAGATAAACGTTCCGCAATTAATTCACGCACTTGTTTTTTTAACGGGTTCCCTTTTAGACTCAAATCTGTGTTATTACGTGCATCTGGGTTATAGCGGCTTTCTTCGTGGTCTTTACCACCGCCCACCTCGGCAGGGCGAAAGTCTGCCTTATGCTCGTGCATATGTCGAATCATCTCTTGTATCGTCTGTTCAGGCAGGAAGTTTTGCCACTCCATTATTGGGCTTAAACACGGGCGGTTAATAGCATCAGAGACAGTGCCATTTAGCGCTGTAGTAAGGGCCGCTATAGCGTAGGGGTAATCTGGTCGATTCGGGTATTGCTGTGCCAAGGAACTGTAGATTTCCAATGCCTCATCCAGCTTGCCCTGTTTACGTTTACAGGCTGCTAGTTCACGCAAAATTTTCTCATCGTTAGGGCAAGTTTGTAAACGTAATCTAAGTGCAGTTTCCATGCGCTCAAACAACGGCAGACTGCTGGCAAAATCATCAATACGGCCATCGAGGATATTAGAGGGCTTGGGGTCTGTCATAAAAATCTATAGACTGCTAAAAATAACCCCACTATAGATGACAATGCCTATTTAGCAAAGCACGCGTTTAAAAAGTGCAGTAAGTATTAAATGACACTCTCAACGAGTCCAATTCATTATGAATTTCCTTAAAAAAGTCTATCGTCACTTGATCAAACGACGTTTACCTCATGGCTTGTTCAGTTGGCGCTTCTTACTAACAGGTCAATCGGAATCTATTCGTTTTCATCGCAACCTTGCACTGGCACACTTCCCGCAAATGCCACGCTTGCTTTTTTTACCAGTCATGCTGTTTGCAGGCTTCAGATGGACACTGATTTACAGCCCTTATTATACTTTTAAGGTTGTCCAGCACCGAGGAAAGGTGTTACAGGAAGAAACAGGCTTGAGTTTGTGGCAGCAATATTGGCAGGTACTCGCGGTTAGCATGGGCCATGGTTTAGCGCCTGCTGAGTGGTATAAGTACCGTCTTTATCAAAATGACGTACAGAAGACGCTGTGGGATTATGTTTATGATCAAGAGGTCAGTGCTTTCCATGCTTACCGTAATCGTGGGCGGCCACACTATCAGGAGCATGTCGCTCTGTTGGGGGATAAGTATAAGTTTGAGAAAATGTTGGAAGAACAAGGTATTCCAGCAGCGGGGACTATTACCTTGCTCCAACAAAATACTTTGGATTTTCGTTTGCAATTAGCAGAGCTAGCTGGACAGCATGGTGAGTTGTTCTGTAAACGGCGTACTGGCAATCAGGGGCGAGGGGCTTTTCGGGTTTTTATGCATGAAGGACGACTACAGTTTCAGCCCAGAGGACAAAAACCGCTGGCTGAAAACGATGTGGGTGATTTTTTACAGGAGAATATTGAACAGTATGACTACCTGATCCAGCCTAATTATACAAACCATCCTCTCCTGCGGACGTATTCTAAGGGCTACCTCCACCCGACGAGTTATGATTGAAAGTAGTGTCTAAAGAATTTGCTAAAAAGCGGCGTATCTGGTTTGTTATTAGTTACCACAACTGACAATAAACC
>NZ_QGKM01000138.1 GCF_003172875.1 Leucothrix pacifica | reverse complement strand
CCGACAGGGTCATGCAGAGCAGCTTCTCGCTCAACGAGATTGTCGAATACCCGATATTCCTGATCCATAGCCAGGCATAATGTTGATTTGCCTACCTGTCGTGCGCCTGAGAGCAGAACTGATGGAGAAATTTCGAGTGCTTCTGAGAGTAGAGTGTTGGCGGACCGCTTGTACATTACGTGGTTATAGTTATGTAAAAAACATAAGTATAGCTACATAATTTAAGATGTCATGCTATAAATTATAAGTGTCTTAAATCAAGGTCGGAATGATATTGTTAGCTATATAGCTAATATTTGTACTTCAAGGTAGCATGTTAACGATATAGCTAACATGAGTGCAGCATAGCAGGTCATGAATGCGGCGGTCTATCAGTTGCCTGATTGGTATGAGATTGAAGATCTATTTTGCTGAAAACGAAAATCAAGTTCTGCTTTGTAACATTACTACACTAATGAGATCTGTGAGAGTATTTAGAGTAAATTATTCATGAACTTAGAAGGAGGGGAGTATGTCATCGACTTCCAGTATCACCAATGAGTTTTACTTTGTTGAGCACGAGTAGTTTTTCAACCACTGTTATCAAGTTGTCTTCAATTTCTTCGCTAGGTATTAGGCCAATTACCTGCAAGGCAGGTTGTGCTGGAGCTTCGCCGTCAAAGGCGTATCTATCGTGGTGGAAAGATCTTACTAAGCCAGAATCACTTGGGCAAAGGATGCTGAGGCTAGTTGTTACCAGTTGACCAGAATTTTTGCTGTGTAATCCATGTACATATTTCATAGTTAGTTGTGGTAGGTGCTCAGTAAAGCTCAAACTTTCTTTAGAATACTTCGCATCGAAAACTAATAATTTTGTGGTTTCATTAGTTGAGGTTATCTTGATAACAAAGTCAGGAACTCGTTTACAATAGATACCTGAAATTTTTCTTTTAGTGATGCTTTTTTTATTTCTGGATATCGTCCAGCCTTCACTGTTCACGATCTTGTCAGAAAAGCCATTGTTGTTTCCTACCATCCAGTATTCTGGCTCATTTAATAACTCTACTTGGGTTCCACTGTTATCGAAGAACATAAATCCTTTTTCGTGACATAGTAAGTGCTTTAGAGCTTGTAGAATTCTGTATAAGCAGTACGTTTCAAACAGCTTTGGAATATTTTGAATACCGAATAAGTTTTCATAGGCACTCCA
>NZ_QGKM01000137.1:3022-6024 GCF_003172875.1 Leucothrix pacifica | reverse complement strand
CGGCTTTCCGTATTGTTGCAGATAGCTTTTGTGAGCATAAAGCGCGAAGCGTAATTGATGAAACGGTTGCACAACATAGTCGGCTTCCTCTGGCTTGGGGCCTGCTCTTAATGCCACATGTGCCTCACCATACTCAAGGCGCGCCAAACGATTTTCTGCCATGACATGCAAAGTGACTTTAGGGTAAGCCGTGCGAAACTGACTGATAGCAGGCATGATCAATGGCACAAACCCCGATAGACAGGTCAAAATCAAATCACCGGAGAACTGGCTATTTCTTCCGTGATTACGCCCCGCCAATTCCGCAAACATCTCCTCAACCCGACCGGCTGTTTCTAACAAATCACGTCCGGCATCCGTTGGTGTATAACCCCGGGCATGTCGCTGAAACAGCTTGGTTTCCAGTATCTGCTCCAGCGTTTCGATATGCCGATTCACGGTTGCACGGTGTACATCCAAAGCATCTGCTGCTGCGCTAATCGTTCCCAATTTTGCCACTAAATAAGCACTGCGCATCTCAGTCCATTTATCCATTACTTAGTGATGACTCCCGCTTACTTGACACATATATGCGCATCACCTGCGCCATTATCGATCTTTAGTATCATATCCGCACAGTTTAAAATAGCCCACAACATAACAAACAATCTATTGAGTAGACACCATGAAAATTCTCGCCTTCGCTGCCAGTAACAGCAAAACCTCAATCAATAAACAGCTTGTTCAGGCTGCTATTGCTGAATTCAAAAATGGCATTCAAGCTGACGTTGAAGCAGAGGTAATCGACCTGAATGACTTTGAGATGCCGCTCTACCGCCCTGATCGTGAAACGGATAATGGCATTCCTGATGAAGCAAAACGTTTTTACCAAAAGATCGGTGAAGCTGATGCGCTGTTGATTTCATTTCCTGAGCACAATGGCACTTACAGTGCGGCATATAAGAACCTGTTCGACTGGACATCACGCATTGATATGAAGGTTTATCAAGATAAGCCAGCACTACTATTGGCAAGCTCTCCGGGTAAAGGTGGTGCGGTAAATGTATTAAAAACAGCGACTGATAGCGCGCCATACTTTGGAATGGACGTTAGAGGTAGCTTGTCTGTGCCTTCGTTTTACGACAACTTCGATATAGAAAACGGCGTGATCACCAATACTGAGATTCGTGATGTATTGATTCAGCTGCTTAGTCAACTGAAATAACGACTCAGGTTAGCTCTCTTGCACGCGTGGAGAGAGTGAAGCAAGCAGAGTCCACTACTTTATTGAAGTGGTTGGACTCTACCCAAGGATATAACGAACCAAGCCTACTTATCTTAATAAGGCGGCAACTTCTCAAGCCACCCTAACCCTGCATCCGTCGTGGTGCGGGGTTTATACTCAGCCCCAATATAACCGTCATATCCCAACTCACTAATCGCCGCTAGCACCACCTGATAATTCACTTCACCCTGATCTGGCTCACCGCGATCCGGCACACCCGCAATCTGAATATGCCCAATATAAGGCATGGCTTTTTCCAACCGCTTAATCAAATCACCCTGCATAATCTGTATGTGATAACAGTCAAACATGACTTTGATATTATCGCAGCCAACCGCTTTAACCGTCTCAATCGCGGCATCAATATTTGATAAATGATAGCCCGGTGCATCGCGCAGGTTCAGTGGTTCGATGAGAATGGTCTGCTGGTATTGTGCGGCTTTTTCACAGGCGTATTTGAGATTGCTTCGGAAAGTATTTTCAGCTTCCTCGCCACCATCAGTAAAACCCGCCATGACATGAATTTTCTCACAGCCAATGACATCAGCGTATTCACAAGCCTGATCAATATACTGACGTGCCTCTGCTTCTCTGCCAGTTACCGCAGACAAGCCATTTTCACCCCCAGCCACATCACCACGGAAGGTGTTTAAACCAAGCATGGTCAGGCCCGTTTCCTGCAAAGCGCTATTGATCTCTGAAGTATCATAGTCATAAGGCCAATGACATTCCACCGCTTCAAAACCTGCTTTTTTAGCGGCACGAATCGCATCTGGAAGGGATAACTCACTCCAGAGAAAACCTAAATTAGCTGAATACTTAATCATCAATCCCACTCCACATTAAAGTGTGTCACAACATCCTGAATCTGTTCTGGCGTCAACATTTTAGGCTCGAATCCGCGCATCATCATCGCCAGCTTTGCCGTTTCTTCCAGCTCCTCGATGGCATATACCGCGGCCTCTAGTTCTTTAGCCGCTACCACAGGCCCGTGATTCGCCAGCATCACCGCACTGCGCTTACCTGCTAATCCACGCACCGCATCGCCCATGGCAGGGTCACCNNACCACCTTGCCCAAACGCATGATGGAGTAAGCGGTTAATGGCGGCAGAAAATTATCAGGGTCAACCTCTGGCATCATGGACAAGGCAACGGAGTGACAGGAATGTAAATGCACCACCGCACCAGCCGTTGAGCGCGTGTCATAAAAGGCATTGTGCAGAGCAATTTCTTTGGTCGGTTTATCACCACTAAGGAACTGACCATCACCGCTAAATTTACTGAGTTTTTCAGGGTCGAGTGCGCCAAATGATGAGCCAGTAGGTGAAATCAACAAACCACCATCCGCTGTTCTTGCGGAAATATTGCCGCTGCTGCCACCGGTTAATCCACGATCAAACAATGACTTGGCGTATTGGCACATATCATCTCTAAGCTTGGTATCGCTCATTACGAGTCTCCCAAAATCGCAGCGGCTTTTTTGAAGTAATCCTCAGCACCAAAGTTGCCGGATTTCAAAGCAATCACCAGATTCTCACTAGCCCGTAACGCCGGTACACCCGGATCAATCTCAACACCAATCTCCAGAGTTTGCAGCTCTAAGCCTTCCACTACCGCACCGGAGGTTTCCCCACCTGCGACTAATAATCGGGTCACGCCATCCGCGACTAACACTTTGGCAGTCTCAGCAAAGAAACTCTCCAACGCTTCAGCAGCAGCTTCGCGACCAAAACGTGC
>NZ_QGKM01000137.1:1455-2856 GCF_003172875.1 Leucothrix pacifica | reverse complement strand
CTTCATCCTGAATCGCATCCACCACAATCAGCGCATGACCGTCGTTGTGCTGTTTATCCAATGCCACCGCTACCGCATCACTCCCCTTCAACACATCATAAGCAGACACATGCCCAATGCTTAGAGATGATTGCGCCTGCAAACAACGGCGTAAATCAGGATCAGTCATTGGCGTCAGCGGGTGATTCTCCATACCACTTTCACTTAACAGCTTATCCTGCACAAATAAATGCCCCTGATACACGGATCGCCCCGTACCCGGAAAAGCCGGGCAGACAATGACTTTCTCAGCCTGCAACGCCTTAGTCAGTGCGTCACACACCGGCCCGATATTGCCCTCTGCGGTGGAATCAAATGTAGAGCAATATTTGAAAATAAACTGTGTACAGCCCTGCGCCTGTAACCACGCCAGCGCCGCTAATGACTGCTCTACCGCCAGTGCCGGATCAATCGATCGCGACTTCAGCGCAACTACACCTGCCTCAACATCCGACGCAGCATCGCCCTCAGGAATACCAGTGTACTGCACAGTACGCATGCCCTGTTTTGACAGCGTGTTTGCCAAATCACTGGAACCGGTAAAATCATCGCCTATGCAACCTAATAACATTACGCTTCTCCCGGCAGTTTGATATTTGAATTTCTGGCATACACCTTGGTCACTGCCGCATCATCCTCGCCACCATGCCCCATGCCCGAGGCCGCAACAAATTGCTGCAGTGCTGCTGCAGTCAGTGGTGCAGAGAAACGTTCTTGTTTGGAAATATCCATGACAATCCCCAGATCTTTGAGCCATATATCTACTGCAGAATGTGGCGTGTAATCACCAGATACCACATGCGGCGCTCTGTTTTCAAACATCCAACTATTACCGGCGGATTGCGTGATGACATTAACGATCACATCCGGATCTATCCCCTGTTTCATGCCAAACGCCAGCGCCTCGCCCATACTGGCAATATGAATGCCGGCAAGCAGTTGATTCACCGACTTCATTGCCGAACCCATGCCAGCCTCATCGCCCATTTTAAAGACGTTCTCCGCGATTGCATCCATCACGGGGGCTGCTGCATCGAATGCTTCCTGGCTACCTGAAGCCATCACAGAGAGCTGACCTTGTGCCGCTTTTACCGCACCACCAGACATTGGTGCATCGATATAATGAAGCCCTAAGGCCTGGCAACGCTGCGACATATCCCGTGCAAAATCTGGTGTGACTGTGGCGCAGGCAACCACTACCGCACCGGGCTTTAAGTGAGCCGCGAGACCTTGCTCACCAAACAATACTGATTCTGTTTGCGGTGCGTTAAGCACAACAATCACAACAGCATCTAAGCTAGGCGCAGTCATTGTTAGTTCATCTGACTGCCCACCCTCTTGTTTAAAGCGTGTGACCTGCTC
>NZ_QGKM01000137.1:808-1442 GCF_003172875.1 Leucothrix pacifica | reverse complement strand
CAATTGCGGCTACCTTGTATTTATTCGTCATTTTCCTCTCCTCAAATTATCCTGTTATCGATAACATAAGCTAACCATATATTCTGTAGCAAAAACATGCCAATTTATGTCAGTCTTTTGTATATCAATGTAGGACGGAAGACGGGAATATATATTTTAAATCAAGGATATGAGCAATTTGCCATTATCGCACCTAATCCGATAGCGACTCTAAAAACGCCACCAAATCATCAACCTCCTGCTCATTCAAACCCAGCGGCTGCAATATCGCCTCACCATCAATATGCAAACGCTCCATGTCGATATTGGAGTAGTGATTCACCACATCTCTCAATGTTGCCAGCGAACCATCGTGCATATAGGGCGCTGTCTTTGCCACATTTCGAAGGCCAGGCACACGAAATACACCAAAGTTTGCATGCTGTCGGGCGACTTTTTTAACAGCCCACGCACCGGATTTTTCAGGGTCATCCGTGAACATTCCATCCAGCGTATACGGTGACTTTTTAAGATCGATGATCCCCTGATGACGCCCTGAGTCCACCACACCCGGCTTGATAAAATACGGCACACCAGCATCATGAAACTCACCGTTGGTGAACAAAGCTCCGGAGTGACAAAACATGCATCGCCC
>NZ_QGKM01000137.1:0-769 GCF_003172875.1 Leucothrix pacifica | reverse complement strand
CTCTCGCACAGCCTCCGGTGGTAGCGCCATTTCCTCTAAACGCGTAATCGGGCGAATCGACTGCGCCCACAAATTGTCGTTTCGTCCATCCCAACCAAACCATCGGTTAAATCGGGTATTGATGACTGTTTGTGTATTTCGATGAAGGTCATGAGTGTTTGCGGCAATTGCGGGTCCACTGGCGAAGGCCTGATCCGGACTATGACAGGATGCACAGCTGACTTGTTTATTCGCGGATAATAACGGCGTGAAAAACAGCTGTTTTCCAAATTCGATGGCATCGGGATTTCCAGATACCCGATTACTGGGATCATTGTTTAAGGCGGGCGGCCAAGGGCCGTGTGCCAGAGCGCTGGAGAGTTGCTGTTGAGTTAGTACTAAGCCTGAGGCATCTAATGCAGTCACCGTTTTGGCTGGCATGTTCTCATTCGGTGCTGAAGTTTGAATCTCACCTTCGGCAGCGGCTCCCGGCGCGAAGCAAATCAAGACTGCCGAAAGGACTGGAGTAACAAGACTCAGCGTAAACTCCAATCTCATTAATTTGTCTCTAATGTGCCCATTACCATGATTTCGGCATCCTCAGCTAAGGTCGCAGGATGTTTAATCACAACCAACTCCCCAGAGCGCGGGTACACACCAGTCAAACCTGTAATGTTCACTTGATGCGTTACAAGCAGAATGGGCTTTCCCACTGTGACCGCTTGCGTTTGAAGCCACCGACCTAACTCAGCTGTCTGTTTTGAGCCGTCTGAATAACGTTGGAAAAATG
>NZ_QGKM01000136.1 GCF_003172875.1 Leucothrix pacifica | reverse complement strand
TTTTTGTCGTGTACAGAGATGCGCGCGATGATGAGTTTGCGACTGGAGAAAGGATTTGGTTCCTGGTTGCGTGAATTCAGTCCTGATTATACACCTCTCGAGACGGGTCTTGACCGCTTTGTTAACTATGACAAAGACGCAGCGTTCATCGGCAAAGCCGCTGCTATAAATGAAAAAGCACAGGGAGTCAGCAGACGCCTTGCAACGTTTATTGTTGATGCTGAAGATACTGACGCAAATGCAGACGAACCCATTTGGAAAGATGATCAATTACTAGGGTTCGTGACATCCGGAGGTTATGCTCACTGGACACAAAAGTCAGTGGCGATTGGGTTTATTCCACCTGATATGCATATTGATGGCGCACAGCTTGAGATTGAAATTTTAGGCGAAAAGCGGCCGGCAACCTTGATCACCGAACCGCTACTGACTCAGGTTTAGGGTTGATTTCTCACAACCAACTTAGTCATCTAAAAACAGTCGGTATTTGTTGCGTTATTTTTTCGAGTTGAGGTGGGAATCTTATATTACCCTTTTTCTGGAAAGTATAAGTTCCACCTAAGTTTTCAATAGAAATTGTTTCGGGGGCAACTGCAGCGCTCCGTTGTGACCCTATGAATCCGGAATTTACTACTTTGGATCGAGTCTGAAGCTTTGTATAATTTATATCTTCAAATTGGGTTACTAGCCAGTTGAAGTCATTAGGTGAAACCTTTCGAACGTTGCTGCTGATGAGTCTCCCATTAAGATCGCGCTCACTGTATCTGAGGGTTAAATCATCATTTACAAAATGCCAAGTCCTCATATTTTGATCTGTATTTAAATTGTATGTAATTTCAGAAACTTCATCAGGGTTTGGAGTTGCTATATTTCCTGTTCGCGCGCAGCCCACGGCAAATAGAGTCAGCATGATTATCAATATCTTATACATTGTAGGTCCTTGTATGTGTTTATTATTCCATATTCATAGTTCAAGGTTTTAAATGAGTCAAAACACCCATAGATGTTAGGTCAACAAAACCTCCCCAATGGTTCAATATTAGTAAAGTTGCCGAACGTCAAATAAGCGATTAAACTGAAGATATCGATGTTTACGCTCGAACCGGAATACAGGGTTCTCTGCATGCTGCGCTTTGCTTCTTCCCCGGGAACTAAGGCATACCCAATTCAGCTTGCTTGAACTTTCTATTACTAACTCCCTGCGTTTGGGATGAACCGGCAAGCCATACATCAGTGTCACACCGTTTATCAGTATCTAATATTGTAGTTATACGCCCTGGTGCTATATCTAGTGATGGAACGGTCACAGCATGGTTGGTTAAGATAAGGAATATCGCCCCTTGCAGTATAAGCTCATTATTACAGGACCTGTAGGGTCTGGAAAAACAACAGCGATTAACTCCCTCACTGATCAGCAATCGGTGAAAACGGACATGCCTGTCTCAGACGCTGTCACGCTGGCACGTAAAAGTACCACAACCGTGGCCATGGATTACGGCACGCTGACGATCAATGATGAAGCTAAATCTACCGTCCATGTGTACGGCACTCCGGGGCAGGAACGATTCGATTTCATGTGGGAAATTCTCACGGAAGGGGCCGATGCATTAATTATCCTACTCGATAATAACCGTAATTATCCATTCCGTGACCTGAAGTTCTTTTCCGAACAATTCGCCGATTTTATCGCTGAAAAAGGCCGTCTCATTATCGGCATCACGCGTTTAGATATACGCGAACCGCTACTTCCGGAAGTCTATGAGGACTGGATGGAGCAATTAGAACTTGATGCTGAGGTCATTAATATTGACCCGCGCCTGAAACAAGATGTATTAAATTTAGTGCATAAAGTGCTTGAGCTAAAACCACTGGAGTCTGCTGAGGACATTCAGGACGACCACATTAACAAGCACCCACCACTCTCAGACGTATCTGGCACTTCTTTGAATACCCAGGCAGCCACTCTGGCAACAAATAACCTGACACCAAAGGCACGCACTGCTGAAGATCACCTTGAGGTTAACCAACGCTCAATGGCTGCAATTAATGGCTTATCCGGTGTGACCGGGGTATCAATCACCAATGAACTAGGTGAATTAATCGACACCACGATTGATGATGAATCCCTCAATCAGTTTATTGCCTACCTCTCCGGACTCACTCCGAACTTAATTGATGCCGCTGAACTCGGACCAATACACCGCATTATGGTAAGGGGACCAGAGGATGACAATCTTACCGTTTTTGTCGAACAAGACCGTTCGCTCGGTGTCTGTTCAGAGAGATCTGTGTCAATTCCGGTACTCAGTCAGCAGGTAGAGGATATGCTGCAATGGCTTTAATTTTGTATCTAAAGGGTGTTAGCTAATATGCAAGACATTGTGCAAACACTGTGCGCGCTTGCGGGGGTAAGACACGCTGGTATCTATAAAAACAGTGAGCTGATCAGTAGCAATTTCCCGGAGACAAATACCGCAGCAATGACGAATAGCAGCCATGTTGTTTCACAAATCTTTTCGGCGTTAGAGTCTGTAAATAAAAGTCACAATGAGTTGTATTTTGGAATAGAGAGTGGCTACTTAGCAGCGTTTAAACTTCAGGAAGGCCATGTTGCATTACTGCTGACGGATAAAAAAATTAATGTTCCTATGATCAGCATGGCAATCAAAGCAGCATCACAAACCATTAAACAACAAGCTAAGGAAGCACGTGAGGAGCAAGATCGATTAATAGCATTGTCTGAACCATCTACAGTTATCGAATCTGATCAGGACACCGTACCTGTAGAGGAGTCCCTGCGGCCAATATTTGATCGATACACGCGTTTATTAGCGACTTATCTCGGACCCGCTGCGAGTGTCATCGTTGATGATGCGATTGATGAATGGAAAAAAACTTATCAGCAAACCCCAAATAACCTGCCCTATCTGGTAGCGATACTAGGAGAAGAACTGGAGACAGAAAAGGAACGGCAGCAGTTCTCTGCCAAAGCCGCCATCGTATAACCGCTGGCCATGTAAAGGATTACGTGCACTCATGAGAAAAATTAGAAACAAACTGATGCTCACCATGATGGTGCTCACTTTGCTTCCCGCTGTGCTGATCGGTGCTTACAGTATCTATACAACGTCAGAAGCGCTGCGAGAAAATGCTCTGATTGAACAGCGCAACCAACTAACACAGATTCAAAATGCCGTTGAACATCACGTGTCTGGTGTTGAAAAAGATTTGTTGTTTTTACGGGACTCCAGCGCGTTGCAGTTGTATTTGTCAGCTAAGCGCGTCTCAAAATCACGCAGTCGATTACTGCTGGAAAACCTCAGTAATTCGGCCGTGTTATTTATTCAACAGCAGCAAACTTACGCTTCGCTTCGTTTATTGGACAAGCGTGGTAAGGAGTTGTTACGAGTTGAGAACGTGGATGGTCAGGCAAGCAACCTTAGTGACAAAAAACAACTTCGGGATCTGAAAGAGCGCGACTTTTTCAAACAAGCAGTCGCACTTAAACGTGGACAAATCTATATATCTCCCATCGAGTTACGTCGGGATGAAGACTCCATTATTACACCTCATCAACCGACGCTACGTTATGCAACACCGGTGACGGATAAAGGCGGCTCTGTGCAAGCGGTATTGGTGTTAAACCTTGATGGTAAACAGTTAATCGAACAGGTGACTACACGAAGTGATGAGACTTGGAACATATTGTTCACTGACCCGAATGGCTACTTCTTCTACCACGCGGACAAGGAGAAGCGCTGGGGAGGCCCAAAAGACCTAGCCACTAGCCACAATGCGTTTGAGGATCAGCACTTATCACTTGCATCACTCAAAGGATCTGAGGAGGCAACATCGCTTGAAAATGATCAACAACTCACCTTATCTCAACCAATTTCTTTAGGTGAGGGACGTCCTTCCTTAGGGTATTTGTTTAGTACTGCACCCAAAAAAGTATTGTTCAAGCCAGAGCATGACTATTTCACCGTCACACTCATTATCGCAGCCATCAGCCTTTTATTAAGTTTGGTTTTTGCGCTGATTCAATCGAACTCATTATCTGAACCATTGGTATCTCTGACAAAACAGGTAGAGCATTTTAGCCGAGGCGATCTGGATACCCCAATCCAAACCTCTGAAAAAAATGAAATTGGTGAGCTGTCTCACGCCATCGAGCTACTCAGAAAATCAATGAACATTCTCATGAAACGCACAAGGAAGCTGTGATCAATGAAAGGAATCATTCTATTTTTTATGCTGATATTTACGCTTGTGGGGGCTGGTGTGTTTTTCTATGAAACACAAGTTGCTGCTCCACGAGCTGGCGCCATACTAAAAAAACAACTCGCAAATCCTAAAAACAATACAGAGACTCCTAAAGTTGTCAAAACCAACCCACAACCCAAAGCGACTCAGTCTGAAATTCTGACTGCTCTAAATGACCAAGCCACCGACTTTAGAGTAAATACTACACGTATTATTGATTTGAACAGTCCTTATGAATCAGAGGGTGTTGATTTAAAGGAACAGGAGACACTCATAAAGGACTTAGATGAGTCCGTGAAACAGACTATTCAGAGATCTATTCGTCTGGATATCCAGAAAGCCGTAGCCTCTGAAATTTCCAGACAACGCTAGCCACTCATACCCCGAATAAAGTGAGAAACACAGCAATGCCACTCAAAACACACATTATCATTGGATTTACGCTACTTTTGTTAGCCATAAGCTTAATCACGACTGCCTCCGCAGAAAATGCTGTAAAAATCACACCGACGCTAGAGTTTGTTGATGTGCAGCATGACGGTGAAACGATTCGTATTGAGCGCGAGCAAAATGTGGAGAACAGGCTTAGTAACAGCTTTTCGAAAACATCCAGGGCATGTCCGCCTTTCTGTATTCAACCAGCCAACTTGCTCGAGAGTGTGACAACCGTCGCGGAGCTTGAAGTACTTCGATTTTTAGACACACAAGTAAAGAACGGACAAGGTTTGCTCGTTGACTCCCGTATGCCGGAGTGGCATGAAAAAGGCACTATTCCCGGTTCAGTTAACATTCCATTCACTATTTTGAATAAAGGTTTGGATAGCAAGCATATTGTTAGAATTATCGAATTATTAGGTGCAACACAACAAAACGGCAAATGGGACTTTAGTAAAGTACGCGACCTAATGCTGTTTTGTAATGGGCCGTGGTGTGGTCAATCAACTCAGGCAATCAATAACCTGGCTAAGATTGGCTACCCCGAAGACAAACTGTTCTGGTATCGCGGTGGCATGCAAGCCTGGCAACAACTTGGCTTAACCGTTGTGATACCTTGATAAAATGAGGAATAATAAAAATGAAACGTTTATTACCGTGGCTACTATTATCTTGGCTGGCGCTCGCTCAAGCTGATGACACTGATACATCTACAACTAAGAGCTTGCTGGAACAAGTCAGCGAAGAAGCAGCTCAAACGTCTATTCTAAATACTGATACGAACAAGGCTAGCGAATCGCTTCCGACTAATACGGCAACAACGCAGGATAGTGCTGCTGACATGGATAAACTCACACAGTCCGTCGCACTGCGTTTGTCGGAACTGCTAGGCACTCAAAACAAAACAGATGCGGATAAACTGACCCTCAGTCTGGAGACTGTTGTGAGTGATGCACTCCATGATGGTAAACAAATGGATCAGATTCGTGATGCAGTCGCGCAAGCAATGTCAGAGATTACAGGGCAAACAGCAATACCCGAGAACGACAACCCTGCTGGAAATGATACAGCAAACACTCAGCAAGCTAGTCAATCAACAGCCACTGATCTACCAGTACCTAAATTAGTGGATTCTGACTTAGAAAATGCGGGCGGCAGTACCGCTTCAGCACAAGAGGCATCAACTGGCTCACAAGACACAGCAACAAGCACCACACCTGCCGCCACCACCGTTACTGTATTAGCAGGAGAATCTTTATTTCGGGTAGCTCAACGCGTTTACGGTGAGGAGAACGGAAGACGCTTTCTGGACTTATTTGCAGCAAACAGAGATATCATCAAAGACATCAATGTGGTTCATGAGGGACAAGTGCTTAAACTCCCTGAGGCAATAGCTGACCAAGCAGCGCAATAAAAACCCACTACCATGACACAACAGCAGTGGGCTTTTGCTTTAAGCTTAGTGATGCCTACGGTGATGTCGATGATGACCATGACCACTGACTACTTTTACCAATAACACATTGGGGGCAGGCTTCTTAGGGGCAGACCTGCCATAGTTGTGACTGTGGGCTTTAGCGCCACCGGGATGTGCGTGGTTAACCACTTTTGTATAGCGGTTTGCAGGGTGGTGATGTTGCACACTTGGTTTCGGTGCCGTATATGGTTTCTTCAAAACAACCTTATGAACACTAACATGGTGATTTGGTTTTACCTGATGACTACCACCATACATGTGACATCCGGATGCAAACGTGGCAACTAATGTGGTAACTACGAGCGTCTTTATATTCATAACTAATCATCCTTGATTATTTGAATCGTTATTCAATTATTATTTTTGCCCTCATTACTAATTACTCAGTAACTACCCGTATTGACATCGTTAAGCCATATTGGTGCCAACTTTAAGCCATAGAATAATTTAAACTTAAGACAAGCCCTATACTTGTATAATTCTTAATGATCTTTTTTTAGTCATAGTAGTATACTCATCAATAGGGCTTATAGTGACGCTTAAGTTGTTGAATTTCATAGCAGTAAAATAATTAGCTTTCATGAAATTAAACTCAAAAAATCATCAAATTCAAGGTGGCAACATGGTATTAATCGGTACAAAAAATATAATAATAAGGCTAATTTTCACAATCGTATTGTCGATTTGTTGGGGAACATCTACTGCTAAAACAACAAACAATCCCGACCTGAAACTCTCGGACTCAGTTGTGATGGTTTACGCTACCTCAAAGTCTGATAATCCTCGTGCTCCATGGAGTTCACACACTCTATCCGGCTCCGGCTCTGGTTTTATGCTGGAAGGTGGACGCATCATTACAAACGCTCATGTGGTTGAAAATCACACGTTTATCGAAATTCAACGCGATGGTGATTCCAAACGTTTTGAAGCAGTGGTTGAGGCTGTTGCACATGAAGTTGACTTAGCCATCTTAAAACTTAAGACACCTGATGAATTAAAGAATATTGAGCCATTAGTTTTAGGTGAACTACCTGATGTTCACCAGGAAGTAACCGTCTATGGATACCCGGTTGGTGGTCAGGCGTTGAGTATCACCAAAGGGATTATCTCGCGTATTGAGCACCAGATGTTCGTTCACAGTTACCTTACATTTCAGGCAATTCAGGTAGATGCTGCTATCAATCCCGGTAATAGCGGTGGCCCTGCACTAGTCAACGGCAAGGTTGTTGGTGTGGTCATGCAGTCGCGCAATGGCGAAGAAAACATTGGATATATGATTCCGGTCACTATTCTCAAGCGTTTCCTGAGCGACATGGCTGATGGCAAGTATGATGGTTTTCCAGAGCTGTCTGCTCACTTCCAATCATTGGTTAGCCCGGCGCTTCGCAAAGGCTACAACCTGACTGAAGAACAGTCCGGCGTACTGGTCAGTAAAGTTTGCTTCAACACTCCTACCTACGACCACCTTAAAAAAGGCGATATCATTACTCATATCGACGACCAAAAGATTGAGAACAACGGCATGGTATTAACCGGTGACCGACACCGTGTTGATTTTGAGCACTTCGTACAACTCCACCAAATGGGCGATAGCGTTAAGCTTGGTTTGGTACGGGATGGCGAGGCTATGGTTGTAAATATCCCACTCACCAAGTCGCTCAAATCAAGCTTTGTGTTTGATCAGGACCCTCGTTATATGATCTATGGTGGATTTGTCATGGTGGCCAATGAAGTGAGTGATGACTGTCTGACCGAAGAAGAGTTTGTCCAGCAAAAAGATGATATGCAAAAGGATGAAATCATCGTCAGTCAGGTATTGGCGTCTTCTGCGAACCGAGGCTTTCACGACAGAATTTATACGACTCTCCACAAGGTAAATGGTAAGTCGTTTAAAAGCTTCAAAGAATTCTATGAGTTGATCTCACAAAACAAATCACCGGTGTTATTACTCGAAAATGAGCACGGCTACCAAATCGCTATCGATCGCGAGCTGGCTGAGTCAGAGCATGAAGAGCTTCTGAAGAAATATCGTGTTCAAAAAGCTCATTCTGCTGAAGTTGATGAGTGGCGTAAGGCTTTAGAAAAAAAGCTGCACCTTACCAGTAAGGTTGAGAAGCCTGAGGCAACAAAAAACCCTCTGTAGCACTTAGCGACAGTATGGATTAATACCCAGCACATAGTTTTTTAAGATACCAATATGTGCTGCGGTATTTGATCCCCGAAAACCACCAAACTTTGCATCAAACAGGCGTATCTGTGCTTGTTCTGTGTAGTGCTTTGACAATGGGCGAAATGACCAGTGCCACTTTTCTTCGTTATACCCCGTCGGTCTTGCACCTCCTTTTTTTGTGTACGGCTGACAAAACCCATAGCGTGGGGCATTCTTCACCAACCAATCGTATACCTTCTTGCCTTTACCTGATTCGAAGTAACGATTATTAAAGGCATTCAGATCAATATCAGTACCCCAATGGTGTCGTGAACTACCCGGCATCGAACTATACTCTAAAATCTTTCTGGCTCGTGCAATCGGGTCTTTGATAGAGCGTTTTATGTTCTTAATACCACCAACTGAGCGCTTACCGTCCCACTTACCTTCCCAGATAGATTTTTGGTGATAGAAACTACGTGTCGCTGAGATAATCTTGAGACGGACACCACTATTCAGGGCGTCTTTATGCATAGCCTTGAAGGCATCATAGGGTAAGCTCTGTAAATACATACCACTGCGAGAGGCGTACTTCGTACTTATTCTGACGAAATTACCATTCTTACTCGCGCTGTATTTCCCCATAAGAAAGCTTTCGCTTAGTGTGGCGTCATGCTGAATACTCTCGTGAGTAGATGATAACTCCGTGGCACTATTCGTTGATACTAGCTCGGCACTCGCGGATAAGTTAATTCCTATAACCACTGAAATTATTAGTGGTATTTTGAAAACATCTTTAATCATGGCAATTCTTTTTTATGGTTATAATTTGATGAGTGTTGCAATGCTTGGATATATTTTTTCCAGAATAAGTTCAATCTTTCTAACAAGGATCTATCTTGTACGACTCTGCACTTTTGGCAGCAATATCAGTGAGATTACAAATAATGCGATGACTGGTGTTACCCCAATTCGTTGGCTAGCAAATAAACTCGTTACCAATGCTATCGCTATTGGCGCAATGAAACTTGTGGCTCGCCCGGATAGCGCATAAAGGCCAAACGCTTCACCCATTTTACCAGGCTCAGCTTGATCGACCATTAAGGTACGTGAAGAAGCTTGCAATGCCCCGCCCGCAGCACCAATTAATGCACCACAAAAATAAAATAAATAATCAGGAAGACTTGAGTGGTCTGATTGTTCGGCAACGCTAATCCATAGCACATGCATGCGATCGGTACTGACCGTTAATACACTCGCAAGTATCAGCAATAATATACATGCGCCAACTACAATTTTTGACCCAAACCTGGCATCCATACGCCCACCGAACCAAGCACCAATCGCACCGGTGACGTTCGCTAGTATTCCAAATATACCAATCTGTATGATTGACCATTGGAGTACACCTGCCGCATAGATTCCGCCGAATGCATATAAGCCATTCAATGCATCCCGGTAGAGCATGCTGGACAGCAGAAATGAAGCTAAACTCTTATTCTTAGGTAATCTTAGAATCGTCTGCCACAGCGATTGAAGGCTCTGTTTGATCGCCCCGACAACCTGAGCTTTAGGTGCTTGATCTGGAGTGAATAAAAACAAAGGAATAATAAACACTGCCATCCACAAAGCAGTCAATAAACCACTTGCGCGGTCGCCCTCATGAAGAGAGGCTTCTAACCCCAATATTGGCGTAAATCCAAGTAGTGTATTTCCAGTTTGGGTGTTGCCGACCATAAAGCCGAGCATTAAGATGAGGCAAATCAAACCTCCGACATAACCCAGCGCCCAACTACTTCCAGACAACTTACCTAATTCTGCTCTGGGTACCAGGTCAGGCATCATTGCGTTGTTAAATACCGCAGCAAACTCAAATCCGATTAAGGCCATCGCAAAGGCTAGCAAACCAAAGATTATGGTAGTTTCTGAAGCTCCCGGTGTCACAAACCACAGTAAGGATGAGCCGATTACTCCCATTAATGAAAAACCAAAAATCCACGGCTTTCTTGGACCTGATGCATCAGCTAGCGCGCCTAATACGGGTGATAGCACCGCAATAATCAAACCTGCAATACCTACAGCATACCCCCAGTATGATTGCCCCACGACATCATTGGGGGCTACCTGACTTGTGAAATAAGGAGCAAATACGAAAGTAATAATTAGAGTATGAAAAGGTTGAGCCGCCCAATCAAATAGCATCCAGCTCCAGATTCCTTTTTTTGTCACGGTACCTTGTGATGCTTCGATCATAATATCCCCACCCCAGAATTATTTTGTCATTTAGCAAACTTTACCATGAATCGATGCAATGAATTTCAATCCTACGCCATGCTCTGTCATCTATTCCGGGCATAAAAAAGCCCTGTCACAGACTAAACTGTAACAGGGCTTCCTATTAAATCCTGGCAATGACCTACTTTCACATGGGGAAGCC
>NZ_QGKM01000135.1 GCF_003172875.1 Leucothrix pacifica | reverse complement strand
TAACCCGAACCAGAGTAGTTGCTCCATTGGAAAGGTCTGGCACATTTTCTACAGCACAGCGGTTAATGCCTAAGTTTAGTATTGAGGGTGTTGCAGTCGTGATGTCTACACCAGAGTTAGCAGGTATTGGTTTTTCAAACTTAGGAGAGCCAGTCGCGTCACTCGCAGATAAACGGCAAGAGATAATGGCGGCTTTAGATTTGTTGTTTTCAGGGATTTGAAAGTCAGAGGCTGTGAATTGAACTGTGTATCTGCTCAAACCTAACCTGTTAGAGTAGAAAGCTCTTTCCAAATGATGACTCTGCTAAAAAAGTGGTGTATTTAGCCATTCGAGAAGCATCGAAAAAGTGGAGCATGCCGATTCGTGATTGGAAATCGGCGTTGAATCGTTTTATGATCGAATTTGAAGAGAGACTAACCAATTACCAGTAAACCCTAAATCTGCACATCGTCGGGAGCTGTCTGAGAGGTTATTCTTTTGGCGGCTTTTTATAGCTTATAGCAATTAGCTATCTCTTTATTTTCCATTAGCTATTATCACCTCCAGTAGCTCATAAACATCAGTGTAAGGACAAGCCATACCTGCTCCCACCCTATCATGACTAGTTTTTAACTGTTGAGCTCGCTGTTTTGCTTTTTCGTATTCATCATTTGTAAAAATACTCGGACAAAGCGTTTTTGCCCGATCGGGATCATAACTAGGCACTATCTGCTGTAATTGTTTCCCTAATGCTTTTCTGTGGATTGCTGCCGACTGATCTGACTTATGAAGATACAACCATAGTTCAAAGCATGGATTAGAATAAGCAACTTTCAGATTATTCCCTTTCGCTTTTTCAAAAGACTCAGGAATGTACGGATGCTCATCACAATCAAAAACAGCCCAGACTTCAAAACTCTTATCAAGCGGATCTCCTGTCTTTCTTGCTGCCTTCACCAATTCTTTCTTTTTTAAAACAGCCTTATCTACAATAGTTTTAGGGACTCCAGCTGCGCCAACAGGCTCAATAGTAACAAGCTGATTACCATGAATTTCTACAAACTTCTTAAGATAATAAGGTTCCGTGTTTTTCCCTGAGTTATGATTGAAAGTAG
>NZ_QGKM01000134.1 GCF_003172875.1 Leucothrix pacifica | reverse complement strand
CGCGAACCATTAAGGAGCTGGCCGAAGAGGGTATGACCTGCATTTTGGTGACGTTCCATTCGTGGACAAAATCATTGTCACCTTCAACCGCTTTATTATCTTTGAAATAGGCAACAGGATCGTAGCCATCGATGGCACTTCCAAATAAGTTGCTATGGATAGGGTCTATTGCATATGCACTGCTACTGATAAAAAAGCTAAGAAGGAATGCCAGAGGCCAGAGAAGAATTTTTTTAATGTTAGGCATGATGGTTTTCTCATTGCCTTTAACACGTCGATACTCTTATAAGCCCCTAAGGGCAACCAGCTATACTTAATTCTGCACCACAGTATTTCAATGAGATTGAGCTCAGGCGAGTAAGGTGGCAGGTAGTGAATGATGACACCCATCGCCTCCCAGTTCTCCAATTCAGCCTTAAAAGCTTTACTCCGGTGCATTGAGGCGTTGTCTAAAATAATAATGCAGGGCTTCTTATCTTGTTGATACTGGGGTTCTCGACTCAATGCAAAACGGGTAATGAAACCAATGACCACCTCACTGGTTACACTGCCAGAGACCATCTCAAATGCACTGTCATTATTGCGATTAATCAGCCCCAATACATTGAGTTGCTGACTTCGGGTGCTGGGCAGAGTTAGCGTCGCTTTCCCTCTTGTTTGCCAGGCGTAGGGCACGTTCGGCGTGAGTGAAAAACCTGTTTCATCGAAATAGTAGACGTCTGCTAAATCTTCATCTTCCCAATCTTTAAAGGTTTGCTGCAGAGCCTGTTCCTGTTCAAATAATGAGGAGTTTCGCTTGCCTTTTAACGACCGTCGACATCGCTTCCAACAGTACCCAAAGCCTTTTTTAAAGCGCGTTTCAGCGTATTTTCAGAGGACGTTTTCCCTGAATACTGCTCCAAGTCAGCTTTAGCTAATCCAAGCTGCTGCGGATGTTTATCCACGGCGTTTTTAAAATAAGTCAGCTCATCAGTATTATAAATCATAGGTCTTCCACTACGAGGCTGATCATATAAGCCATCAACGCCCTTTTCATGCCATCGATCAATCCAAGCGCTCACTCTGTCCCTGTGTGACTCAAGTAAGGCACTAATGTCAGGAATTTTATAGCCTCTGGCGCTCAATAAAATGGCGTGTGCTCGTTGCCTGACGCGATGATTTGAATGGTTTTCATAAACCTGTGTCAGTGCGTTTTTGTCCTGCTGAGGCAAAGGGTTAACAAACTTCAAGACCGTTTCCTATTGATGAGTAAGCTTGGGGTATTTTACTACAAAATTTATAGTTGGTTACTTAACAAGTGTTATCGTCGGTTTGTTAATAATCAAATTCAATGGTGGTCGAATGAAAGTCTTAATGTTACTAACGCTCGCTACTGTGCTTGCAAC
>NZ_QGKM01000133.1 GCF_003172875.1 Leucothrix pacifica | reverse complement strand
AGCTACTGACCAAGCTACTGAACAAGCTACTGAACAAGCTACTGAACAAGCTACTGAACAAGCTACTGAACAAGCTACCGGACAAGCTGAAAAGTTGTTAGATTATTGCCAAGAGCCAAGAACAACAAAGGAGATGATGGCTTTTTTAGAAATGAATCATCGAGCGTATTTTAGAGACAATGTGTTGTTACCACTCCTGAATGCAAATCAGCTAAAAATGACCATCCCAGATAAACCTAAAAGCCCTAATCAGCGCTATCTCACAGTTTCAACAACGGATACTAAGCATGAGTAGAAACGAATCCGAAACCCGCGCCGAACTCATCTCCCCCAAGCTAAAATCAGACGGCTGGGGCGTGATCGAAAACAGCATCATTCGTCGTGAAGTAGGCATCACTGCGGGTCGCATTCTGGGTGGCGGCAAACGCGCCAAAAACCTAAGCGCCGATTATGTTTTAGAGTACCAAGGCCGCAAACTAGCCGCCATTGAAGCCAAAAGAGAAAACCTAAGCTACACCGAAGGCGTGCGCCAAGCCAAAGACTACGCCCAACGACTACAATGCCGTTTTGCCTACGCCACCAACGGTCACGACATCTACCAAATAGACATGCTCACCGGCAAGGAGCAGTTAGTAGACCGCTACCTAAGCCCCACCGAACTATGGCGCTTATGCTTCGCCCCCGAAACCGGCAAACCAGAACCCGATTACACCCCCATCTGGCGCGAACGTTTCGCACAAATTCCGTTTGAATGCAAAGGCGACTGGCAACCCCGTTATTATCAGGAAAACGCCATCAACCAAGCCCTAGAAGCGATGGCACAAGGCAAAGACCGCATCTTACTCACGCTTGCCACCGGCACAGGCAAAACCTGTATTGCTTTTCAAATGGCATGGAAGTTGTTTAACAGTCGCTGGAGTTTACAAGCCGCTAAAAACCCCAGTAATGCCAAAAAACGCCCGCGTATTTTATTCTTAGCGGATCGCAACGTACTCACCAAGCAAGCCTATAACGACTTCGGCGCGTTTGGTGAAGATGCAGTCGTACGCATAACGCCCGGTGAAATTAAGAAAGCCAAAGGCGTACCGAAAAACGCCAGTATTTTTATGGCGATCTTCCAAACCTTAATGACCGACTCGGCCCATAATGACAACTACGACACCAATAGCGATGCTGAAGATGAAGCCTTATTGGAAGACGAAGACTACACACCGCCAACCATTACCGACACTTCAAACTGCAATTTCAGACAGTACCCCGAAGACTTTTTCGATCTGATTATTATTGATGAGTGTCACCGGGGCGGAGCCAATGACGAAAGCTCATGGCGCGATATACTCAACTACTTCGCCCCTGCGGTGCAGCTAGGTTTAACCGCCACGCCTAAGCGCACCGACAATGCCGATAGTTATAAATACTTCGGCGAGCCGGTGTATAGCTACACCTTAAAAGAAGGCATCAACGACGGTTTTTTAACGCCCTTCAAGGTGTTTCCCATTGTCGGCACGATGGACGAATACGTGTATACCCCAGGCGATGCAGTCACCTTTAAGGGCGAACCGGAAGAAGGCAAGGTGTATAAAGAAGGCGACTTCAATCGCATTATCATCATGCCGCAGCGCGAACAAAAGCGCGTGCAGTATTGGATGGATCACATCAACCCACACGATAAAACCATCGTCTTTTGTGCTACCCAAGAACATGCCGGTATGGTGCGCGACTTCATCAACCAATACGCGGTAAAAAAGGGCTGGACGACGAATCCAAACTATTGTGTACGCGTAACCGCTAACGATGGCGCAGCCGGTGAAAACGACTTACGCACCTTCTGCGATAACGAAAAAACCATCCCGACCATTTTAACCTCCTCACGCAAGTTATCGACCGGTGTGGATGCGCGTAATGTGCGCAATATCGTGTTAATGCGTGAATGCAAAAACATGATTGAGTTCAAGCAGATTATTGGCCGTGGTACGCGTGTGTATGATGGGAAGTCATACTTCACCGTGTATGACTTTGTTAAAGCGCATCATAATTTTGCTGACCCGGAATGGGATGGTGATCCACTGCCGCCAAAAGGAAAGGACGATGAAGACCAAGACCCTTGCGACATTTGTAATGAACACCCCTGTGTTTGTGTCTGTGAGGTCTGTGGCTTTAACCCTTGTAATTGCGAGAATGCGACTGATGATGAGCCTTGTAGCGAGTGCGGTCAGTCTCCCTGTCAATGTGCGGGTGTAGACGAGCCATGCAGTGATTGTGGTGATTCACCTTGTAGCTGCGATGAAGGGGAAGGTAAGTCGCCTCGACCAGAGAAAATATTCATCACGCTAAAGGATGGCAAGGTACGTCAAATACAGCACATTAAAAGTGTGCTGTTTATGGGTGCTGATGGTGACATGATCACCGCTAAGGAGTTTGTCGAACAGCTGTTTGGCGACTTGCCACGCTTCTTTAGTGATGAGGACGAGTTGCGTCAAATTTGGAGTGACCCAAGTACCCGTGAAAAGTTATTAACTGACTTGCATGATGCGGGTTATGACGATGAAAAACTCGATAGCATGAAAGATATTGTCGATGCCAAAGATAGCGATGTTTACGATCTCTTGTCGTATGTTGCTTATGCCAGTGAGACACATACTCGGAAAGAACGCGTCGCAACGGCTAAGCCCGCGATAGCCAGTGAATTTACTTATAAGCAAATCGAGTTTATCGACTTCATTTTGGATAAGTATATTGAAGATGGTGTGCAAGAACTTGCAGCAAAGAAGATGCGGAGCTTAGTCGAGCTTAAATACAGCACTATTAGTGATGCCGCAGCAGAGTTTGGCTCTCCTGCGGCAATACGGGATACGTTTATTGGGTTTCAGAAATATTTGTATGAGTGATTGTTTAAATGAGGACAGGGTCTTTTGGGATACTGGTTTCTGACTTACCCACATTGCAAGCAGTAATCATGAGGTCTACAATATGTTACGTATTAGGTTATTTAGTGTAGACCTTTATGACAAAAACCGAAAAACTGCTCGCCGTTTTTTCCGCCACTGTTAAGGCTGGCGGGGGCATTCATAACACTTCAGAACTGGCTTTTATGTTAGAGGAAGCGAGTGGTCCGGCGTTTACCAAATTTTTAGCAGATGGCGTTAAAAAAGGTGTTTTAAGAAGAGTAGCCAAAGGGCTGTATGAAAGCACTCTCACACCTCCAGAGCCAGAAAGCGCCATCTATCAAATCATCAAAAAACTGCGTAGCGGTGTGCTGAATTACATCAGCTTAGAAAGCCAGTTGAGCCATACAGGGGATATTTCACAAGTACTAATCGACAGGGTTACAGTCGTCACAAAGGGGCGCAGTGGGACGTTTTTAACACCGTACGGGGTAATTGAGTTTACCCACACAAAGAAGCCAATAAATCGTATTGCGCCCAACTTGTATTTCGATCCAGATATTAAAATGTTTAGGGCAACAACCAAACAAGCAATAGCAGACCTTAAAGACTGTAATCGAAACGTGAATATGCTGGTGGAGAATTAACATGTTGAAAGAACAGATACGTCAAATTATTCAGTCCAATCCAGAATATGCCGCTATTACTCCTGTGATGGAAAAAGAAATTCTCCATCATGACATTATGGATGTACTCATAAAGCAAGGAGCGTTGCAAAAACTAACTTTTATCGGTGGGACGTCTCTGCGGATGTGCTACAACAGTGCTCGCTTATCAGAGGACTTGGACTTTAACGGTGGGCATGATTTTAAGCCTTCAAATTTTGACGGCTTGGAATTTGAAATACAAACATACATTCAAAATAAGTATGAAACCGAAGTGTGGGTGAATAAGCCGACTGAGGACAAACAAGGCAACACCTCTTCCTGGAAAATCAGCATCGTCAAAGAAGCCGGTCGACCTGATTTGCCACGTCAAAAAATGCATATTGATGTTTGCGCGATCCCATCCTTTGATGTGGAAAAAAGGCCATTGATAAACCATTATAATATTGTCGTGCCAACAGAAGGAATACTGATTCCGGTACAGTCACTAAAGGAAACGCTGGCAGACAAATTCATCGCTTTTGCCTACCGTGCGCGAAGGATTAAATCTCGTGATATTTGGGATATCGTTTGGATCAAGCAGCGGGGTGTTGAACTATCGACGGATTTGGTCTACCAGAAATTAGCGGCAAGAGACAAACAAAAACAAGACTTCATCAAAGCACTCAATAGTCAGCTGACTAAACTAATGCAAGACGAGGAAGTGCGTGAAGATTTTAATATGGAAATGAGCCGTTTTATTCCAAGTCAAATCAAAGAGCGGACGATTGATAACCCTGACTATTGGGTGTATGTACGGAATGAAATTAATGATCTTTCGTCAGCTCTAATTAATGATTCATCTCAAAACAAGTTTGATATGGGAGGGTAGCGTACTTCTAAGGCTTAACCAGCTGTTGAATGACAGCTTTACTGTTGGCCGAACCATCCTCCGGGGCGTGCCATTGTGAAACTTAACACCTTCACGCACAGTAAAGCTCCAACTCATACCATCTTCGGTAGCTGACCATTCAGTCGCCAAACCTGAAATCAAAATGCCTTTTGTATCCGCATCAACCAGTGTTTCCATGACCTGTAGGCGATGGAATGCAAAGCCTGAAACCGCAGGGTCATAGCTGTTGATTTCCCATGGGGCAGAGATTTTCACTGAGGTTTTATCAGCAGAAAAGGCAATAGGACTGGCGAACAGGCTCGCTGCCAGAATGGCAATAGATAGGGGCTTAAACATTAGGGAACTCCGTATCGTTAAGTGAGTCGTTGCTTAATTATGTTGCTGAATGATGCTAATAAGTTGCTGACAAAGGCTTCATCAAGGTCGGCGGTGATAAACACAAAGCGGCTTCGGTGGTCATCATCAGGCCACTCCGCTAATTTCACTGCGGGATAAAACAGGTGTTGAACACCATGTAGCACTGTTGGGTTATCAGGATGATCCTGTAGATTGACAATGCCTTTCATACGCAACAAACGAGGACCACAGGATAGGTTCAGAGCGGCCATTGCATCCGTTACATTTCGCCATGCCAGAGGTTGATCGAAGGTCACAGAGAAGCTGCGAATACGTCCGTCGACACCCGGTGATGCGCTTGATTTGGGGTTACGAATGCCGCTGTGTTGTGGTGATGATAGTGTTGTGACTGAGCGGAATTTATCGGCAGACAGCCATTGTTTTGCTTCGGTGGTCTCTGACTGATGATAGGCGCGTAAGCCGTAAACATTGCTTGGATCAACCTCTCCATGTAGCACAGGAACAATCGGTGCGGCTGGATTCAATTGCTTCAGACGTTCTTTAATCTGAGGCACCATGGCATCATCAGCAAGATCAGTTTTCGTTAGTAACAAGCGATCAGCCGTTGCGACCTGACGCACCGCTTCAACCTAAAATCCTCAGTTGGGCCTACTGAGCTAGCAAAATTATCTTTTCAAATACATTGA
>NZ_QGKM01000132.1 GCF_003172875.1 Leucothrix pacifica | reverse complement strand
TCAAAAATGATGCACTACTAGGACATTGATCATATTCACACCCAAGGCCTCCACGTTATAACCACCTTCCATCACGAATAAAGTGGGGATGCCCAAGTCCGCAATATCCGCTCCCATGACTAAATAATCCGGCGTTTTTAGCTTAAAGGCACTAATCGGATCTTCTTCAAACGTGTCAACGCCCAGCGACACAATCAGTACCTCAGCACCAAAGTTATCTATAGCAGAAAGACAATTTTTTAGTGCCTCTCGCCATACCTGAAACTGTGTGCCATTACCTAATGGAAGATTCAAATTAAATCTTTCACCTTGCCCTGTTCCGCACTCTGAAGCATGCCCCCAGAAGTAGGGAAAGTTATCCATCGGATCACCATGAATCGATGCGAAAAACACATCATCACGATCATAAAAAATGTCTTGTGTGCCATTGCCGTGATGAAAATCCACATCCAATACAGCGACTTTCTCAATACCCTGATCACGACAATATTGTGCCGTAATTGCCGCATTATTCAGGAATGAATAGCCTCCGTAAGAAGCCTTAGCAGCATGATGTCCCGGTGGGCGACCTAGTGAAAATGCACCCGTTTTATGCCCATTTTTTACCGCGTCACAAACCAATGCAGCCCCTGTTAATGCAGATTGGGCAGCGGCTAACGCAGCGATCCATGTTCCATCCGTAATATTGCTGTCAGTGCCCTGCGCGTAATAACCAACCTTGCCTTTGATGTGTCGGGGCAATACATCCGATGCTTGTCCTGCAGGCCAGCATAAGGGAATGATTTCTCCCTTAAATCCTGCATCCGTCCATTCTTGCCAAGCGGTTTGTAAAAAACGGATATACCCGGAGTCGTGAACGGCTAACAAAGGCCGCAAACCAAACTCATCTGGTGTGATAATTTCACCTAAACCGATCTTTTTCACACGCTCCAAAACATGCTCAGCACGTGAGGGATTTTCAAATGACGGGACTAAATCACCACCTGCTAATTCCAGCTTGGGACTCTGGTGATAATGTTGGTCTGAGTAGATTATTTTCATGACTTAAGTCCCTATGTTTGCTAGTTCAGTGATGATGTAATGGTTAGATTAACCAGCAAATCATTGACATGGAAGCCGTATATACACCGTGATAAACTGATGACACCTAGCCAATACCAAACGGTCACCATGACAGAGCGAAAAAGTCTACCTATTGGGATTCAAACCCTCTCCAAAATCCGTCAAGGTAATCACTATTACATTGATAAAACGGAGTTAGCTCTATCGCTAATCGAGAATGGCACACACTACTTCCTGTCACGCCCTCGCCGTTTCGGAAAAAGCCTCTTTTTGGACACCCTCAAAGAACTCTTTGAAGGAAACCAAACGCTTTTTCAAGACTTAGCTATCCACCCTAAATGGGACTGGTCAGTTGAATACCCTGTACTTCGAATCAGTTTTGGTAGTGAAGACTTTTTGAGTGCAGATGGCCTATCAAATATCATTGACACCCAACTCAGCCACTTTGAACAACGCTTTGAAGTGACGCGTCAATTTGACCACGCAACAGGACGATTCGCTGACCTCATCGTACAATTGCATAAAAAATTCCAGCAGCCCGTTGTGGTGCTGATCGACGAATATGACAAACCTATTCTCGATGCCTTGCAAACACCAGAAATCGCCAAAGCTAACCGCGACTTCCTGCGTGGATTCTACGGCACGATCAAAGACTATGACGCCCACATCAAATTTAGCTTTTTAACGGGTGTCAGTAAATTCTCCAAAGTTAGCTTGTTCTCAGGTTTGAATAATCTGGAAGACATCACCTTAGTCCCTGAATTTTCAACACTGTGCGGCTACACCGATCATGATATTGATAGTATCTTTGCCGCAGAGCTCGATGGCTTAGACAGGGATGAAATCCGCCGCTGGTACAACGGCTACAACTGGCTGGGCGAAGGTGTTTACAACCCTTTTGATATCTTGCAGTTCTTTAAACATCGCACGTTTAAAAACTACTGGTTTGAAACCGGCACACCCACATTCCTGATCAATACCCTATTCAAACGGCAAATACCCAGCTTAACACTCGACAACCTACTCAGCAGTGCAGCCATGTTATCCAGTTTCGATGTTGATCAAATGGACACCGAAGCACTCCTGTTTCAGACCGGCTACCTGACCATCAAAAGCAGCCAGCGCGTTGGCGGACAAACCTACTACACGCTGGGCTACCCCAATCAGGAAGTATTCCAGAGCCTGAATGAATCGTTATTATCGGCGATGGTGAAAGACAAAGGCAGCCAAAGTCATAACAGCGTTGCCCTGTATCAATTACGAGCTATGGTCAAGAGTAG
>NZ_QGKM01000131.1:3024-4037 GCF_003172875.1 Leucothrix pacifica | reverse complement strand
AAAATGATGCACTACTAGCTCTCGTGCTAAGAAAATGGAAAAAATCACGCTGAATGAAGTGAAAATGTCGAGTCGTCAAACGCCGAGCCTGACCTTTACCCAGAGTAAAAAACTACACCGTCAGGCACTTGTACTGGAAAAACTATCCCACGGTTATGATGGCGAAACCTTGTTTAAAGACGGCAATGTGATTCTGGAAGCTGGTGCAAAGCTGGCAGTGATTGGTGAAAACGGCGCGGGTAAAACCACCTTTTTGCGCTGCCTGATGAATGAATTACAAGCTAATACGGGCGTGGTTAAGTGGTCGGAAAATGCGGTGATTGGCTACTGCCCACAAGACAGTACCGCTGATTTTNNNNTGTGCGCAGTATTTTGGGTCAGTTATTGTTTACCGAAGACGATATTAACAAGCGCGCTCGCGTGTGTTCGGGTGGTGAGAAAAATCGTCTGTTATTCGGTAAGTTAATGATGATGGACATCAATGTGTTGATCATGGATGAGCCGACTAACCACATGGATATCGAAGCGATTGAGGCACTGAACGTGGCCTTGGCAAAGTTTGATGGCACGTTGGTTTTTGTGAGTCATGACCGTGAGTTTGTTTCTTCACTTGCTACCCGTGTGATCGAGATTAAAGAGAATAGTATGNNTATATGGCGAGTTTGGGGCAGAAGCGCTTAGTTGCTTAATGTAGTGCTCACTATCGATTCTTAATCTGTGCCTACAAAATCCTTGATTGACCTGCTGACGTAAATGCCTGATGTTGGGCGGATAGTGATATTGATTGTGTTCAGTAGGAAGATCCCAGGATATGAGTCAGTTAGATAAAGCAGTGGATGGCGTGGTCGTTAATAATGACGCGAATGGCTCAGGCGATTCTGCGGGTCAGGATGCAGCAATTCCTGCAACGGGTGGTTGCATTTGCGGCGGCGTGCGTTACCAAGTCAGCGACCGTAGCAGGCTTCGCCAAGTAGTCGCTTGCCACTGTGATCAATGCCGCCGTTTCAGCGGAC
>NZ_QGKM01000131.1:2661-2872 GCF_003172875.1 Leucothrix pacifica | reverse complement strand
GTCCGGAATGATTGTTGAATATGGTGAGTATCGACTCAGCGGGAGTTTAGTCTCATCATAGTCGTTTTTCGATAGTGGCATTACCATATCTGATGACTGCAGTTTGATAAGTTTCCGGCACTCTACTACCCTAGCGGCAATCGATGAATCAATCACTCATGGAGCAATTATGGAAGCAAGTTTCTGGCACCAGAAATGGGAAAGCAATCAA
>NZ_QGKM01000131.1:2017-2604 GCF_003172875.1 Leucothrix pacifica | reverse complement strand
ATAAAGGCTATCAGGTAGTTGGCGCTGAGCTGAGCGAGATTGCCATTCAGCAGTTATTCGAAGAGTTGGATGCAAAGCCAGAGGTGTCTGAATTAGGCGCGCTAAAGCACTATCATGCTGAAGGCATTGATATGTTTGTCGGTGATATCTTCGATGTGACTGCCGAGGTCTTAGGGCCGGTTGATGCGATTTATGATCGCGCGGCATTGGTTGCTTTGCCACCTGAAACGCGGGTGAAATATTCAAAACATTTGCAGGCCACAACGAATAGGGCGAAGCAGCTTGTGATCTGTTTTCAGTATGATCAAAGCCTGATGTCGGGGCCTCCGTTTTCTATTGCGAATGAAGAGATAAAGCAGCATTACGACGTGGATTATGAACTGACTCACGTGGAAACTTGTGATGTTGAAGGTGGTTTTAAAGGTTCGATTCCGGCGGTTGAGGCGGTTTGGCTGCTCACCTAATAGTGCCGAAAATGGCTAGTTTTGATGACAGAACGGGGTACACTAAACGGAGTCTCTAAGGTCTATCATCAAACTCGGTAAGCAGTATGTCGGTCAAACAAAACACGTCACAGTCCATGCAAT
>NZ_QGKM01000131.1:0-1901 GCF_003172875.1 Leucothrix pacifica | reverse complement strand
GTTGAAACCACTTTTCAGCGTGCAGTGAGTCTGATTGATCAGGGTGATTTACAAAGTAGCAGCCTGCCGGAATTGGCAGATCGCTTGGGTATCAGTGATCGTTATCTGCGGCAGTTATTTCAAAAATATCTGGGTATGTCACCCAAGCAATACGCGCAATATCAACAGCTGATGTTTGCTAAGCAACTGCTTCATACCAGCAATATGAGTATCGGCGAGATTGCTATCGCTTCCGGATTTAACAGTGTGAGGCGATTTAATGATGCCTTTCAAAAGAAGCTTAAACTCACACCACGCGATACCCGCAAAGCCACGCGCGGTAGTGAAAATATTGCTGAGACAGCCGTGAGTAAAACACTCCGGTTGAGCTATCGTGAGCCGTTTAACTGGGATCATCTACTGGCGTTTTATCGCAAGCGAGCGGTGCGAGGCGTTGAGGAGGTGGGTGAGAATTACTATGCCAGAACATTCGTCACAGGTACGACGAAAGGTTGGTTTCGGGCGCAACCTGGCGATAAGAATACGCTGGAAATCACCTTCGATATTGACGACATGACCCAGCTGAAACACATGGTGTCACAGATTCGTCGCATGCTTGATTTGGATGCGGATATTGCGGTGATTGAGCAGCACCTGAAGCAAACCACCATTGCTCCAATGATGGGAAGTGGTATTCGTATTCCGGGTGTGTGGAGCGCTTGGGAAGCAGGTGTACGGGCGATATTCGGGCAGCAGGTATCGATCGTTGCTGCCATTACTATGCTAAATCGCTTCGTCGATAGCTTGGATCAGGTTGTGGATAAGTCTGTGGTTAACGACGTGCGTAAGGTTGTGGATAAATCTATGGGAAGCTCGGATGAAAGAGTTGAGGGAGGTTCTGAAGAAAGCTCAGAGGAAAGTTCTGAGGAAAGTTCTGAGGAAAACGATATCGGCCAGAAGTCACGAGGTGAGGCAGCCGAGACTCATCGTTATTTTCCCACGCCACAAGACATCGTAAATGCTGATTTAAGCGAGCTAAAAATGCCTCAAAGTCGCAAAGATACTCTGCAATGTTTTGCCGCGTACATGGTCGATCATCCTGACAGTGCGCCGGAGGAATGGTTGGCATTAAAAGGTATTGGTCCATGGACGGTGAGTTATGCCAAGTTGCGTGGGTTGTCACAGCCGGATTGTTTTTTATCGACAGATCTGGTGATAAAAAAAGCGATGAACGAACTAAAGCAGACTGCAGTTACTACAAATACAAAAATCAGCCCAGATCAGACTGAAAAATCTGCACCAAGCGACACCAGCAGCCAGTCATCAACCAGTGCGGCTGACTTACAAGACATTACCGAATCCGTTTCACCGTGGGGTAGCTACGCCACTTTTAATTGTTGGAATTCACAATCATGAACTACTTTACTCATTATGAAAGCCCCGTCGGTCACATCACCCTGCAAGCCAGTGAGACAGGATTGCGCGGTGCATGGTTTGATGTGCAAACGACAGCACCTGAGGACTTTGGCACACAGCAAGATGACCATCCTATCTTGCAGCAAGCGATTGCAGAGTTTGAGGAATACTTCGCAGGGAAGCGGGAAGTGTTTACGGTACCGACGGATGCACAAGGCACCGACTTTCAAAAGCAAGTCTGGAATATGCTGATCAAGATTCCTTATGGTGAAACCTGGAGTTATCAGGATATGGCGATTGCGATTGATAACCCAAAAGCAGTGCGTGCAGTGGGTTTGGCGAATGGCAAAAATCCGATTTCAATTATTGTGCCGTGCCATCGGGTGATTGGGAAAAATGGCAAGCTAACAGGTTACGCAGGTGGGGTTGATAGGAAGCGGCAATTGTTGGCGTTGGAGAGTAAAGGCGGGCAACTGATATAGCTGAAACGCTTCGACTCCTTCGTC
>NZ_QGKM01000130.1:888-1684 GCF_003172875.1 Leucothrix pacifica | reverse complement strand
GCTATGGCTTTTCAATCGTGGATTTCTAAATTGTCGTGTACAGAGAAAATTGCATTAGAATAAGCTTATATTTTATCTCTTCCCCACAGGTATTATTTATATGAACTCTGCGATTACTTTTCGACACCTACGCTACTTTATAGCCACAGCTGAAACAAGAAAATTTCAGCTGGCAGCGGAAGCAACAAATATGAGTGCGTCAGCGGTAGCCGATGCTGTTAAACATTTAGAAGAGCTACTTGGCGTGCAGCTTTTTGATCGACACAGCAAGGGGGTAACGCTTACCTATGATGGTCATCGTTTTCTACATAACTCTAAGTCAATTATTAAACTACTCGATGATTCGATTTTTGCGTTTCAAAATGAAACACTAAATGTAGAGGGTAAAATTGTTTTAGGCGCCTCCTCTTCGGTCGTCGGCTACTTTTTACCTAAGCTACTAGGGGAGTTTGAAAAAGTTTACCCAAATGTACAAATAGAATTAATTGAAAATCCAAGAGAACTCCTAGAACAACAGCTATTAAATGATGAAATAGACTTGGCTTTCGTACTTACATCTAATGTAAGTACATCAGAAAATATAAAAGTGGAAACTTTATTCCGATCTAGAAGAAGTTTGTGGTGTGCTGAAGGCCATAAATTCTCCAACATGGAGAATGTTAATATGCAAGATATAGCTGAAGAAAAATACTTGATGCTAACTCAGGATGAGTCTGAAGCTAATATCAATGTAATATGGAACCAGTTTTCTTTAAAACCAGCTATCAAAGTCAAATCAACTTCTGTTGAGGCCATC
>NZ_QGKM01000130.1:0-719 GCF_003172875.1 Leucothrix pacifica | reverse complement strand
CATTAATAGTATCATTACTATTCTGATTGATTGGAGACCCAAGGTATGGAAAAACTTCATTTCTAGATAAAAGCAGGGCAAAGAGGATGGTAACTATAAGACTCAGCAATATTAATACTGACCAAAAATTATCAACCTTAGTAAGTTTTTTTTCAAGTATAGGAGGTAAATTTTTCATTTTTATCTCAAAATATTAACTAGAAAGCATTGCTATGGCACATAGTAAACGAATAGAAGCGATATAATCATTAGCCCACTAAANNATTGAGTTAATTCAGAAACGGCATCCAGGTCAGGCCGGAAATAACAACCATGATCCCAGTAATCCGCGACAAAGCCATGCGTCGCTCAAACAATGCACCAACGGCTAAAGCAATACTATCCGCTGAAAAAAAATCGATAGAGTAATCCTATTAAAATAAATATCACGCAACTCCTCTAACATAAACTTACTTAGCTTCAGAGTAAATGTAGTCATGCGTTATTCCTTAAGTTTTAAAGTAGATTTAACACGGTCAGTAATCATTTTTTGCTTGCGCAAGGTGACCACCCTGAATGAAATGTTGAAACTTAACATAGACATTCCGTATAACATTGTTGCCATCAGAAAAATCTACCTATTCAATAATTTATCGTAACTTCGTTCGGACAATAACAGATGATCAACATTCAATATGACTGTCAGCGGTAGTCGCACACGTAACCCTTCACGGGGGGAC
>NZ_QGKM01000013.1 GCF_003172875.1 Leucothrix pacifica | reverse complement strand
ACTTTCAATCATAACTCTTGCCTTTAATGTTCGCATCATTAGAGATTAGATCTGACATTTCCTTAATTTTCATTTAGGTCATCCTTTATTAATTAATATTTTTACTAGAAGCGGCATACTTGAAACTTGGCACTTTAGATTACCGCATGTGGCTGGAGTATATTTATACAACTTGCTCAGTCCAATGAATTATTGCTAATAAATAGAATTTGAATGAAATTAGCTAACTTTAAATATTCCATAGTGCAAAGCTATAGAGATCTCATGAGTGTGCTCTGGAAGTGCCAAAAAGCTTAGTGATATTCCCTGCTATTGTTGCCGCCGAACTCACCAACCCCGATGATCTTTCAGCATCAAACCGCGCCAAAAAATGCAAACTCTCTGGCGTCCAAGAGTAATTAATCTTCACCAATTCCCCGGATGCCAGTTCATTCTGCACCATCACCTCAGGTACTGTGACTACACCCATACCATCCGCCGTCATGTGCAGGCAAGCTGAAAGATTTGTTGAGGGCACGATGCGCACATTGTTTAGCGGGCTAAAGTGATTCTCAACTTCTTCATAGAGTCGGGTGTTTTTAGCATGAGTCAGAATAGGGTAGATGGCGAGGTCTTCTTTGGTGACTTCCTTTTTTTTATGCAGTCCCATATCCGGCGAAGCAACCCAGATAAGCGGGTAGGTGCCTAAATCCTCAGAGCCACTGGTTTGATGCACAAAGGGTTCGTTTTGCAATGCTAAATCGATTGAGCGATCCATCAGTTCTTTTTCCAGATTGACTGAAACATCAACGGTCAGTTCAACAGCAATATTGGGATAATGCTCTTTGAGTTCTCGCAGAAACTCCCGTAGCCACGTATGCACTACCATTTCAGTCACACCTAGCTTTAGCGAGCCTTGAAATAGGCTGTTTTTACCCGATGCAGCCGCTAGTTCTTCGGTACTGCGTAAGACTTTCCGAGCGTATTTTAATAGCTCTTTGCCTTGAGAGGTGAGTCTGACTGAGCCTGCATCACGCTCCATTAAATGGGCACCTAATGCAGCTTCCAAAGAGGAAATTCTTGCAGAAATATTAGGTTGAGTAGTGTTCAAACGCGAGGCAGCTTTGCGAAAACTGCCAAGGTCTGCCACCCAAATAAAGGCTTCGATTTGCTTTAAATTGAAATTCATTCCTGCAGTATCGCATCTTTCAAAGTCTGTCTCAGCGCTTTCACGCCTTGTAAGTAAGGCAGTCGCTGTTGTGATGCCACAACTTTGTCAGCTGTAATCTCAGTAATGATAAACGCTTCATTGTCACCCGCACGCGCAGCATCTTGGCCATCAGGAGCAATAATACAGCTCTCACCAAGATAATTAAGATCGCCTTCGGCACCCGCATGATTGGCATACATTAGCCAGACGCCATTTTCAAAAGCGCGTGTAGGCATGACTTTGCGTGCTACCACAGCCCAGTTCTTTACTAAGGCAGTGGGAACAATAATCAGCTGCACTCCAGCCTCAGCCATCGCTCGGATGGCCTCCGGGTATTCCGCGTCATAGCAAATCAGAATTGCACAGCGTAAGCTGTTGAGTTCGAACAGCGTTGGCTGAGTGCCTGAGGAAAAATAATCACTTTCAAACCCGGGAGGCAGCAGTAGCTTACGGTGATTGGCAATCACTTCACCATTGGCATCAATACAAGCTGCTGAGTTATAAATTGTGTCGTTAGCTCGCTCGGGGTAGCCGTAAACAATGGCGGTAGAATAGCGATTGGCTAATCCGGAAATTGCTTGACGAAACCTACCTTTATCGAGGTTTTCAGCTAGCGCTATCAGTTGGTCACCGACAGCATATCCGGATAAAAACAACTCAGGACAGACCACCAGTGCTACATCATTGGAACTGAGTTGTTTTTCCAGTGCAGCCAATCGTTGCTCCTGACTAAGTCCACCTCCTGCACATTGAAAAATAGCTGACTTCATTGACCTTATCCGGCAATTAGAATTTTACGGGGGTAATTGGTGAGATAGTCTGAACCTGTCTCGGTAACCACTATCGAATCACCAATGCGGCCACCCAACTCACCATCCACTGAGATACCACCATCAACGGCAAAAGTCATACCGGGTTGGAGAATGGTTTTATCACCGGCTTTTAGCTCTGGCGACTCCAGATATGACATGCCAATCGAACGTCCTGTGCGGTAACCGGTTTCAAATCCTTGTGATTGATAAACCTCATTAGCTGCTTCAGCAATGGACTCTGCGCTGACTCCCGGGCGAATAGCACTGATCGCTGCTTGTTGTGCGTCAATAGCAGTTTGTTGAATTTTAGCGGCCTTGTCTGTGACAGTTTCAACAAAAAACATGCGGTCAAAGCCTAGTTTGTATTGTTTGAACTGCGCCATATTGCAGAAGCAGAAGTAAACCGGATCACCAATAGCGAGTGCTTTGACGTTGGCCCTTCTATGTACCATTGAAGTATCACGTCCGGATTGCATAATTTGTAGATTATGAATCATAGGTGAAACAAATGCTTCCCAGCCTTTATCTGTCAGAAACCCTGCTGCTTTGCGTGTGCCTGCGTTGATTACTGCTAGTGCTGCTTCATATTCTGGTATACCCGCAGCTAATGCGTCTTCTGCTGCATGCATCATTGCTCCGGCTATCTCGCCGGCTTGTTTCATAACTGCTATTTCTTCAGGAGATTTGATAGTTCGCATTGCGCCTAAGATGGCAGCAACATCGTTTAACACTGTGCCAGGTAAATAATCGTCGAACCAGTTGCGAACCAAGGCAGGTAATATTGCACGTTCTACAGCAAGGGTTTGTGTGCTGGTTTGACTGTTAATCCCCAGCGCTTTGGCTAAGACGTTTTCCCAGCGATTCGGTCCGGAGTCTTCCCACGTCAGGACATTATCCACCCATGTCATGGCTGACACCATCTCACTTTCCATCAGTGGGGTGATGACAATGGGCGCCTCATCAGGTCGTACAATTAAGAAAGTAGGGCGTCCAAACTCGACGGATAAATATCCCCAGAACCCCGCAAGATAAGCAATAGAGCTTTCATCGGTTAGGATGGCAATATCTATATTGGCATCTTTCAGGCGCTGTTGGAAAGCAAGGGTGCGCTGGCGAGCTTGATCTAACATGGAAGTCTCCTTATTAATATTCCATGCTTAGGTATACGAGTACCTTCATGAAATATAAAGCAATATTTTAAGGGGCATTCCCTAAGCAGCACTTGCCAGCGATCTCTCTAGCCAACAAAAAAACTGACCTGCGTCGCCACATGCTGCTTTGCATCCACGCCCAGCTCCTGAGCCGCTTGCAGTGGCCAGTATGGATTGCGCATCATCTGGCGCGCCATTAGCGCAATATCCGCCTGACCATTGGCAATGATTGCCTCAGCTTGTTTAGCATCGGTAATAGCCCCAACTGCCATGGTTGCAATGCCTGTCGCAGCGCGGATGTCACTCGCAAGTCCCACCTGATCTGCCGTGCGTGTTCCAACCGATGCCCGGGCAGCAGGCGTAGCGCCACCTCCGGAGCAATCAACAAAATCTACGCCACGTTCCTTCAACCAGCCAGCCATTTGAATGTTGTCTTCAACGGTCAGGCCACCTTCAATCCAGTCCGCAGCAGACAGGCGAACGGCCAATGGCAGATTCTCCGGCCACACGGCGCGTACTGCTTCGACTGTTTCTAGCATCATGCGTGCGCGATTTTCTGTGCTGCCGCCATACTCATCATCACGTGAATTAACCAGTGGTGTGAAAAAACTGTGGAGTAAATAGCCGTGAGCACCGTGGATTTCCAGTAACTCATAACCTGCTGCCAAGGAGCGTTTAGCGGCATCAACAAACAGGCCTTGCATGGCTTTTATCTCCTCGATAGTCATTTTATGAGGCGTTTTCCAAAGTCGTACACCGTCATCGTCAAATGCAACGTCCGAAGGACCGATCACTGGCCATCCACCAGCATCATCTGCAAGGTGCGCGCCACCGTCCCAAGGTCGGGCAGAGGAACCTTTGCGGCCGGAATGTCCGATCTGAATACCGGCTACCGCACCGTGCTGTTTGATAAATTGGTTAACCGGAATTAATGCCTCGGCTTGCTCATCATTCCAAATACCTGCGCAGCCCGGAGAAATTCGTCCGTCCGGGCTAACAGCTGTGGCTTCAGCAATAATGAGTCCCGCGCCACCAACGGCACGGGAACCCAAGTGCACCATATGCCAGTCATTGGCGACACCCTCAACGGAGGAGTATTGGCACATCGGAGACACACCAGTCCGGTTGCGGAAGGTGATGTCTTTGATGGTGAGGGGGCTAAAAAGTGCTGACATATACGGTACTCCTGCTAGGTTCTTTATATGTGATGCTATCAGACGGAACTGGTTAATCCACCATCAACGCGTAAGTTTTGCCCTGTGATGTAACTAGACTTATCCGAGGCTAAAAAGGCGACCGTTTCACTAAGCTCACGGACTTTGGCATAACGTCCGGCAGGAATACGTGCCAAACGATCTTCAGTCGAAGGTAAGCTGTCAATAAAGCCGGGTAGCACGTTATTCATGCGAATATTTTCAGCGGCAAACTGGGTACTAAACAGTTTGCTATAAGCCGCTAAACTGGCTCGGAATACACCTGAAGTTGGGAATAGCGGGTCAGGTTCAAATGTGGCGAAGGTGGAAATATTGACGATTGAACCACCCCCTTGCTTTTGCATGATTGGTAACACTAAACGGGTCATGCGAATCACATTCATCAGGTAGTAATCCATGCCCAAGTGCCAGTCATCATCGCTAATTTTCATGATGTCACCTTTAGGACCATGACCAGTACAATTGACCACCGCATCGATTCTACCAAAGCGTTCCATAGCTAATTCAACGAATGTCGTCAAATCTTTTGGTTCGAGTACTGAGCCAGTAAATCCCAGTCCGCCAAGCTCCTTGCCTAATACTTCCCCTTTACCTGAAGATGACATCACACCAACATCGTAGCCATCTTCTGCGAGCTTTCTGGCAGAATCTGCACCGATACCACTTCCGCCACCGACAACTAACACAACTTGTTTATTAGACATCTTTATTCTCCTGAATATTACTCGCGATGCTGTTAATCCATCGCAGATTTTGTAAGCAGTCACACTTGCTCAATAGGTAGGGGCCTGCGCATACCAGAGGCTCCTAATGCGAACTGTTATGTAGTTTTCTTATCATCCACAACGTTCATATTCGCCAGACCACTATTACCAATTTCCACCGTAGCAAATGGCCCACCCTGACACATATGTGTTAGATCAGTTGGATCGAGATGTTCGGATTCTGCTAATACCTTCTCAGCAAACTGCTCAGCATTATCTTTCGGGCGATAGCCTAAGAAACTTGCCTTGTGATTATCTACAGGTGCACGGTCATTATTCGATACACCATAAACAATCGAAAAGCCTGTCACTGGCGTATTGATTGAGGTCTCAACCAAATGAATCAGATCATCATAAGAAAGCCATGAGCCGAGTGAACGTGGGTTGTTTACCTGAGCTGCTGACAAAATGCGCATACACACAGACTCAAGTTGGCGCTTATCCCAGTACAAACTACCAAGGTCTTCGGCAAAACACTTAGCCAACCCGTAGAAGGTATCTGGACGATGCGGAACATCCGTACCGATAAATTCAGTCTTAGGATACATACCGACAGCATGAATCGAGCTGGCATAAACCACGCGACGCACGCCTTGTTGGTAGGCCGCTTCCCACACATTGTAAGCACCGATGATATTCGATTGCAGAATGTCATCAAACGGGGCTTCGTCACCAATCGCACCGAAGTGCACCACCATGTCAGCGCCTTCTAATACCGCCATCATCTCATCCAACTTGGACAAGTCGGCTTTAACGTATGACTCGCCATCGTAGAGTTTGCCGATGTCTTCAACTAAGTCGGTTGAAACGAGGGTGTCAGCAAGTTTGGTCAGTGGCTCGCGAAGGTAAGAGCCAAGGCGGCCAGCTGCGCCAGTTAGTACTAATTTTTTCATAATGATCTCACTTAATCAGGGGTGTTTGAGTTGAGCTACGCAGCTTGCAATGCGGCGTAAAGCTTCCGATAAATTCGTTTCAGAATTAGCCATTGATATTCTGAAAAATGGACTGAGGCCGTAAGCACTGCCGGGTACTGTCGCGACTTGAGCGGTATCCATAATATAGGCGACAAACTCAGCGTCATTTTCGATAATGCCACCGTCTGGAGTGGTGCTATTCATGAGCGCCTCACATCCAATGAGGGCATAAAATGCACCACCTGGTGCATCCAGTGTTAAGCCGGGAATATCAGCGACTGCATTGACGACCAGATCTCGACGTTTTTCAAATGCTTGTCTGAAACGTTCGACCTCATCCTGCGGGCCGTTGAGTGCAGCGGCAGCAGCTGCTTGAGCGATTGAGCATGCACCGGAAGATATCAGCGACTGCATTTTAGTCATTGCGCTGATCAGTTGCTCTGGACCTGCTCCATAACCAATACGCCAGCCTGTCATTGCATAAGCCTTGGAAACACCATTGACGGTGAGAACTTGTTCGCGCAAGTTGGGGCTTAGAGCTGCTAGAGAGGAGTATTTACGGTCATCAAAAATAATGTGTTCGTAGATTTCATCTGCTAAAACCAGTACCTGCGGATGACGTGCCAGAACAGCACCTAGCGCGAGTAACTCATCATCCGAATACATTGCGCCTGCTGGGTTGGAGGGTGAGTTGAAGATTAGCCAGCGAGTGTTGTCGCTGATAGCGGCTTCCAGTGCTGCGGGAGTAAGGCGAAAACTGTTATCGGCATCACAACGTATAAATTTGGGTTGTCCGCCAATCGCTAACACTATGTTTTCATAGGAGTCAAAGTAGGGTGCGCATAGCAACACTTCCTGATCTGCTTCCAAAGTAGACATGAGGGCGCCGAAAATGATCTGCTTAGCGCCATTGGATACGATGATTTCAGAGGGAGTAAAGTGCAGCTGATTGTCCCGTTTAAATTTGGCGATAATGGCTTTTTTCAGCGTATCAGTGCCGCCATTAGGTGGGTACTTTGTTTGTCCGTTTAATGCGGCTTGGTGAGCGGCCTCGATAATGTGCATTGGCGTGTCGAAGTCAGGTTCGCCTAAACCCAGATCAATCACCTCATGGCCTTCAGCTCGTAGTTCTCTTGCGCGTTGGCTGGTGGCGGCAGACGCAGAAGGGCGTACTGGATCAAGTCGGGAGGCCTGAAAACTCATTCGCCGTTTTCTCCATGGCTATCGATGTCGCTGACCTCGGAGGTACTTTCAGAATTACTGTGATTGACCGGATTCTTAATAGTCTCTTTTACAGCGCCACGCATTTTTGCAAGCAATTGATCCGAGCTTTTGGCAAGCAAGCCTAAGTCAGAGCCACAGGCGACAAAGCTAAAACCTTGCTGAAGTAAGTCCGCAGCAAAATCAGGGTCACCAACTAAGGTACCAACCGGAATACCTTTGCTAATGAGTTTTTTAGCTTGTGGCAAAATCAAGTCCCACACGGCCTTATCTAAGGGCTTGCCGATGAGTCCAATATCCGCAGCAATATCAGCAGGGCCGAAGAATATCCCCGTGACACCATCGACCGCTGCAATATGCTCGGTTTGTTCCAATGCCACACGTGTTTCGATTTGCAGAAGTACTGCCGTTTCATCTTCAATGCGACTGCTGTAATCGCTGATTCGGCCAAAAGCATTAGCACGTGTAGTACCACCCATACCGCGAATACCTCTGGGAGGATAGCGCGTGGAAGCCACTGCTTGTTCGGCTTCTTCAACCGACTGAATCATCGGGAACAGTAAGCCGGGAGCGCCGATATCTAATAGGCGCTTGACCAGTACCGGATCATTCCATTGCGGGCGAACAATAGCGGTGCTGTTAAATCCCGAGAAAACCTGTAATTGCCCCATGACGGATTGAAGGTCATTCGGTGTATGTTCCATGTCCACCAGTACCCAATCATAAGCAGAATGTGCCACTACTTCGGCAGCAAACGGACTGCAAAGACTGACCCATAAGCCGATTTGTTGCTTGCCTTCGCTGAGTGCTTTGGTGAATGGGTTGCTGGCGAGTTTCATGAATCAGCTCCCAAGGTATGTTGCTTAAGTTGTGCTACTAGTAGACGTCGACTCATATCACCGCCTTTTCCACAAAGGGTTCATTATTCACAATACGCTCAAAGTTAAACGGCGATAAATCCAGCTCTCGGTATTCACCATAGGTAATTAACTCCGCAGTACCACGTCCCATAGCCGGTGATTGTTGGAAGCCATGACCGGAGAAGCCATTCACAAATATAAAGTTTTCGACCTCATGGTGTGGGCCAAGGATTGCGTTTTGATCGAAGGTATTAAACGCGTAATGCCCCGCCCAAGAGTTGATGACTTTGATGGCTTCAAACTGTGGGATACGGTTGGCGATAATAGGCCAGAGCTTTTCTTCCCAAATACTGTGGTCTTGCACGAAGTCATGGTAATCCACGGCTGGATCAACATCTGGCGGACAGCCTGCGAGGTAGTACTGGCCTTCCGAGCGCATGTGTACACCGCTAGGGTCAATGGTTAGCGGCAGGTCACGATCCAGTGGTTGCTCCGCATCAAATATGAAAGTGTAGCGTTTGCGTGGTTCAACGGGTATTTCAATACCCGCCATGCGTGAGGTCAGCACGGCGCGAGGGCCCGAGGCATTGACCACTTTACCGCAGGCGATTACTTCACCTGATTTCAGGGTGATGCTCTCGACGCGACCGCCGGAATCATTCTTAGTCATCGCCACCACTTCGTTAGTAAGGTACTCGGCACCCCGTTCTTTAGCAGAGCGCTTCCACCAATCAAATAACGTACCACCATCAAAATAGCCTTCATCAATCAGGTTGTGGTTGGCTCCGATAATATCTTCCAAATTATAGAAAGGGTAGGCGGCCTTAATGGCTTCAGCGGTCATGTATTTTGTACCTGCACCGCAAGCTTGTTGTACTTTTAAGCTCTCTTTCAGTACATCAACAAAACCATCGTTATCAGCCAGATACATATAGCCATAGCTTTGGAAATGAAGCGGAGGCACGCGTTCATCATTGCCCATGTACTGCTGGAAGTTTTTTACAAAATCCGCTGCGAATTGTGAGATACGCACATTGATCTCGCGGGAAAATTGCTGGCGCATGCAGCTGTTAGTGTGAGCCGTCGAGGTGAATTCATAGCTGGGGTCTTTTTCAACTACCAGAATAGAGCCATCAAAATCCGGATTATCTGTCAGAAACCAGGCAACGGAAGAACCGAGCATTGCACCACCGATAATCACCACATCATAGCTGGACTGCTTGGGTGCTTGTGTTTGTTGGGTCTTCTGCATTAGATTGATTCTCCTCGTTGTGCGGCTTCGACAATAGCAGCGATTTCCTGATCGCTAAAGCCATAATCACGCTTAGCCGTAGTGGATGAAATATAACCGCGTGCTAAATCACGTTTAACTAGCTCAGGGTCGCGTTCGCTGGCCTCTCCATAACCCCCGCCGCCGGGAAACGCCATAATGACACGTTGACCATGTGGTACGAACTGCTTTCCTTTGCCTTTCATAATGCTGCCATCACTGCGTTTGATAACGGTAGGCGCGCCACTTTGTCCTCCTTGACGACCGTGAGCAGGGTGATCTACGCGATCTAACATGGCAGAGAAATCAAATTCATGACCTTCACGGGCGCTAATTTCCATGTGCTGACCTAAGCCGCCACGTAATTTGCCAGAGCCACCGCTATCCTCGCGTAATTCTTTGCGCCAGATGATCACTGGACCAGTGTGCTCAGTTGCTTCAACCGGCATGGTCATTACGCCAGACGGGAAGGCTGTTGCATTCATGCCATCCACGCTTGGGCGGGCACCGGAGCCGCCGGAGTTAAACGTCAACACTTCAGCACGAACAGCTTCAGGTGGTGCTTGCTCATCGGTACGAGGACGCACAGACACTTGGAAATTACACAGCGTACCGGCTCCTTCTGCTGGAACGGTATTGGGGAGTATTTTATCCAAGGCATTGTAAACAGCATCCGGCAGCATATGGCCGATGACATGGCGCAGTGCAACGGGGGCAGGGTGGAGTGCATTTACAATACTGTTTTCTGGCGCGGTAATCTTAAAAGGCGCTAAAGAGGCGGCATTGTTGGGAATCTCCGGCGCAATTGCACACTTCAGCGCATAGCAGGCATAAGCCTGTGTATACACCAAGGGCACGTTGATGCCTTTTTTATCCAATCCGGAAGTACCTGCAAAGTCACAGAGAATGTGATCGTCTTTGATTTCCAAATGTACTTTTAAGTCGATTGGTTTGCTGTATCCATCGATACGCATTTCCCCATCCGCTTCGGCATTGTTTAAGGCAGCGATTCGTTCGACAGTGGCGATGTGTGAGTTTTCCAGTATAAATGCTGCAATACCGCTAAGATTTTCCAGCCCGAACTCTTCCATCATTTCTACCAAACGATGATGGCCGACTTCGTTACACGTTGCCAGCGCATACATATCGCCCATGGCTTGGTCTGGCTCGCGAACATTGCCACGAATAATCATTTGCAGGGTCTTATCAAACTCACCTCGCTCGGCAAACTTCATGATAGGAATGTATAAGCCTTCTTCGTAGATAGAATTGGCATCAGCGCCAAAACCGCGTCCGCCGATGTCCACGATATGCGCGGTGCAACCGAAGAATCCGACGTGCTTACCGTTATGAAAAGAGGGGGTAACAACCGTGATGTCATGCAGGTGGCCAGTGCCTTCCCAAGGATCGTTGGTGATGTAGACATCGCCTTCGAACATATTTTCATAACCAATGCGCCTGATGAAATGACCAACCGCATCGGCCATCGCGTTAACGTGCCCCGGTGTTCCGGTGACGGCCTGTGCCAACATGCGCCCCTGAGTGTCATAAACACCGGCAGATAAGTCACCAGCCTCACGCACGGAGGTTGAGAACGCGGTACGAATGAGGGCTTGTGCCTGTTCTTCAACAACGGATATCAGGCGGTTCCACATGACCTGATAGGCAACGGTGGAGGCTTGGTTTGCTGTGCCATTACTCATAAGTGACTCCTTGCTGCTTGTTTGATATGGACTGTGAGTTGCTGAAATGACTGTTGATAGGCTTCTTCGTGAAAAGGCTCATGACTTTGTCCTCACATCAATACAGCCGTCACTTTGGCGAATGGCTTGGCGGCTGGATGGTAATACTATGGTTGTCTCATCTTCAGTGATTACAGCTGGCCCTTCAACTAATTGACCGTCTTGCAAGTCATGGCGCAGTACTACGGTGGCCTCGACACTGTTACCCAAAGCAGGATCAAATAACGTGCGAGTACGTTTTTTCTCTGCCAGAGACATTTCTGCTGAGGCTGGGGATACATCGGTTTTATTTCCGGCTGCTTCGCCTGATCCCGTTAATACCTCAACAGGTTCCACCAATTCAGTTGGTGTAGTGGCATTCACTGCCCACACCGTGATTTCTATATCCATGCCTTCAACGGCACGGCCAAATAAACTGATGTAATCCGCCTCAAATAGCTGCCTGAAAACGGTGGCGTCAGGATCTAATGCTTGTGCTTTATTGAGAGCAATCGGTAGCTCCCAGCCCTGACCGGAGTAGCGCATATACGCTTTGTACTCTGAAATAATCTCTGCATCAGCATCACAGGAGCGCACAAATTTTGTAGCTTCAGTTTCAAGATCTGTGAGTAGTTGACGAATCACATTGGGTTGGAAGTCAGATAATCGCATATACACGCTGCGGTTCGCCTCGAAACTAAACGGTGCGCGCAAGAAACCAATGGCAGAGCCAACGCCTGCACCAGCTGGTACCAGTAAGCGATCAACACCGAGCTTTTCACACAGTCGTCCGGCATGTAGTGGAGCGGCACCACCAAAAGCGATCATAGTGTAATCAGCGAGGTCTTCACCATTTTCTACCGCATGAACGCGTGCGGCATTCGCCATGTTTTCATCCACTACTTCGGCTAAGCCGTAGGCGGCGGTGAGGGCATCCATATCTAAAGTATTACCCAGTACAGTTTCCAACGCTGCTTTGGAATTGTCGGTATGCAACTGAATGGAGCCACCTGCGAAATTGTCAGGGTCAAGTTTACCCAATACTAAGTCTGCATCGGTGACTGCAGGGCGTTCGCCACCTCGACCGTAACAGGCTGGGCCGGGTTCAGAGCCTGCGGATTCTGGGCCAACGCGGATTTGTCGCATCGCATCCACATGTGCCAGTGAGCCACCACCTGCACCGATTTCCACCATATCAATCACGGGAATTGATATGGGCATGCCGGAGCCTTTCTTAAAGCGATAAGTGCGGGCCACTTCAAATACACGGCTGGTCTTTGGTGTTTGATTTTTGATAAGGCAGATTTTGGCTGTAGTGCCGCCCATATCAAAAGATAAGACTTTATCGAGACCATAACGAGCGGCAATGTTCGCAGCAAATACTGCACCACCAGCAGGGCCTGATTCCACTAAACGAACCGGAAATTCTGCGGCACTTTCGATGGAGATAATGCCGCCACCGGAGTGCATGAGGAAGATCGAGCAATCCACGCCTTGTTGTTTGAGTTGACCTTCCAGACGACCCAAATAGCTTTTCATCAGCGGTTTGATGTATGCATTTGCTACCACCGTATTGAAGCGCTCGTATTCACGCATTTGTGGGGAGACTTCGCAGGATAGCGATACCATGGCATCTGGCATTTTATCGGCCAGCACTTCACGCACTAATTGCTCATGAGCAGGGTTTAAATAGGAGTGCAGCAAACCAACCGCGATACTTTCATAGCCAGCATCTTTAATACTATCGATCAATGCTTCAACGTCTTCACGTGCTAGTGGAATGAGCGCATTGCCTTGCGCATCCACTCGCTCATTTAAGATAAAACGCTGTTGGCGAGGGAGTAGTGGTTCGGGAATCGTTAGGTTGAGATCGTATTGCTCGAACCGCGACTCTGTGCGCATTTCAATGACATCACGGAAGCCTTGGGTGGTGATCAATGCAGTTTTCGCGCCGCGTCGTTCAATGAGTGCATTGGTGGCTAATGTAGTGCCGTGAATGATTTGACCAATGTCTGAGGGCTGTACATCTGCTAGCTGACAGACCTGCTGCATGCCGTCGATAATGGCGTTTTCAGGCGCGGCGTAGGTAGTGAGGACTTTAGTGGAAAACTGCTCTTCACCAACCTCCAGAACCACATCAGTGAACGTGCCACCTATGTCCACACCCATACGAATAGAAGATTGAGTCATCTGCAGCGTATCCTTTACCAAACAATGTGGCATCAGAATACGATGTGTATAAGATTAGATCCAATTATTTTATGGGATCAATAGGATCAGGTTTTATGATCTTACGAATCAGCGAATGACATGCACCGCACACGAAGCATGACGAACAACCCGCGCTGCCGTAGACCCAAGAAAATAGTCCTGCAAGCCGGGTCGATGCGAGGCTATGATAATCAGATCTGACTCGTGCTTGTTAGCATATTCAATAATCGTTGAGCCAGCAGAACCGTCTTCATTAATGATCTGAACCTCAACGTCGCTGACACCCTCAACTTCTTCAAGCAGAGCAGTCTTTGCTTCAGACCAGGTTCGTTCAATTTGATCTGCTGGTAAATACTGAGCGACAGAAGCAGGAATATGACTCATTGCAGAGATTAGCGTTATTTTGCCATCGTCAGCTTTGAGTAGTTGTGCCAACTTAATGGCTTCTTGTGTATTAGCAGGGTGGCTTGGGGCAACGGGAATCAGAATGTGCTTGTACATGATGAAACTCCTAATAATCTTACAAAGGTGTAAAAATCATAGCTTGTGGCTAGGGTTTCATAATAAGTGAGTGGTGAGCTAGCGTATTGATATAAATCAAATAAAGTCACTTTAAACAGACACAAAAAAGCCCGTCAAATTACTTTAACAGGCTTTTAAAATATGGCTCCTCAGGCAAGACTCGAACTTGCGACCAATTGATTAACAGTCAACTGCTCTACCAACTGAGCTACTGAGGAATTGTTTGAGCGGCGTATAATAGTTATGGCTGGCTTGTTCGTCAACTATAAATTGAAGACTGGTTAGCAGCATAAAAAAAAGCCTGTTAAATTGCTTCAACAGGCTTTTAGAATATGGCTCCTCAGGCAAGACTCGAACTTGCGACCAATTGATTAACAGTCAACTGCTCTACCAACTGAGCTACTGAGGAATCGTTTGAGCGGCGTATATTAGTTATCCGCGGCAGCTTCGTCAACTTCTTTCTTGAAGTTTCGTACAAAAAAATTAGACATTGCTAAGTCGGCTGGTCTGGCGACGTGATTTGCTAATATTTCTTTCAAAACAGGGCAAGTCATAAAGCTTAGCTTGGTGTTTATAAGGCTTACGTCAGCACCAAGGTATCGCCATGATTGATTGGTTTGGCAATTACAGCTATCCCACTGTGACATGATTTGTTGCACATGGTGGTTTTCAGCAGGCATACCCGGCTTACACGGTTCGTTTAACTTGACTTCAATTTCTAAAGAGTCGATGAGAATAGACTGGTCTTGTGGAATGTAGCCATACTTCTTTTTGTACTGAGTTTTAAAGACATCGCGCATCATATCGATAGGCATGCACTTCATTAGCAGACTATGTTCAGTATCACTATAACGCATGCGCAAGTGCCAACAGGCCTGTAATGCATCCGGACTGATGCCCTTTTTCATGAGGGATTGAGTGCAATGCTCACGCAGTTTGCGTCCGCTTTCTTCGATCTCTGACATGCTGATGTCGTCAAGAAGCACATTTAATTTGCGCTCACAGCTAGGTGGTGTTGCAGAGTCTGGGGCAGGCTTGCCTAAGCTGAAGTGTTTAATGTTGAGTATTTCGGCGAGAAGTGCCAGTCGAAGATAAGAGGTGTTGCTGCTGCAGTAAAGTTCTGTGGAGTTTGTTAATGTTTGTTTAAAATGTTTTCTTAAAATATCTGCTTGTTGTTCGATGTCATAATGAATGGCGGCCAGAGCAACTTGTTCTGCTTCCAGCCAATGGCCGGTTCGTTTTTCGTAGGCCGTGACAATACGATGAATAATATGAGGGAGCTCTGAGGGTTGTTTTGTTTTTGATGCCTCGGCTTCACCTAATAGTTCATAACACTCTCTAATGTCGATTAATTGATTATCAGAGGCAGCTGCATCTGTGGATTGGCTGCTTAGATAACGTGTAAATCGTTTGGTAAATCGCTGACTCAGGGTCTTTTCGCCCTGATTTGTCATATCCCGTTTCGCAAATAACATGAATTACTCCGATTCTTTGATATGGCTCGCGGCTTCCCGCAAGACCTCGATACCAGCGCCTGGCTTATAGGCCTGTTCACTAATATGTCGACGCCAGGCCTTCGCTCCTGTCATACCCTGGAATAATCCAAGAATATGTCGCGTCATATGTTTCAGAGGCACTCCCTCGCTAAGACGTGCTTCTATGTACTCACTGAACTGATCTAAGATCTGCATGCGACTCGCATTAGATCCTATGTCATTATATATCATCGCATCTACATCTATCAGATGATAGGGATTGTGATAGGCCTCTCTCCCAACCATCACACCATCAACTGACTGTAAATGGGTTGTACATTCGTCCAATGTCGTGATGCCACCGTTGATAATGATTTCCAACTGGGGGAATTCGCGCTTGATCTGATAAACCAAATCGTAGTTCAGCGGTGGTATATCTCGATTTTGCTTGGGGCTAAGCCCCTGTAACCACGCTTTTCGGGCATGCACTATAAAGGTATTGCAGCCAGCTTCAGCAACGGTACTGATAAACCGTCGTAAACTCACTTCTTCGTCTTGCTGGTCGATACCGATACGGTTTTTGACCGTTACCGGAATTGAGACGGCATTTTGCATTGCTGAGACACATTCTGCAATGAGTTCAGGTTCTGCCATGAGACAAGCACCGAACGCGCCGCGTTGTACACGGTCGCTGGGGCAACCGACGTTGATATTGACCTCATCGTAACCAAAATCTTCTGCCATTTTGGCGCAGATGGTCATATCTTGTACATCACTACCTCCCAATTGTAGAGCAATTGGATGTTCTTGGTGATTAAATTTTAAGTAACGCTCATTATCTCCATGAATGAGGGCACCTGTAGTAACCATTTCGGTATACAGCCAGGCATTTTTGGAGAGTAAACGAAGAAAATAACGCTCGTGGCGGTCTGTCCAATCGAGCATGGGGGCCACGCAATAGCGTCTTGGGGAGTGTGTCAAAGCAGTTTGCCGATTTTTAAAAGAGGCAAATTATACCGTAACACGCTAGAATTCGAACGACTTTTTAATAAGGATAAAAATAATGGATCCACAACAGTCAATAGAAACTGGGAACTGGGTCGCTTTGGCGGCATATATGGGCTTTAGTTTTTTCGTTGGCTTCGCCATCGGCTTTGCAGTCAAAACCTTTCTGAAAATCATGTTTTTTGTGGTTGGAACGATTCTTTTAGTGCTTTTTGTGCTTCAGTATAACGGCATGATTGATGTCAACTGGGCTAGCTTTGAAGGCAGTTATAATGCATTAATCGCCTGGATATCACCACACCTTGGCGGTTTGAAAAACTTTATCACTGCAAATCTTTCATCGGCTGCGATGGCAGGGATGGGGTTGTTTCTGGGTTTACGCCGTCGATAGTCAAACCACGCTATATCGATACGCCTTATTTGCTATGATTAATCTTTGCTAATTTACGGGGAGCACGCAATGTCAGTCCACAATGCACCACAGTCAGTCACAATCAAAACCTTGGCTAAACTAAAAGCAGAAGGGAAAAAGTTCAGTAGTATGACAGCATACGACTATTGCTCGGCCTATGCGGTCAGTAGTGCCGGTGTTGAAGTCATTCTGGTCGGTGATTCATTGGGAATGGTGATTCAGGGGCATGACAGCAGTTTGCCGGTGACGATTGAGGATATAGCTTACCATATTCGCTGTGTGCGACGTGGTAATGTGGGCAGTATGATCATGGCAGATATGCCATTCATGAGCTATTACTCAGAAGATGTCACGTTAAAGAACGCTGCAGTGCTGATGAGTGAGGGCGCTCACATTGTTAAGCTGGAAGGTGGTGCTTGGTTGGCGGAAACCACTCGTCTACTTTCAGAGCGAGGAATTCCTGTTTGCGCGCATATGGGATTAACGCCTCAGTCAGTGAATCATTTAGGTGGTTACTCAGTGCAGGGACGTGATCCTGATGCTGCTCAGTTGATGGTGGATGAGGCCTTGATGTTGCAGGAGGCCGGTGCAAGCATTCTGTTATTGGAGTGCATTCCGGAAGAACTGGGTGAGCGGATTACCAAAGCACTGACGATTCCTGTTATCGGAATTGGTGCGGGTGCTAAAACTGATGCACAGATTATGGTGTGGCACGATATGATGGGCTTGTGGCCCGGTCGTCCGGCTAAATTTGTTAAGAATTTCCTGAGCGACACGGACGGCAGTATTCAGGATGCAATCAAGTTATATGATGAGCAGGTAAAAGCAGGGACGTTCCCTAGTGCTGAGTATAGCTACGAATAATTCATAAACGGGCTGCTGATAATGAGAAAAAGCAAACGTCTGCTGTTGCTGGAATGGGCTGAGCAGTCGCGGATTGATCCTGAGCGTTTGACTGAAGCGATGCGTGTCAGTGATGTATTGCCTTCGGCTGATGATTGGCGAGGGTTTCTGGATACCTTACTATTGTGGTTGGGCGCGTTGCTGACTGCGAGCGGTGTGGTGTTCTTCTTTGCCTATAACTGGGATGATCTGGGACGGTTTACCCGTTTCGCTCTGGTCGAGGGTTTGCTGCTTGTTGCTTTGCTGGGTGTATGGCGTCTGGGTATCGACCGACTGAGCGGCAAAATCGCCTTGATGGTGGCAGCCGTTTTTGTGGGTGTATTATTGGCTTTGGTGGGGCAAACTTACCAAACCGGTGCGGACACTTATGAGTTATTTGCGGTTTGGTGCGTACTTATCCTTCCCTGGACGCTCATCGCCCGGTTCGATGGGCTTTGGGTTTTCTGGTTATTCCTGCTCAATGTCGCTGTGATTATTTACTACGATACTTTCGGCGGTATCTTTGGTGTCGTTTTCGGCGTTGAGCAAATGCTATGGCTGTTATTCCTGATCAACACGACTGCTTTGCTGGTGTGGGAGTTCTTAGTGAGTCGTGGCCATTCCTCACGCCGAAGCATTCGCTGGATGACTCGTCTACTCGCTACCGTTAGCTGCGGCTTGATCACTGCACTGGCAATCTTCGGTATCTTTAGTGACTCTCAGTGGTTGTCCCTGTTAGGACCCATTATTTGGTTAGTGTGGATGGTTTGCGCTTACCTGTGGTATCGCACTGTGGTGCTGGATGTTTATGTACTGGCAATCGCTGTGTTGTCGGCTGTAGCAGTGGTAAATGTTGTTTTGGCGCGTATTCTTTTCAATGGCGTGCTTGAGCATTCCGGTGGATTGTTAGTGATGAGCTTGTCTGTGATTGGTTTGTCTTCATTCGGTGCATTCTGGTTGCGTGGTGTCGTGAAAGGAGCGCAAACATGAAGAAATCCTCTCATTCCTTGCTCTGGCAGAAGTTGCTGACACAGGGTTTAGTGACCGGCGAAGAGCCAGAATTTAATGACGACACGGCGCCGTGGTATGTGCGAACAATGCTTGGTATTGCTGGTTGGGTAGGTGCCATTTTGCTACTCGGTGCGTTATTCGGTGGCTTTGCGCTACTGACGGACTCTGCAGTGGTTGCGGGTATGTTAGGGGCTGGGGCATGTTTGGTGGCAGTCATTATTTACCGTGCCACTCATCATAATGACTTTGCGAAACAGTTTGCTTTTGCGGTGAGTTTGGCAGGGCAGGCGCTACTGGTCTACAGCATCCTCAAAGGGCTCAATCTGTTTCAGGATACTGAAGCGTTTATCAGTAGGGTTAGGCAGGTTGCGATGGTGCTTGTGGTTCTGCAAAGCATCCTGTTTCTGGTCGTGCCAAATATTTTGCATCGCACATGGTCCGCATTGATTGGTGTGGGGGCGGCAGTTTTTCTATTGAACCAATACGGTTTATATCCCTTTACACTGGCAATTACTTTAGCTGCCGGGACAATGCTATGGCTGCAAGAGTTTCATTGGGCGAGGTATGGGGAAATGCTGCGAGCCTTGGGGTACTCATTAATTATCGTCAGTATTTCTCATTTACTCACACAGAATCACTTCTGGGATGATGGTCGCTTTTGGCAGAATGTCTTTGGTATACAATCATTAGGTGGTGCGGTCGGTGAATGGCTGGCGTCGTTGTGTCTGGGGGTGATACTGATTGCCTTGGTCTTTGTATTGCTCAAGCGTGGCGAGATCGCACTGGGCAGTAGCATCTCAATCGCGTCATTAGTGCTTGCCGTGCTGGTGACGCTTATTGGCTTACAGGCACCCGGTATTACGGTTGGTATCGTCGTGGTCTTATTAGGTTACTCGCGTGGTAACACTATTTTAACGGGCTTGGGTTTGGTAACGCTGGTGGTGTTCATTTCACAGTTCTATTACCTGTTACACCTCACACTTCTGCAAAAATCAATTTTGCTCTTTGGGAGTGGTTTGGTTTTGTTAGCGGTACGACAAGTTCTCAAACATTTCTGGCCCAAAGGAGCAGCAGATGCGTAAGTATTGGATAGTGCTGCTGGGAGTGCTGATCTTAATGCTGGTGAATTACAGTATTTATCAGCGTGAGCAATTAGTGACGCATGGTAGGACGGTGTTACTAGAATTGGAGCCTGTTGATCCTCGCTCCTTGATGCAAGGCGATTATATGGCCTTGCGCTTCGCTGTCGCCAGAGAGGCCCGTGCCTTAATTCAAGAGAGTAAGGCAAGAGATGGCTATGTGATACTAGCCCTTGACCAGCAAGGCGTCGGACGCTTTTCTCGTATTGATGACTTGTCTGACTTAAAAGAGGGCGAAGTTAAAATGCTTTACCGATTGCGCGGAAGGGCGATTAAGTTTGCGACCAATGCATTTTTCTTTCAGGAAGGGAAGGCGAAGTTATATGAGGCAGCTAAGTACGGTGAGTTTCGTGTTGATGACTCGGGTGATTCCGTACTGGTCGCGATGAGAGATCAAGGTTTTGCAGTGATTGGCGCTGAGTAACTTCAGTCAGTGTATCTCCTGTTAGATCTGCTTTAATTTAAAGCAATATCAAAAGGCTTATCCAGGTGATGAGCTTTTATTATTTCTAAAGTCTTTCCACCATTGAATCTCATAAACGCTTGAAGTGCCGGTTGTAGGTGCTCAAGCACGAAGTCGGCATTGTTACTTTCTATGTAGAGGTTATGTACGCTGAGATGTCCGGTTTTACGATCTATTTTGGCATCAAGCCTGCCAACAAACTCCTGACCTTGCAGAATGGGTAAGACAAAGTAACCATGTTTGCGTTTATCTTTTGGTACGTAGCACTCAATCTGATAATCAAAGTTAAACAAGTCCCGCATGCGTTGTCGTTGAATTAGCAGATTGTCGAAGGGTGAGAGTATTTTCACTTTTTGACGGCTCAGTTTCTTCTCTAGCAGGCTACAATAGTCACTGAGGGCAAAATACTTGAGATCACCGACACTCACTGCCTGTAGAGCTCCCTCTTTAACCAGTTCCATACAACGCGCCTGAATGCCGGGCTTGATTTTTTTACGCAGATAGCTAATTTCAGCCGCCGTTCCCAAGCCATTTGCTGACAAATAACGCATGATGAGGTGATCAAAAAATGCTTGTTCACTGGGTGTTGAGCTATCTATGTGGTCAGGCAGCACGCGCTCAGTCAGATCAAAAACCTTCTGGAAGCCCTGGCGTGCAGTGATCATTAGCTCGCCCTCCATAAATAATTGCTCCAGTGCGCGCTTGGCAGGCTTTTGCTCCTCCCATCCACCTTGCACAGAACGCTGTTGAGCGAAGTCCGAAGCTTGTAACGCTCCCTCTGCACGAATACGGTCAAGCACGTAGGCCATTTCTTTGGGTTCGCGCTTGTACCAGTGTGTTTCGCCATTCGCCAGCGCATGTTTGCGGGGAAGGGAATAGCGGTAATCACTCATCGGTAAAAAAGCGGCAGCATGTGACCAGTACTCGAATAGATCCCGATCATTGAGTGCAGAGTCGAGCTGTGAAGGATGGTAGTGTTTGAGACGATTCCACAATGTGTGATGGTGGGCGCGTTCGACCACCGATATGGTATCAATTTGGATATAGCTGAGTTTTTCAACGGCATCAACGACACCTGCTTTGCCAGTTTTAAAATCACTCTCGCGATGGATTCCTTGGCTAATCAGAACTAATTTTCTGGCATCACTGGCCGTCAGTTTTTGCATCGTATGTCTTACCACGTTAGTCATGAAGTTAGATTTCGCCTCTGGCCCGGTACCACAGTTTATTGATTAAATCTCTGATATCAAAGGCTTTTACTAAGCCCTGTTCAAATGTGCAGGGATCAAGATAGTGGAAGGCAGGGAGAGTGGCAATCGTTCGGGCAGGTATCTTGAAAAAGTTTGCTAATGCAGCAGCATCTAACCAAGGATTGCCTAGTCCGCCGTACTCCCAGTCGAGAATAATTAACTGATCCTGTGTTGCGCTTGAGTGCTGGTCACAAGGCTTCAACACCAGGTTGCCCAGGTGCAGATCATGATGAACCAGACAGGTGGGTACTAGTGGTAACTCACGAAGGTTTTGTTTGATCTCATCAATTAAATCAAGCGTGATCTGGTCATGTCTGGCTGTTGCCTGAGGGACGTAGGTTGTTTCCCAGAGTACATTATAATCCACTGTCAATGCGGTGGTTAGTTGCTTGCTTAGTGGCTTTTTAGTCGTAATTTTCTGTAGCTCAGAAACGGCTTTGATAAGCTGAGACGTCAGTGGTGCGGATAATGGTTGTTCAGTTGTCATCGCGTGGTATAGAGTCATAGCGCACCAGCCATCATTAACATTGTTTTTGATAATATTTGGAGCCCAGTTTTGACTTTTGATGAGCCTAAGTAATGCCGCTTCGCGTTGTCGATCCACTCCGGGAGTGAGGTGCGTGGGGGCGTTCAGTCTTAGAATGACTGCCTGAGGATTATCGTGATCGCGATGGTTTGAATTGTCATGATGACTGTTGGTCTTATCCGAGTCACTACATTGTGGTTCTGGCGGTTGCCCAAGATACAGTGTGTTACTACTGCCTTTAGCAAAAGGTCTCCATGCATAGTTACCGCCAAGTTGTTGGTTGATCTCCTGTTGCCAGTCCGGCTGCATAGTATGTTCCTGTCGCTTGCACTATAATCGCATCTTCGCATTTTCGGACGGTGCAATGACGCAGTTGTTTGGCAAATTTAGTCTGGCGTTATTGTTGTCTATGACAGCACTCGCCTTCTATGGCTTAATGGGATTCTCCGCCAGTAAGGGAAACTCTGGTGCTGACTGGTCGTTATTGCATGATTCTTACTTCTGGTCAATTCTCGGGTTCTCACTCAAGCAAGCAGGTCTTAGCGCGATACTGTCGGTTGTATTAGCTTGGCCAATTGCCCGAGCCTTGTATTATTCTCCGTGGTTACCGTTTCGCTCTGGTTTTCTAAGTCTTTGTTTATTATGTTTTATTATGCCAACACTGGTGTTAATTACTGGCTTGGTCGTCTTGTTAGGGCGTTCCGGATTACTAGTGAGTGGATGGGTTGAAGGTTGGAATTTATACGGTTTGCATGGCATCTTAATCGCCCATGTTTTTCTGAATATGCCTTTCGCAGTGCGTGTTTTATATCAGCAGATGAACAATATTCCGGACACTAGTTGGAAGCTTGCGGGACAATTAAAGTTTACTCCCCTGCAGCGTCTGCGTTGGGTAGAGTGGGCTAGCCTTAAGGCAACTTTTTTACGGTTGTTTGGTTTTATTGCGGTGTTGTGTTTTAACAGTTTTGCTGTGGTATTGGCTCTAGGCGGTGGGCCACAGGCTACGACGCTTGAAGTAGCTGTGTTTCAGGCACTCAAATACGATTTTAATATTCCCGAAGCACTGGCTTTGGCGTGGATTCAGTTCGCCATCACAGGCTTGCTCTACGTCATGGTGTCGCGTTGGGGTTCGGTAAATTGGTTATCTGCGGAAACCAGCGTGCGACAGTGGCTGCCAAAACCGTCTGCTTTAGTGAGTGTGTTCAATGCCGTGTTGTACACATTAGTCTGGTGTATTTTGTTAATGCCGTTACTCGCGTTAATTCCTGGCATCGCAGAGATGAATTGGCAGAAATTTAACTGGCAATCCGTGTTATTACCCACACTGACAACGCTCGTAGTTGGCGTAATGAGTGCTTCAATCGCATTGGTCGTTGCCTACGGAGTGCTAATACCGTTGAGGCAATCAGCCATTAGAGGGCAGCACAAGTTACAGTTGCTCCACGAATGGTTAGGCATGCACACTTTGCTGGCACCCGCGATGGTGCTATCAGTCGGTCTCTATGTTTACTTCCTGCCTCGGATTGACCTTGATGCTTGGGGAATGCTGTTTGTTGTTTTATTAAATGCCGCCGTCATCGTGCCATTCGCAGCGCAGCATCTAAGACCTCGGTTATTACAATTTGATCAGCAATATTATCGCTTGGCCGACTCCTTAAAACTCACTGGCTGGGCACGCTTAAAAGTAGAACTGCCGTGGTTGAAAGGCACGCTGCTATTTAGCTTTTCATTGGTTCTGCTATTTGCCATGGGTGACGTGGCTATATTTTCAATTTTTGGTGACGAAGACTGGATGACCTTGCCTTGGTTAATCTACCGCTTTGCAGGCACATATCGTATGGCTGAAGCCTCTTTGGCTTCTGCAATCTTGTTATTAATTTGTGCGATCATCGTGCTGTATTTTGAAAGGAGTCGGCGACATGCTGGAAATTGATCAGCTGGAAGTGGCTTGGAAGGGTGTCACGCTAAATTACGACTTCACTGTCGACGTAGGTGAGATTTTAACCATTCAGGGGCGAAGTGGTGTCGGTAAGACCACTTTACTCAACGTGATTGCTGGATTTGAGCAAGCTGCTAAAGGTGATGTCCGCTGGCAGGGTGAATCGCTGCTGCCCCTCAAAGTGACACAGCGACCGGTGAGTATGCTGTTTCAGGAGCACAATTTATTTGAGCACCTCAGTGTCTGGCAGAACTTGCAGTTTGGTTTAGTGGGCGATGATATCGAGCAGCGAATTCGGCAGGCAGCAGCGGTATTGGAGGTCAGCGATCAGCTGGATAAATCACCATTGAAATTATCGGGTGGACAGCGTCAGCGTATTGCGATTTTAAGGACATTATTGCGACCAGAGCCCATTGTATTGCTGGATGAACCATTTGCTGAGTTGGATTCTACGACGCGCCTGATTGCAAATGACTGGGTGCGTGAAACCGCTAAGGCTGGCAATAAAACGGTACTACTGATTACACACCAGAATGAAGATGTGGAGCGGGTAGGCGATCGAAACCTGATGTTGAATTAATTGGTTGAGTCTTCTGTAAGTCATAATTATTTATCTACCACTTCAGATTGTGTCGAAAAAAGTGTATCAATGGATTTACTCAATCTTTTTTCAGAAGCCTTAAATGAGCAATTAAAGGTCTTTTTGTTTTCTGGCCAATCGGATATTATCGCTTTGATAAACGCATAGGGTGACCAGTCACATTTTTTTAAGTCTTCTATATCCTCTAGTAAAAGTTTACGTGTTTCAATAGGTAAGGTTTCTTTGGGGAAAACAAAACTTAACCAGTTTTCATTGTCATCTACCCATTTTTGGAGCTTGAGTATATTTTCTCGCTTTTGTATTTGTTTTGGAAGGCCTTTTGTTGTTAATAGTCCTAGCTCAAAAGGTAAGGGTTCGTTAGTTCTTCCACCTCGATTTACCAGTAATTCAGGTATTTCACTTTGCTCAATATACCAGTCCCACGCAGTAGAATTATTTCCAGTAAATGTAATATTTCTTCGTACTATTGCCAATTTTTCAATATCTAAATTACCAATTACTTGAAGTTTAACTAGTCTATTAAAAGAATCTGCGAAGTTTTTATACCAAGGAAAGGGGGGCGTTAAATTACTAGTAGACAGTTCGATTAAAGATGTAATATTTGTTAGTGTCGGATTAATCTTTCCTAAAGATGTAAATGTCATCATGGTTGAGAATAAATATGTCATTGCGCGTATTAGGTTTCTACTGGCTAATCTAGGATTAGAACTAGATCGCCTATTTTTATAGTCTATGAACTCTAAACCTATTCCTACTTTTTTACTATTCTTGAGGTAATTATGAGCATTCTCTCCAGAAGCTATAATATCGAGAAATCTTTGCAATTGTATAAAGGCTATATTAAGACGTGTGCGATATTCGTCTGTGGCAAGTTTGCTGGCTATAGCGAATTGGATGGATAGGAAAGGGGAGTACTCTCCCTCTGGTAGCCATAAGCTTAAAGGTATTGACTTTCTTATCTCTTTCTCAAGGTTGCTTCCTAAATTAAATAAGTTCTCGAATAAAAATTGGCTGCCTAGGACTTCTTGGTGATAATCTTTTTTGAAGAAAGTAGGGTGTTTTTTATACATCTCTGTTAGAGCAGCTTGTAGTTCTATGCTGTTAACAGGTGAATTTAAATTGTTAGGATCAACACCACCCCAGCTGCTTTTTATCAACAAACTTAACAAAGAAAATCTTTGTGCTTCAAACGCATTGGCTTGAACAGGCCATGACTCACCTTCGAGAGGGGTAATCCAGCGTTTGTATATTGGTTCGATATGCTCAGAGTAGTTATCAAAATACTCTTCTTTCCACTCTAATGCAGAGTTGCTATGTCCTAACTCACATAGGTACTTCCAAACACTCTCGCCACCACCATCATTGAATTTCTCAAGCATTTTAGGGATGCTTTCATGCCCCATTTGATTTAAATCTTGCCACTCCCGAAGATATTCAATTTCTGGCATTTTAGGGTGGATTAACCCAGTCATGACTAAAAGGCCAAACCAATGTTGACGGTCACTCGTTTGTATCGGAAGTTCTTTCCCGAGTAATGCACAAAACATAAGCTTGGCTTGTGGGTAATTTAATGCATCTAGATAGCTTATTAGTTCGAAATGGCCACGGTTTTGTGTCTTATTGGCATGCACAGTAAGTAATAGTAAAGCGACTTCATGCCAGCCAGGAGACTCAAGGTGGCTTAAAACTTTTTCTTGCCATAGTTCATCGATGCGTCGTCCAGACATTTGACCTTGTAAGTACTCTGCACAAAGGTATTCCTGAAAGCTTAAGTGAGCAAACTGAATGTACCCTTCTATAGGCTCAATTAGTAGTCCAGCTGGATTCAAATAGTAACTAATTAAGCTAGGGGCATCTTCAGGTGTAACTTCGCTGAATCGTAGTGTAGTCTTCAAGGCCTTTTGTAATTCAAACTCCATTTCCTCTCTCTTCCAGAGAATGCGTCTGTCACTTTTATCATTGCTGTCATTATCTCTATGCATACTACGCCATGCTAGAAAGCCTAGAGCGGTTCGTGGCTCATGGCTATCCCATTGCGGCATGCTGTCCCCGGTAGTTGTTAGCTTTAAGCGTCTATGTTTACGTTGTCGGGTCAGATACACATCAACAATTGTTTTGTATAATTCAGCTCGGCCGTGAGGCATTTCATTTTTAGTACAATGCACAATTGCCATTAGGGATAAGAAAATTGGTCTGCGAGCAAGAGGGAGTAAATGATCTCTTTGCGGGTCAGCTAGTGCTTTTTTAAACTCCTCTGGATGAGTTCCTAACTTGCTAACCCATGTTGGATCAAGCTGGTACCACTTTTTTATAAATAAATCGATTTGTGGGCGAGTTAATGGCTGGATATATCGCCATTCTTCGTCTCTGGGGCTTATTGGAATATTGGCTACTGCTGGTTTTTTATCATTATTGGGTAAGTTATCTATTGCTGTTTGGAAGGTATCTCTAGAAGTCAGAGCCTCCGCAGTTCTTAGAAGCTCAAGATCTGGAGAGTTATTCAGACTGTCATTTATTTGACTTAAGTCAGTTTCATCAAATGAGCGGTTCAATCGCCCATTCTTAACAGCAATATGTAGATCAGCAAGTCCACTAGGGCGTCCTGTTAAAATAACTCGGTAACCACGTCTCTTCGCTTCTTTTGCGATCTGATAAATCTTACAACGTAAATCAAAGCTACCAACCTCATCTATGCCGTCAAATAAAATCAGCGGTTGCAAACTATCGTGCTTGAGGCTCGCTTTGAGTTTAGCTAAGTCAAGTCGCTCAGAAAATGTTTTTCTTTGAAATGCTAATCCGTTAAGTTCGTCTAGCCTAGCCCACCATCGCGCTAATAAGCTATCAAAGTCCAGAATGCTCTCAACATCAGATAACTCTCGTAATATCACAGGTATTGTGAAGATAGCTCCATGTTGTTTATGGATTTGGTTTCGAAATCGGCTACTATGTGTTCCACATAATTCATTAATAAGTGCTTTTATTAGCGTTGTTTTACCTGCTCCAGGTCTACCAGATATTACTAAAAAACTATGCTGAGTTATTTCTTGAAATGCATCCTGGCCCAACTGATTATCTTCATTCTCTTCTCTAAATTTGGTGGGCGAATTTAAGGAGCTTTCATCACGATCTTCAATGTCCAAGCGTAAGGGAATAAATATTTTTCTGAGGCTAATTGGGTCTTGATTATCTTCCTGTAACTCCAGCATGGGGATTGAGCCGTATTGTTGTACAAGCCATCTATAATAGATGCCTCGTGCTGAAAATCGGCTATTGACTTCTGAGTTACTATTCAAATCTACCATTTAGATCTCACCGATTGTTAAAAGGTGTGCAGGAACTTCATCATTGCGAGTAAATGCATTTTTGAGATGATAGATAAAAAGCTCATCTGAACGTTTTCTATCTATACGCTCTAAGAACAAGTCAACCGCACTATCTAAGCCTAGCCCTCGGTGTTTCTCATCATTATCTCCTTCTTGCTTTAGTACATGGCTGAATGATCGAGTAATGAAGTGTTTCATAACATGTTGATCTAATTCAGATAGTCCTTCTGGAAGATCAAGTGGCTCTGACTCATTTGCTGTCAAGATGGAGATTAATACTTTCAAAGCCCAAGGCTGCCTTTCTAAGATGCGCCAAACTGCTGGGTGGTAAAGAACTAAATACTGCAGGAGGATCAGCTGTAATGTCTCAGGGTTACAGTTGACAGAGTTATCATGATTTTCTCTATTTGGAATATTATGCAAACCCCACGTTGCACAGATGCTATTGGTAAAGTTTTTCAACTTACGAGGGTTGGGTTCAATCAAGTCACAAACAACGCCTGCAAACAATGTTTCTTCGGGGATACCGTGGGCTTTAAACTGCTTCGCAATAAGCTCTTTAACCTTAGAAGGCTGCGGGTTCGGTATTCTAATTGTTGCCTGAAATAACTTTTCAAGGTATTCCCGGTTGTAGTCTTCACTTCTAGAAGACCAGTGATTTCCTAGCGCATGTAAAATTGCGTTGTTATCCAAACCTAATACAAAAACACAACGAGATGTTCCAAGGTATAGCTTGATTGCTTCTAGCAGCTTCACAACTGTCGCCTCTTCGCAGCGATCTAAATCATCAATGAAAACAATGAGTCGGGCTTTATGATCAATACTATCTTGATTCTTCATTTTTGGATCTAGACTTGCTAGTGCAGTTTCAACTGCATCCTCAAACTGCAAGTGAAAGCGTTGGCCATCACTATATTTTGACGAACTATCCTCATCCTGCCACACCTTTCGTACAGCTTCCGTTGTGCCTGTGGCTAAAGGGCGCTTACTTGTTTGGGTCAAAATCAAGGCAGCATCAATTGCTCGTTCGAATAAAGTTAAAGCAGCTAAAGCTCCTCTGCGGGTAGTACTCTTGCTCTTCTCTAATAACTTGTGGTGAGTTTTAAATTGATTTCGTACTTCGAGTAACAGTGGTATTAGTGGGTTTTCGGAATTTTGATGTTGCCAAGGTGAGTACCAGACAAAAAGAGATTGATTTGCAGCTTTGAAGTCTCTTTCTTGCCAATCTGCATTTTTCTTTAATTCTAGTTTCCGTGCACTGTTAACACTGCCATTTTCTTTTATTATTGACAATTTCATATCATCTTCTTGATGATTGGTGTCTTGCTTATCTTCGCCAAGCAGTAATGCTTGGCTAGCGGGGTGTCCACCTAAGGTAATGAAAGACCGCCGCATTATGCTAGTTTTTCCCGACCCCCACTTACCGTTTACAGAAATACTAAAAGGAGGAGAAACTTGGAGAGTCATTCTAGCAAGTCGCTCGGAGGCGCCAGCAAGCCCTAGCTCATCGATGACTGACCATTGGTCATTATGATAGTAATTAATTTCGCTTTGTATCAGGTCACTCAAAGTTACACCACCTAAAACTTATAGAAGTGTTTATTATAAAGACTAATTTTAAAAAATGGATGCTAAAGGGAAAGTAAGACGCTAAAACTGGCATAAGTTATGATTGTGCAGCAAGGTTGTAACTGGAATGACTAACTCAACACCAACTGCACCACACCATAAACCAACAGAACAAACACCAAAGCCATCAACAGTCCGGCAATAATAAACGGCGTGGCACTGCTCTTGGCGAAATCTTCTTCCAGGTTCTTCTTTTTTTGTACCCCAACAAAGGCTGCCATGACACTTTTGATTGCGTTCAGAAATTCCATGCTTCGTCTCCTGAGCCTTAAACCAGCTGGTTAAGGTGTAGTGGGAAATAGTGATCAACTAGTAGAATCACAAACAATGCCATCAGATAGTTGATTGAATAGCCGAATGTTTTCATCGGTAATTTGCTGTTTTCAGGGCGTCTCAGCATCTGAATAGCATAATAAAGAAAACCGCCGCCCAGCACTATTGCTCCAGTGAGATAGACTAAACCGCACATGCCGATGAGATAAGGCACGATGGTAACGATCACCAATATAATAGTGTATAGCAGAATTTGCAGGCGAGTGAATGGAATTCCGTGTGTGACCGGCAGCATTGGTACATCAACCTTGGCATACTCTTCATGTCTGTGAATAGCCAGTGCCCAGAAATGTGGTGGTGTCCAGATAAAGACGATCAGAAATAGTAGTAGTGCTCCAACATCAACCGAATTAGTGATAGCAGTCCAGCCTAGTATCGGAGGTGCAGCACCTGCAGCCCCACCGATGACGATATTTTGGGGTGTAGCACGCTTCAGATACATGGTGTAAATGACTGCATAACCAATAAGAGCGAAGAATGTAAGGATCGCTGTCAGCAGGTTAACGAAGACAACCAATGTGCCGATGCCGATAATACCCACGATCACGCCAAAGATGATCGCTTGTTTGGTATTGACCTTACCCTTTGGCATAGGACGGTCTTTAGTGCGGCCCATTATATTATCGATGCGTTGATCAACAACGTGATTAAAGACGGCTGCAGAGGATGAGGCCAAGGCGATACCAATCGAACCAAAAATAACCAGATCCATCGGTGGCAAACCGGGCACGGACATGAACATACCAACAATGGCAGTTAGCATAATCAGTGCGACAACCTTGAGTTTACAGAGCTTCAGGTAGTCTTGTAGGGTGGGGCGGCTTGCAGTTGTCATGGTTTAACCGATCTGTGAATATTTCAGGATGCGCTTGAAGTCTTTCATAATGCGTTTGATATCAGGCGTATCACCAGAATAATACATCATCAAATTCCCTAATGGGTCAATTAGATAAATTGGTTGTTCATCTATGTTAGGAAATTGCGCCTTAAAGTCAGCACCCTTTGTATTGAGTATTCCAATATGCATGTTTGCATATTCATTGGCGAGCACATCTGGATTGCTTGGCGTTTGAGGGTAAATACTCGCTGTTTGTATGCGGCGCATGTCTTCATTAGTGAGTAGACGGATGCGTTTCATGAGCGCCTGTCGCGCTGCACATTTTTCGCCGCAGACTTCAGGTGCAAAGTAGAGCAGTGTCCATTTGTTACGAACCAGCTCCTCCACATCTGCAGCGTCGCCGTCCACATTAACACCTTCTACACTCAGGTTGACGATTGGCTCGATCAAAGTGCCGTAGTTAGTCGTCTGGGTACTGAGACCAAAGCGTTCTGCATTAAGAAACATTACCGTGCCGATTACCATGGGTGCGACAAACACGATAAGTATGGTGAGTAGTGTTTTCTTTCCGGAAGCCATAGCCATAAGTTTTTCCATCTCCTAAGTTGGTGGCAGATACTATCGCAGATGACATATAGTTCCTATCATTAATGCAAGCAGGCGGGTGAATTTAATCTGTTTTACGTATAAAACTCTATCCCTTTTTGGGTGTTTAGATTTTATAATAGCTACTAGCAAATTTCTAAACTTGACTGTAGACTAGCCATCATTTATCGAGCACGTTTTTGCTGTTCCAAGAGTCTACAGGTCATTGCGACCGGAGGGTGTGTCTGTTTGTATTAGGTTGGAGAGAGCCTAATCAGGCGGATTATCTTGAGGAATCATAGGTTGCGGTACTGAAACGTTACGCTTAAGAATTACAAGTTTTAGAATACACACTTAAAAACTTCGATGTTTGTTGGTCTGCTTGCGGGTCAATATGATTCGATACTGGAGGAGGCTATATGTTGAACAACCGATTCTTCGCGACCTTACTCAAAATCCTGATCTTGCCGCTGCTTGCAGTGCCGGGGATGGCTTTTGCTGAATATGGTTTGAATCTCCCTGAAGGGGTAACGCCCATAAGCCGTGATATATACGGCTTGCACATGACGATCTTTTGGGTCTGTGTGGGGATAGCGGTAATCGTGTTTGGTGTCATGATCTATTCAATGATCTATCACCGTAAATCTAAAGGCGCAGTCGCTGCCAATTTTCATGAAAGTACAACAGTTGAGTTAATCTGGACATTAGTGCCATTAGCGATTCTGATTGCCATTGCGGTACCGGCAACCAAAGTACTGATTGATCTGGAAAATACTGAAAAAGCTGATATGACGGTAAAAATTACTGGCTACCAGTGGAAATGGCAGTATGAGTACTTAGACGAAAAAATTAGCTTCTTTAGTAATCTGGCGCAGGAAAGTCGCGACGGTATTAAAAACGAAGCGGTTCGTAATGCTAACGAGAACTATCTTTTAGATGTCGATAACCGTTTAGTACTTCCGGTTAACACACGTGTTCGTTTCCTAATGACGTCAAATGACGTAATTCACTCTTGGTGGGTACGTGAATTAGGGGTTAAGCAGGATGCTAATCCGGGATTTATCAATGACTCATGGGCTTACATAGAGAAAGAGGGTGTTTACCGCGGTAAATGTGCCGAGCTTTGTGGTAAAGATCACGGCTTTATGCCGGTAGTAGTCGAAGTTAAGTCAAAAGAAGACTACGCTAAATGGGTAGAAGATCAAAAAGCTCAGATGGCAGCTGCAGCTGCAGCTGGTGATCGTGAGTGGACTATGGATGAGCTGATGGTAAAAGGTCAGGAAGTTTATAGTGCGAACTGTGCAGCTTGTCATGGCACAACAGGTGCTGGTGTGCCGGGTGCATTCCCTGCAATGACTGGTAGCCCGATGGTGGTCGAGCCAGATCAGCTACAGGCGCATATTGATATTGTTATCAATGGTAAAGCCGGAACGGCGATGCAGGCCTTCGGCAAACAGCTAAGTGACAGCGACATTGCAGCAGTCGTTACCTTCGAGCGTAATGGCTTCGGTAACAACACAGGCGACATTGTTCAACCCGCAACTATTAAGTCTGCACGATAAGGAGGCAGTAACATGGCAACAACGACAACTGATATTGAAGCCGACATCCATCATGCACATGACGATCACGATCATGGTCCTGAACCAGGCTTAATGCGTTGGGTAAAAACAACCAACCATAAAGACATTGGATACCTGTACATGTGGTTTGCATTTGCAATGCTACTGATTGGTGGTGCAATGGCGATGGTAATCCGTGCTGAGTTATTCACACCGGGTTTACAGTTTGTAGAACCACAGTTCTTTAACCAGATGACGACCATGCACGGTCTGATTATGGTATTTGGTGCGATCATGCCAGCCTTTGTTGGTCTGGCAAATATTCAGATTCCTACCATGGTGGGAGCGCCGGATATGGCGTTACCACGTATGAATAACTGGAGTTTCTGGATTCTTCCTTTTGCTGGTGCAATGCTATTAAGCACGATGTTCATGGAAGGTGGTGGCCCGGCGTTTGGTTGGACTTTCTACGCGCCGCTATCAACAACATTTGCACCGGATAGTACTGACTTCTTCATCTTTGCGATTCACATGCTTGGTTTCTCATCCATCATGGGTGCGATCAACATTATCGCAACAGTTATGAATATGCGTGCTAGCGGTATGAAGCTAATGGATATGCCATTGTTCGTTTGGACGTGGTTTATCACTGCATTCTTGCTTATTGCTGCGATGCCTGTATTGGCTGGTGCGGTAACAATGATGCTGACTGACCGTAACTTCGGTACCAGTTTCTTTGATGCAGCAGGTGGTGGTGATCCGGTCATGTTCCAGCATATCTTCTGGTTCTTCGGTCATCCTGAAGTTTACATCATGATTCTGCCAGCTTTTGGTATTGTCTCTCAGATTATCCCAACGTTTGCACGTAAGCCGCTGTTTGGTTACAGCTCAATGGTTTATGCAACCGCTTCGATTGCGATATTGTCTTTCGTGGTATGGGCTCATCACATGTTCCTGACAGGTATGCCAGTAGCAGGTCAGATGTACTTTATGTATGCGACGATCCTGATCTCAGTCCCTACAGGTGTGAAGGTATTTAACTGGGTTACCACGATGTGGAAGGGCTCAATGACCTTTGAGATTCCAATGATGTGGGCGATTGCTTTCGTAATCCTGTTCACTGTTGGTGGTCTGTCAGGTCTGATGCTCGGAATCGTACCGGCGGATATTCAGTACCATGATACTTACTTCGTGGTTGCACACTTCCACTATGTACTGGTGAGTGGTGCGTTATTCTCAATCATTGCAGGTGTTTACTACTGGTTGCCTAAGTGGTGTGGTCGCATGTTCAACGAAAAGTTGGCGAAGATTCACTTCTGGTGGGCGGTTATTTCTGTAAACGTATTGTTCTTCCCAATGCACTTCTTAGGATTAGCAGGTATGCCGCGTCGTATTCCTGATTATTCCTTGCAGTTTGCTGATTTCAACCTGATCGCAAGCTTGGGTGGTTTTGCATTCGGTCTGTCGTTCTTACTGCTTGCTTATATCGTTGTTGATTGTATCCGCAACGGTAAGCGTGTCGAAGAGCCACGTGTTTGGGAGAGTGCTAAAGGTTTGGAGTGGACACTTCCAACACCAGCGCCATACCACACATTTAATGATGAGCCATCTCGTGAATTGATTCTGAAAGAGTCAAGCCACACAGGCGTTCACTGATGTCTGATTTGACGAAACGAAAGCGACGCGGGGCACTGCTAACAGCTGTCATCGTGTTCGCTGTCGTCATAGGCATTTTCTTTATGACACTGACGTTATCGGGTAATAAATGAATAAGCGCGTAGGTAAAAGTTTTTGGGTCAAGTTGGTATTTATACCGGTGGCAATGTTTGGCTTTGCTTTTGCCCTCGTGCCGCTCTACAACATTCTTTGTGATATCACTGGCTTTAATGGTCGTACCACTAACAGCAGTTATCAGAATGTATCAACTTATGAAATAGATGAGTCACGCACCGTGATGGTTGATTTTGCAGCCGCAGTTGCACCGGGCTTTCCGGTCAACTTTAAGCCGAAGCAGAGTCAGATGGAGGTAGTACCGGGTAAGGTCTACACCATGGTTTATCTGGCAGAAAATCGTTCAGATGAAGCAATCGTCGGTCAAGCCGTACCTAGTGTTGCACCGAGTCAGGCTGCTACACACTTCAAAAAGTTAGAGTGTTTTTGTTTTACACGTCAAGAGTTCAAGGCCAGAGAGCCAGTGGAAATGCCAGTGCGGTTCGTTGTTGAGCCCGCGCTCGATCAGAATGTTCAGAACGTCACACTTTCGTACAACTTTTTTAGAATACAACCTGACGCTTAATCACACGGCGTCAACGAGTGTAGGAGAAATTAATGCAGTCTAATGAGCAGTATTACGTACCATCCGGCAGTTACTGGCCAATGGTTGGTTCCGTGGGGATGGCCGCTTTACTAGGTGGTTTTGCCAGTTCGTTGCATGATAATCATCTTGGAACCGGAATCATGGTTCTGGGTCTTGGTATCATCTTATTCATGGTCTTCGGGTGGATGGGTCAAGTCGTTCAGGAAAGTGAAGCTGGGCACTACAACCTACAGGTAGATAAGTCATTCCGAATTGGTATGGGTTGGTTTATCTTCTCTGAAGTTATGTTCTTTGCGGCATTCTTCGGTGCGTTGTTCTATGCACGTGAGTTCTCTGTGCCGTGGCTCAACGGTGAGGGTAATAACTTCTGGACAGGCGAATTGCTATGGCCCGAGTTTAAAGCTGCGTGGCCTCTGGTTGAAATGCCTGATCCTCAGCTTTACCCGTCACCAGATGGACTAATTCATGCCTGGGGTATCCCGGCGATCAATACAATGTTGCTTCTGGCTAGTGGTGCGACACTGACTTGGGCGCATTGGGCACTGTTAAACAACAAGCGCGATCAGCTAATCTACGGTATGATAGCAACAATCGTTCTTGGTGTGATCTTCATCGGTTTTCAGGTAGCAGAATATGGCGAAGCATACGGTCACTTGAATCTGAAAATGACCTCAGGTGTGTATGGTAGTACTTTCTTCATGTTGACTGGTTTCCATGGATTCCACGTTGTCTTGGGTACAATCATGCTGGTGGTTATATTGATGCGTGTCATTCGCGGCCACTTCGATGCTGACAATCACTTTGGTTTTGAAGCCGTTGCATGGTACTGGCACTTCGTTGACGTAGTATGGCTTGGTCTGTTTATCTACGTTTACTGGTTGGTGTAAGCCACTTGGTTTGATTCGCTAATCTATGCTGGGGTATTTTAGAATACCCCAGTGTTGTTTCAAAATTGTCACTTAACCACGTAATGAGGTTCTGCTTTGATTAAGATTGTAGTACTTGGTTTCTTTTTGTTTATTTTATACAGCTTGGGATCTGCTCTGTACTACATGATGAATGACGGAGCAGGCTCTCAGCGAATGATGAAGGCCTTGGCCATGCGAATCGGCGCATCAATAGCTTTGTTTGGTTTTATGATGTTTGCGTTCTGGATGGGTTGGATTCAACCAGATGGCCGGTTTTAGGCTGATACCAGATGCAAGTAGGTCAGTATGAATTCAAACCCACGTTAGTCCCAACGCTTGCATTCTTAGTATTGCTACCGGTGTTGATTAGTTTAGGTCTTTGGCAGCTGGATCGTGCTGAAGAAAAGCGTGGTATCGAACGTAGTGTGCAAGAAGCGATAGAGAAGGATCCGCTTTTTATCAATACTGCTGAAGCATCGGATTTAGTGAATAATGTTTACCGTCCTGCTGAGATGAGTGGGCGATATGACTCTAAGAGGCAGTATCTCTGGGATAACAAAACGTACCAAGGTCGTTCCGGTTATCAGGTACTGACGCCGTTCAGGCTTGAAGGCAGTGACATGATTGTCATGGTTAATCGAGGTTGGATTCCAATTTTAGGACGACGGGATCAGTTTGCTGATATTAGCGTTTCGGAAGATTTACAAAGAGTGACCGGAGTGATTAAGAACCCTTCGAACACCATACAGCTTGCAAACAGGTTGGATCAAAAAGCATTGAAATTTCCGCATGTCGTTCAGGCATATGAACCGGTGGTGATCTCATCCGAGTTGGAGTTGGCTGTTTCACCAATACTGTTCGAGCTGGCGCCTGACGAAGGTAACGGTTATGTGCGGGATTGGCAGCCATATTATGGCAAGATTGGTAAGCACTTAGGGTATGCAGCACAGTGGTTTATCATGGCTTTGATTGCTATGTTTTTGTATATAAAACTAAACACAAAACGGGTTGATAGTAACTTAAAGGCCTAGGCAGCTTAAGGGTTGGTCAGCTTATGAATGAATTTATAGAATTAATAATTAATGGAGGAAACCATGTCTGGTTCTCATGAAAAACTACCCCGGCTTTTTTGGGTGCAGATTGTATTGGTGCTGATCGTCGGTGTGTTGTATTTGTTTGCTCCGACCCCCAAAGGTCATGGGGATGCTGAAGCTAAGTCACCTGAGCAAAAGCAGATGATCGCTGCATTAGATCCAATTGGATCTGTTGCACTGAAGAAAGAAGAGGTGGTCGCGGCAGCACGTTCTGGTGATGACATCGTAAAAGCAAATTGTGCGGTGTGTCACTCGATTGGTCTTGCGAATGCACCTAAGCTTGATGCAGGTGCAAAGGGCGATTGGGAAACTCGACTGGCGGGCGACATGAATGCATTAGTTCAAAGTGCAATCAATGGTAAGGGTGGTATGCCTCCTCGTGGTGGTGACCCAAGTCTGACTGATGGTGAAATTCAGGATGCTATCGTGTCGATGCTTACTACTGTTGGCGTTGAAGTAGCTGAGGCTGCACCAGCTGATACTGCTGCTGCAACCACTGAAGAAGCCGCTCCTGCAGCAACCACTGAGGTTGTACAGAGCGCTGAGGAAAAGCCTGCTGCTGTCGAAGAGATCAGTGTTGCAGCGGTTGCGTCAAGTGAGCTTGGCGAGTCTACCTATAAGGCAGCTTGTTTTGCTTGTCACGACACCGGTGTAGCTAATTCACCTATCATTGGTGACAAAGTTGCCTGGGCGCCTCGCTTAGAGCTTGGTATGACTTCACTTTATAATACTGCTGTGAATGGTGACCCAGCTAAGCCAACAATGCCAGCTAAGGGTGGTAACCCAAGTCTCAGTGATGAAGCGGTTAAGGCTGCAGTAGATCACATGGTGTCGCAGAGTCGTTAATTTCTGTTAGCACGAGAGCTTGCCCTGTAATGGTTGATTCGTGATATTCAGTGATTACATTCAGGGCGGCAGATAGCAGACCAACAAAAAGGCCTCCGTAATGGAGGCCTTTTTTATGTCATGAACTAACTCTTATCGAATTTAGTTGTCGCTTTTCAGAGGTCCGTTTTCAGCAATCCGGTGGTCAGGACGTTCTACGAGTTCACGGTAAGCATGCCAGCTAGCATGTCCGACGATTGGGAAGGCAAATATTAAGCCGATAAAGGCGGTTGCCATGCCCAAAAACATAATGACTGAGATCATCACAGCCCATGTGAACATCTTACGAGGGTTCTTCCTAACAACGCGGATACTGGTCATGGCTGCCGTTACGATATCTACATTACGGTGCATAATCATCGGAATTGAGATGACACTCACCGAGAAAGCAAAACCAACGATAATCGCACCTAATACCAAGAAGATAGCCAGAAAAATCACAGTTTGAGGATCGCTAAGGATTTCAAACATATTTTTACCGGATGTATTCAGGTCACTAAAAAAGATCGCAATCAAAATACCTGTCAGGCGTGTCCAGACGGTGTGTAGGAAGCCAAGTGCTACCGCAAATGCCAGTAATGTTCCTGTGTTCTTTTTGAGAGCAGAAATCGCGTGATAGAGTTTTGGTGTTCGTCCAAATTCCATCTCCCGGCTCATATCGTAAAGGCCAATCGCTACAAAAGGTCCAACAATCACGAAACCAGTAATCGCGCCAATCACAAAGCTGGCAGAAAACTGCATGGTCGATATCAGAATAATGCCAATAGCAGCAATAAAGATTCCATAGAGGATGCTGAGTTTAAAATTATTTTTAAAGTCGATAAAACCTTTCTCCAGCCACCTCATTGGTGCTTCATTATCCGCGCGGTAGACCTTCACGTCTGATGGGCTGGTGTATCCTGCTTGTTCTACTGTTGTCATACTTCCTCCGATAAATAGTATCGCTTTAGAGCATATCAGAAAGGTATCGCTTTGGTGAGATAACAAAGTGTAAAAAATACCTAAAATAGGCAGATTATATGTCGCATAGCGAGAAACAACTTCGATTTTATTGCCCCGCGCTATTTTGCTCGGCAGATAGTTAGTATTGAAAATGTTTGATTGAGGTGGCATGAGCCATTTTGACTTGACCTTATTAGTAAGTTGCGCGACTATACCCCGATTTATAGTTAGGGCTGATGGCGGCCTTTTGGCCTGTCCTGACTTGGGTTTTCGTGTCTACCACGTAGCCCCGCCGCTTCGGCTTAGCGGCACAGTTTCTAAGATCTGGGAGTAGATTATAATGGCAGATACTGAAGTGGATAAGAAACGCAGGCGTTTTCTTATCGGTGCTACCTCAGCAGTCGGCGCAGTTGGCGTCGGTGCAATCGCAATTCCCTTCATTGGTTCCCTAACTCCTAGTGCTCGCGCACTCGCAGCTGGTGCTCCTGTAGAAGTGGATATTTCGAAAATCGAAGCAGGTGCTTTGGTTCGTGTGATTTGGCGAGGAAAACCTGTTTGGGTAGTCCATCGTACAGATGAAATGATTGAAGGATTACCAAGCCTGAATGATAAGCTTAAAGATCCTGATTCAGCGGTAGAAGCTCAACAGCCTGACTATGCAAAGAATGAGTCGAGAGCACGTCAGGACAAGTACTTGGTAATGGTTGGAATTTGTACTCATTTGGGTTGTTCACCGACGTATCGCCCTGAGGTTGCACCTGCTGACTTAGGCGCTGACTGGAAGGGTGGTTTCTACTGTCCTTGTCACGGTTCGCGATTCGATCTTGCTGGTCGTGTTTATAAAGGCTCGCCTGCAGGGACGAACATGGTTGTTCCACCTTACTACTACAAGACAGATTCTTTGGTACTAGTAGGTGAAGACGGGGGAGTTGCTTAATGAATGGTTTACTAAACTGGATTGATGCCCGGTTTCCACTGACAGATACGTGGAACAAGCACATCGCAGAATACTACGCACCGAAGAATTTCAATTTCTTCTATTTCTTTGGTTCACTGGCAATGCTGGTGCTGGTGCTACAAATTGTAACGGGTGTATTTCTGACAATGCACTATAAGCCTGACGCAGCGATGGCTTTTACGTCTGTTGAACATATTATGCGTGACGTGCCAGGTGGGTGGTTTATCCGCTATATGCACTCTACGGGCGCATCAATGTTCTTCGTAGTTATCTACCTCCACATGTTCCGTGGATTGATTTACGGCTCGTTCAAGGGGCCTCGTGAATTAGTTTGGTTGATCGGTATGCTAATTTATTTAGCTCTGATGGCTGAAGCGTTCATGGGATACTTGCTACCTTGGGGTCAGATGTCATTCTGGGGTGCTCAGGTAATCATCAACTTGTTTAACACCATCCCGTTCATTGGTGATGTCGTGTCTACAACAATTCGTGGTGACTTTGTAATCTCTGATCCAACCCTCAACCGTTTCTTCGCGTTCCACGTTATCGCGGTGCCTCTGATTTTGGTTGGTTTGGTATTTGTACATATCGTTGCACTTCACGCAGTGGGTTCAAATAACCCGGACGGTGTTGAGATCAAGAAGCTGAAAGATGAAAATGGTATTCCGTTAGACGGTATTCCCTTCCATCCTTACTACACAGTAAAAGATATTGTGGGTGTAGTGGTATTCCTGGCAGTATTCTTTGCGATTGTATTCTTCATGCCTGAAGGTGGTGGTTACTTCCTTGAGCATGCGAACTTTGAACCGGCTAATCCGCTGAAGACACCTGAGCATATTGCCCCAGTATGGTACTTCACGCCGTTCTATACAGTACTTCGTGCTGTTCCTGATCCATGGTATGGAACGTTAGCCATGTTCGCAGCGATTGCAGTATTGTTTGTACTGCCGTGGATCGACAGAAACCCTATTAAATCTGTCCGCTACCGTAACCGTGCACACTTAATCAACCTTGCTTGGTTCACTGTAACGTTCATTGTTTTGGGTATTTTAGGTGTACTTGCGGTTACAGACGTTTATCGTGAGCTTGGTACGCGTGGTACTCAGATTTACTTCCTGTTTTTCGCTGTTACTTATGTGCACAGTCGTCCTCAGCAAGCCAACTACCTAATGTGGTTCGCGATACTGCTGGCTCCTGTATTGCTTTGGGACTTCATGCGCTTAGATCCAAGCTTCACTGATATCCAGCGTGGTTTGTTCTGGCAGATGATGTTGATACCTGTTGCTTACCTTGCAACGACTTTATTGCTACCGCACTTCATATCTGCGACTAACAAAGAGAAAGAAGTACCAACGAGGGTCACAGGATGAAACTGAAATCACTTAAATTAATACTCGCTGCGGCTGTTTTAAGTTTTAGTACTGCACCTGCCTTTAGTGCGGGTAGTAGCGTGCCACTACAGGATGCTCAGGTAAATCTGGACAACAAACTGAGTCTGGCGCGTGGTGCTAAGTTCTATGCTAACTACTGTATGGGTTGTCACTCGCTGAAGTTTAGCCGTTACAACCGAGTTGCCGCTGATATCGGTCTGGAAGAAGAAGATATTAAGTCAATTATCTTCACGCGTAATGAAGATAATGAGATCAACAAGACTGGCGCATTGATGGAAAATACTATTCCAACTAAAGATGCTGCTCGTTGGTTTGGTACGGCTCCACCGGATCTGTCATTGATTGCACGTTCACGTGGTGGCGGTGATTGGATTTATAGTTACATGAAAAGTTTCTATAGAGACGACTCTCGCCCATTCGGTGTAAACAATACAGTATTTGAGAATGTGGGTATGCCGCATGTCTTACTTGAACTGCAGGGTATGCAGGAATTGGAAGTGCATGACGATGGTAAAGGCCACGTTACAAAGACGCTTAAGCTAGTTGAGCCAGGTAAAATGTCGGTTGCTGAGTACGATCAAGTTGCTCGTGATTTAACCAACTTCCTCGTTTATGTTGCTGAGCCAGCGCAATTACACCGTACTTTTTATGGTGTACTCACGCTGTTATTCTTGTTTGTTCTCTTTATATTTAGCTATTTGCTGAAGAAAGAGTTCTGGAAGGATATTCATTAAACGCATTTTGCTGTAGTATTCCGAGGCTGCCTCATTTAGTGAGGTGGCCTTTTTGTATTTGGATTTGGGAGAATTTGAATGAGTTCAGTTTCCAATCGACGTTCGGTAATGACATTATTTACACTACCGGATTGCGCAGATTGTCACCGCGTAAGAATTGTGTTGGCAGAGAAAGACATCACAGTAGATATTATTGAGATTGATCCGGACAACAAGCCTGAAGATCTTGCGGAACTGAATCCATACAACACAGCACCTACGCTGATTGATCGTGATTTAGTGCTATATGATGCTCGTGTAATTATGGAATATCTGGATGAGCGTTTTCCTCATCCGCCTCTAATGCCTGTTGACCCGGTAACCCGTGCTCATTCTCGCCTTGCTTTGTACAGAATCGAAAAAGATTGGTACAGCTTGCTACGCGATATGGATAGTGATGATCAGGCCAAGGCAGATGAAGCTCGTCGTATTTTACGTTCAGGCGTACTATCGGCAGTTGATGTTTTCTCGATCAAGCCTTACTTCTTAAGCAGCGAATTCTCCTTAGTAGATTGCACCATTGCACCCGTATTATGGCGTCTGCCTAAGTATGGTATTGACCTGCCTGCAACAGATGTAAAGCCGCTAATGCGATATATGGATCGTGTGTTTTCACGTGAAATGTTCCAATTCTCACTGACTGAAGCCGAGAAAGCTATTCGTCCATGATGACTTCGAACCGCCCTTATTTGATGAGAGCCATTTATGAATGGATTCTTGATAATGATATGACGCCGCACGTTTTGATTGATGCGACTATGCAGGATGTTGATGTCCCTCAACATTATGTTGAGGACGGTCGAATCATCTTAAATATATCCCCTAGTGCGGTTCAGCAGTTTGCGATTGATGATAACTGCCTGGCGTTTAATGCCAGATTCGGCGGCAGACCTTCGAGTATTTATGCACCAATAGATGCTATCAGAGCAATCTATGCTGCCGAAAATAGTGAAGGAATGATGTTTGAAGCACTGCCGCAAGCTAATGTGCCAGAAGAGGGTGATCCTGAGCCGGATCCACCGGAGCCTCCACCACAGGGTAAACGTCCGGCACTTCGCGTCGTAAAATGATTATCTCAATGATTGCTGCCATGGCTGAAGACCGGGTGATTGGTCTTGATGGTGCGATGCCTTGGCACTTGCCGGCTGACTTAGCGCACTTCAAACGCAGCACGTTGGGATGTCCTGTTATCATGGGTCGTCGTACTTACGACTCGATAGGGCGCCTGTTACCTGGGCGCAGTAACATTGTATTAAGTCGCGATGCATCGCTTCGGATTGAAGGTGCAGACGTCTTTCAGAGTTTGGATGACGCTCTGCAGTCTATTGATGCCTCGGTCAATGAAATATTTATTATTGGTGGTCAGCAGTTGTACGAGCAGGCTCTGGTGATAGCAGATCGTCTTTATTTAACTCATATATCATTAAGTGTTGAAGGCGATACTCGTTTTCCTGATTATACGATCTATAATTGGAAGCAAGTAAGTTCTTCCAGCCATCAAGCTGACGCTAAAAATCAGTGGCCATACTCATTCGAGATATTGGAAAGGCTGCCAGATTAACCAGAATATAGGTGCTAGCCTATGACCACACTCTTGATCTGTAATGCACAGCTAGTCAATGAAGGTAGTATTGAGAAGGCTGATGTATTCATTCGTGACGGACGCATCGCGCAAATTGCCCCTGACTTGAGTCACCTTCCTTCAGATAAGTTCATCGATGCAAAAGGTTTGCATCTGTTACCCGGAATGATAGATACGCAGTTTAGTGTAGCCAGCGACGTTCTTGTGAAGGGTAATCTGGAGCAGGAATGTCAGGCGGCTATTGCCGGAGGTATCACTAGTATCATGTTGTTGCCTGATATTGCCACAACTGAGGAGAGTGAACTGGCACCGGCTGCTGAAGTTATCGATTCTCTGAGAACTCGTTTAGTTAATAATTTTAGTTACTATCAAGCGGTTAAAATCACAGAGCTGGAGAGCATTCAATCTGGTGATTATCAGCATTGCTGTGGCCTCTATCTCAGTATGTGTAGTGAAAATGATGAGTATCGTTTTGATGATCCGGATACGCTTGAGACTTTTCTTGAGCGAGCTCCTATTCTGATAGCCGCTCATGCTGAGAACGCACCCCTTATTCTCGAAAGTGAAGAGAGTTATCGTCAGATTTATGGTGACGATATTCCGCCAAATTTTCACAGTTCCATTCGAAGTGAACAGGCCTGTGTATCGGCTGCTGAGCAGTTACTAACGGTTGCAGATCCAGCTAAGAACCGCATACATCTTTTACACGTGTCCAGCGAAGTTGAAGTTGAGTTGTTGGAAAAATACCGAAAAAGCAACAAACATATCAGCGCTGATGTGTGTTCTCATTTTCTGACTTTCTCGGACATCGACTGCAATAAGCGCGGTGCGTTACTCAAATATAACCCTGCTATCAAAACGGATATTGACCGTGCAGCGTTGATGCAAGGCTTACTTGATAATAATATCGATAACATCTGCAGCGGCCACATCCCGGTTTCTCTAGGTGATAAAGAAAAAGATTACCTTGAGGTGCCACCCGGTTTGCCACAGTCCCAATTTGCAATGCCATCGATTTTAGAGCATTTCCAGGATCAGATACTTAGTCTCGAATGCATTGTTGAGAAAACCAGCCACTCTGTCGCTGAACGCTTTGATATAAAAGAGCGTGGCTATATTCGTGAAGGTTACTGGGCTGATTTAATATTAGTCGATATTGATAGATCTTTTATTGCGCGTGATGAAGATGTTCTGTCCCGGGCTGCCTGGACTATTTTTAATGGGAACGAATTCCGCTCATCGGTTCAGACCACTGTGGTTAATGGACAAGTCGTCTGGTCTAACGGGGCTTTAGTCGAAACGTCTAATGCCGGTCAGTTTATTGAGTTTGATCGCACTATTGAATTATAAGTTATTGATAATAATAAATATAAAGTAGTATGTTTTTAAGTGTTATCGCTTAAAAGTTTTGTTCCGAGCGTAACTCTGACCGATGGTACTTCCCATATAATACCTGCGCTAGGTACAATTGAACAAAATATAAATTAATTTCTGCTTCTAAAATTGAGCAGAGATCAGATCGTTAAATAATAAAAACAATACAGGCAAATCTTAACAATGCCCAGAATTTCCCTACAGCATGGCTTCAGTCTAATCGAGGTATTGGTTGCCGTTTTGGTAATCGCCATTGGCCTGCTAGGTGTTGCGGGAATGCAATTAGTTGGTTTAAAAGGTAACCAGCAATCGTTCTCAAAAAACCAAGCGGCTCATCACGCACAAGCAATACTAGAGCGAATGCGGGGCAATCCTGCCGCTGTCATTTCAGATAGTTATTTATTTGATAGCACTACATACAACTGTGCTGTTGAGCCTGCGGAAAATTGCGGTCTGGCGTCCGCAACCTGTACACCAGCACAAATAGCCAGTTACGACTTATTTCGCGCTTATTGTGGTCGCAAAGGTGGGACTGTTGGCGGAATCAAAGGTGATTTAAGTAATGCGACACTTAACATTTCATGTCCGGTCGACTGTGAAACGGGAGTCGCTTTGATGCTGGGCTGGGATGAACAATTACTGGGCAATGAAGGTAAGAAAAGTGGCGATAAGACGATTTCACGAGAGTTAACAATCAATACGGTGATAGGCGAATGAACCTCATCAGTCCACGCAAACAGACAGGTCTATCTCTGATCGAGCTATTGGTCACGATGATCATAGGGCTGTTTATTACTATAGGAATTTCTTCCGTCTATGTCGGAAATAAACGCTCTAATATGACGAGTAGTGAGTTATCACAACTTCAGGATAACGGAAGAGCCGTATTGCAACTATTAACGGATGTCATTCAACACACTGCCTACACATCAACTTCAGCAGCACCTGTTAACGATATGTTTATCCGCGGGGCTGTGCCGACCTCTATGTGTAGCGACGGTAGCGATAGTGTTAGCAACTCAGCATTGTTTTCGCCTCTGGCGAATAATACTGCTTTCGGTGATACGATCGGTGTGATGTACATGGGAGACGATAAGTTAAATACGGATTGTGCGTCTAATGTGCTGCCGGTGACATGCCAGTACGGTGGCACTGCCGCGACGACAGCTTCGCGAATCTATAATTACTTCTCAGTACAGCAAAATGCCAATGGTGTCCCCGTACTGATGTGTGCAGGCTCTAGAACGTCTACTGTTCAAGAGATTGCTGAAGGTGTTGAAAATATTCAGTTTACCTATGGTGAGGATGTGGATAGTGATGGCATTGCAGATCGCTATGTCAATTCGGATGGTGTGAGTAACTGGAGTAGTGTGGTGAGTGTGAATATCGCAGTATTAGTCCGTTCATTGGCTCCTGTCGCTGTTGCAAATAGTTCAAGGTCGTATCAGTTATCTGAAGATACTATCGTGACATCAAACGATAAATACCTGAGAGCAGTTTTTACATCCACTGTTCGTTTGCGTAATGTTTTATAGGAGTATCTGATGAAACATAAATTATACAAAAAACAACAAGGTGCCGTTCTGCTTTGGGCACTTGCCATACTGTTGGTACTCACCATGTTGAGTATCAGTTCAGTCAAAGTATCCAATGTAAATACGCGAATTGCAGGTAACAGTATGGCTTCAATGATGGTGTTTCAGGGTGTTGAATCCACACTGACTAAGACTGCTAACACAAACTATATTCATCAGGCAGCGATCAATACACCGGGGCGTAACAAAGCAGTACCCAGCACAGACTTACCGAGTGAAGCGGTTAGTGGTGGGAGCCTCACGTCTAGTGCAAGTGTGGCTTATGTTGGCTATGCGCCTTGCCCGGCGGTGAATGGCATTGCGATGTCAACCAACGCATCTCCCAGTGCGGGTGGTGTGACTTGTCAGATTTATCAGGTTGATGCTGAATCACGATTAAGTGGTACCGGTGCAAAAGCTAAGCATTTGCTTGGAATTGCAAAAATAGTACCTCCTACCAATGCGACTTTGAGTAACTAATCGCAATTTACATTGTTAGACAAAATAAAAATAATAGGAAAACGACAATGAGTTTTTGTCATACTATCAAATCAATCACATTGGCTTTTAGCTTATGCTTAGTCTCCTCTTCATTTGCTGAAGATATAGAGATTTTTGCTAATGAAAAAGCACCGAGTGAACCTAACATTCTGTTTGTTCTGGATCAGTCCGGAAGTATGGCTACACCAATCGGAACCTCTGGTGAGACACGTGCTAGCTCGCTCCAGACAGCTTTCAATCAGGTATTGTCCAATACTGATTTGAAGGATCTGAATATTGGATTGATGGGATTCAGTTACTCGTCTAATTTCCCCAGAGTTAATGAATCTGACTGGCCTGCTAGTGCAGGTGTGTATCGTTATGTTGCTGCAAGTGCATGGCCATACCCGCACGGTGTCGCTTTTCCGGTGTCACCTATTGATGCTGCAGCTACTCCAATAATGTTGTCTAACTTATTACCTGCAGCCATGAATGATGGTAATACCATTGGTTACTTTTCGATTGATAATGATAGTCTAGTCAATCCTGTCGATGGCCAGACTGTGCGTGAGTACTTGCCAGATGTTCTCTCGTCCTGGAATGTGAGCGGTGAGACACCAATGTTGGAGTCACTTTATGAGGCAGCACTTTATTTCAGAGGGGAGGAGCCATCGTTTGGTAACGCGCCACCTCATGAAAATCATAGTGCGCACCCGTCGACTTATTCCGGATCAATTCACGCAGTTGTGACAGAAGGGCCTGACGGCAGCTATAACACCTGTGATACACCTGATTGCGGACAAAATTGTGCACTGACAACAGTTCAAAGTAATTGTGCTGCTGGCGTGACTAGCTGTGGACTGGGAACTAACTGTTCGACGGTTTCACAAGATTGGTCGTACACTTGTAACTTATCATCTGAAGCGGCTTGTTTAGCCGATAACCCTGATTACAGTAGTTGTGAGCTAATCAGCTATGATGACTGTAGCTCAACATGCACAGGCGAAAAAGACTATGAAACAGGCGCTTGTTTGGGTGAAACAACCTCAAGTTGCACTGCGAAAAGTTATTACAATTGTAAAATACCTACCGATATAACCACCTGTGACCACAGTAAATATCGCTGTGAAAGGATCAAAGAAACAGTCACTACGGTAACAGATGCTAAATACATTTCACCCATCACCGATGAATGTCAGAGTAACGCAATTATCTTACTCTCTGATGGTCAGCCGTTGAATAGTAATCAGTCAGTCTTAAGTGGAGCCCGCGATAATCTCAAAACACTAATTGGACGCACTGCCGATTGTAGTGATGTCGCGGGGCAAGTGATTCCTAATGTACCCGGAAACACTTTGTCTGATGGTCGTTGTGGTATTGAATTGACAAGTTATTTGGCTAATGAAGATCAGAATGCTGATATTGATGGTGTCAATACTGTTAAAACGTACACGGTCGGTTTTGGGGTCTCTGATAACGCAGGTGCTGAAAATTATCTTCGTTCCCTTGCGACCAATGGCGGTGGAAAATACTACTCAGCCACAGATTCTTCTGCACTAGTTGCAGCATTTCAGGGAATCATTAAGGATATCGACTCAAGCGCACGCAGTTATGCAGCACCAGTCTATACCGTGGATCCGGCTTCATTGTTATCACATAGCAAAGATATTTACTTACCACTGTTTGAGAATAGTGCGCTCCCAAGATGGTCGGGTAATTTAAAGAAATTTAAATTGAATGACAGTGGACAGATCGTCGATAAGAACGGTGTTGAAGCTGTTGATGAAAAAGGAGCACTGAAAGCTTCTGCTATTGATTTTTGGGCTGACACCTCAGGCACTGTAGCAGCTGACTCTAATCCAATTACATCAGGCGGTGCTGCAAGCCAGCTTGACCCGTCTACCCGTAAGGTATTGACAGATGACGGCGGTTCAGCGCTGGTAGCATTAAGCACGACAACGGCAACCAAGTCATTATTAGGTGACGCCAGCATGTCAGACGCTTATCAGAATGAATTGATTCAGTTCATTAAAGGCTATGAATCTGACGGCACGACACCTCGTAAACACCTTGGTGATATCCTCCACAGTAAGCCTACTGTTGTGAGTTATAGTTCACAGCAGGTTGTATTTTTTGGTACTAACGAAGGTTATCTACATGCGATTGATGCAGCTGATGCTACGAGTACAGGAGGCGGTAAAGAAAAGTTTGCCTTTATGCCGAGCGCCTTGCTTAAAAATATCGAAGGCCAAGTAAGCAATACTGAGTTAACTGGTGATCTGCAGAGGATTTATGGTGTAGATGGTTCAATGACGGTTTGGATCAATGATAAAAACAAGAATGGTAAAGTAGATCCAGCTGATGGTGATACAGCATATCTATACTTCGGTCTTCGTCGAGGTGGCAGCCATATGTATGCTCTGGACGTTACCAACCCGGATGCGCCATCACTGCTGTGGAAAATATCAAACACAGATACCGGCTTTTCAAAGTTAGGTGAGACGTGGTCCAAGCCAGTGGTAGCTAAGTTACGTTATAAGCCAAGTAGTACGGCGGCAGCTGTGACTGATGATGTGCTTATCTTCGGCGGTGGTTATGATAACCGTTTAGATGAGCCAGACCGGGCTGCGCGTACAAGTCTTAGTGATACAAAAGGTAACGCGATCTATATTGTAAACGCAAAAACTAAGGCGTTGATTTGGTCATATGAAGGCTTAAATCTGCAGCATAGTGTGCCAGGTAATATTCGTGTGCTAGACCTTGATCGCAATGGGTCAATCGACAGACTTTATTTCGGTGACACCGGTGGGAACATCTGGCGTGTTGACTTAAATGCTGACGATGTTGATGATGATGCGAGCTTGTTTGATGTTAAGAATGATGCCAAAGTCCGTTTGTTTGCGAGCTTAGGTGGTTCTGGAAGCGATTATCGTAAGTTCTTCTATGAGCCTGATGTCTCCTTCTTCAGAAGTGCAGGTAAGTACGTTATCTTGGTTTCAATTGGTAGTGGTCATCGTTCATTACCATTAGGTACCAATATCGAAGATCGTTTTTATGTGCTTTATGACGAGAACGTGCTGAATATTCCTGAAACAGCACCAGCACCTTTAACCGAAGCCGACTTGGCTGCAAGCTCTGCACTTATGGGTGGGAGTTTCCTGCCAAGTTTCAAAGGTTGGTATAAACCGTTGGTAACGGGGAATGGTGAGAAGGTATTAGCATCACCAATCATTTTCTTGAATAAAGTGATGTTTACAACTTTCGCCACCACAGATGCTGCAGTATCGACCGGAGACGAGGATAGTTGTTCTGCTTTTGCTTCTAACCAAACCAGAACCTATGTGCTGGATTTAATGACAGCCGCTGCGACGGTTGATTTAGATGGTGACGGTGTTGTTTCTACCAAAGACGAATCTATTAATATCTCTCACGGTGATATTCTGGATACACCGCAGTTAGTGTTCAACGCTCCAAGTAATTGTACGAGTGAAGGTTGTAACCAACATGTTGATATACGTGTAGGGAAGCGACTGGTTCCTATCATTGACAAAGATACCGTCAACGGAAACGTAGATCTAGGTGATTTCTTACCAAAAGTCTATTGGCTAAATGATTAGTAAATAAAGGTATATAAGCGTGTTAAATAAGAATAAAAAGCAGGGTTTTACCCTGATTGAATTAATGATCACCGTTGCTATATTGGGGATTCTCACATCTGTGGCAGTACCTTCATATATGAAGTATGTGCGTGAATCAAAGCGAACGGAAGCCAAAACCGAGTTGCTGAAAATTGCTCAGCTACAGGAAAGTTATTATGTTCAAAACCTCAGTTATGCAAAGTTCTTAAATGGCAACGGTGGACTGGGTTTTGGTGCCAGAAAAATAAAGACCGAGTCAGGACTTTACAGTATTCAGACGTGGGGCTTAGATAGCGCAAATAAAGCAAATACTTGTAGTGGTGATAATACTAACCCCTGTGTAGGCTACAGAATTCAGGCATTGCCAGTGTCCGGAGCAGGTCAGGACTCTGATGATGCTTGTGCAAAAGGCTTCAGATTGTGGAATACTGGCTTGAAGCAGGCTAAAAGTAGTACTGATAATAACTGGAACAATGCAACCACGATAGAAGAGTGCTGGAACTAGTTACTCCAGTGACTTAATGGTTGGGTAGTTGGCCAAGACTCACCCGGTCATTTCCCGCTAAGTCCTTTATACAATCAACCATTGAAAAGCCTGCCTGAGCCAGTCGTTCAGTGACGGGTTTTCTTTGGTTGTAGCCATGCTCTAACAGTATCCATCCGGATTGCTTAAGATGATGCTTTCCCTTATCAATAATTTCTTTTAGATCAGCCATACCCATTTCATCGGAACACAAAGCCTGTAGTGGTTCATGGCGAATGCCTGTGGTCATGTATGGGTCATCTGGATCGATATAGGGTGGGTTGCTGAGAATCAGATCAAAGTCATCCTCAGAAATGGACTGATACCAATCTGATTTAACGAAGGTGATGTTTGACAGATCTAACTTTTTTTGGTTTTCTTGCGCGATATAAAGCGCTTCGCGAGAATAATCAGTTGCGATAATTGCACAATCTGGCCTCTCGCTTGCGATGGCTATCGAAATAGCGCCAGAGCCTGTTCCTAACTCCAGAATTTTAGGTGATTTAATATTTTCTAGTTTGCTAAGCGCTAGTTCTACCAATAACTCGGTGTCTGCTCTAGGGATAAGAACGTCTGGTGATACCTGTATAGGTAGTGACCAAAACTCCTGATAACCAATGATGTAGGCTACCGGGTAGTCTGTTTTTCTTTGTGATAAGGCATCATTAAACTGGTTGAGTATCGATTCACTGACTTCGACTTCTGGCCAGGCATACAGGTAACTGCGTGGCTTGCCTAAATAGTGACTCAGCAGAATTTCTGCATCCAAACGTGCAGTGTCACTGTGTTTGACGAGTATTTCTGTACCATGTCGGAGTGCGACATCGACTCTCATGATAATTATTCAGCCATAGCGGCAAGCTGGTCTGCCTGATGTTCACTGATTAACGGGTCAATAATTGAATCTAATGCGCCGGCAATTATTTCGTCTAATTTATACAGCGTTAGATTAATACGGTGATCTGTAACGCGGCTTTGTGGGAAGTTATAAGTACGGATGCGCTCCGAACGATCACCACTGCCGACCAAGCTACGGCGTGCTTCAGCTTGTTCATTGTGTTGAGCCTGACGCTCCGCTTCTAAAATGCGCGATTGCAGTAAAGACATCGCACGTGCGCGGTTTTTGTGTTGGGAGCGTTCATCCTGACATTCAACAACTGTACCGGTCGGTAAGTGAGTGATACGAATAGCGGAGTCAGTTTTATTTACGTGTTGTCCGCCAGCGCCTGATGCCCTGAAAGTATCCACACGAATGTCTGAACTTTTAATTTCCTGAGCTTCCACATCATCAATCTCAGGCATGATTGCAACTGTTGCGGCAGAGGTATGTACCCGGCCTTGTGATTCTGTCTCCGGTACACGCTGAACTCGGTGCGCACCGGACTCAAATTTCAGGCGGGAATAAGCACCATTACCGATAATTCTCAACACTGCCTCTTTATAGCCACCATGCTCACCGACATTTTGGCTGATCACTTCAACTTGCCAGCCTCTTGTTTCTGCGTAACGTGAGTACATGCGGAAGAGGTCACCAGCAAAAATGGCTGCCTCATCGCCACCCGTACCTGCGCGTACTTCGAGGAAGATATTACTATCATCATGCGGGTCTTTAGGAAGCAGTAGTATCTGAAGTGTTGATTCAAGCTCTTCGATTTGTTTATCCGCTTCTTTTAATTCTTCCTGAGCTAATTCTTTCATCTCAGGATCATCAAGCATCTCCAGCGCTGTTTCTTTGTTTTCAGTTGCCTGAAGATAGCGTTGATGCTCTCTGACAACAGGCTCTAATTGGCTGTATTCCATGGATAACTTGCGAAAACGATTTTGATCAGCAATCACCTCATTCTCTGAGAGCAATATGGCGATTTCAGCATGACGTTCGCTAAGATTTTCAAGTTTGAGCAGAATGGATGGTTTCACTGAGTGTCTTCTTTGTGATTTTGAGTGTTATCTTCCAACCCAAGCAGTTTTACGGCTGCTTGTAATGTGTCTAAATCACCGGCATGTGCTGCGTGATTCATTGTCTGGGTTGGCATATGACCAATTTTGTTAGTCAACGTATGGGCCAGAAATTGTAACGCGTCCTCCGGCGATTTGCCATTGCGGAGCTGTTGTAGTGCCTTGTTTAGTACTTCTTGTTTGACTGTTTCAAGCTGTGAGCGATAGGACTTCACATGCTGTAATTGTTCTTGCGCGTTTAACCATGACATAAACACCTGTGTTTCATGGCTAATCATATTTTCTGCCATGTCGGCAGCTCGTTTTCTGGTATCTATGTTTTGATCCACGACTGACTGCAGATCATCCACGGTATAGAGATAGATATCGTTTAACTCGCCTACCTCTGGTTCAATATCTCTTGGTACAGCGATATCAACCATAAAAATAGGATTATGCTTTCTTTTCTTTAGCGCTTTCTCAACACTACCTTTACCTATGACCGGAATGGGGGAGGCAGTTGAGGAAATGACAATATCCGCAAACTCTAAATTTGCAGCAATATCAGTTAGCCCTATGATTCGTGCATTGAACTGTTCGCCTAATATTTGTGCGTTCTCAAGGCTGCGGTTGGCGATAATGATTTGTTTTATACCAGCACTATGCAGATGTCTGCCAACCAGTTCGATCGTTTCACCAGCACCGATGAGTAGGGCTGTGTGGCGCCCTAAATCTCCAAAAATCTGTTTGGCCAAATTGACAGCGGTATAAGCCACTGAAACCGGATTCGATCCGATCTCTGTTTCTGTGCGCACTTTCTTGGCAGTAGAGAACGCATGTTGCATGAGGCGATTGAGTTTACTGCCGGTCGCTTTATGATCGGTCGCCGTTTTTAAAGCCGTTTTTAGTTGCCCGAGAATCTGAGGCTCGCCAAGTACCATTGAGTCCAGACCGCTGGCCACTCTAAAGGTATGCTGGATTGCCTCAGCATCAGAAAGTTGGTAGACGTATGGTTTCAGGTTCTCGTTTTCTAACTGATGTTGCTGGGTATACCATTCCTTGAGGGTATCAACCGGTGTGTCATCACTGACGCTTGCATAAACTTCAGTTCTGTTACAGGTCGAAAGGATGAGCTTTTCATCAAAGAGTGGTAGCTCTTCCTGTAGTGTTTTCTCAAGTCGTTGCTCAGTGAATGCGACTTTCTCTCTGATAGAGACGGGAGCAGTTTTATGGTTGATTCCAATAACAACGATCGACATACAGTAAGCATTTTATACGAATTTTCAGGAGGCTAGATTCTCTGTCAGCTACCTGAGGAATACAAGTAGACTTTCAATAATGCGCGTTTAGGAGTATAAAAAAGAGGTTATTCGGGTATAAACAAAGTTTTACCCATGATTTTTTGTGAAAAATGTAGATCCAGTTGGCAGCTTTTTCGAGCACTTCATGCAATCTCGCTGGTCTTATTTAAAAGTTTGCGGTAGAAGTAGTGGTTATTCTACAACAAGCCCCGGATGTTAGAGTGACGTTAATGCGAAAACAATTGGATGTGCGTAATTTTATTATTCTCACAGTAATCAGTGTGTCTTCTTTAGTGAGTGGCTGCGCGGACGCAGAGCTTCCTATGGTGAGTGAGACAAACGCAGCATCGTTGGCCGTCGCCGATGATGTCGTGAGGTCCCCGTCTATCTCTGATGGGCAAAAAATGTATCACGTGATGGCTGCAGAAATGTATCGGTTGCAGGGTGATGATGCAAATGCAACACTGCATTATGAGAGAGCTCTCCCGGGAAATACCGATCCGGAGCTGGCGCGCGTAGCGACTGAAACTGCCGCCCAAACGGAATACTTGGATAAAGCTATCGCCAGTGCGAAACAGTGGGTTGCTCTCGGTGGGGATTTAGTGGAGTCACGTCAGTATTTGGCATTATTACTGCTGAGAGATAACCAGTTCGACGCATCTGCTAAACAGCTCAATCATATCTACCAGCTTATTTCAGAGGGTGATCACGATGGGTTGTCCTTCCTGGCCTCATTAATCTCACTGGAATCTCACCAGAAACAAGCTTTCAAAGCCTTTGAAACTTACGTTAAGTCATACAATGATACGCCTCTGGCTCAGTTGAAGTTAGCGAGTGTTGCCTTAGATCAGCGCAGCTACAGTGAGGTGATATCCCGCGTCGATGCATTGAAAGGTGGCCTAACACCTGAAGAGAATGCAGAAGCTAATGTTCTGAGAAGTAAAGCACTTTATAAGCAGGGCCGTGAAGAAGAATCACTGGATGTCATGAGTAACTTAGTCACATCTCCTGATGTTGATGATGTTAGCCGTCTTGAATATGCCAGACTGTTAATGCTCAATGATGATCAGCAGGGCGCAATTGATCAATTAAGTATTATCTATCAAAACTCGCCGGGTAATCTGGAGGTACTAAAATCTTTGGTTGCACTGCACATTGCTCAAGGGCAGTACGTTCAGGCTGAGAAAAATGCCCGCATACTGGCAGAAAACGTTGTATACGAAAATCTGGCGCATCACTTTTTAGCAGAAATACATGAAAGCCGGAATGAGATGGATGCTGCTTTGAGAGAGTATCGTGATGTTGGTGAAGGGCAATATTTCAGTAGTGCACAAAGACGAATTTCTGAGCTACTGGTCGAACAATATAGTTTAGATATTGCTGAGGAATGGCTACAGGGTCAGCGTGAATCAGCAGTGTCTCCCGATCAGAAGCTACTTTATTGGCGTCTGGAAGCGGAGTTATTGGTTAAATACGGTGATGCCCAAGGCGCTGTTGGTGCTTTTGAGAAGGCTTACCAGATAGACCCCAATAACAGTAATATGAATTATCAGTTCGCTATCATTGCTCAAAGTATTGGTCAAATAGAGCGTGCAGAGGATTTGTTGGCAGAGATTATCGTGCGGGAACCTGCTAATGCTGATGCATTAAATGCATTAGGGTTTATGCTACTCGAGAAGACAGATCGTCTTGAAGATGCAGCTGCCTACATATCAAAAGCACATGAGTTGCGTCCCGAAGATGTGGCTATAATTGATAGCCTGGGCTGGCTGAAGTATAAGCAGGGTGATTTAAAAGGAGCGATGTCTTTGTTGATGAGCGCCTATGAGCAATCTGAAGATCCGGAAATAGCAAGTCATTTGATCCAGGTAATGATTATGCAAGGGCAACAGCAGGAAGCTAAAGCCCTACTAGTGCGTATGATTCAGCAGTACCCTGATGATGAGCGCCTGAAGTCCATGCAGAAAAAAATATTCGATATATAATGGGTTCCGCACAGTTTAATAGTAAACAATAACCATGGAAGGAAAATCCAATGAATAAACTGAAGTCGTTAGCAGCACTTACTGCTATTGGTACGTCTCTGGCTGGCTGTTCAGTACAGACCGTCAATACCGCTCCGGCTGCTACCGTTACCAAACCTAAGCCGGTCGCTGTTGCGAACCCCTGGCAGCAGCGTCAGATTGCGATGAATAATATGCAGTCTTGGGATATGAGTGGAAGAGCCGCACTGCGCTTTCAGGGTGATGCTTGGACGTTTGGCCTGAATTGGCTCCAGAAAAATAAACAACAATATACATTGCAGATTAAAAACCCCATCACCGGAACACTTGTTGCTGTCCTTGACCAGAGTCCGGGCAAAGCAGTCCTGAGATCGCAAGGTAAAGTTCATACAGGAACAGATGCTGAACGTCTTCTTGAGCAGCAAATGCGCGTAAAAATGCCAGTTAATGGTATGCCGTATTGGGTAAGAGGCGTTATGGCTCCTCAATACCCGGTTGGACAAGTTAAGCTTGACGGACAAGGTCGTCCAACACAGATTATTCAGTCAGGTTGGGTCATAGATTATTCTTCATACCAAGGAAACAGCTACGCAGCATTGCCAGGCAAGATTAATATTTCCCGAGCACAGGATAAAGTGAATGTAAGGGTATTGGCTAAGCAATGGAAAACCCGATAAACCCAGTCTGGCGTTTACCCGCACCTGCGAAACTAAACCTCTTCCTGCATATTACTGGTAGGCGGGAAGATGGTTATCATAATCTACAGACAGTGTTCCAGTTGTTGGATTACTCTGATCAGGTAAGTTTGTCATTGCGAGATGATGGTGTGATATCGCGGACCAATGGTTTGTCTGATGTCGCACCAAAGGATGATCTAATTGTCCGTGCTGCTCAGGCATTAAAAGATTACACAGGCACCGGTTACGGTGCGAATGTGGGAGTGGAGAAGTTATTGCCGGTGGGTGGTGGTATTGGTGGTGGTAGCTCAGACGCTGCCACAACCTTACTGGGGCTCAATGCGATGTGGCAATGTAACCTCAGTCATTCAGAGCTGATGTCAATTGCAGCAACATTGGGTGCAGATGTTCCGGTATTCGTGAATGGGTATAGTGCTTGGGCAGAGGGTATTGGTGAGGATTTAACAGCGTTGGATTTGCCGGAGGTATGGTTCCTAGTGATACATCCGGGGGTATTTATTTCAACAGCGAAACTTTTTTCATCAGAGGTGTTGACAAGGGATAAACCCATCCTTAGAATACGCGACTTTCCTGATGCAGACAGCGAGAACGTCTTCGAGTCAGTGGTCAGGAAAACGTATTCTGAAGTCGATAAATCGCTTAATTGGTTGAGTAAGTATTCAACAGCGAAAATGACGGGAACAGGCAGTTGTTTGTTTGCATCCTTCGAGTCACTTCAGGAAGCCGAAGTTGTGTTAGAGAAGGTTCCGGATGAGTGGAGTGCTTTTATAGCAAAAGCAGTTAACACGTCACCGTTACTCAAAGCACTGAAGCTATACGCAGATAAAAAATAGTTTCATTTGATGGGTCGTCGCCAAGTGGTAAGGCACCGGGTTTTGATCTCGGCATTCGTAGGTTCGAACCCTACCGACCCAGCCATTATTTCCGATAAAAGTCTGCTCTAAGCAGACTTTTTTCATTTAGGAAGAGACTAATCATGTCCGAGATAAGCAGGATGATGATTTTCGCAGGTAATGCGAATCCAATGCTAGCACAAGAAGTTGCAGACTGTGTTGGTGTCCCTCTTGGCAGATTGCAGCTAAGCCGTTTCAGTGATGGCGAAGTGCATGCCGAAGTCCTTGAAAATGTTCGTGGCCAGGATGTCTTTGTTGTACAGCCAACGTGTGCACCAACGAATGATAATCTCATGGAGCTTCTTATTTTGGTTGATGCACTATACAGAGCGTCAGCAGGAAGGATCACAGCGGTTATCCCTTACTACGGTTACGCGCGCCAAGACCGAAGAGTTCGCTCTCGTCGCGTTCCTATTTCCGCCAAGCTCGTTGCTGATATGCTGTCTACCAGTCATGTAGACCGTGTACTGACTATTGATCTGCATTCTGATCAGATTCAAGGTTTCTTTGACTTACCCGTAGACAATATCTACGCCTCAGGTGTGATGCGTCAGGATATTCTTAGTAAGAATTATGATGACCTAATGGTTGTATCACCAGACGTTGGTGGTGTTGTTCGTGCACGTGCATTGTCAAAAACATTAGGTGACGTCGATCTAGCGATCATTGATAAGCGTCGCCCGGAGCCGAATGTCTCTGCGGTTATGAACATCATTGGTGATGTCAATGGAAAGACCTGTGTATTAATCGATGACTTGGTGGATACAGCAGGTACTTTGTGCCATGCGGCTGAAGCGTTGAAAGAGAAGGGTGCTAAGAAAGTGGTCGCGTATGCGACGCACGCAGTATTCTCCGGTCCTGCAGTTGACAATATCAGTGGCTCACAGCTCGACGAAGTTGTGGTTAGTAATTCCATACCGCTGTCTGTACAAGCGCAGCAGTGTGAGAAGATCCGTCAGCTGACGGTTGCGCAGGTGCTTGCAGATACGATGCAGCATATTAACCTTGATCAGTCGGTTAGTGACTTGTTCGGGGAAGTATAATTTTTTGTCGGTTGGTGCAATTTGGTCGCGAATGCATCGGTCGTTTTATTAAAGTCCTAACGGACATTTTTAGTTATCTGGAGATCCCATGGCTAATTCATACACTCTAGACGCAGTATTGCGTACAGACTCAGGCAAAGGTGCGAGCCGCCGCCTGCGTCGCACTGGTAAAGTTCCTGCTATCGTTTACGGTGGTGAAGGCGAAGCTGTTTCTATCAGCCTTGCTGAGAACCAGCTGGTTCGTCACTTACAGGAAGAGCAATTCTATTCTTCAATCATCAACCTGAACATTGACGGTAGCGCTGAGAAAGTATTGCTACGTGACTTGCAACGTCATCCTGCACGTCCAGTTGTTTTGCATGCTGATTTACAGCGTGTAAGCTCTAACGAGAAGATCAAGGTTGTTGTACAGTTACACTTCGTTAACGAAGATGCGTGTGCTGGTGTTAAGACTGATGGTGGTAAAATCAGTAAAGCCATGATGGATCTTGAAGTATATTGCTTACCTAAAGATATTCCTGAGTTTGTTGAAGTTGATGTGATTGATCTGAAAGTGGGTGAGTCTATTCATATTTCTGATCTGAAGCTTCCGGAAGGTGTTGAATCTGTTCAGTTGGCTCATGGTGAAGATCATGACTTGTCAATTGCGACTGTCACCAAGTAAGTAACAAACAGGAGTCCCAATACGTGGCTGGTTCAGCGATAAAACTGATCGCGGGTCTTGGTAATCCTGGTACTAAGTATGACGGAACCCGGCACAATGCCGGGTTTTGGTTTGTTGATGAGCTTGCTCGTCGATACAATGGTATATTTAAGGTTGAGAGCCGCTTCTCTGGCGAGTGCTGCAAGATTGACATTGCGGGCTCAACTGTCTGGCTTCTTAAGCCATCAACCTTTATGAATCGCAGTGGTTTATCGGTTAAACAACTGTCGTCATTTTTCAAAATTTCTCCCAATGAAATTCTAATCGCTCACGATGAGTTAGATATTCTTCCCGGTACAGTGCGTCTGAAAAATGGCGGTGGTCACGGCGGGCATAATGGCCTTCGCGATTTACATGCTCAGATAGGCAAAGATTATTGGCGCTTACGTCTGGGTATCGGACATCCCGGTGATGCAAAGAAAGTCGCTGATTATGTGTTGTCGCGTCCATCTGCCTCTGATGAAATAGAGATTCGTCGGACGATCGATGATGCGGCTGATGAGATTGAAAGAATTGTTATTGGTGATATGCAGAAGGTTATGAACACTCTGCACACAAAATAGTTAAGGTAACGATCATGGGTTTTAAATGTGGAATCGTTGGTTTGCCAAATGTGGGCAAATCGACTCTATTCAATGCTTTGACTAAAGCTGGAATTCAGGCTGAAAACTATCCGTTTTGTACAATTGAGCCCAACGTCGGTATTGTGCCTGTACCTGACCTACGTTTGCAGGCGCTGGCTGATATTGTGAAGCCTAAAGAGCGGATTATTCCAACAACAATGGAGTTTGTGGATATCGCAGGCTTGGTCGAAGGAGCATCAAAAGGTGAAGGCTTAGGGAACAAGTTTTTGTCCCATATTCGTGAGACAGATGCGATTGCTCAGGTCGTTCGTTGCTTTGAGAATGATGACATCATTCACGTGAATGGAAAAGTTGATCCGCTGGCAGATATCGAAACAATCAATACTGAGCTGGCACTGGCTGACCTTGACTCTGTTGAGCGCGCAATTACACGTGTAACGAAAAACACACGCTCTGGTAACAAAGACGCCCTCGCCCAAAAAGAGCTCTATGAGCGTTTGTATGAACATTTAGGTGAAGCTAAACCAGCACGTTCGTTCGATTTTACAGATGATGAGCGACTATTGGTTCGTGAGTTAACGCTGATTACAATTAAACCGCTATTATTTATTGCTAATGTTAATGATGATGGTTTTGAGAATAACCCGTTGCTGGATTCGGTGAGAAAACAAGCTGAAACAGAGGGGGCTGAATTGGTCGTTGTCTGTGCTTCACTAGAAGAAGAGTTGTCCCAATTGGATGATGAGGATCAGCAGGAGTTTTTGGCTGATCTCGGCTTAGAAGAGCCGGGCTTAAATCGGGTTATTCGTGCAGGATATAGCATGTTGAATCTTCAGACCTTCTTTACTGCAGGTGAGAAAGAAGTACGCGCATGGACCGTTGCAGTCGGTGCTACTGCCCCTAATGGTGCCGGACGTATACATACTGACTTTGAGCGAGGCTTTATTCGCGCAGAGGTAGTTGGCTACGATGATTACATTGAGTGTAATGGTGAAGCGGGCGCAAAAGATGCCGGAAAGTGGCGTCTGGAAGGTAAGGATTACATCATGCAGGAAGGCGATGTGGTTCATTTTAGATTTAATGTATAAACACGGTTGACAGCCGTCGGGGATATCGCTATATTTCGCACCCTCGACGAATTGATTGGCTACATAGCTCAGCTGGTTAGAGCACATCACTCATAATGATGGGGTCCCAGGTTCGAATCCCGGTGTAGCCACCATTACACAGTTTCTTAATAATTAAGAAACGCCAAAAATACCCGGTTTTCCGGGTTTTTTTGTGCCTGTAAAAAAGCCACTCACATAGAATCCATTACCCCTTATCCATAGCGGTGTTAGTACCATAGATATCAGTACCTTTTAGTAGTGTTAATATTATTCAATTGGTGTGCATTGGCTTTAAGAACGATACTTAGATAGCATATCGACGGTCATGAATTATTAAGGACTATGTTAGAGCCTAACGGCTTGAATCTAGAGCTAATTACATTCAGATTGGTATCTTCTTTATCAATATGTTCAGCAATACAAATTCTGGGGATGATTTAAACGTAAAAGCATATTATTATGACGTACTTTTGCGGCGCAATACTTAGCTCGAAAGGGCTTTCGCTCCGCGTGACTTTGCATTTATATCAGGAGAAAGCTAGTGGAATTATCCGGAGCCAAGATTTTCGTTGAGAGTCTGAAGGCAGAGGGCGTGGATACTATTTTTGGATATCCTGGTGGCGCAGTACTGTTTTTGTATGATGAGCTAGATAAAGCGGCTGCTGACATTGACCATATCCTAGTCCGTCACGAACAAGCAGCAATTCATGCCGCGGAAGGCTACGCAAAATCTACCAATAAGGTGGGTGTTGCAATCGTTACCTCCGGACCAGGTGCTACCAACGCAGTGACTGGTATAGCAGATGCGCATTTGGACTCTGTTCCATTGGTTGTGTTTACAGGTCAGGTACCCCGTGCTTTGATTGGAAACGATGCGTTTCAGGAAGTTGATATCATCGGCATTACACGTCCTTGTGTTAAGCATAACTTTTTGGTGAAGTCGCTTGAAGATTTAGCGCCGACTATCAAAAAAGCTTTTTACATAGCCAGTACCGGTCGTCCAGGGCCTGTGTTGATTGATATCCCCAAGGATATTACTGACGGCAAGGAAAAGTGTGAATTTGAGTACCCTGAAGAGGTCAACATTCGCTCTTATAATCCTAATAACAAAGGCAATCCGAGACAAATTCGTCTGGCTGCTGACGCTTTGTTAGAAGCTAAAACACCGATTTTGTATACCGGTGGCGGCGTTATCCTATCCGGAGCCTCAAGTGAGCTGACAGAGCTCGCTAGAATGCTTAACTATCCTGTTACCAACACGTTAATGGGCTTGGGCGCGTTTCCTGCCAGCGATCCGCAGTTCGTTGGGATGCTTGGTATGCATGGGACGTATGAAGCTAATATGGCAATGCATAAGTCTGATTTGGTGGTTGCGATCGGATCTCGCTTCGATGACCGCGTAACCGGGAATATTGAAAAGTTTTGCCCGAATGCAAAAATCATCCATGTAGATATTGATCCGGCTTCTATTTCAAAAAATGTCATGGTTGATATCCCTATCGTGGGTGATGTGAAGCAGGTGTTGGCTGATTTAATCGATGAGCTTAAGAAGCGCAACGAAAAACCGGATAAAGAGGCAAATACTGAGTGGTGGAATACTATCAACGAGTGGCGTAAGACAGACTGTCTGCGTTATGACCAAGGCGAAGAACTCATTACAGCGCAGTATGTCATTGATAAGCTGTGGCAACTGACCCATGGCGATGCCTTTGTTTGTTCAGATGTCGGACAACACCAGATGTGGGCGGCACAGTATTATCGCTTTGATAAGCCGAACCGTTGGATCAATTCTGGCGGTTTAGGGACAATGGGATTCGGCTTACCATCAGCCATGGGTGTTCAGTTGGCACATCCGGATGAAACAGTTGCTTGTATTACGGGTGATGGCAGTATCCAGATGTGTATTCAGGAGCTGGCAACCTGCCTGCAGTATCAATTACCTCTGAATATTATTTCTTTGAATAATGGATATCTTGGTATGGTTCGTCAGTGGCAAGAGTTTTTCTATCAAAAACGCTACGCCATGTCATACATGGATTCGTTACCGGATTTTGTCAAGTTAGCTGAGGCTTATGGCCATGTAGGCTTACAAATTAAGAATCCGGCTGATGTAGAGGGTGCTTTAAAAGAAGCGATTGACAACAAGCAACGTTTGTACTTTCTGGACTTCATTACGAATCCTGAAGAGAATGTTTATCCGATGATTCCTGCAGGCGCAGGGCAGAATGAAATGATTTTGGTATAGCCCTATGCGACATGTAATTTCAATTTTAATGGAAAATGAATCAGGTGCGTTGTCTCGTGTAGTCGGCTTGTTTTCAGCACGTGGTTACAATATCGAGTCACTGTCTGTGGCACCGACGGACGATGATAGTCTATCTCGCCTAACTCTGGTAACCAGTGGTAGTGAGCAGATCATTGAGCAAATTATCAAGCAACTGAACAAGCTTATTGAGATCGTTAAGGTTTCAGATTTGTCGGACTTCAAATATATTGAACGTGAGATGATGTTATTGAAAGTTGAGGCAAAACATACTGATGCGATTACATCGATCAAACAAGTAGCCGATATATTCAGAGGTAAAATTATTGATCTAAGCAATAAAACGTTTACTATTGAAGTGTCAGGTCAAGGCGAGAAGCTCGATGCCTTTCTTGAAGCGATGCAGGATCAGATAATAATCGAGGTTGTCCGCTCTGGATGTATTGGTATAGCTCGAGGTAGTAACTCGCTTAAAATATAAGTAAGTAGTCTAGACTTTATATACTTCATAAGGCCAGACGAGTTAATTTGTCTGGCTTTTTTATTGGCGTAGTAAAAAAGTCGGTTTGTTGCTTTCAGTAATAATGCCGTGGCTTAACAACCATTCAACTTCATCGACAGTATCGTCTTGATACCATGCTGCGCAAGATCCAAGGCGGAAACTATATCCCCAACTATCCATGTCTTTCATCATCATTTTAGCGCCCATACACGTTAACTCATTGGATAGGATGATCTGTAAATAACATACAGCGTTTTCCTCATCAGCAGTGCCTCCGGCATTGGTGTGGAGTTCACGACGACGACTCTGATCCATACAAATGTAATGGCAGCTTTCATGCAGGATTGAGTGTAGGGGAGTGTCAGTGCGGGCATAGACTTGATCTGCGATAAGCCCTGCCTCGTCATCACCCCAGAAACTGCCGGGTATGTCTGTGTTGTCATGTGTGAGGTTGAGTGTTAAGCCATACTGGCTTAGCAGTTTTGCGACTTCATTAAAGTCAGCATCCCTGAGTCTGATCACATCTTGATGAGCAGGTATACTCGAAACATCTGATGACATTTTTTATTAGTGTAGATTGTCTTCGAAGTGGAACTGTTCGATTAATAATTTAGAGTCATTGTCAGACAGTACTATTGAACTCTTACCTTTGCGAGTCACCCACTGGTTCTGTTCACTAAACTGGAAGCGAACCAAGAACTCACCTTCGCCATAGAATCCTTGTTCTGTCAGGCTCCAGGAGAAGTTATGAAGCAGTACTTTTTTCTGATCAGCAGATGCAAATAAATTCATAATTTGCTTAGAGGATTGTGACGGGTTTTTTGTGCGGAGCAGCTCGTTAATCAAGTCACCTTCAAGACCTCTTTCAAACTCATTTAGAAGCACTTGTATGCGAGAACTATCATTACTGTTAGCGCTCTGGTATTGGCTACCTAAAGAGCGAGAACTAGTGTTAGTGGTGCTGGTTGAGCCAGCCAGAATAATCTTCTTTTCAGGTGTAGAAGGGATGGTTGTGTCAGTGATAACTGCTTGGCGAACCATTTCCTGAGGATTAGACGGAACTATAATGACTACCAGTAAGCTGGCAAGTGCTAGTCCGGCTATTCCTGCAACCAATAAGTAGTTCGTTTGCTTCTTTGATTCGTGCCTTCTGTATGCACTGCTTGGACGTGGTGCATGGTTAACCTGAAACTCCATCACAGAGTCGTTGTGTTCTGAGTTATAAAAGCCTGTATCAGAAGTAAACTGGGGTGTATCTGTTGTCATGTCTGTTTTAGAGTTCAAGGCGATCACTTCATCATAGGATTGTTGAATTTGCTGAATCAGTTGATGTGACTTTTCATGATGGAACTTGTCTGGATGAAATATATTTTGCAGTAATTTTTTGTGCTTCTTACAAACATCCAAGCTAGTTTGATCTCTGGTTGCTAAGCCACGATAGGGGCTTTTTTGGCTGTCAGAGATGACTAGTTGTAAAAACTTAACGAGTGCTTGTTGAAAGTTGTTCTCGTCAACGCCTAATGAATGAGCGACCTCAGTCCGCTTTTGAGCCGAGGCGGCAGTTTGTAGCATCTCAGTCATACCGTGAGGTAATGTCCGCATTAGATGCCACTGCTGCAAGCCTGCTTCAGGGTACTCGTGTAAATATAAAGCAAACTGGATCGCTGATTTATTCATAGGATTCACTAAAGTTTATTATTCAGCCATGTCTACACATTACGATTTGGACTTGTATATGTATAGTAACTGTCCTCGTTATATTCAGGGTTACTAGCTCGATCTACCCGTGACAACAACGTCCCAATGATATTACCACTACTGCGCTCTAATCGCTTCAGGGCAGCCATCAGAGAGGCTTTTCTGGTTATGCCAGCTTGTACTGTCAGAATGGTTGCATCGGACAAGTTAGACAGTACTAATGCATCTGCCAGACCAATGACTGGAGGTCCATCAATAATAATGTAATCAAATTCATTCTTGGCCAGATCGAGCAGCTCGGTCATACGATTACCTGATAACAGCTCAACCGGATCAGGTGGAATTGGACCTGAAGTAATTACTCGCAGCTGTTTAATCAGACAAGGTCGGCTGATGGCACTCGCTTCTCCTGCACCTGCAAGATAATTGGTTAGACCTTCCAGATTATCTAACTTTAGCAGATGGTGAATGCTTGGATTACGCAAATCTGCATCAATTAGTAATACTCTACTGCCAACTTGCGCATATGCAGTTGCTAAGTTTAGCGCAATGCTACTTTTACCCTCAGCCGGATTAGAGCTGGTAATAAAGGTTGTACGTGGTGCACCGTACTGAGTAGAGAACTTTAGGCTAGTGCGTAATGAACGGATAGCTTCTGCCAGAGGAGACCTCGGTTCCATGTGTGCCAGAAGTGCAGTGTGCTCGTCAGGCTGGTTTTTGATATTTGGTAGTAGACCTAGTACCGGAAGTCCTGTTGTTCTTTCAAGCTCATCTGACCCTTTTAAAGTATCATCCATGAACTCACGCAAGAACGCTGCGCCCATTCCAAGCATGAGGCCAAGTAGCAGACCAAAAGCGACATTGTTACGTAGCTTTGGTTTGTGCTTCTCGTAAGGAACACCGGCCTTGTCGATGATGCTAATATTGTTGGTACCAACCGTACTAGCAACATTTACAGTCTTGAGCTGCTGTAGTAAGTCGGTATATAGCGCCTGGTTTGATTCAACTTCTCTTTTCAGGGTGTTGTACTTAATACTGTCGCCTTGAGTCGCGATAGCATTATTCTTGAGTTCAGCGAGTTGTTCTCTGATTAGCTCTTGACGGTTTTTAGCAGTATCAGCTTCAGACTTCAGTGAAGAAAGAACCGTGCTTGATTGTGCGTTGATCTCTGCGCGCAGTCTTTCGATTTTAGCCGTTAGGTTACGAATGGTACGACTCGTACCTGAACTGGAACGTTGGATTCGTGCATTTCGGTCAGCGATCATCAGCGCTAATTCATTACCCTTTTCCTGCAGTGTTGGGTCTTTTGACAGAACAGCGATAATGGTCGGGTTGTCAGTGTCAGCATTTTTGGCCTGATTATAGAGTGCTTCGGCTTCGATACGCTCGCGTTCAACTTTAACAAGCTCTTCACTCAGTTTCTTTAATGAGTGAGTGTCCGTGCTTTCGCCGTCAATATCCTGAACAATGCCGTATTGTTTGGCATAGTCGTTGAGGGCTTGCTCCGACTTCTCTAGTGTCTGACGAACTCTCTGAATGTTTTCACTCAGAAAATCCTTAGAATAAGATGCTGTGTCAAATCGCTTTTCGAGATTCATTCTAACGAATGTTCTAGAAATGGCGTTTGAGATGTCAGCAGCTAGTTTAGGGTCAGTAGAGTCGTAGTTAATACTAACCAGCTGAGAGTTGCTGACTGGCTGGACCGTTAGGTTGTCTAGGAATAATGCTTCGGTTCTTTCTGCATTGCTTTGGTCAGCCGAAGACATACCCAGAGCCTTCTTTATGCTACTAACTAAGCCAGAAGAAGTATCTTTTGTGTCAAGCCCCAGTTGGTTGATAACCCGGCCAGCTAATGCTTTACTTTGAATAAGTTGTCTTTGCGTTTCGTGAAAGTCTTTATCGCTTCGGGACTCAATTGCATCGAAAGTGTTTCCACTAACAATTTGTTTAGCGTTACGTTCAATCTGAATGGTCGATGTGGCACGGTAAACCGGCTTTATCATCAGAGTGATAAGGATAACAGCAAGTAGAGTAAGGAGTGCAATTGTAGTAACTAACCACTTACGACGGGTAATGATGACAATGAAGTCTTTTAGGTTAAGACCGTTTGATGGCTCGAGTAGCTCCTCAGGGTATATAGTGCTCGGATGGGGAACAACTTGACCGCTCGCCGCTTGGTTATTCGTGACTCGGGAGGGGAGTCTCTGGTTATTGTCAACACTCATAAAATTCTGTCATCTAGTTTGATAATAGGGTTATTCTGGTTTAGCTAGATAGTCGTTCCTGATTTTCTCTAGCTCTTATTTTCCGACCATTGTTAGTGGTTTACATGCGTAATTCAAACGCATGTAGATAAACAAGCCTTTAAAGTAGATAAGCCTGTTTTATCGGTTCGCAATCATGCTGCGAGAGGTATTTACGGCATATTAACGGGAACAAGTGGCTTATTAAATATCGGCTCATAATAGCAACTACACCGCTCAAGCACAATCATGCTTAGTTATCTTATCTCTTTGATATTAAAAGATTAATTATTCAGCTATGTTGGCTTAGCTGCCAATGCCTTGTTTATATAGGTTCTGGCAGGTGTTTCAAACAACTTATAAGAAGCAATCGAGAGAATAATTAACAAAATAAGTGCCACATAAAAATCCGCTACCTCGCCTAGCCCCAGCCGAGGTTCGAGTATTCTGTTGTAGAGCCCATAGACTGGCTTTTGCAGTATATACAGAGAAAAGCTCGCCTCGCCTAACAAGATTAGGGTAGGGTGACTCAGCAGTGTTTGAATGCGTCCTTTGGTTGATGCGAGTAACCAAATAAATAATAAAAATACTGGTGCGATCAATCCATTAGTATATGCAAGTTTATAGCCCACTATGTTCTCGAAAAATGGTCTAAATTCAAGAAGCATCACGATCAATAAAAGTGATCCTAAGAGCAAAACCGGGTTCGGAGATTTGAGAGAATCAGCCTTGCTTTTGTAAAGTACTCCGCAAAGTAATCCAGCAATAAACGCGTTGATGTGCATCAATGGGTGGTAATACACAAAATCATGTAGCAAGCTTTTACCAGTATACTCAGGGCTATTGATTCCTGTTAACAGGATAAACTGAGTGATAAGCCAAAGTACGAAGCAGACTATTGTCAGGTACTTGAGTCCGGTTCGATAAATCAACGCTAGCAAAAATGGGAAGCAAAGATAGAAAAAAGCTTCTACAGACAATGACCAGCCAGGGTTGTTAAGTGTCATCGGATACCCAGGAACCCACGCTTGTAACATAGTCACATGCAGCGGTAAAGCTAGTGGGTTGTTGACAACTTCACTGGAACTCGCAACTGCCATTAACAACAGTGCAACTAAGTAGACAGGGTAGATTCGTGCAAAGCGGGCGATCCAATACTTACGTTTACTCAGCGGTGCTGGGTTGTGCGGCTGATAATAGGCAATTGCCATAATAAAGCCAGAAAGTACGTAAAAGTAGTTTACCGCAATGGGACCTGCTGTAACGCTTTCGCTTAACCAGCTAAAGGTTGCTGGAAATGCATGAGTACCGTAATGGAAGAATACAACGGTTAACGCGGCTATGAACCGCGTAAATGTAATTTGATTAATTTGCAAAGCAGCAACTCTGGGAAATCTGTTGTTAGTAAGCGTTTTTATCGATAAAAGAACGAGTCACTGTTAAGAAGATGATCTTCAGGTCCAACAATAAGCTCCATTCGCGCATATATTCCAAGTCAAACTCGACGCGCTTCTTCATTTTATAAACCGTATTAGTCTCACCTCTCCAGCCGTTAATTTGTGCCCAGCCAGTTATGCCAGGTTTAATCATATGGCGGAGCATGTAGCCAGGGATCAGTGAACGATACTGTTCATTATGTGCAACAGCGTGAGGCCGTGGGCCTACGATAGACATTCTGCCTTGAAGGACATTAATAAACTGAGGTAATTCGTCCAGTGAGGTACGACGCAGGAAGCGACCAATAGGCGTAAAGCGGTCGTCATCACGTTGTGCCTGACGTACGTTGTCACCATCTTCGCAGACCGTCATAGTCCGGAATTTCCAAACCAGAATCTTCTCACCTTTTAAGCCATATCGGGTCTGCTTAAACAGGATCGGGCCTTTGGAAGTCAGTTTAACAGCCAGTCCAATACCGAGTAGTACTGGCGAGATCAGTGTCAGTATCACGCTACCAAAGAAAATATCTTCCAATCGTTTGATAAGGGCATGATCTGATGAAAACGGCGAATCGTAGATACAAAGTACCGGAGTATCCGCAATCTCAATAAACTTGCTGTGAAGCAGGTTGGTTGTGAAGTAATCAGGTAGTAAGCGGATAGGGGTCGCACTGTCTGACAGATCGTCCAACAAAGCATGCATGCGCTGCTTGGCTTCAACAGGTAGCGCAAAGTAAATTTGATCCCACTCGCCCTGGCGTGCGGAACTGATCATGTCTTGGTAATTACCGAGGTTTGCGTAGCCGCCAAAATTGTTTGGGGTTTCACTCTGACGCTCATCATAGAACCCCGCAATTCTGTAACCAAAATCAGGGTTGTTTTCGAGGTCTCTGGCAAATCTTAAGCCGTTTTCAGTCATACCGACGATTGCGACAGAGCGATTGTTCATACCCAAGCGCTTCAGGTGTGAAAATAGCTGACGAAGCATGAGTCTGGCAGTGATAAGTAATACTGGTGTAATAAGTAGCCATGCAAGCAAGACTACACGAGAAAAGTGTTCACTCGTTTTAGATATAAAAGCAATAAACACCATCGATAGGAACGTTAGTAGCCAAGCAACCACAATTCTTGCAGCCTCATCACGAATCGGTCTTCCGCCCCATGAGGTGTATATTTCGGTGAATCGTCCATACAGGCCGAATAGTACAACAGCTGATAGTCCTGCAACTAAGTAGCCTTGCACATTATAAAAATGAGTGTAAAACGCACCGACCATTAAAGGTAACAGTATTACCGAGATGTCTACTAAGCGATATATTAGCTCCGAGCTTATTCTTTTATCGTCCACGGTCATCCTCTTTCTTTTCGGGTTTTATACTGTCTATTAGTGGGGGTTACCAGACACAGTATTGGTTCAATTTTTTTAATCACATTCAATAAGAATGTATTCGTTATTATTTCTGTGCATTGTATACTAATCATGCATTGCGAGAGGACATGTCTTTTTCCCAACGGTAGTCCTTTAACTGGTTAAACTGCATTTTTGACCGAAACCTAATGATAGTAGCGATCCCGATATAAATCATCGTCGGGAACCACTCTTTACTTAGCAGTTTAGAGCGCATGACACTTCCGTATTTTTTGTTCTCTTTTACTTTGCATAAATCAGCGGCAAGTAATTGCATATTGCCTAATCGTGCACGTGTTTTAATTTTTATGAGAGAGTAAATGTCTCGTGGGGCATTGATATAAATCTCAGCACCCGGAACGTTACTTATTTCACGGTTCCAGAAATTACAGCGGATGAATCCATCATCATTGATGACATCGGGAAACGTCTCGAATCGCTCTCTTCCTTTTTCTGTGATGATATAGCTACAGGTAGCAATCACACCTTCTTTTATATAGGGTAAATTGGTCCAGACTTTGTAATAAGTTCTGACTAACCACGATGACTGTGAAGTATCAATTATTGGCGTGGGGGCAGCTAATAAAATTTCTTCAGACTCAAGGTATCGGTTGATTGTTGGAATACAATCAGCACTGATTCTGGTGTCAGCATCAATGTAGTAGACAGGGAAACTCCAGCCAAGTTCACGAGCGTAGTTTTCGGCCTCGTTGAGTGCATTTACCTTTGATGGTTTTTTAATATCCAGACAATGCACGTCAGGATATTTTTTTCTAACAATGTCAGCTGTATCGTCAGTGCAGCCATTACAAGCAACAATCACATGATCAATTTCTTGTTGATTGATGATGCTGTCAAGACATGCTTCAATCACGCTTGATTCGTTATGTGCAGGAACAATTACTGTCGCCATTTATTGGTACCCCGCCAGCCAACTCTGTCTTTGTTTGAAAATTTTGCGCCACTCATTACTAAGTGCTTGCTTGTCTTTCTCAATCAAAGCGACTAGTGAACTTGAAATATACTTGTTAAAAACGTGCAGCAGGAGAAGTCCTTTAAAAATGGGCTGCTTCCAGCTTGGCTCGTGTTTTTTTATAAAGTGTGATTTGCCTTTTAGCAGTTTGATCATCTTGCCGGATAGATCCACTTCACTCACGCCGCCATGATGAATAATTCTGGCAGTTGGTGTCACTCTTGGTTGATGGCCTTTTTCAATAGCTCGAATGCAGTAATCCGCCTCTTCAGCATACATGAAGAAGGTTTCATCAAGGCCGTTCAGGGACTCCCAAAGCGTTCTTGGAGTCAGAAAGAAGCATCCGGTGATTACATCAACGTCTCGCTCAGACTTGCGATCCCAGCAGCCATAGTTGTCATGATTAAAGAAGCAGCTCTTATTGAATAGCTTACTTAAACCTAATGCACTAAAGAGTAACGTTCGGAAGTCGATTCTGGCTCGCGCATTGTTTGGATTCAGGCTAAGGTCATTGTTCAGTGTAACACCACCCCAAACCCCTGATTGTGGGTGCTGCTCTGCGAATAAAACCAACTTATCAATAGCACCTTCCAAAATGACCGTATCCGGGTTTAGTAGTAATATATATTCTGCATCGCCCGCTTTGGCACCAACGTTAACACCGCCAGCAAAACCTAAGTTAGCACCTGTTTCTATTAACTTAACATCCGGGAATGTTTGTTTGATGCGCTCTACTGAGTTATCAGTGGATGCATTGTCAACGACTATCAGATTGATGTCAGTTTGCTTTGTCTGTTCAAAAACGGATTCAATAGCCCGAACCGTGTATTCAGCAGTGTTATAGGATACCAGTATGATGTCGACCTTGCTCATTCCGCTAGCATCCCATACTCGATCGTTTGGATGTCGCTCGCAATGACTTTAGCCGGGTTGCCGGCAACAATGCTATTTGACGGTACATCTTTCGTTACTACACTTCCTGCTGCGACGATAACATGGTCACCGATAGTGACATTGGGCAGCACAATAGAGCCACAACCAATGAAGCAATGAGAGCCAATTTTGGTCTGCGCACTGTGCTTTCGGGTTGAGTAGTCGTGTGAAAGCACAATGGCATCAAAAGTCACCATCGTTTTTTCACCAATGGTTAAGCCTTTGGGATTGGTTTTGTCGATGCGTGCCTTAAAAGATAGCCGTACATCTGGGGCGATATTCATGCCATAGATCGTGCGATAGTACCACGTTCTAAAATACAACAATCCATTACGAATATTTACCAGTACCATAAACATACGTTGGTTAACGAAGCGTGCTCTCATAGTGCGCGTGCCTTATTTCATTTTTCGTTTATAAGCGGCCTTAATCTGGGCGATTCTGCTTAAGCGAGTCACCGAATCAGACAGCTGCTCATGGTATTGTGCCCAGCTGATTGAGCCCAATACAAAAAAGAACATCGGTTGAATTTTACCGAAATAATCAACCGTGAAGCCGATCAGGATCAGTGCCATGGAAGCCATAATCCATGAACTAACCATCCATTTCACAGCAGGGTGATGTTTGTGTAGTGTGCCGAGCACCTTGAACACAGCGATAAAGCAACACAGCAGTAGAATAAAGCCTGCAAACACACCATGTTGCATAGTCACCAGTAGCCAGAAGCTATCAATACTGGAGTTCATCCACTCAGGGCGTGTCCAGTCATGCAAGCCAATTCCCATTACGGGGTTATTAGCAATATCATCCATCGAATGTTCCCACTGCAACATTCGGTAGTAACCCGTAACTGGGTTGAATGTGAGGTAAGAAATCAGGATTGCGAAGAAGCCACGATTCGACAGAGCGTTGATTAATAAAAAGCCTGCAAAGGCAAAGAATATTAATGAGGACCACAATCGTCTTGCGCCATGCCAGTTGTGTGCTAATGCCGCTGTTGCGCCTTGGAAAACAACTGAAAGAAGTGGCGCTGAGGATAACGTGGTTATCATGCCGACCAGTAATGCTAGCGCCTTTGCTAAATTCACTAGCTTAAATTTATTGATCACTAGCAATATGGCAAACGGGAAGAAAATCGCCCCGATTGTGCCGTACAGTATCGGATGCGCAAACAAATTGGTTGTCCGCATAATTCCGAAACGAATGTAATAGTGTGTATATAAGCGATAATCCAGCGAGTTATTGCCGGTTATTTTTGTTGCCCATTCGTGCAGAATACGGTGCTGAGCAAATGCTTCGTACAGAGAAAAGACTAATACCAATGACAGAATCGTTACAAACGCCATGTTCACCGAGTAATAGCGTTTTGGAGTGGTGATAAAGAGTCTGGCTAGATAGAACGAACCGAGCACTTCTATCGCCAAAATCCCTGATGACTCCAGGCCTTTCTGGACACCATGGTTATACATCAGGCTCAAGGTGGCGAGGATAATGAATATACCCAGTAATACATCGACAATATCGGCCCTGTCTAATACTTGCTTAATATTGATAATACTAACAACCAGAGCTAGTCCTAATACAATACGATAGGACTCGATGCGAAGGCTTCCCAGCAAGTAGTGGAATTCCACCGGAATAAAGATGGAAATAATAAACAGGATTGCCAGTATTCTAAGAATCATAAGTTGCGGCTTCACTTACTTGGGAACGAGTCAGCAATTTCTGCTGATAAAACAAAATAATCACTAAAGCAACCAAGGCTGCATTAGCCATCAGCGTCGCAATTGCCGCGCCTTCTATGCCGTACTTGGGAATGAGTACTACATTTGCAATTAAATTAACAACCATTGCAATCGCCAGTGACACGTTTAAAAAACGAACTTTTTCTCTGGCAATAAATAAAAACGAGAACGTTAAACTAGCTGCACGTAGTAGTTGTGCAAGTAGTAGCAGTGCTAACACCCCTGAGGCTGCAAGGTATTCGGGTTTAAATACGACCAATAAAAGATCGGATAAACCATACATAATTCCGGTAACCACAAGCAATACGACGATGACGAGTGCAGTGGCTTGCCAGAAGAAGTTCCAAAGCCTTTCAGGTTGGTGATTGTATACCGCTAACAAGCGAGGGTAAATTGTTGCATCCAGCGCGCCGAGGAAAAACAGACTGATATAGGATATTTTTGCAGCAACGTTATAAAGTGCGACCATTTCATTGTTGAGAAAATAACCGACCATGACCGTATCAGCCCACAACATCATAAATGAAAACAGCGATACGGGCGCCAGTGGTAGTGATTTAACAAACAGTTGACTTAAAGGAGGGGCATTGTGGTCCGCTTTAAATCGTCGAATTGCATAGGGCTTTATAATAATAAATGAGCAAGCGCCTGCTAAAACAAGCGAGGCGATATAAATAATTATGTGGCCTTGCCCCGAGCCGAAGTATGACCAACCCAAACCAATAAACAGTAAAAAACAAACTGCCGGTAAAGCATTTTGTGTTAATACCGATAAAGAGGACTGTTGAACGGCTTTCAAATAAAAGCTATTCACGATCATGAAGTTAAAAAATATGATGCACACAGACGCCCACATTAACTGATTGAGCTCAATTTCATTGTGAAAAAAAGCATCTCGCATCGTTGGGCTTAATAATAACCAGATTGCGACAAAACCAAGTGAGATGTAGAGAACGAGCAGGTGCGTATGTTTTAAATAAGCTGATTTAAAGTCAATGTGATCGGCATGAGCGCTCGCGACTTCTTTTACTATCAATTGATCCAGACCGACTCGACTGATTAACGCAACACCGGCAACAAAAGTCATTAATAAGAAAACGACGCCCGCATTACCAAGGCTTAGTTGGCGTGTCACCAGTATCGCCACAGCAAAGTTTAAAGCAACCCCGGTAAAGCGCGCAATAATTGACAAAGCGCTTTGAATAATGAGCGGATTACGGAGGAGTTTCTGAATAATCTGCATGGGTCAGGTGATACTGCCGTCTATATAGTCACCTAAAAAGCTAACCAGCTTTTGACGGTTCTGATTGTCTGATTCTTCCGGAGACTCCATTGCGTCACGTGACTCAAGCTGTGAGTAAAGCGTTTCCTGAGTATCTGCAGTGTAAACACCCGGCAGTTTTCCCATCCATAATAATCCTTCAGCCTGATGATTATTGCGGTGTTCACCGAGTTCATATTGACGATTGATTACAATGATAGGTGTCTGGTTTTCACGAGCACTAATAATATTTCCCATGCCTGCATGAGAGACAAATACACTGGACTCTTTTATATTCTTATTATATTGATCACCGTTCAGAAAGCGTTCCCATTGCATATGTTTAGGTTCATAGCTGCCTTCACCTATCTGAGCAACAACAGTTTCTTCATTATCACGTGCCCACTCGTCCATGTACTGGATTAAGCGATCAAACGAGAATTGTGTACCTACTGCTACAAAAATCATAAGACAGAACCTTGGTAACGAATTTTTGTACCATCACTCAAGGGCTCCCACTGAGTGATGACAAGGTTCGCGTGGTTTTTTACCATATCTCCGGAGCGGGATAATTTTGCAACATTGGCAATGCTGTCTACCCAAATAGTTTTAATGGGTAGGAATTTTGCAATTAAAACAGCGATAGCACCGGGCGCAGCACCCGTCGAGATGATCGCAGTAGGGCGTTCTTTAGCCATAATAATTAGTAATTGAACCGCGAGAGGAATCAGCTTGAGTTTGCTATCAGCACTGGCATCCATAATGTTATGAATCTTCCGATGACTCTTTTGTGAGCCATACTGAGTGCCCGCGGTGGCATAGACCACGTCGAAACGCTGTTCCATGTCATTACAGATTTTATTCAACTGAATCCAATGACCGCCCGGAGATGAGATAGCCAGTATTTTCTTTTTCTTAGTCATTCAACTTATGCCGATTTATTGTGTAAGTAGAATGCCGCCTGATCACCCTGTTGCTCGGCATTCAACGCTTTGCTTCGGATTGCATAGCTTTGTATTTGGTGGTCACTGAAAATAGACTTGTCAGGATTGACCGCATAAGAACGCTCATCGTTTAATGGAATATCTTTGAGGTATTGTTCACTGCCCCAATACTGGAATGCAAATGAATCGTAAATCGTATCGCGAAGCTCGAAGCCAACTTTGTCAGCCAGATATTGCATGCTTTCTTGGGAGTGAAGGAACAAGTGTCTCGGTGCGTCCAGCTGAACCCAGTTAACACCATAGTGATCCCAAGCCCAACTGCTTACGGTTGGGATACGTATCATGCATACCCCGTTGGGGCTTAGTAATTTCTTAATTTGTGTCAGTGTCTCGTGCTGATCAAGTACGTGTTCAAAGGAATGATTCATCATGATGAGATCCCAACCACCTTCGGTGACCTCATGAATTGATTTTTGCTCAATGGTCAATCCATTGGCATACTCAATTTTCTTAGCATTAAATGGGTCAATACCATGTGTGTTTTCAAAGCCGCATTCTTTAAGCGAGTGCAGTAAATGACCCGCACCACAACCAACATCCAGAATACGAGACTGAACCGATACACCCGCTTGTTGAAGCCTCGGTAGTTTGTCATGAGGCATTTTCATTTGTAATAGCTTACCAATGAATCCCTGGCCTGTTGCTGCATAGCGATCTCGCAGCGTAATCAGCATTTTCTTAAGACCCGTTTCTGTTTTTATTTGGTCATAAGAATAGTAATCATCACCGGGATAATATTCCTGTATATTTTCAGGCACATTAGCAATTTGTAGGCAGCCACATTCACCACACTTAAAGTATGTATGCATGTCTCTGATGCCAAGCATCATCTCACGGGCTTCGTAGGTGGTGTTTTTTTCCTGGTTCGAACAGATGCGACACTGCATTGTGTTTTTGTTCCTAAATATTCTGTTAACTCGCTCGGTGCGTAGCTAGTCGTTAAATGGCTGTAATATGGTTCAATCAAACCACAATTTTGTGAGATATCTGCATGACACGGTAGCTAGCGTATCTCTGTTTGTTTTGACAGCTTGTGTAGCATACCTGCAAATCCATTGTGTTTCTAACTCGGCAGATAAAGTGGTGCTATTTTAAGCTATTCAGTGGTTTAGTCGTCCTTAAAACAGTTTTCAAATTGTTGTCTCAATGTTTCAATTCCCAATTGCTCAGCTATTTTAATATTGGTCTCAGGAATAGCTTCAGGGTCAGAGATATGTTCCAAAGCTCTCTCGATACTAGCTTCCCTCAGCAAATGGAGCATAGGATAGGGTGAGCGGTTGGTGTAATTTGCGGGATCATCGGGTGTTGCATTATCAAAACAGTAATCGGGGTGAAAGCTTGCAACTTGATAGATCCCTTCATAATTCTGGGCTTCCAGCAGTCTGTCAGCATACTCCAGTAAATCCAGATACTGCTCAAAATCATTAAAACCATTCGGTAGGATTAGCAAGCTGGTTTCAATGTTCTGATTATTATCAAGCTGCTCACACGCCACAATTAGGGACTCCAGACAAGCCTCAGTGTCTGAGTGAGGGATGACGTCGAAATGGATTGTGTTGTTGATAAATTCGCGTTTAGCGAACGGACAGAAGTTGTGAGCAATGACGACATTTTCCAGCCAATTACGGCTGTGTTGGATGAGTGTCTCGGGTGGGGTATGATTCATGGGGAATGCTGCTGGATTATGATCCGCAGAAGTGTAGCTCTAAATACATGAATATGAAACATTAAGTGTATTAGGTGCACATCTATAGTGATTAAAAAGCTATGGATCAGATGGTTTTTGGGCTGACTGCTTTGATAATAAGCGCGGATTGGTCGCTTAGTTAGAACTTCAGGGAATAAACATCTAAATATGCAATCTGTAACCCTTATTCGTCGTCCGGTTCCGACAGAAATCCCGGTATTTCATAATTGTTCGGCGCTACTTAGCCGAATTGTAGCGAGCAGGGGAGTTGATGATGAGCGCTTACTGTCGAGCGAACTAAGGCACCTTCAGCCGATTCATAGTCTGAAGGGTGTTGATGTCGCGACACAACGACTTTGTCTTGCACTTGAGAAGCAGCAGAGAATATTAATTGTCGGGGATTTTGATGCTGATGGTGCAACAGCCACTGCCCTATGCAAACGGGCTTTGTCTGCTTTTGGGTTTCAGTCTGTGGATTATATCGTTCCGAACCGTTTCGAGTATGGCTACGGCTTAACGCCTGAGATTATCGATGTTGCAGCGCCGTTTCGTCCGGAGCTCATTATTACTGTCGATAACGGGATATCAAGCATTGAGGGTGTGGATTACGCGAGTCAGTTAGGTATTGATGTTGTTATTACTGATCACCACTTGCCCGGAAGTCAATTGCCTGAAGCGGTAGCGATTGTAAATCCAAATCAGCCAGGTGATGAGTTTGAGTCTAAAAATCTGGCGGGTGTAGGGGTTATTTTCTACCTGATGCTGGCACTGAAACAGGCACTCACACTACAAAATTATTTTGAGAAAAGGCAACTTCCCTCACCAAATATTGTGCGATGGCTAGATTTAGTCGCACTAGGCACGGTTGCTGATGTTGTTCCCTTAGATGCAAATAATCGGATATTAGTAGAGCAGGGATTGAGGCGAATAAGGGCTGGGCAATGTACTGCCGGAGTAGCAGCACTCTTGCGGGTAGCAAAAAAAGATCATAAACAAACCTGTAGTCAGGATTTAGGGTTTGCCTGTGGCCCACGTTTAAACGCTGCGGGCCGTCTTGATGATATGTCATTAGGTATTGAATGTTTGCTAACCGATTCGACTGATGTTGCGATGAATATAGCGGCAGAGTTGGATGAGATGAATCGAACTCGTCGCGAACTTGAGTCAGGGATGAAACAGGATGCACTAAAGCTACTTGATTCTATCGAGCTTAATCAGGAGGCATTGCCACCGATTATCTGTCTTTATCATGAAGAATGGCATCAGGGTATTGTCGGCATAATTGCTGCACGGATTCGTGAGCGTTATTTTCGACCCTGTATTATCTTTGCTCCCGGAACCGGTGGAGAAATTAAAGGCTCAGGCCGTTCTATTCCAGGTATTCATATGCGCGATGTCATTGACCGGGTTGCGACCTCAAGCACAGGTCTGGTTGAAAAGTTTGGTGGGCATGCGATGGCTGCCGGTTTGAGCTTAAAAACAGAGGACTTTGCTGACTTTGAAACTGCAGTTACCAAGGTGGTGTCGTCTGAAGTAAGCCCTTCGGTATTTAATGAGGCGTTATTAAGTGATGGGGCGCTTGAGCCGGAGTCATTTTCTTTGGCAGTAGCTGAAGAGCTGTCTCAACGAATTCCTTGGGGGCAGGCTTTTCCCGCGCCAGTATTTGATGATGTATTTGAAGTTGTTGAGCGTCGTGTGCTTAAAGGTGCACACTTAAAGTACATGCTTAGAAAAGAAGGGCAGAGTGGAGCGTTATCGGCAATCGCCTTTAATATCGATGTTGAGCAGTGGCCAGAGATTGGTGAAAAGGCCCACTTTCTGTATCAACTGTCAGTTAATGAGTTTAACGGGCAGCGGTCACTGCAAATTATGATTCAGCGAAAGCTGTAGTGTAGATAGCATGAGCCACCGAAGTAGCTCATGTTTAAAAAAATTCTTTAGCGAGTGCGAACAGCAGTCAGTATGCCGCTTCTACCGAGTGCGAACATCATGTCACCATTAACCACTGGTGCGACCGCATAGCCCGCCGGGTCTGCCTTAATTCGGCTGGTGATTTGGCCATTATTGGTATCAATCCAATGCAAGTTGCCTTGTCGGTCACCGACTATAATATGACTGCCGCTGCTGGTTAATGTAGGCGCTGTAGGCTGGCGGTTTTCTAAGGAGTCCTGACTCCAAATGTTGTCCCCGCTCAGTGGAGCAAGTTTCCAGATGTGCCCTCGCTCATCGGTACTGTAGAGGCCTTTCTCATTGGCCTCAGTGCCTGTCGAAGAGGCAAATGCTTTTGCCCAGCCAACTTTACCGGTTGTCATATTGGCACCGATGACACGGCCATTAGCATTACTCGCAAATAAGGCATTACCGAGTGGTGTTAAGCGTCCATCGACGTCAACAATGCTGTCACTGTCAGAGTTGCTTTTGGGAGTAGAAAGCGTTATTTCCCAAATTGGCTTACCTGTCGCCAGATAGTAAGCGGCTACCTTGCCGTTATCAAAACCAGCAATGACACCTTTTGATACAATAATTGGGGTGCCTGCACCGTAAACAGAAAGTTGAGGCGTGCGTTGCTGGCGCTGCCATACAACTTCACCGTCACTACTTTTAACACCATGTAATTTACCGTCAATGGTTCTGAATACAACGAAACCTTGACTGGACTCCGATATCGCTAGTACCTCAGTGCCAACCGGTGCGATCCAACGAATATCTCCACTTTTGGCATCCAGCGCTATGGCGTTTCCGCTGCGGGTACCAGCATAAACCATGCCATTACCGCCATTCACGCCACCAGTAACAGTGTCACCAACTGATTTCTTCCAGAGAGATTTGCCTGTTTGTTTATCCCAGGCTGCGACAGTGCCACCAACAGCTGAAAAAACTGCAAAATCATTAGTAAAAGGATGAACTTTAACGCCGCTGTTGGCAGCACCCGTGTCAACTTGCCACAGGGTTTGGGCGTTGTTGTTAGTTGCGATGGTTTTCAGAGGTTTAAGCGTAGGTGCTACGTAAGCATTTTGCTGTCCACCTAAAAGTTGACTACCCGGAAAGGACTGACCACTACAGCCTGATAATACAAGGCTTACAGACAGGGTCAGTGCCGACATTGAGACATGGGGGGGTAGTCTGTTAATCACGTGGTTACGCTCCTTTACCAAGGTTGTCACGCTTCATCTTCAAATACTGAACAGAATTACTACCTGCACTGAGGATGGCTTTGTCGTAAGCTGCGCGTGCTTTATCTAAATCCTTTTTAGCGACGTATAAATCGCCTTTAAGCTCTTCTACCAGAGAAGTGTAAGCGACTGCTAGATTCGTATCCAGCAAAGTTTCTGCATCGTTCAATTTTCCTTCAGCAATGTAAACTCTCGCAAGGCGAAGTTTAGCAATGGTTGCCAGATTCGGATCTTTGCCATCTAGCGCTTTCTTCAGGGACTCAATAGCCTGAGCTGGATTGCTTTGGCTGGTCTCGGCGGCGGCTGATAATGCAGCTAAACTACCGTAAGGTGTTGAATCATATTCTTCGCTAACTTTCTGTAGTGCGGCAACTTTATCAGTTTCAGTGGCTTGTGCTTGCTGAAACAGAGCAGAGGCTGTTTCTGCCTGACGAATTTGATATTGCTGCCATTGCTGCCAGCCAACCACACCGGCAACTGCGATTGCTACGCCAGCAGCTACAGAGACACCATTTTCTCGCCACCACGCTTTGAGTTCTTCTGCGCGTTCTTCATCACTCTTTAATTCTTCAGCCATTATTATTCTCCATCAAAAGCTGTTTTCGTCAGTTGTTCAACCAAACCATTTCGTGATACCTGGCATTGCTCGCCTTGGTTTCGTAATGGTTTAATTGTGACAACCCCCTCGGAAAGTTCATTGTCGCCCAATATAATTGCGTACTCAGCGCCTGATTTATCAGCGCGCTTCATTTGTGCTTTAAAGCTTCCGCTCGCACAGTTACTCATAATGCGTAGTTGTGGAAGTTGGTTGCGTAAGGTCTCGCTCAGCGTTAGTCCGCTTGTTTCGGCCTCTTCGCCCTGCATGACAATGTAGATGTGAGGTGCTAGTGCAGGTACCTCTATATTCTGTTCTTCAAGTAATAGTAGTATACGCTCAAGGCCCATTGCGAAACCAAGACCGGTGGTAGGCTTGCCGCCTAATTGCTCAACCAAGCCATCATAGCGGCCACCTGCACAGATTGTACCTTGTGTGCCTAATTCGGTTGTTACCCACTCAAAAACCGTACGGCAGTAGTAATCCAATCCACGTACTAGTCGAGGGTTGATTACATACTCAATCCCCATCTCATCCAATAACATCTTGAGGCGATCGAAGTGTTCCTTTGATTCGTCGTCAAGGTGATCCAGAAGTTGAGGGGCCGCAGCAATAATATCCGCCATTTTGGGGTTCTTGCTGTCCAATACCCGCAATGGGTTGGTCAGCATGCGTCGTTTAGCGTCTTCATCCAATACATCTTCATGCTGCTTTAGGTATTCAATCAGCACTTCTCGATATTGCATGCGTGCTTCGTTGCTTCCCAGAGAGTTGAGTTGCAGTTCGACGTTTTTGATGCCTAAGGTTCGCCAGAGTCTGGCAGAGACAGCGATGACTTCAGCATCGATATCAGGCCCGGGAATGCCATAGGTTTCTATACCAGCCTGATAGAACTGACGATAACGTCCTTTTTGAGGGCGCTCGTGCCGGAACATTGGGCCGATGTACCAAATGCGTTGTTGCTGGTTGTAAAGTAGGCCATTCTGAATGCCCGCCCGTACGCAGCTAGCTGTGCACTCTGGTCTGAGTGTCAGACTGTCACCATTTCTGTCGTCAAAGGTGTACATCTCTTTTTCAACAATGTCGGTCACTTCACCAATCGAGCGACAGAATAGTTCTGTAGGCTCTAGTACCGGTGTACGAAGCTCTCTGTAACCATATTGAGTGAAGAGTGTGCGGATGGTGCCTTCGAGGTGTTGCCAAGCGGCGGATTGATCCGGAAGAATGTCATGCATTCCCCGGATCGATTGAATAACTTTGGGCATGTCTTTGTCTAAGGTCTTGGAAAATTGATCGGTACTGTATTATTCGATAGTAAAGTTAGCCACACTGCCTCTTGTGAAAGGCGCGAGATCAAACGGTTTTCCATCGACTGTCAGTTCCAGGCTTTGTGCGTTACCCACGCGAATTTCCATCGGCTTGGGCAGAACCAATTCCTTAGTATCTCCTTTCTGCGAGAGCGCTTCAAATAGTTTCTTTTTCTCACTGTCTCTGATTCGCATCCAGACTTCGTCATTAAATACTAACTTCAGTGCGCTGCTGCCTTCAGGTACCTCTACTGAAGCGGTGTCAGTTTCAGTATCATCAGCACTTTCGCTGCCTTCAGCTGTTTCCGTTTCTTCAGTAGCTGCCTCTGTCTCAGGAGTTGTTGCATTTGCTTCTGTGTTGGTCGTTGCATCGGCAGAAACCGGAGCATCGGCAACACTTGGGAAGCCAGTGTTAACAGTGTCAGTCGATGCTGCTTCGCCTTCAACCGGCGTGTCGCCCGTAGCACCGTCTTCATTAATCGGCAGTGGTGGAGGGATGTTCCCAGTGAGTAAAGGATTGTCGTTTTGATTCGTCGCGGTAAAGCCGGGATCAGATTGCTGTGAGAAGCTGCTCCAGGTAGTGCTGGCCCAGTCACGTACTCCCGGAATCATAGATAAGATGGCGAGTAGGCCAAGTAAAACAATGAGTAATCCAAATTTTAGAATGCCCGACGAAATACCACGCTTGCGCTGGTTTGTTGCAGGTGAGTTGGCAAAGTGATAATCCAGCTCGTTGGGCTTGGCACCACGTAACTTTTCGTAGGCATTGATCATTTCAGTGGGATCAACTTCAGTGAACTTGGCGAAGCTTCTTAAGTAACCTCTTACGTAAGGTGGCTCCGGCAGTTCGTCAAGCTTTTCAGCTTCAAGCGCGGTGATGATTTTTGGAGATAAACACAGCGCCTCTGCAACCTGATTGACATTTAAGCCATGCTCTTCACGGTGATGCCTCAATATAGCGGTTAAGTCCCCCGGAAGAACGTCAGTAACTTCGGATGATTCTATAGTTTGATCTACTGCCATGAATGCCTAATTCCATTTATTTTTTGGGGCTGATTATTGAGCTGACTCAGCTACCAAATTCCGCAAATTATCAGGTGCCGGAATAACTGCCGGCTAATCTATTACTGCATTGTGCTGCGGCATTAGTGTCTCCGAGCCCATTATTAATTTTTACACAAAGTGAGGTTGTTTCAGTATCTTGCCTGTTTTTTTCATGGTACCGCTGCAGGAATGCCTGTGCTCTGGCATAGTCACCTTGTTCGTACTTTATCTTAGACATCTGGTACAGTGCTGATCCGAATGCTGGCTTGCTCACCAATGCTCTGCGGAAATACTCTTCAGCCTGTACCACGTTGCCAGATTTCTTAATGCAGATACCGGCGTTAGTGTAAGCGAATTCCGGTGTAGTATAAAGGGGATCATTCAGTGCGGCCATAAATTGTTTGCTGGCCTCAGTGTAGTAACCGTTCTTGCACAAATGCGAGCCATAATTATTGAGTAACTGAGGATTCTTTGGATCTAGTTTTAAGGCTTTTCTGAAGTGTGTATCCGCAGTGCTTGTTTCTCCCAGCTTTTGCTGGAGCAAGGCGTAATAATGATGGGCGTCCGCTGAGCGAGGGTTTTGTTCAAGTGCTTTTTGTAACTTTTCATTCGCCAGATTAAGTCTACCTTTGCGGGTGTATTCCGCACCAAGCCGTGCATTGTAGTCTGCCGCTTTTGTGTCTTTAGGTGAGGCTTTGCTTGGGTTACCACTACAAGCACTGAGGCTGATCAGTAGTGGTGCGAGGAGAATGATTTTTTTTATTATTATTATTGAGTTGTACATGTTTAGGTGATCTCTTTTTCCAGTCTGGCGAAATGGATTTTTCGGCGACTTCGGTCCTGAACTTCTCCGGCCAACTGCCCACAGGCAGCATCAATATCATCACCTCTGGTTTTACGAGTCATGACGACCATGCCGGCGTTCGCTAAAATCTCATAAAAGCGATGAATCCTATTGTTGGATGATCGCTTGTAGCGCGTATCCGGGAACGGATTAAACGGGATGAGATTGACTTTTACTGAGAGTCCTTTCAGGGTTTGGATGAGTTCGCGTGCATGTTCATCAGAATCATTCACGCCATCCAACATCACATATTCCATGGTGATGTGTTCGCGAGCGGCTTTTCCATCCAGAAAACGATGGCAAGCAGCAATTAAATCTTTGATAGGGTATTTCTTATTAACCGGCACCAGCTTGTCGCGCAACTCGTCGTTGGGTGCATGTAGTGATACAGCCAGTGAAACATCGATGCGTTCACGTAAGCGATCAAGTGCAGGAATAACTCCGGAGGTGCTTAAAGTAACGCGACGTTTACTCAAACCATAAGCATTGTCGTCCAGCATTAGAGACATGGCGTCGACAACGTTTTCGAAATTTAGTAATGGTTCGCCCATGCCCATCATCACTACATTAGTGACTGCGCGATTAGCATTAGGGTCAGGTTGAAGGGTTTTGCGGGCAATCCACAGTTGGCCGATAATCTCGCCAACGGTTAGGTTGCGGCTAAAGCCTTGTCTTGCGGTAGAGCAGAAAGTGCAGTCTAGTGCGCATCCAACTTGAGACGAAACACATAGTGTGCCGCGTTCACTTTCCGGGATGTAGACTGTTTCAATGCAATTGCCATCCGCCAGACGTAACACCCATTTGTGTGTCCCGTCAGCGGAGGCTTGGTCTAGTACGACTTCTGGTAGGCGGATCTCTGCAATTTCTGCCAAGTCCGCACGCATCGCCTTACTGATATTGGTCATTTGATCCAGATCATCCACCAGATATTGGTGAAGCCACTTGATCAATTGCGTGGCACGGAAAGGCTTCTCACCGCGTTGCAGTAAGAACTCTTTCATCTTGTCACTACTCATATCGAGCAGATTAATTTTATCCGTGCCAGCTTGACTCATTGTTTGACCTTATTAACGTAAACGAGGGCAAACTTCGTCTTCACCGAAGAAGAAGTCGATCTCGATTTTAGCATTCTCTGCACTGTCTGAACCATGAACAGCATTTTCATCAATGCTTTGAGCGAAGTCAGCACGGATAGTTCCAGCGTCTGCTTCTGCAGGGTTAGTCGCACCCATTAGCTCACGGTTCTTAGCGATTGCATCTTCACCTTCCAGAACCTGAATCATAACAGGACCTGAAGTCATGAAAGAAACTAAGTCGTTGAAGAAAGGACGCTCGCTATGTACTGCGTAGAAACCTTCAGCATCAGCTTTAGTAAGTTGCTTCATTTTAGCGCCAAGAATTGTCAGGCCAGCTGCTTCAAAGCGAGCGTAGATTTGACCGATAACGTTTTTAGCAACAGCGTCAGGCTTGATGATTGAGATAGTGCGTTCGATAGCCACGAGAGACTCCAAATAAATATAAAATGTTAAAATCCAAATACTTCAGTGCCCATAGGGCAATTCGGGCGCTATTGTACTGATGCTTGTTCGGGGCGTAAACACAATAATTCACTGCTTTCAGGGTTTTAGTGGTGATTATGGCAAATTAAGTCCGAATTGGCGTAGCATCTCGCATAGGCGTATCAGAGGGAGGCCAATTAAGGCATTGGGATCATCGCCTTCCATTTTTTTAAATAGTGTCACGCCGAGTCCTTCTGCTTTAAAACTTCCCGCACAATCATAGGGCTTCTCAGCGTTGAGGTAGCGTTCAATTTCTTGAAGGGTAAGGTCACGAAAGTCAACATGGAACGGTATGACAGCCGATAGTGTCTCGTGATTATTGCTATTCATAATGCATAGTCCGGTATAAAAACTCACTCGATTGCCAGAGCTTTGTTGTAGCTGTTGTATGGCCGCAGAATGGTGTCCGGGTTTACCGCAAATTACATTATCTATGACGCTGCATTGATCCGAAGCGATGATCAGGCTGTCGGGGTGTCTTGCCGCAACTGCTTCTGCCTTCTCTTTTGAAAGACGTTCCACATAATCTCTGGGTGTTTCATTGAGTTGTTGGCTTTCATCGATATCAGGTGAGTCGCAGACAAAGGGCTGCTGTAATCTTTCCAATAATGTTTTGCGGTAAGGTGAGCTTGATGCGAGTACCAGTTTATACATATAAATATGTCTCGGTTTAGGACGACTGTGAATCTAGTGCTTCAAAACAATAACGAATTGTAAAGTTATGTGCCGTTGTTCGTATTGCTGAGAAAAGGGCATAATAAAGCTTTACAGACAGGGGCAGAAATTCCTATAATCCCGCGCTTATGTCAACTAGGTTACCAGTAGAAGTCAATCCGTATCGCCTAATCGAGCAACGACGCGAGCTCGAAGGGGAGTATGAGGTTGCAAACTTCTCAAGAATTTCAGATTTACTCGCAGATAAGACAGGCGTTTTCTCTGTTGATTTGTCCTTTTTTAAGAACAAGTCTGGACTGCCTTCTATAAAAGGAAGAGTGACTGGTGAGCTTAGTCTCATTTGCCAGCGTTGTCTTGAGCCGGTATCCATTACTATCGATAATCCGATAGATTTGGTGATGGTTTCGAGTGATGAGCAGGCAGAGCCGTTGCAAGGTGGCTATGAGACCTACTTAGTTGAAGATGGGCGGATTATTCTGCAGGACTTTGTTGAAGATGAAGTACTGTTAAATATCCCTCAATTAGTGATGCATGATCAATGTGAGCCGTATAAGCCGTTAATCGAAGCAACACCAGAAGCGATAACGAAAGCAGTGCAAGAAGAGCGTGAAAACCCTTTTGCAGTGTTACAGAACCTTAAGAACCCAGGCAGTTGATCTGATTTAAGATCGTATGCCTACTTGGAGCTAGAACAATGGCAGTACAAAAAAGTAAAGTGACTCGTTCACGTCGTGGTATGCGTCGTTCACACGATTCGTTGAAAGCAGCAACATTATCAACTGATCCTGTTTCAGGTGAAACTCATCTACGTCATCACATGACTCCAGACGGTTTCTACCGTGGTCGTCAGGTGATTGCGCCTAAAGCTGAAGTTGAAGAATTGGAAGAGGGTGACGAGTAAGCAATACGCTTCTCTTCATCGTCAAGATACACAGAATCGCGGGCACGTCCCGCGATTTTGCGTACTAAAATATACGAATGATTGGACATTAACATGGACTCGCACTACCGTATATCCTTGGATGCCATGGGTGGGGATCATGGTCTCTCCGTCACTGTTTCTGCGGCTATCGAAGCACTCAAGCAGCATAGTGATATCTCCCTGATACTGGTTGGCGACGAAACGCAGATTAACGAAAAGCTGCGCGAACTCAATGCTCAGGATGATTCTCGTCTGACGGTTCATCATGCCAGTCAAACGGTTGATATGGATGAGCCGCCCGCACTTGCCTTACGTGGTAAGAAAGACTCTTCAATGCGTGTGGCAATCAACCTTGTTAAAGATGACAAAGCGGATGCTGCTGTCAGTGCTGGTAATACCGGCGCATTGATGGCGACGGCACGCTTTGTGCTCAAAACACTTCCCGGAATTGACCGCCCGGCAATTTGTAGTCCTATTCCCTCTCATGACGGGCATACCCACATGCTTGATCTGGGGGCTAATATAGACTCATCTGCTGAGCATCTGTATCAGTTTGCGATAATGGGTGATGAGCTTGCCAGAGCGATTGATAAAGTGGATTCACCGAAGGTTGGTCTGCTGAATATCGGTCAGGAAGATATCAAAGGTAATGAGCAAGTCAAAGCGGCGAATCGGTTGCTTAAAGAAGCACCTGTGAATTATATTGGCTATGTCGAGGGTGATGACATATTCAGTGATCGGGTTGATGTGGTTGTATGTGATGGCTTTGTGGGTAATGTGGCATTAAAAACCACTGAAGGTCTGGCCAAAATGCTTTCAAATGACCTCAAAGCTCATTTCAAGCGAACGTGGTATACAAAGTTAATGGCGCTGGTTGCAATGCCAGTGCTCAAAGCGCTGAAAACACAGTTTGACCCCAGAAACTACAACGGAGCCAGCTTCTTGGGATTGCAAGGGATTGTGATAAAAAGCCATGGTGGTGCAGACAGTTTATCGTTTGCTAACGCCATCAGCATTGCCAGAAAAGAAGCCAAAGCAGAAGTACCTAAGCATATTCGCCATCGCCTTCAGGCATTGGTTGATGAAGGGCAGAAACAAGCACAATAAAGGTTTAACTATGTATTCACGCATTACCGGTACCGGGAGTTACTTACCTCCCACCATCATGACAAATCATGATCTTGAAAAGATGGTTGATACCTCACATGAGTGGATCGTAGAACGTACGGGTATTCATCAACGTCATATTGTTAAAGATGAGACCGTATCCGAGCTTGGCGAGCATGCGGCACGTTTAGCGCTGGAAATGGCTGGTAAAGAAGCTAATGACGTTGATCTGATCGTCTTTGCAACGACAACAGCTGATTTAGTTTTTCCGAGTACGGCCTCGATTCTACAGGAGCGCTTAGGCATCACGAATGGCTCGACAGCATTCGATGTTCAGGCTGTTTGTACTGGCTTCGTTTATGCACTAGGCGTCGCTGATAAGTTTATCAAAAGTGGTACCCACAAGTGTGCACTGGTCGTTGGTGCAGAAGCCATGTCACGCATTATTGACTGGAATGATCGCGGTACCTGCATATTATTTGCTGATGGTGCCGGTGCGGTTGTTCTGGAAGCCGATGAAGAAGCAGGAATTATCTCAACACACCTGCATTCTGACGGTCGTTACCAAGATTTGTTAAATGTGAGTGGTGGTATTTCTGATGGTCGTGAAAATTACCTAAAGGGCGAAGCGTATCTGCAAATGCGTGGCAATGAGGTATTCCGTTTTGCGGTCAAAACATTGGGAAGGATTGTAGATGAAACGCTTGAGGCGAATCAGATGCAAAAGTCCGATATTGACTGGTTAGTGCCACATCAGGCGAATATCCGGATTATTTCGGCAACCGCTAAAAAGCTAAAGATGTCGATGGATCATGTGGTCGTTACGGTACATAAACATGGTAATACCTCGAGTGCATCCATTCCCTTGGCACTTGACGAGGCAGTCAGAGACGGCCGGATTCAACGAGGCCAGATCATTCTCTTGGAAGGCTTCGGTGGTGGATTTACCTGGGGCTCAGCGCTGATACGCTATTAGCCTTGATCACCTGTCATGTCTGCACCTACACCGGAATCATTCGATAGTAAGGCTTTTTTAAAGACGGTTCCTCATAAGCCCGGCGTGTATTGTATGATGAGTGCCGACAATACAGTGCTGTACGTCGGCAAAGCGAAAGATCTTAAGAACCGTGTGTCCAGTTATTTCAGAGGAAATTTAGTTAATTCGCGAATCTGGTCAATGGTAAAACAGGTCTGTGATGTACAAATCACCATTACAGATACCGAAGCAGAAGCATTACTCCTCGAAAGCAACCTCATCAAAAAACACCTGACACGCTACAACGTGTTACTGCGTGACGATAAAAGCTATCCCTATATCTATATTTCTGAGGGTAAATACCCTCGTGTAAGCTTCCATCGCGGCTCCAGAAAAAAGAAAGGGCAGTTTTTTGGTCCTTATCCCAGTGCTGGCGCTGTTCGCGAAACATTGGGGCAATTGCAAAAGCTATTTAAGGCGCGTCAGTGCGAGGATAGCTATTTCCGAAATCGTTCTCGCCCGTGTTTGCAATACCAGATCAAACGCTGCACAGCACCGTGTACCAATGAAATCAGTGTCAGTGATTATCGCGAAAGTGTTAACTTTACGGTGCAGTTTTTGCAGGGAAAAAGTGAAGCGCTAACGGCAACGCTAGTGGCTCAAATGGAGAAAGCCTCGGCCCAATTGCGCTTTGAGCAGGCTGCGGAGTATCGGGATCAGATTGAAAAAGTAAGGCTGGTGTCGCAACAGCAATACATCAGTGGTGGACAGGGTGATGTGGATGTCATTGCACTACAGTTAGCCTCTGAAGTGGCTTGTGTGCAAGTCATGACAATTCGCTCTGGTAATAATTTGGGTAGTCGTCATTATTTTCCTCAGTTGCCAGCAGTAGAATTGGAGGAGAGCGCAATTCTCGCTCACTTTATCGGCCAGTACTATCTGAGCCGGACCATTCCTGCCAAGATTCTGTTAAGCCATGAGCCGGAAGAGGCTGAACTGTTAACAGAGATGCTGGCACTAAAGGCTGAACGTAAAATCAGTATCACCTGGAAGCCACGAGGCGATGGTGCGCGTTGGGTCGCGATGGCGGTGAAGAATGCTTTACATGCCCTCCAGAATAAACTGATTTCAAAAGACAGTATTGAAAAACGCATGGATGCATTGCAGGAAGCATTGGCATTAGATTATATTCCGACCCGAATGGAATGTTACGATATTAGTCATATGCAAGGTGAGGCGACCGTTGCCTCACAAGTTGTGTTTGGCGCAGAAGGGCCGGTTAAGAGTGAATATCGTCGATACAATATTACAGGTATCACGCCTGGTGATGATTATGCCGCAATGTCACAGGCGCTAAGCAGACGTTTTGGCAAGGTAACAGAGTCAGATGCCAAGTTGCCGGACATTTTGTTTATTGATGGTGGAAAAGGACAGGTTAACGAAGCGATTAAAGTACTGGAGTCATTACAGATTTCAGGGGTTGATATCGTTGGTGTCACCAAAGGAGAGGGGCGACGTGCTGAGTTGGATACGCTGACAATTGGTAAACGGCGTGTTGAATTGCCGGCTCACTCCAGTGCTTTACATTTGATTCAGCAGATCCGTGATGAAGCGCATCGTTTTGCGATCACAGGTCACCGACAGAAGCGGCAAAAAGCACGAACCACATCACCACTGGAAGGTATAGAAGGATTAGGGCCGAAGCGTCGGCAAGAGTTGTTAAAACAATTTGGCGGGCTACGAGCGATCACTCGGGCAAGCGTAGAAGAGTTAGCAAAAGTAAACGGAATCAGTGTTGCTTTAGCTGGAAAAATCTATGATCGGTTTAATGGTGAATAACCAAAACAGGTCTGTAAACCGTAAACAACCGATATGGTAACAACATGATACTGAATATACCGATAATGCTGACGTACCTGAGAATCCTGGCAATTCCGCTAATGGTCGTGCTGTTCTATTTAGACTACCCTCTGACCACTGCAATTGTCTTTGCGTTAGCTGGCTTTACAGATTGGGCCGACGGTTATTTGGCAAGACGATGGGGGCAAGAGTCGCGCTTTGGGGCGTTTCTTGATCCGGTCGCTGATAAGTTGATGGTTGCTGTCGCTTTAATTCTAATCGTAGAAAGTCAGGCGAATGCCTGGGTGACTATTGCCGCCGCAATTATAGTCAGCAGAGAATTATTGATATCAGCGCTACGTGAATGGATGGCTGAAGTCGGTCAACGTAGCAAAGTAGCTGTTGCGTTTACCGGAAAACTGAAGACTGCTGCACAAATTATGTCACTTACATTCTTGCTGTATGACAAACCGCTTTGGGGGATACCGCTGCATGAAATTGGTTTGGCGTTGTTAGCGATTGCCACCATTCTGACTGTGTGGTCGATGATGCAGTATCTGGCGGATGCATTCAGAAACGAGCCCACGAGCTAAGTCATTACTCTATCGGATTCTCAAGTCAGTCTTATACGGTTGGTAATAAAAACGGCGTTGACCTAATGCAGGTAACGCCGTTTTTTATGAGCTGATTGTCTTAGCCGGGAATCGCCCGGCATCATGTCACTTGTTAGCCAGAATTTAAGCTTCGTGATACTTCAGAATTGTTTCTACTTCCTGCTTTGATCCCATGATGACCGCAACGCGTTGATGGGGATCGCCATTGGGCATGACTTCCATAATACGTTGATAACCTGTGCTGGCTAAACCACCTGCTTGCTCAACAATCATCGCCATTGGGTTTCCTTCATACAATAAACGTAACTTACCGCCAGCTTCGCGATTGCGCTCATCAATTGGGTAAAGAAATACACCGCCCCGGCATAAAATTCGGTGAATCTCACCGACCATGGCTGCTACCCAGCGCATATTATAATTTTTGCCCAATGTGCCTGTTTCCCCGGCCTGACAGTCCGCAATATATTGCTGGACCGCCGGTTCCCAGTGACGCTGGTTGGAAGCATTGATGGCAAACTCGTTAGTCGTTTCTGGCACTTTCATATCAGGGTGGGTCAGGATAAATTCACCGATACTGGTATCTAAAGTGAAACCATTGACACCATTACCTGTGGTGAGTACAAACATGCTGGAAGGGCCGTATAAGCAATAACCTGCTGCGATTTGCTCAACACCAGGACGTGCAAAGTCTTCTGCCGTCGGATCTTCACCACTGGCCGGTGCTTTCAGGATTGAGAAGATCGCGCCAACGTCGATATTGATATCCATATTGGATGAGCCATCCAACGGGTCAAACGTAACCAGATAGCTCCCCCGAATTTTGCCTTCCGGTAGCGTTAATATCTCGTCCAGCTCCTCTGAAGCCATTCCGGCACAGTGACCGTTATGCTGCAGCGCGTTGATAAACAAATCATTCGCGATCAGATCCATCTTTTTCTGCGCATCACCCATGGCATTTTCACTGCCTGCTACACCCAAAACCCCCGCTAACGCACCTTTATTGACCAATGAGGCGATGCTCTTACAGGCAATGCTGATATCGTTTAGTAAGCCGGTGAATTCACCGCTGGCTTGTTTTCCGAGTCTGCGTTGTTCGTCGATGATGAAGCTGGAAAGAGTCGTGAGCTGCGTATCCATGAATGATCCTGTGACTTAAAAAGATACCCCATTCTAAACTAGTTCATAGTTGTGGGGTATCTGCAGCTTGGTATATTCAGCCCGTATTATTAATGAACTGACGGGATGTCTCGCCAGGTGCTCTGCTGGAGCTGAGATAAAATCACTGATGCACTAGCCTCATCAGGTAGGCCAAATGCAGACTGCTGTGCCGGATCACCTTTTTGCCTGAAGCTCGTCATCAACTCATCTACTGCCTTGATTTGTGCTTTGCTAATAGCTTGTTGTTGCATGGGTGTTAACTGAGGCATTAACCAGTGATGGATTTCCCATGATAATGCTGCATGGCTTATTTCCTCATCAGTGATATAACCGATGATCTTTTTAAACACAGGCATCTGCGCATACTCACTTTGCCAGATACCACAGGCCGCTGCGAAAGTCTCATTCACACAGCCTTCGATCGCATTTTCCAGTGCAATTTCATACATGGAGCGCAACATAAAGTCATCGATCTGAACCGCAGGCACCGTTGCTTCATGAGCTGCTGCCAGCAATCCTGCCATTTCAGCATGGCGCTTTTCTTCATCAACAGCTTGTTGAGCTTGAGCAATCAGCGTTTCTGGCGCGCCGTAAGCAGTGAGTTCACGCACCAAATATTCAAAGGCTGTTATTGCGGCTGTTTCCATCGCCGCCATATTCGCCAGATAGCTTGCGATACTGCTTTGGGTTGTATCGTTGCGGTCATTGATCTGTATACCATTTGGCATTCTTCCCGGAACCACTTTGGGGCAAGTGTAAGGCGAATGAATCGCGGTGTATTCGATCTGGCAAGAGACCAATGTTGATGGTTCGGCAAGTGGAGGAGCGCGGAAGGGGCGACTGGTAAACGGTTGTGTTTTGGTTGAACAGTCACTGGCCTGAATTTTTTCCAACTTTGCAAAATCAGTTTGCCCGCCAATTCGATTCTTTTGAAACGCTTCCTGACACAATGCAATACATTGCTGAGCACTTATCGGCTCTTTGACTAAGTCAATTTGCGCGCTGTAAGCCTCCGTTGCGGACTTGCGGGTAGATTCACCGGTGCGGCAGGGATTGTCTATTTTGATTGGCTCATCGTCTTTTTTGACGGAGTCAGCAGCAGTCATGCAGCCGCTTTGAGCGGATAGGGGGATTGCGGCGAGAACGGCGTTTCGTAAAATTAGCTTAAACTGACGTTGGTTCATAATTTCGCTCCAATAATAATCAGATGTGATTGTTGTATAAGCTTAGGTCATCAATGTGGGGGGGATGCCTAATTTTTTTGGATCAATCTGATGAGGGGGATAAATGAAGTCTCTATTTAGGCGGCAGCATCGCGCGTGTCGCATTCTGGAATTCCAGTTTTTGGTTGTTACCAATTGCGGCGCCGCGATTACTGCTGGCATCGTAGAGTCTTCCCATTTGAGTTTGGCCTGCTTCCATGCGTTGCTTGGTTTCAAATAGTATTTTATGTAATTGGCGAGTGTAGGGCAGACCATACACACGGGGCTCGCCATTGCTTTTTTGTCGAATCCATAAGTGGATTTTGCCATCGCGATTCTGACTAGCTTCGGGTTCGACCACATCGGCAGCAATCAATTCAAATTGATTTGGTAATGATTGATTGGCAGGCCAACCGCGTAAGCTCTGTAAACCATACCAATGTACTGCATAGATCACGGGTAAGCAAAGCGTTAACAACAGTTTGGTACGAGATTTAATGTTTACCGATAGCCATAGCCAGACCAATAAACACAGCGGTAACACGTAGGCGAACACAAGTGGCAGGCTGGCGTTTATTTGGTCCATAAGTCATCCGGTATCTGTTCAGGCATGTGGTCCAAGCCATAGGGTGTGAGCTGTTTGGGGAGTTTATTGAACTGACCGGCTTTGCCCTCATCATCAAGTGTAAAACGCACTGCGGTTAGCTCCTGGTCCTGCGCGGTCAGCTCCACCTGATCAACGTACACTGTTTCAAAGCGTGGGTTTATGCGGTCGATTTTCAATTTGACTGGTATTTTTCGGGGTGGGCGCTTTTTGCTATCGGCTGCGTAAAAGTACACATTAACAATGTACTCACCGGCAAGTCGGTTACGAATAGTGACTACTTCCTCATTGACTGCATGGACTACCTCACGACCGTCAATCAGCAATTTATCATTCACTTCACCGCGGTCATCTCGGTCTAAATGCAGCCAACCCGCTTCTTTTTGCAGATAGGAAACGGTATGACCACTTGGCGCATACACCCACAGGTCAATATCATCGGCCAGTGTTTTGTCCCAGCTAATGGTGATAACGTATTCGGCTTGTTTGTCCACCTTGGCCTGATCCTCGTCGGGGTTGATAAACACCAGACTGATCAGAAATAAAAAGCTAAACCCGAGCAGGGTGTTGAATAACAAATCAATAAACGGGTCTGTGCGTTGGTTGTTGCGCTGGCGTTGGTAGAGGCCAGCCATCAATGACTCTCCGTATGGTGGCCATTGGTTGATGAAACATTGAACGTACTGATTTCAATAATCCGGCTGACTAGTTGATCGGCGCAGCGGTCCAGCCATTGACATTGCAGACTAATCAGCATGGCAGAGCCGAGTCCCGTGAGTGTGGTGAGAAGCGCTACTTGCATACCGCTACTCATACTGGTCATTAGCTGTTTGAGGGCATTGATTCCTTCATCCTGCAGATTGACCACGGAGCCAAGCATTAGTACAAAGCCAATCACTGTACCCATCAATCCAAGACGTAGTAATAGGTCTGACAGAAACCAGCCTGAGCTATGTGGGCCATAAACTTGCTCCACTAATCTGGCCTGTAAAGACTCAGTAAGGTTTTGTCCTTTGTCAGTTTGCTGCTGACTTTGTTGTAATAGGTGAAGGTACTCCGAGGCCCAGCCTTGAGTGTTTAAAGAGCTATGTTCCGTTTTTTGCGTGCTGGTGCCACTATTGTGTTGTTGAGTATTTTCGTTAGTGTGCGGTGCGTTGATTAAGTCTTCAGCCAGTAAGGATTGCTGGGTTAATTGCCAGGTGCAGCGTCCTAAGTACAGGGTTACGAGTATGAATAATATGATAATGACACCGGACAGATAAGTTTTATCCTGCGTTAATACGGGTTGCCACAGCTCATGCCACCACAGCAAAAAGCCACCGAATAGCATCAAACCAAATAACACTAGCCAGCCATATAAGGGGCGGTAACTATCTATTCTTCCGCATTTGTTATGTGGTGCGATAATCAATGGTCTGACTCCTTTGCGGCATGGTTCTGAGTGGCGATATAAAGCAGGGCGCTGAGGCTGGTGCCGTGAAAAAAGGCATCATCAACAAGTGTGTCGGGGAGTTGCTTGCTAATGGTTTTTAAGGCTTGCTGAAGCGCTATCGTTTGTTTTTCACTACTATCGTTATGAACTGAGTCGTTCAGTAATTGACTGGAGGTCTTGAGCCATAGCCCACTGGCTGAGGGAAGTTCGGTGTCAACTAACGCCCGACTCAGTTGTTCCCCAATCAGTGGTTTATCGCTTGCTGCTTGCCAGTAGCCATTTTGGTAATAATTCTCATAAAGTGTCAGAAGCAAACGACCGGATTGACTGATGAGTGATTGATTTTTGCTGGCCGCCCCCCATTGATAGAGTCCGTGAGCAAAATAAACCTGATCCGTGAATTGGGCCGGCCCTGCCTGTTTGGTATCAATCAGACGAGGTAATGTCTTCATTGCTAACAGTGGCTCAAGCTGCTGATATAAACGTGCCCCTGCATCATAAATAGACGGATGCAACTGGCTACCTCTCGCCAGTGCAGATAGCGCGAGTCCATTCCAGCCCAGCAGCGCCTTATCGTCGTATTTCATCTGGCGCTTCTGTCGCTCATTCAATAAGCGTTGCCGAATACTCATCCGCTGCAAGCCACTTACCTGAATCAGTGGCAGATATTGCTTAGGCGTGCCGGTATCCAGTGCATAGATATTGGAATAATCACGACCAAGCAGCTTTTTTAAATTAGATTCTGTCCATAGATAGTATCCACCTGCTTGCCCCTTTTCACTGACGGCAGAAAGTGCTGTACGAAATAAGCCGTCAGGTCGCTGGAAGTGATTAATCATACCTAGTAATACCTCGCTGCCAGCTTCGGTGAAAGCACCGTTTTTCCACTGCTCACCGGCTTGCAAAAGCAGAGGAGCCATTAGCGCCTGCGTGTAAAGCATTTGTTCAAAGTGCGGCGCTGACCATTGACGATTATCCGAGTATCTGAAGAAGCCACCGCCCACATGATCCCGTAAACCACCGCCCATCATGGCTTGCAATGTAATCATTAAAAAGTTACGAAGCTCGACTTGTGGGGTTTGTTTCAACCGATCCAGATAAAGTAAGGTTGCCAATTGTGGCGCAAAGGGAAATTTTTCAGTTTGTCCAAAACCCCCATAGTCATTGTCAGCGATGCGTTGGCTCTGTTCCAAGAAGTTATTTAATAAACTCTGTTTATCAAGCGTCGTAGCGTTGGCTTTTGACGTTGATGGCGATATTAGTTGTTTTGATTTGGTCGCAGCACTTGCTTCGATATTTTGACGCTGTCGTTGCCAGTTCTCTGAAAAGCTGTTGATGGTGTTAATAAATTCATCGGCCGCTTGATAACTGAATCCGGCAATCGGTTTTGCGTCAGGAGTGAGCATTACGGTCAGTGGCCAGCCGCCGAAACCGCGTTGCTGAGTCATGAATTTTTGCAGATAATCATCCACTTCCGGCTCTAGTTCACGGTCCAGTAAAATAGGGATAAACTGTTGATTAATCAGTTGGCCAACTGCGTTTTTCCTGAAGCTATCTTCAGACATGCGATGGCACCAGTAACAAGATAAATAACCACTGGATAATAATATTGCTTTATCCTTAGCTTTTGCTTCAGCGAAGGCTGCTGTGCCAAAAGGGCGCCATTGAACGGCATCTTTAGCGTGTGCTCGTAAGTATGGGGAGGCTTGCTCAGCTAATGGGGAGGCAGCCATCGCAGTCTGGACTGAACTAATCAGCAGAAGGCTTGGCAGTAGACATCGTACAAGCTTGGAAATAATTGATTTCACTGTGACTATTCATGATTCCTCGTGTGAATAGTTCTAGCACAGAGCTAATCCATCTGTAAATTGACCCTAATGGGGAGCAGTCATTTTTTAAAAGATCATTGATGGCCAATAGGTGCAACTTGATCCACTTAGTTCTCAGAATTTTGAGTAGATAACAAACTTTATGAAGACACAACTTAAAGACATGATTTTGGATGCTACCCAAGCCATCGACATTCGGTCTGTCACGACGATACAAAGCTTGTGGAGCGGTTACGGCAGCTTGGAGCGGTATGAATTAACCGGTTCTCAATGGTCATCAGTCATTGTCAAACACGTCCGCTTGCCAGAGTTAAGTCAGCACCCCAGAGGCTGGAATACGGATTTTTCACATCACCGCAAACTGCGTTCTTACCAAATAGAAACGGCATGGTACCAACGTTGGGCAGACCATAGTAACGAGCACTGTCGCGTTCCAAAAACGCTTGGTCTGGAGCAACAAGAAAATAGTTTTATCATGATATTGGAAGACCTTAGCAGTAATGGTTTTCCGTCACTGGTTTGTAATGCGAATTGGGAACACATAACCGCTTGCCTGAAGTGGTTAGCCAACTTTCATGCAACGTTTCTGGGGAAAACGCCAGAGCAGCTGTGGCCGGTTGGTACCTATTGGCACTTGGCAACACGGCCTGATGAGCTTGCAGGTATGGAAGAAGGGGCGCTGAAACAAGCCGCTTCAGTATTAGATGATCGATTAAACGAAGCACCATTCCAGACCTTTGTGCACGGTGATGCCAAATTGGCCAACTTTTGTTTTTCAGAGGATGGCAAGCAGGTCGCTGCTGTCGACTTTCAGTATGTGGGTGGTGGTTGCGGCATGAAAGATGTTGCCTACTTTATCAGTAGCTGCCTGAATGAAGCGGATTGCGAGCGTTACGAAACTGATTTATTGAATATTTATTTTACAGAATTGACTACTGCATTAGCCGTTCATCAGCCGCAGATTAATCCATCGGATGTTGAGGTTGCCTGGAGACCGATGTACCCAATCGCCTGGACAGATTTTTATCGCTTTTTAAAAGGCTGGAGTCCGGGCCACTGGAAGATACACGCCTACAGCGAACGGATAGCTCGCGAAGTAATTGAAAACCTTTAAATAAAAGTAGGATCAATAAGCAGATAAAGTGGCTTTATGTAGGGCTGCAAGTGGGTGATAAAAAACAAAAAACAACACTAAATATCCACATTAACTAACATTCATCACTAGCAGATGGGGTTAATCCTCGGTATCCTTCCTGCTTTATAGAATTATTACCAAGACGCTTATGCAGGAACAATACGATCATTCTACCGTTGAAGCCGATGTTCAGGCCTTTTGGGATGCCCAAGATGCCTTTACTGTTACAGAAGATGAGAGCAAAGAAAAGTACTACTGCCTGTCTATGTTCCCCTACCCAAGTGGCAAGCTCCACATGGGACACGTGCGGAACTATACAATCGGTGATGTAATCAGTCGCTTTCAGCGTATGCAGGGAAAAAATGTCCTGCAACCAATGGGATGGGATGCTTTCGGACTGCCTGCAGAAAACGCTGCGATCAAAAACAATGTGCCACCAGCGGCTTGGACAGATGCCAATATGGCTGACATGCGCGGCCAGTTGCAGAAAATGGGCTTTGCCTATGACTGGTCTCGTGAGCTAGCGACCTGTAAGCCGGACTACTATCGCTGGGAGCAATGGTTCTTCCTTAAGTTATTTGAAAAGGGCTTGGTTTACCGTAAGAAAGCCACGGTAAACTGGGACCCCGTTGATAACACCGTATTAGCGAATGAGCAGGTGGTGGATGGCCGTGGCTGGCGCTCCGGTGCATTGGTTGAACAACGTGAAATTGACCAATGGTTCCTCAAAATCACTGCCTATGCGGATGAGTTACTGTCTGACGTTAAGAAGTTAGAAGAGTGGCCTGCGCAGGTTCGCACCATGCAGGAGAACTGGATTGGTCGTTCTGAAGGCGTTGATCTTGAGTTTGGTATTGAAGACTCCGATGACACCTTGTCAGTATTCACCACTCGCCCTGATACCTTATTGGGTGTGACTTATGTGGCTGTTGCAGCCCAGCACCCATTGGCATTACGTGCTGCTGAAAACAATCCTGAACTGACTGAATTTATCGAAAGCTGTAAGACTGCTAAAACCGCAGAAGCTGATATGGCGACCATGGAAAAGCGTGGTATGCCAACCGGTGAGTACGCGATTCATCCTTTAACGGGTGAAACAGTGCCGGTTTGGGTGGCGAACTTTGTATTGATGTCATACGGCTCAGGCGCGGTGATGTCTGTACCAGGTCATGATGAGCGCGACTGGGACTTTGCCAAGAGCTATGGCTTGCCAATTAAGCAGGTAATTGCACCAGCTAATGGCGATGAGATTGATGTTCAGGAAGCGGCATACACTGAAAAAGGTGTACTGGTTAATTCCGGTGACTTTGATGGTCAGACTTCTGAAGAAGCGTTTGATGCCATTGCTGATTTACTGAAATCGCATAGCAAAGGCCGTAAGACCATTAATTACCGTCTGCGCGACTGGGGCGTATCTCGTCAACGCTACTGGGGTTGCCCGATTCCAATTATCTACTGTGATGATTGTGGCGCAGTACCGGTTCCGGATGATCAGTTGCCAGTTGAGTTGCCGATTGACGTTGAATTTGATGAGTCCGGTAGTTCGCCGATTAAGCAAATGCCTTCGTTCTACGAGACCAGCTGCCCGAAGTGTGGTGGCGAAGCGACTCGTGAAACAGATACTTTTGATACCTTCTTTGAATCCTCATGGTATTACGCGCGATTTACAGGGCCTGATAACGATAAATCTATTCTGGATGAGCGTGCAGATTACTGGTTGCCGGTCGATCAATATATCGGTGGTATCGAGCACGCCGTACTGCATTTGTTGTATGCGCGTTTCTTCCACAAGCTGATGCGTGATGAAGGTTTGGTTGACAGTGATGAGCCATTCACTAAATTGCTGACTCAGGGTATGGTGCTATGTGACACCTTCTACATTGAGGATGAAAAGGGCGGTCAAAACTGGATTGCTCCACAAGATGTGACGGTTGAGCGTGATAGTCGCGGGCAAGCGATTAAAACGACACTGACTGCAACGGGTGAAGAAGTGATTGCATCGGGCATGAGTAAAATGTCCAAGTCCAAAAACAATGGTGTTGATCCTCAGAAGCTGATTAAAGAGTATGGTGCGGATACTTTGCGCGTGTTCTCTATGTTTGCGGCTCCACCAGATCAAAGTATGGAATGGTCAGACTCTGGTGTTGAGGGTGCTAATCGCTTCCTCAAGCGTTTGTGGCGTATGGTGCAGGAGCATGTGAGTGCCGGAACAGCGCCAGCGTTGGATGTGGCTAGCCTTAACGATGAACAGAAAGCATTGCGCCAAAAACTGTATCAGACATTGACTAAAGTCACCGATGATATGCAGCGTCGTTATACCTTTAATACCGCTATCGCGGCGAATATGGAGTTGATCAATGATGTCTCCAAATTCAAAGGTACTGATCCTCAAACATTGAGCGTACGTCAGGAAGCATTGGAAATTGCAGTACTCATGTTGTCACCAATTGCACCGCATGTGACTCAGGTGTTGTGGGAAGGATTAGGGCATAGCGATGCCGTGATCGATTACCCATGGCCAGAGGTGGATGAGCAGGCATTGGTTCAAAGTACTGTGCAGTTGATGGTACAGGTGAACGGTAAGCTGCGCGGTAAGATCGACGTGGATGTGAATGCGGACGAGAATAGCGTTAAAGCGATGGCTCAGGAAAATAGTAACGTTCAGCGTTTTCTTGAAGACAAAACCATCCGCAAGATTATTGTAGTGAAAGGTCGCTTAGTTAACATTGTCGTTGGCTAATACCCGGCAAGTGCCATCAACTGGAGGCAGTATGAAGCTCGCTCATATCGGTACAATATCTCTGAGTGTAGTGCTTTTGTTAGCGCTTACTGCCTGTGGTTTTCACCTGCGGGAAACGACTGCGTTACCAGATACCCTTCAGCAAGTAAAACTGGAGGGTATTAGTACGGGATCTGGTTTTGGTCGGGTGCTCAAAGACAGTTTTACAGATGCGCGCAGTAATTTATCCACCCGTAGTAAATCGAATACACGATTAGTCATTAGTCGGTTATCAGAGGACAGACGTACTGCTTCTTTCGATGCAGATCTTGATGTGCGCCAGTACATGCTGTTCATCCTGTTTGATTATAAAATTATTATTGATGGAAAAACGGTCGCGTCAGATCAGGTTAAACTTGATAAAACCATGAACTACGATGCAGACTATGTCCTTGGTAAGCGGGAAGAAGCAAGCCAGATTCGCAAGGCTTTACGCGAGGATGCGGCACGTTTGATTCTGCTTAAATTAAAAAGTCTCGCGGTTTAATTGCGGTCGCTATCTTTATCTGGTAGAAAGGCCGATCAATTTATTCAAGGTGGGATCCGCGTGAACGATTCACGGCTGTACAAAATCAGTTTTATCAATAAAGATAAGGTCTACGATATCTTCGCTAAACAGGTCTATGAGTCCGATTTATACGGGTTCTTAGCGGTTGAAGAGATCGTGTTTGGCAACGCTAGTGAGATCGTGATTGATCCTAGCGAAGAGAAGCTGAAAGCAGAGTTTGATGGTGTGAAGCGTAGCTTTATTCCTCTGCATAGTGTGGTACGCATTGATGAAGTGAAAGAGCGCGGTGTGTGCAAAATATCGGACTATGATGACGGTACGAATGTTGCAGTTTTCCCTAGTGCGTCAGGTTCTGGCGGGTCTAAGGAATAATTTTAAAAAAGTTTGAAAAAGCACTAGCGTGTATGATGGTTTTTGATTATTATACGCGCTCTTCGGAGAGATGGCAGAGTGGTCGAATGCACCGGTCTTGAAAACCGGCGTGGGTTTGTAGCCCACCCAGGGTTCGAATCCCTGTCTCTCCGCCAAGATTTAGTTACTGGTACTGACCACGATCAGTAATAGAAAGAGCCTCGGTAAGCAAATGTTTATCGAGGCTTTTTTGTGTCTGTTATTCTGCAAGCGCTGCTTCAACAAAGCTTTACTTGCTCGCGATGGCTTAAGCGGCTCTGCCGAGCTGAGGGAGCTTGAACGAAAGCAAAAAGGTTAGTCCAATAAATAACGCTGAAATCCACAGGCAACCTTCCAGACCAAACTGTTGATATCCCCAGCCAGATAATATAGTGCCGATGAGTCTGCCACCTGCATTTGCCATATAGTAGAAGCCGACATTGAGAGATACTTTATCGCCATCGGCATACGCCAGAATCAGGTAGGAGTGCAGCGCTGAGTTAATCGCAAACACCACGCCAAATAAGGCAAGTCCGGCGATGACCACAACCGATGGTGAAAAGCCTTGTGACAGGGCTATCGCCATCGCAGAGGGAATTATTAATAAGATGAGTGCCCAGTGCCGGGCAAGCTTCTGTTGTTGGCCCTGTGCGCTTTTACGTAGCAATGCAGGCGCGCCAGCTTGCACAAAGCCGTAGCCAATCACCCACAACGCCATAAAGCTCCCTACGGTGACAAAACTCCAGCCAAGTACGCTGTGCAAAAATACGGGTAGGGCGACGACGAACCAAACGTCACGCGCACCAAACAAGAAAAAGCGTGCGGCTGACAACCAGTTGATTGCGGCTGTTTGTGAGAAGACTTGGGTGAACTTGGGTTTGGCTTTAGCCTTGCCAAGTTCATTAGGCAGCAGCATCCAAGTGATGATTAGCACGATTAAAAGGCCACCTGCTAAAGCGAATAGTGCCCCTCTGAACTCAAGCCATTGCAGCAGTGCAGCGCCAAGAAAAAAGCCAACTCCTTTTAATGCATTTTTAGAGCCGGTGAGTATTGCTACCCATTTGAATAATTGACCGTTGCTGTCATCAGTAACCAGCGTTTTGACACTAGCTTTGGCAGACATTTTATTGAGGTCTTTCGCGATACCTGACAAGGCCTGAGCCGCCATGACATAAACAACGGATAACCATGCCTCAGGTACAGCCAGCATAACGAGCGCAACCACTTGCATGGCCATCCCGATATGCATGGTGACATTCAGACCGAGTCGTGACGCCAGATAACCGCCAACCAGATTGGTAATGACACCAAAAAACTCGTAGAACAAAAACAGCGAAGCGATGGCGAGTGCTGAGTATCCGAGTTGATGAAAATACAAAACCACCAGCATACGGATGGCGCCATCGGTAAGGGTAAATGCCCAATAACCGCCGGTGACGGTTAGGTAGTTTTTGAGATCTCTGGTCATGGATTGTTTTCTGCTTGGGTAGTGAGTGCTAATTCATTAAGTCCCGCAAAACGTATTCAGAACGACTTCCTCGGGCTTTGGTGGTTCTGCTAATCGCTCCCTTCTTGGTTGTTCAGTATAAGGCTGTTGCAGCACCTCTAATAACTCATAAAACGGTTGGTAATCGCCTCGATCTTCGGCAGCACGAATGACCGCTTCGACTAAGTGGTTGCGGGGTATGTAAAGTGGATTTACTGCATGCATTGCGATCTGGCGCGCTTCATCACTTGTTTGCTCGGTGCTTAATCGCTTGCGCCAGGTCTTAGCCCAATCATCAAATGACTCTGGGTTGCTAAATAAATGACGAATAGCTCCATCGTTTTCAGTGCTCTCTGCTAGTGCATTGGAGAGATGGTAAAATGTCAGAGTGAAGTCGGCCTTATTTTCTGCCATGCAATCCAGTAGGGCGTTGATAAGTCCACGGTCTGCTTCAGTGGGAGCGCTCAAACCGAGCTTTTGCGCCATTCCTGTGAGCCAGTAATGCTCATAATGCTTTGGAAAGGTATTGATCGCCTGTTGGGCTTTTTCACCAGCTGTTTCCTGATCCTCATCAAGCAAGGGCACTAAGGCCTCAGCGAACCGGCACAAATCCCAATGACCCGCGGCAGGTTGGTTTTGATAGGCATATCGGCCTTGCCTGTCAATTGAGCTGAATACTTTTGTCGGATGGAATTCATCGATAAAGGCACAGGGGCCGTAGTCGATGGTTTCGCCTGAAACAGACATATTATCGGTGTTCATCACACCATGTATGAAGCCAAGCTGCATCCATTTCGCAATGAGTTTGGCTTGCTGCTCGATTACTGACTCTAATAGCGATAGATAGGGAGTTTCAGTCGCTTTGAGTTCGGGGTAGTTGCGATCAATCACATAGTCAGCCAGCTTTCTGGTGCCATCAATTTTTCCACGAATCGCAAAATACTGGAAGGTGCCGACTCTGACAAAGCCACGAGCAACGCGAGTTATGATGGCCCCAGGTAACAGCTGTTCACGCCTCACCATTTCACCAGTACTCACAGCTGCCAGAGCTCGCGTAGTTGGCACACCCAATACATGCATAGACTCACTGAGTAAGTATTCGCGAAGAATTGGGCCAAGTGCGGCACGTCCATCGCCATTTCTTGAAAATGGTGTGCGACCGGGGCCCTTGAGTTGAATGTCGTAGCGTAGGCCGTCTTTTGCAATAACTTCGCCAAGCAAGATGGCGCGCCCGTCGCCCAATTGCGGGTTCAGATTGCCGAATTGATGCCCGCAGTAGGCCATTGCGATCGGCTCAGAACCCTCTGCTAGTTCATTCCCTGAAAAAAGTTCTGCCAGATGCTGATCACTTAATGCTGATACGTTGATGCCTAATTGCTCTGCCAACGCTGTATTGAATTTGATTAACGAGGGACTTTTGACTGGTGTAGGATCAACTGAGGCATAGAAGTCTTCAGAAAGTCTGGCGTAGCTATTGTCGAATTTGAATGCAGGAGAGTTGCTCATTGATAAGGCCGTGTTTGAGTTTGGGCTTATGCTATATCAGTTTGACTGGCAGCGTTGGATAACCTGCCAGTCAAGCAGGTGATTATAGAGTTTGTGTTACCTTCTCACACAACTCCATCATGCGATTCATATACCCCCACTCGTTGTCATACCAGGCATAAATCTTCACCTGCGTACCATTGATCACCATGGTGGATGGCGCATCAACAATAGAGGAGCGGGGATCGCCCTTATAATCAACTGATACCAACGAGCGTTCTTCATAACCAAGAATGCCTTTCAGATAGCTTTCAGAGGCTTCTTTGAATAGTGCATTGACTTCTTCAGCGGTAATCTCGCGTTCAACTTCCAACACTAAATCGGTGAGTGAAGCGTTTAGCAGTGGCACGCGAACTGCCAGCCCATTCAATTTTCCCGTCAGCTCTGGAAAGATCTTGGTAATGGCTTTAGCTGACCCTGTGCTGGTCGGGATAAGAGATTGCCCACAAGCACGCGCACGTCTCAGGTCTTTATGGCCTTTATCAATAATGGTTTGAGTGTTGGTAATATCATGAATGGTAGTCATCGAGCCGTGTTTAATGCCGACTTTTTCATGCATTACTTTAATCACTGGCGCCAGACAATTAGTGGTACAGGATGCCGCTGTAACAATATGATCTTCTGCTGGGTTATAGAGGTGATCATTCACGCCATAAACCACATTCAGCACATCATTGACTGGTGCTGACACAATGACTTTTTTCACGCCTTGGTCAAAATAGGCTTGTAAGGATTCAACAGTTTTAAACTTGCCACTACACTCCAGCACAATGTCGCAGCCAGACCAGTCGGTGTCTTCAATGGCTTGATTGCTGGAGTAAGTGAGTGTGTGGTCACCAATGATCATTTCACTGCCTTCAGCACTGCAATCCACTGGCCAAGTTCCCTGAACCGAGTCAAATTTAAGAAGGTGTGCTGAGGTTGCCGCATCGCCTGCAATTTCATTGATGTGAGTGAAATTAAATGCAGGGTTACCCCATGCCGCGCGAATACCGAGACGACCCATGCGCCCGAAACCATTAATGCCTATGTTTGCCACGAACGAATACCTGTCGCTTTTAAAAGACAGAATTATAGGCTGGTTTTATGAATGGCGTGTGACAAAATTTGGAGTGACAAGAGGCGAGTCGCTTGATGTAGTAATCAGCCTCCTCAGAAAGAAGGCTGATATCGCTGAGGGCTTTATTCCTGCTTAATATCATTAAACAACCTTTTCACCCACTGCACGCGTTGTTCAACAGTGGATTCAGCGTATTCAAAACTAATTTTATCTTGCCCCAGTAACTTAAACTCCCAAGGGCGTTTTTGTACCAGCTGAATCAACTTCATTGGGTCAATATTCGGTGAGTCATTGAAAACAATACGTCCGCCTTCCGCCGCAAGTTCCAGCTTGAGAATGCCGAGGTCCTGAGCAATTTGTTTTAAGCGTGTTGTTTCAAATAGATTGGCCGTGGCTTCAGGCAGTAGGCCAAAGCGGTCAATCATTTCTACACGTAAATCACGTAAGGATTCCGCATCTTCTGCGCTGGCAATACGCTTGTAGAGAATCAAACGGTTATGCACATCCGGTAGGTAGTCGTCCGGAATAAGGGCGGGTACACCTAAGTCAACCGTGGTTTGTTTGCCGCCACCGACTTCCAGCTTTGGCAGTTTGCCGGCTTTGAGTGCTTTGACTGCACGTTCCAGCAAGTCGTTATACATAGTGAAACCGATTTCCTGGATCTGGCCGCTTTGATCATCACCCAGTAATTCACCTGCACCACGAATTTCCAAATCATGTGAGGCCAGTGTGAAACCAACACCCAGCTCTTCCAGTGACTCCAGTGCTTCCAGACGCTTCTTCGCATCGCTGGTTAAGTTCTTGCGGTTCGGAACGATCAGGTAGGCATAAGCCTTGTGATGGGAGCGACCAACTCGACCACGCAACTGATGGAGCTGCGCCAGCCCTAATTTATCCGCACGATTAATCAGTATGGTATTCGCCGAAGGCACATCGATACCACTTTCGATAATGGTCGTTGCCACCAGTATTTGGAATCGCTGATGGTAGAAGTCTTTCATAATGCCTTCGAGTTCGCTTTCTGGCATTTGGCCATGAGCAAAGCGGATATTGGCATCAGGCAGCATAGCGCGTAAATCATCTGCGATTTTGGCAATGCTTTTTACTTCGTTGTGAAGGAAGTACACCTGACCACCCCGTGAAAGCTCACGGGCACAAGCTTCTTGAATGGTGTTTTTATCCCACTCATTAATGAAGGTTTTAATGGCATGTCGCGCGGCAGGTGCGGTGGCAATAATTGAGAGATCACGCAGACCAGACAGTGACATATTCAGCGTTCGCGGAATCGGTGTGGCGGTCATGGTCAGCATGTCGACATTGGCGCGCATTTTCTTCAGCTGTTCTTTGTGGCGCACACCGAAGCGATGCTCTTCATCGACGATGACCAAGCCAAGGTTTTTAAACTCAACCGTACCCTGAATCAGTTTGTGCGTGCCGATAATGATATTAATGCGGCCACTGGCAATGCCATCCAGTGTCTGTTGGGTACTCTTGGCTGTGCCAAAGCGTGACAGTGAGGCAATCTCAAACGGCCAGTCAGCGAAGCGATCCTGAAAGTTACGGGTGTGCTGCTGAACTAAAAGTGTTGTTGGTGCAATCATGGCGACTTGTTTGCCCGCATTGGCGGCGACAAACGCAGCGCGCATAGCCACTTCCGTCTTACCAAAACCAACATCACCACAGACCACACGATCCATAGGGCGTGGTGCGCACATATCTTCAATTACCGCTTCAATCGCCGTGGCCTGATCCGGTGTTTCTTCAAAACCGAAGGCATCTGCGAATAAATTATATTCCAGCTCATCCAGCGTATAAGCATGACCTTTTTGTGCAGCACGATGGGCGTGAATCTCCAATAATTCAGCAGCGATATCATGTGCTTTTTGAGCGGCTTTCTTGCGTGCCTTATCCCACTGGTCGTTACCTAACTTATGCAGCGGTGCTTTGTCAGCGGATGTGCCTGTATATCGACTAATTAAATGTAACGAGGCAACCGGCACATATAGCTTTGCCTTATCCGCATATTCCAGCGTAATAAATTCCTGAGGAATACCGCCGGCATCGAGCTTTTGCATGCCTAAATAGCGACCTACACCATGCTCTTCATGAACCACTGGCGAGCCTTCGGTAAGGTCTGTCAGGTTGCGAACAATAGCGTCGGCATCACGCGTGGGTTTGCGGCGACGACGTTTTTGCTGCACCTGCTGACCGAACAGCATGGATTCAGGAACGACGGCTAATGACTGAGTTGGGTCAGTTTCATTGAGTACCCATAAGCCTTCTTCTAACGGTGCTGTGGTGACAGCAAACGGCGAAGTGGTGTCGATGAATTCTTGCCAATCCGTGCTGAGCGTTGGTGAAAAGTGATTGTCCCGTAGCAGGCCCATTAAATTTTCACGGCGACCCGCTGAGTCTGCTGTGAATAATAAGCGTCCGGCATGTTGCTTTAGAAATTGCTCCAGCAACATCATTGGCTTTTCGCTACGTGCCTGAATCAGCATGGATGGCAGCGTACGCACCGCATAATTATGGCAAGGCTCTGGTCGTTCAAAGCGCGATGTTTCGATACGTCTCAGATTTTCAAGCAGGTCAAACAAACTATTGGTACTGAGGAATAATCGCTCTGGTGGCAGAATAGGGCGCTCGATATCATGGCGACGTTGCTCGTGACGTTCAATCACTGTTTTTTCAACGTGCTCGGCAGCAGCTTTCACCTCTTCGCTGTAGATGAAGAGTGTTTTCTCTGGCAGGTAGTCAAATAGCGTAGCGGTATGATCAAAGAACAGCGGCAGATAGTATTCAATCCCCGCTGGTGGATTACCTTGTGTGACATTATCGTAAATCAGGCTACGGGATAAATCGCCACCGAGTTGTTCGCTGTATTGCTTACGGAAAGTGCTAATGCCGTCCGGACTCAGTGGGAATTCATGAGCGGGTAGCAGCTCGAATGAATCTACTTGTTCCAGCGTACGCTGATCTTCGGTATTAAAAGTGCGCAGGCTGTCAATTTCATCATCGAATAAATCAATACGGATGGGTTTTTCACTGCCCATCGGGAACAGGTCAATCAGCGAGCCACGGCTGCTGTATTCACCATGTTCATAGACCTGAGTGACATGGCGGTAGCCGGATGCTTCAAGCTGCTGCCTGAAGTTATCGATATCGAGTGTTTCACCCTTTTTGAGCAACAAGGCATGTTGATTCACATAATCCGTTGGCGCTAAGCGTTGCATCAGGGTTGATATCGGCACAATCAGTACGCCTTTCTGAGTGCGCGGCAATTGATGCAGCATTTTCAAACGCTGTGAAATCAGGTCTTCATGGGGTGAGAAAACATCGTAAGGCAATGTTTCCCAGTCCGGAAAAATATCTACTTTTTCAAGACCGGAGAAGAATTTGATATGTGCCTGTGCCAGATAAGCACTGTGGGTATCCGGAGTCACAACGACGATGAGTCCCTGAAATTCCTTGGCAGCATTGGCAATCAGTAGCTCTTGTGCTGAGCCATGTAGTCGTCCCCAATGGATCAGTTTATTGGTTTTTGAGGGGTAAACCGGATTCAGTGTTGGAGTCGGCATAGCACTTAGCTTAAAAGGCGGTGATTGTACGCGTATTTACGGTGAGTTGCGATGCTAAATGGGCTATTATCACAGGTCATGAAAATTAGCACAGGGATCACGGTGTGAGTAATACAGCGATGGAAATAAAAGGTGAGATGTCAATGCTGAACGTATTGCATCTGCACTCTACTAATGTGAAAGAGATTGCTGACCAGCTGGAAAAAAAGCGTGATGAGGTACCGTCGTTTTTTTTGAATAGTCCGGTCATTGTTGACTGTAGTTTGATTGTAGAGACGCTAGCAGAGTTAGATTTAGCTGCGTTGAAGCAACGTTTGATCGATTTGATGTTTGTGCCGGTAGGTGTTCGTGGTGTTGAGCCGGAGCAACAAGCTGCAATTATCAAGGCAGGTTGGTCTGTGTTAAGAGCAGGCCCGAAGTCATCTAAGAAAGCAGAAGCAGCTGCTGTAGCAGAAGAAGCCTCTGAGTCTGATGAGGTAAAGGCACCAGCTGAGGTTGAGGAAACGCCGGTAGCATCGGCTAATATCAGCAAGTTGATCGAAAAACCGGTTCGCTCAGGACAACAGGTATTTGTGGAAGAGGGTGACGCTGTACTGCTGACACATACATCAGCGGGTTCAGAAGTTATGGCAAGTGGTTCTGTGCATGTGTATGGCGCATTGAGAGGGCGCGTACTGGCCGGTGTGCATGGTGATACAAATGCCAGAATATTTTGCCGGTCATTGGACGCAGAACTGATTGCGATTGCCGGGCGCTATCAATTACTGGATGAAGGCGATACTGATTTGCGCGGAAAACCAGCGATGATTCGCTTGGATGGAGAAAAGTTAATAATTGAAGCATTGGATTAGGAGATAAGCGTTTACGTTTATTTGCTATGATGAGCGGGCTGTATGCCATTGGCTGGGAATAGTCGGTGGCAGAATTAATTAGGAGAGCACTATTGAGTAAGGTAATTGTTGTCACCTCTGGTAAAGGTGGTGTGGGGAAGACTACCAGCAGCGCAGCGATCGCAACCGGTTTGGCTGAAAAAGGTAATAAGACTGCTGTGATTGATTTTGACGTGGGCCTACGTAATCTGGATTTGATTATGGGTGTGGAGCGTCGTGTTGTTTACGATTTTGTTAATGTTATCAATGGTGAAGCAACATTAAAGCAGGCACTGATCAAAGATAAGCGAGTAGACAACCTGTTTATTTTACCTGCCTCACAGACCCGCGACAAAGATGCTTTGAGTCAGGAAGGCGTTGAGTCAGTTATTGAAGAGCTGAAAGCAGACGGCTTTGATTATATCGTTTGTGATTCTCCGGCTGGTATTGAGAAGGGTGCTTTTATGGCACTTTATTTCGCGGATGAGGCAATTGTTGTTACCAACCCTGAAGTGTCTTCTGTGCGTGATTCTGACCGTATTCTTGGGATTCTTCAGAGCCGATCAAAAGCAGCTGAGCGTGGCGATACGGTAAAAGAGCACTTACTGGTGACTCGTTATTCTCCTGAGCGTGTTGAAGGCGGTGACATGTTGAGTGTAGACGACATTGTTGAGATTTTGTCGATTCCTCTATTGGGTGTAATCCCGGAGTCAGGCAGTGTATTGCAGGCGTCAAACAGTGGTCAGCCAGTCATTCTGGACAAGGCAAGTACCGCGGGTATGGCTTACTCTGATGCTATCGACCGTTTCCTTGGTGAAGATATTCCTCACCGATTTATGGATATTGAGAAGAAGGGTTTCTTCAAGAAACTGTTCGGCTAAGGAGAGTCGTAGAATTATGGGTTTATTTGACTTATTTCGCCAGGACCGTAAGAAAAATACGGCAAAGGCAGCAAAGGAGCGATTACAGATTCTGATTGCTCACGAGCATGCGATGGGCGCGGGTGGCCACAAAGGTCCGGACTATTTGCCAAAGCTTCGTGAAGAGATTATTGCAGTGATTCGTAAATACGTATCGGTCAGTGATAATGATGTGAATTTTCAGGTGGAGAAGGGAGATGACTTCGATATGCTGGAACTCAATATCACCCTGCCTGATTCGAAGTAGTCGGCTTTGATTGATCCGCCACCTCACATCGTTTTGGTGGCGGATGCTCTATCTAGCCTAAAGCTGCCGGATGCTCTGCTCATTACGAGCTTAGTTAATTATCCTTAAGGTTTAGTGCACGATACCTTCTTTGCTGGGTTACTCAGCATTCCATGTTCCTGACTTTCCACCGCGCTTTTCCAATAATCTCACCCCTTCAATGCGCATTCCTTTATCCACGGCTTTACACATATCGTAAATAGTCAACAGAGTAATTTGAACGGCACTGAGCGCTTCCATTTCAACGCCTGTTTGTCCTCGGGTTTCTACCGTGGCGGTACAAATCACTGAGGGAGGATTCGTTTGAGTTTCCAAATCAATCTCGACTTTAGTCAGTGCTAAGGGGTGACAAAGTGGTACCAAATCAGCGGTACGTTTAGCCCCCATGATGCCAGCGATTCGGGCAACACCGAGTACATCACCTTTTTTATTGTCACCCTTTAAAATATGTTCAAGGGTACTATCTAACATATCAATCCGCCCTGTACTGATTGCAGTTCGGTGTGTGATATCTTTGCTGCCCACATTGACCATGTGAGCTTCTCCGTTATGGTTGAAATGGCTTAGTTTATCCATGTTGAGTATTATCGATCCTCTAATTTGGCATGCTACAATTCGCGCTTTTTTAATCTGGCTCAGATTAAGCATAACCTAATTCGAGAATATTATCGTGCCTACCAATCCTAAAATCGCGCTGCTGCTGGGCATGCTGCTTGCGTGTATTTCACCTGCGTTTGCCTCTTCCGGAAGCACAGGCTTAGTTCCTCATGATTTAACAACATCTCCCCTTAGTTGGATTGCTGTACTGGTCTTTCTGGTGGCTTACACGTTAGTAATCCTGGAAGATGTCATTCACCTGAGAAAATCAAAACCGGTCATTGTTGCAGCCGGTATTATTTGGGTGATTGTTGCTATTTCTTATCAAAGAATTGGTCAGTCTGATCAGGTTGATGCATTCCTAAGTCACAATATGCTGGAGTATGCGTATCTTCTGTTGTTCCTGTTAGTAGCGATGACTTACATCAATACAATGGAGGAGCGAGGCGTATTTGACTCGTTACGCGGATGGTTGATTTCTAAAGGTTTTACCTTGAAAGGAATCTTTTGGATTACGGGTGTGCTGGCCTTCATTATTTCACCACTGGCCGATAACCTGACAACTGCCTTATTGATGGCTGCGGTGGTGATCTCAGTCTCGGGTGGTAAAAGAGCCATCTTACAAAATGATAAGACGAAAAAGTTTGTTGTTCTTGCCTGTATCAATATTGTGGTTGCTGCCAATGCCGGTGGTGCGTTTAGTCCATTTGGTGATATTACGACGCTAATGGTTTGGCAGGCCGGTAAAGTCAGTTTTGGTGGCTTCCTGGGTTTGTTGCCTTCTGCGCTTGTGAACTGGTTAATTCCGGCATTTATCTTTTCAATGTTCTTGCCTAAGGCGCACCCTCAGCCCAAAACAGAAGAGACTCGTTTAAAATATGGTGCTTTTGTGGTTGTGGGCTTGTTTGTCTTTACCATTTTCCTTGCAGTTACATTCCACAATATGTTCCACCTGCCACCAATGCTGGGCATGATGACAGGTCTTGGTTTGTTGCAACTTTATGGTCATCACCTGAAAAATAGTGATCGTTCCAGAGTTGATGATAACCGTATCGGTCGCTTTGATATTTACAACCAATTGCAACGCTCTGAGTGGGACACCTTGATGTTTTTCTATGGCGTCATCCTTTGTGTTGGTGGCTTGGGGGCGTTAGGTTATCTGGCGCAGGTCTCTGGTGTGCTTTATGGTGTATTAGGTCCAACCTATGCCAACATTCTAGTGGGTGTGATGTCTGCTATTGTTGATAACATTCCGGTGATGTTCGCCGTGCTAAGTATGAATCCTGAACTTTCACACGGTCAGTGGTTACTGGTTACTCTGACAGCCGGTGTGGGTGGCTCTTTGTTGTCCGTTGGCTCTGCAGCAGGTGTTGCATTGATGGGACAAGCACGTGGCATTTATACTTTTATGTCTCACTTAAAGTGGACGTGGGCGATTGCACTGGGTTACGTGGCGAGTATAGCGGTGCACATGTTTATTTATAATTTGTCATTCTAAACAGACCGGTGCGGGCTATGCTTGGCGCAAGGCTGAAACAGTGGTTCGCACCGTCTTGTGTGTTGTGTGATGCGATCAGTGATGATGGTATCTCACTTTGTACAGCGTGCCAGCAAGATTTACCTTGGTTGCTTCATACCTGCCGTGACTGCGGTATTCCAATTGAAAACCCACAGCAGACCGTCTGCCTGAACTGTGAATTACATCCTATTATTGTTGATTCCGTCACGTGTGCTCTGCACTACGCCTCTCCGGTTGATCACCTCATCACTCGCATGAAATATGCTAATCAGCTCGCGAATGCCAACGTACTTGGTACTCTGTTGGCCAGACATCTCTCACAGTTAGCGCTAGATATGCCGGATGCTATTGTTCCGGTGCCTTTGCATAAAGCGCGTTTGAGAACGCGTGGATTTAACCAGACGCATGAGCTTTATCGGGCTATGAATAAGCATTTACCCGTGCCTTTGTTCAAGGGGCTCAAGCGTATCAAAAATACAAAGCATCAAACGATGGTGAAGGGAGAGGAGCGTGAGGAGAATTTACGAGGCGCATTTGAATTAACAGAGGGTGTTAAATTGCCTCGTCACATCGTTATTTTAGATGATGTAATTACCACTGGGGCAACAACAAACACGATCGCTCAATTACTTAAAGATGCGGGTGTAGAAAAGGTGTCTGTATGGGCTGTCGCTCGTGCCACAGCCCGGTAAGGTGTCTTAGTCAGAAGTCACTCACATCGTTTATTCGTAACAGTCTCTTTCTTACAAGAGAATTGTCTGATCAGACAGGTATTTACTCACTCAGAGCAATACTTCGAACATCACCATAAGCGTTTGTTGTATCGGGCTTTTATTGTCATCCGATACCATTAGATAGCGATTCCCATTTAGGTGACTTAGTCCTTCAAAGTTATCCATAGTCCAGCCATTAGCACTGCTAAATACAGCGATGTCTTTAATAGGGCAGTTATTCTTTTGGTCGCATTGGTTTATCTGTAATTGTCTGAGACTAATCACCAGAGGCTGAAAGATTCCTGAGAAGGCGCGTTCCATAACCAGTATATCGCCATTGGACAGTACCTCTAACGCGGTGATAGAGCTTTCTGCAGCTTTGTATCGCGGGAAGTTCCACTCTTTACCATGTTGTGAGTAAATGGTCTGGGTATTGATATAGTTCGCTTTAAGCGGCAGTTCTGCGGCGGTTAGTACGCCAAATTTAGGGTGTACAACAACACTTTCCAGTGCTTTGTTGCCATTTCGGTAGCTACGTTTGTTAGCAATTTTTTTAGGTATGGCAATCGTACCGATATATTGTCCATTAGTGTTATAGCGCTCAACGCGGCTGTTCCCTTCAAAAGAAATGATTAACTCGCTACGGTTGTTTTTTCTGATGAGATCTAAGCCTTCAGAGTCTCTGTTCGCACCGCTGAGTACTTTGTTGTTGGAGCCGGTTAGTTTTACTGCTTTGACCACTTTGGTATTCAGCAATCGATCATTACTGAATGTCAGTTTCATGGTGTAGAGGTAGCCATTATCGGATATTCCATAAAGCGTCTGAGTTGTTGGGTCCCAGGCGATATCGGATAACTCAACCATTGGAATGCCATTAGTCTTTGCTCCGCTCAACGCGATACTGCCTAAAAGCTTGGTTCTCATGTACTGATTGCCACTAAAACCCTCAGGAGTGAGAGCCACGCGGTAGGAGGTTGAGTGAGCCGTTGTGCCACAAGCCATTAATAGCAAAGCACTGAGTAATAAAATGCCTGCGCGAATTGGCAGGCATGATGTAATCGATCTATTCATATTATTTTACTAATTATCTAGTAATCGGATTGAGTTGTCCTAATAATATGGTTTTTTTAGTCATTGGGCTAGCACTTGTCTTTGCAGATTCTGATGTGATTTCCAACATACCAACTGCCTTCAGGTTATCCCACTCTTTTTCATCTATCTTCAGCACAGTGCGACCAGTCTTGGAAATCGTGCCCATCATCATGGCTTTGCCACCTTTTTTCAGGCGACACCATAGCTTCAAAACTGAGCCATCATCTACCGGAATATCTTTGACGATATCAACCGAGACAGACAGATCATCTTGTGTAATACGTGTGATCGCCATTGGTGTTTTGTCTTCAGATTCGAACACGACACTGTAGGCTACTGCTTCCTCAATCTCCGAGAAAGGGTTGATTACAACCAGTGTCGCTACTAATAGAGCCATCAATGCAAAAGCATAGCTTTGCTTAAACCAACTGAACCACTGACGTTTCTCTGCCTTAGGTTCGCTCTCACTAATGTCTGCCATAATACTGGATTCAATATTTTTCCAGACTTGATCCGAAGGCTTTTCGTTGGGTAATAATTCAACCAAGCTGCCAAACTGGCTCTCATAGGCGTTAGTGGTTGCCTCAAGGTAAAAGTGCTGTTCTTTGAGTGCTTCAAAGCGGCGTCTCGCCCGACCGTGCAGCGTGCCCGCAGCATAGGACATCGCCAGCTTTTCAAAAATTTCCGGGTTTTGATATCGATTTAACTCAGACATGGTTTTAGTGTCTCCAATCCACGACGGATCCAGGCCTTAACGGTTCCTAATGGCTTATTTAATTTTTCTGACAGCTCTTGGTGGGTGTGGCCGTAATAATACGAGAGTAAAATACACTCACGTTGTGCGGGCTGCAGTTGTTTCAGACATTCCCTTAGCCTTTGCATTTCCTGACTCAAGTCTTCCTGATGTTCTGGTTCTAAATCATCAGAGGCAAAATCGAGTCCTTCATACTGAATATCCGTCTCAGCATATTTAAGTTTCAGACTTCTTAATTTATCCAAAGCCTTGTTACGGGTTACTGTTGCCATCCAAGTCAGTGCTTTACCTTTCTGTACGTTATAACTGTCGGCCTTTTGCCAGATTTTGATAAACGCCTCCTGTAACACATCCTCCGCTAATTCCGGCTTCTGCATCAATCGTAATGCCAAACTGTAGAGTTTTGGTGATGCTTCCTGATAGAGCTGCTTAAATGCCTGCTGATCTTGCCGGGAACAGCGCTGCAAAAGTTCCGCAAAGTTATCTTCCATCGGTGTGTCCATAATTAAGTGCTCCATCGGGTGAATTCAAGCCCGGGAACATTTATTAGTGTTGTGATTAATAACGTAGTGTAATGCTTTTTGGATGCCAAAAAAAAGGCCTCTTATCGAAGAGGCCTTTCTGGTATCACGTTTTAGTGACCCTGTATTGCACGAGTAGTTTACTCAGAAGGCGCTTCTTCAGTCACTGCATCTGCTTCAGCTGGTGCTGCATCATCAGCATTCGCCTCTTTCATACTTAGACGCATACGTCCCTGACGGTCGATCTCAAGCAGCTTAACGCGTACTTCCTGACCTTCTTTCAGGTGAGCATTAACATCTTCAACACGCTCGTTGCTGATTTGAGAGATGTGTACCAGGCCATCTTTGCCCGGAAGGATTGTAACGAATGCACCGAAGTCCATGATCTTGGCAACTTTACCGTCGTAGATCTTACCCACTTCAGCTTCAGCTGTGATTGACTCGATGATCGCTTTTGCTTTGTTGCCAGCAACGCCATCGATAGCAGCGATCTTGATGGTGCCGTCATCGCTGATATCGATCTGTGCACCAGTCTGCTCTGTAATGCTGCGAATTGTTTCGCCGCCCTTACCGATAACTTCACGAATCTTGTCAGGGTTGATCTTCATCACAACGTAGCGAGGTGCGTACTCAGATAGCTCTTCACGAGGCTTAGAGATAGCATTCTCCATTTCATCAAGGATGTGAAGACGTGCGCCATGAGCCTGAGACAATGCAGTTTGCATGATCTCTTGCGTGATACCGTCGATCTTAATGTCCATCTGTAGTGCGTTGATACCTTCACGAGTACCAGCCACTTTAAAGTCCATATCGCCAAGGTGATCTTCGTCACCCAAGATGTCAGTCAGTACAGCGTACTTGTCGCCTTCTTTAACCAAGCCCATTGCGATACCAGCAACCGGTGCTTTGATCGGAACACCAGCGTCCATTAATGCCAATGATGAACCACAAACAGAAGCCATCGAACTTGAACCATTTGATTCTGTGATTTCAGAAACAACACGGACTGTGTACGGGAATGTCTCTTGATCAGGCATTACAGCCAATACACCACGCTTTGCTAAACGGCCATGACCGATTTCGCGACGCTTAGGTGAACCGACAAAACCAGTCTCACCCACACAGTATGGAGGGAAGTTGTAGTGGAATAAGAAGTGATCTTTGTACTCACCGCTCAATGCATCAATAATCTGTGCATCACGTGCAGTACCCAGTGTTGCAACAACCAGTGCCTGAGTCTCACCACGAGTGAATAGGGCAGAACCATGAGTTCTTGGCAATACACCAACGCGAGTTTCGATGCCACGAACGGTTGTAGTATCACGGCCATCAATACGTGGCTCGCCTGCAATAACGCGGCCACGAACCACTTTCTTTTCAAGGTCTTTAAATGCACCTTTGATTGCATCCACTGAAGGCGCGTCTTCACCTGCATCTTCAGGAATCAATGTCGCGATGATTTTGTCCAGAGCAGCTGCAACCTGATCCTGACGATCCAGCTTATCAGCAACCTGGAATGCAGCAATCACGTCTGCTTCAGCGATTTCAGCAACTTTTTCTTCAAGTGCAGTATCTTTTTCAGGTGCAGTCCAGTCCCACGCTTCGTTGCCAACTTCAGCAGCAAACTCTTTAATCGCTGCAATCGCACTTTGCATCTGGTTATGACCAAATACCACAGCGCCTAACATGACTTCTTCAGACAACTCCTGAGCTTCTGATTCAACCATCAGAACCGCACCGTCAGTACCAGCAACCATTAGGTCTAGCTTAGATTCTTCAAGTTGAGTCTTGCTTGGATTCAGGACGTATGCACCATCAACGAAACCAACCTGCGAAGCACCAATTGGGCCAGCAAAAGGAATACCTGATGCTGCTAGTGCTGCAGAAGTGCCCAGCATTGCAGGGATCGCAGGGTCAACTTCAGGGTTGATAGAGATGATAGTGACGATTACCTGAACTTCGTTCATGAAGCCTTCAGGGAATAATGGACGAATTGGGCGGTCAATCAGACGTGCAATCAATGTCTCAGATTCGCTAGGACGACCTTCACGCTTGAAGAAACCACCGGGAATCTTACCCGCTGCGTAAACCTTTTCTTGGTAATTAACCGTTAGTGGGAAGAAGTCACGACCAGGGTCTGCGTTTTTCTTTCCAACCACGGAAACCAGTGCAACAGTACCACCCATATCAACTTTGACAGCAGCACTTGCTTGGCGAGCGATCTCGCCCATTTCTAGCTCAACAGTATGCTCACCATACTGGAATGTTGTAGTTACAACAGAAAACATAATTATTCCTTTCTGAAATTTGAGTCACCGGCAGGCTGTTCAAAAATAGTCGTTTTCGGTTTGGCTCAAGCTTGTAGGAGACAACTGCTTTTGAACAACCTTCCTGCGTGACGACTTGTTATACTTATTTGGCAAACTTTATAGCAGGTGAGTACCTGTGAATGAGAGCACTTTGTGCTATGAGTATTTGCCCGGTGTCAGGCATGTAATATTGCCCAACTAAAAACACCGCCGTGAAGCGGTGTTTTTTGAAATCGATTTAGCGACGCAGACCGAGGCGCTTGATCAGATCTTGGTAACGACCAGAGTCCTTACCATTTAGGTAGTCCAGCAATTTACGACGCTGGTTAACCATTCTTAGCAAACCACGACGTGAATGATGGTCATGCTTGTGCGCTTTGAAGTGCTCAGTCAGGTGCTTAATGTTTGCGGTCAGCAAAGCAACCTGTACTTCACAAGAACCAGTATCACCTTCTTTTACTGCGTATTCAGCAACGATTGCTGCTTTAGTTTCTGCATTTAAAGACATTGTCTTTTATTTCCATACGTTTGATTCGCAAGGCGAATCGATTTAAATTCCCAAGGCCTAGAGTTAATTGATGGATTCATTAATACCAAGCGGTGGGTCAAGCGGCGCATCATATCATGCTTTAGGTGCATGATTAAACACATGATAGGCCTTTTAATCTGTTCTCATTAGACGTTTTGCGGCTAATTGACCTGATTCGTGGCGTTGGCCTATACCAAGAAATTTTCCTTCCGGATCATAGAGGCGTATTCCATCAGAATCCGGCAGGTCTGAGCGGTCAACTTTGAGTCCGTTACACAAGCGCTGTGTCTGTTCGCTCGTGAGTTGTAACATTGGCCAATGCGGAATGGCGGAATCAATTGGCAGCAAAGTTTCTGTGAGTTGTGAAGACTCGGCAAGTGCTTCCAGTGCTTCTAATGTGTAAATGGTATATTCACCAAAAGGAGATACTTCGGTGCGTCGCAGTTCAGTCAGGTGAGCGCCACAGTTCAGTGTCTCGCCAATATCTTCCATTAGCGTGCGTATATACGTGCCTTTGCTGCAATGCACTTCCAGCGTTAACGTGTCAGCCGTAAAGTCCAGTAGTTTCAATTCATGGATGGTGACGTGACGCACTTTGCGTTCGATTGTGACGCCTTTTCGGGCAAGCTTATATAGCGGAGTGCCTTCATGTTTGAGGGCAGAGTGCATCGGTGGAATTTGTTCGATCGGTCCACGAAACTTGTCCAGAACAGCTTCGATCGTATCCAGATTTAAAGCAGGAACCTCGCGAGCTTCAACGATATCGCCTTCCAGATCACCCGTGGTTCGGGTCTGACCAAGTTTAGCGGTTGTGATATAGCGCTTGTCGGAGTCCAGCAGAAATGAGGACACTTTGGTGGCTTCACCAAAGCAAATGGGAAGCATGCCTGTCGCTAATGGGTCCAAGCTACCGGTGTGACCGGCTTTGCGTGCATTAAAGATTCGTTTAGTACGTTGGAGGGCGGCATTGGAGCTCAAACCTAAGGGCTTATCGAGCAGAACAATACCGTCCAACGGTTGTCCAGTCTTTGGTTTTGGCATTCAGTCAGTAGGGTCGTCTTTCTTGTCAGATGCCACTGCTTTATCAATGATGTGAGAAAGCTGGTTGGCTTTCAGCTCAGTATCATCATAAATAAATTGCAGGGAAGGGGTGGCACGTAGTTTAACGGCACGTCCAAGTTCGCGACGCAAGAAACCTGCGGCACGATTCAAGCCCTTTTCACAATCTTGATGGGATTCAGTATCTAGTGTGTCGAAGTAGACCTTAGCTTGTGCCAAATCTTTAGTGACTTTAACATCCAGAATCGCAATCATGCCGACCCGTGGGTCTTTGACATGATTACGAATCAGGACCGCTAATTCACGTTTGATCTGCTCGGCAATGCGGTCAGTACGAGAAAAGTCGTTTGGCATTATTTATCCAGCGTCCGTTCAATCAAGGTACGAGTATAGATTTCGATTTGGTCGCCTTCTTTGACGTCATCGTAGTTCTTAACACCAATACCACATTCAGTACCCATGCGAACTTCCTGAACATCGTCCTGATGACGGCGCAATGATTCCAGCTCACCTTCGAAGATAACCACATTGTCACGTAATACGCGGATTGGATTACCTTTCTTGACCACACCTTCTGTGACCAAACAACCAGCGATCGCACCAAAGCCAGAGCCTTTGAAGACACCTTTAACTTCAGCAAGACCTGTCATTTCTTCACGCAGTTCAGGCTTCAACAATCCACTCAGTGCATTACGTACATCGTCGATTAGCTCATAGATGATGCTGTAGTAACGAAGCTCGATACCTGATTCAGAAGCAATACGGCGAGCACTTGCATCAGCACGTACATTGAAGCCCATAATAATTGCTTCAGAGGCTTGTGCTAATGAAACATCAGTCTCACTGATTCCACCCACACCAGAAGAAACAATCTTAACGGCAACTTCATCAGTAGATAGTTTTCTCAGAGAGTCTTTGAGTGCTTCCAAAGAGCCGTGAACGTCTGCTTTTAGCATAATATTCAGCGTACTCTTCTCGCCATCTTTCATCTTAGAGAACATCTCATCCAACTTCGCAGCTTGTTGGGCAGCAAAGCGGGTTTCACGTTCTTTGTTGTGACGCATCTCAGCAATTTCACGGGCTTTACGCTCGTTTTCCATCACCATCACTGGCTCACCCGCTGATGGAGTGCCTGATAGACCAAGTACTTCTACCGGAATAGATGGGCCAGCTTCGTTGATTGGCTTGCCGTTTTCGTCCAACATCGCACGAATACGTCCGTACTCACTACCAGCTAGTACCATGTCGCCGCGCTTCAGAGTACCTTGCTGAACCAGTACGGTAGAAACCGCACCGCGACCTTTTTCGAGGCGAGATTCAATAACAAGTCCTGTTGCTGGGCCATCAGTTCTGGCTTTGAGTTCCAGTAGTTCAGACACTAACAGGATTGATTCCAGTAGTTCTGTAACGCCTTGTCCGGTTTTTGCCGAAACATTGACGAAGATATCTTCACCACCCCAATCTTCAGAGATAACACCGAAGTTAGATAGTTCAGTCTTTACTTTCTCAGGGTCAGCTTCAGGCTTATCAATCTTGTTGATTGCAACAATCAAAGGAACACCGGAAGAGCGGGTATGCTCAATCGCTTCCTTAGTCTGTGGCATTACGCCATCATCTGCTGCAACAACCAAAATGACCACGTCTGTGGCTTTTGCTCCACGAGCACGCATTGCTGTAAATGCTGCGTGTCCCGGTGTATCAAGGAATGACACGATACCGTTTGGTGTTTCAACGTGGTAAGCACCGATATGTTGTGTAATTCCACCTGCTTCGCCAGAAGCAACGCGTGAGGCACGAATGTAATCCAGTAGCGATGTTTTACCGTGGTCAACGTGACCCATGATAGTAACAACCGGTGGGCGGGAAGTTTGCTCATAATCACCAATGTTTTCGATCAAGTCAGCGACTTGAGACTCTTCATCTTGTGACTTAGCAACAATACCTTTATGGCCCATTTCCTCAACAATCAGGATAGCGGTATCTTGATCCAGTGCCTGATTGATGGTTGCCATCACACCCATGCCCATCATGGCACGAATAATGTCAGCACCTTTGACGGCAAGTTTTTGAGCCAGTTCAGATACAACAATTGTTTCCGGAATTTCAACTTCACGCACGATTGGTGCGGTAGGCATTTCAAAACCATGGTCCGTAGACTGGTCTACTGTATTTTCCTGACGACGCTGTTGACCCCGCTTGCCTTTTTGCTTGCGATTGCCACGACCATCTTTAATGTGCAATGGACCCGGAGCACCACCACGACCCTGGAAAGGCTTTTTCTTTGCCTTTTCAGCAGGTTTCGCTGGTGTAGCGGCAGGTTTAGCAGCCGGCTTTGCGGCTTCCTTTGGCTTTTGTTCAGCAGCCGGAGCAGGGGCAGGTGCAGGTTTAGGAGCGACCTTGGCGCGAGAAGGACGCTTCTTAAAGATAGCGGCAGCTTCAGCGCGGGCTTTCGCTGCAACAGCGGCACGGCGTGCTTTTGGGTCAGTTGGTAAGCCATTATCATCAACTTTGGTTTTATTAACCGTTAGTGTTGGCTTATCAGCCTCAGCAGCTTTTGTTTCTGGTTGTGCTGTCTCGGTTTTTGCTGTGTCAGCTTTCGGAGTTTCAGCTTTAGCTTCTGGCTCACTTGCTGGCTTTTCCTGCTTAGCAGGTTTAGCTTCCTCAACCGGTTTGGCTTTCTGCTTAGGTGCAGGCGTTTCTTCGGCTTTGGGGGCAGGTGTTGCTTCAGTTGCCTTTTCAGGAGTAGGGGCTTCTTTTTCTGCCGGAGTTACTGTTTCAGTTTTTGCTGTAACTGCTTCTTTAGGTGGGGCATCAGCGGCAGGAGTCTCTGCCTGCGATGTTGCTTGTTCTGCAGCAGCTTTTTGCTCAGCAGCAGCTTTCGCTTCACTTGCTTTGCTCTCTTTTTCACGGCGAGCAAGTACAGCTTGCTCACGAGCAATGCGCTCTGATTCGTTCTGTTTCGCAAGTTCTTCAGTACGGCTCGAGCTGGTCGGAGCAGCTGGTTCCGCTGCCGGAGCTTCTGTCTCTTGAGCAGCGCCTGCAGTATTTTGGTTGCGACGAAGAATCGTCTTCTTTCGGCGTACCTCAACATTGACCGTGCGAGAGCCTTTACCCGCACCACCAGATAGCTTGAGCTCATTGTTTGAGCGCTTCTTCAGAGTGATCTTGCCTGTTTTTGCAGTGGTTTCTTCAGTAGAGCCCGAGCTTTGACGGATGTGCTCTAGCAAATCAAGTTTTTGGCGGTCTGTGATGCTGTCATCTGCGCCATTAACGTGAATGCCTGCGTCTTTCATCTGCTGTAGCAGTGTTTCGACAGGAGCACCCACAATTTCGGATAGTTTCTTTACGGTAATTTCTGACATATTCTGTTTCTCCTGTCGCCTTAAACATCTGACTCAGACTGCTTAATGGTTGAGTCGGTTGCTGTTGCGTCGTCTTCCGAAGTTTCATCGGCGAACCACGGTGCGCGTGCGGTCATAATCAATTCGCCCGCCTGGGTTTCGTCAATGCCATCAAGAACAGTAAGTTCATCGATAGATTGTTCGGCTAGGTCTTCCATGGTGCAAATGCCAGCACCTGCCAGCTTGTTTGCTAGCTCGTCACTCATCCCATCCATTTCCAGAAGGTCTTTGGCTGGCTTACCATTACCACCTGAAATTGCCAAGGTGAGTAGGGCGTTTCGAGCACGGCTACGAAGCTCTTCGATGATTTCCTCGTCGAACTCTTCTACCTGAGCCATTTCCTCAATAGGGACGTAAGCTACTTCATCGAGAGTGGTAAAGCCTTCTTCGTGAAGAATTGTAGCGACTTCTTCATCAACATCCAATTGCTCAGCAAATAACTCAATGATAGCCGTTGTTTCTTGCTGGGCTTTTTGCTCCGCGTCATCTTCACTCATGACGTTTAGCGTCCAGCCTGTCAGCTCGCTCGCCAAGCGAACATTTTGGCCGCCTTTACCAATGGCCTGTGATAGTTTTTCCTGATCAACACCTATATCCATGGTTTGCTGATCTTCATCAACAACGATAGAAGTCACAGTAGCAGGCTGCATTGCGTTAATGGTGAATTTCGCAACGTCATCATCCCAAGGGATAATATCTACACGCTCATTACTCAATTCATTGGTAACGGTTTGGATACGTGAACCACGCATACCAACACAAGCACCGATAGGGTCAAGATTTGGTACGTTGGCACGAACCGCAATCTTAGCGCGAGAGCCAGGGTCTCGGGCAGCCCCCATGATATCAATCAACTCCTGCCCAATTTCCGGCACTTCAAGTTTCAATAGCTCAATAAGGAATTTGTTATCAGTACGACTCACAATCATCTGTGGGCCGCGGGCATCTTCGCGAATCTCTTTTAGCAAGCCGCGCATACGGTCGCCAACACGAGCATTCTCACGAGGAATCATTTCTTCACGAGGAATGATTGCTTCAGCGTTTTCACCCATGTCCAATACAATGCCGCGGCGGTCAGTACGCTTAACCGTTCCTAGTACCAATTGGCCAATTCTGTCCATGAATGCTTCAACAATGCGCTCACGCTCAGCCTGACGAACACGCTGTACAATAACCTGCTTAGCAGTTTGTGCAGCGATACGCCCGAACTCTACCGATTCAATTTGCTCTTCGATAAAATCGCCGATGTCAGCATCCAGGCCTTTGTCCTTTGCATAACTCAACAGAATCTGACGCTCAGGGCTTTCAAACTCCGGATCTTCGTCATCAACCACTTGCCAGCGACGGAATGTATCGTACTCACCAGACTCACGATCGATTGTCACGCGGACGTCCATTTCCATGCCGAAACGCTTTCGCGTTGCAGTGGCTAGTGCTGACTCGACTGCGTCGAAAATAATCTCAGGATCGACATTCTTTTCGTTTGAGACGGCGTCAACAACATATAAAATTTCTTTGCTCATGAGTCCTTCCTTAAAAATAAAGCGGGCATTTTTAATTTTATGCCATCACCAAACGGGCCCGATCTACTACATCAAATGGTATTTCAAATGTTTCATTGTCTACTAAGACGGAAACATGTGTATCTGTTGCTGCTTCGAGACTGCCTCTAAAGTTGCGACGCCCTTCGATAGGGGAGCGGGTTCGTACCTTTAATTGCTCACCAATATATCTGTGGTATTGTTCAGGTGTGAATAACACGCGATCAATACCCGGCGATGATACTTCCAAAATATAAGCAACCGGAATCAGATCTTCTACATCCAACGCAGCACCAATTTGGCGGCTTACCTGAGTGCAGTTGTCTATTGAAATACCGCCTTCTTTTTCAATGAAAATGCGTAATAACGCGCTTTCAGAATGAGGGCGATACTCATAACCCCAGAGCTCAAACCCCAGGCCAACTACTGTAGAGTTAATTAATTGATCTAATTGCTCGTGCATTTATATTGCTATCCCATGAAGCAGATAATAAAAAAGCCCCGATTATCGGGGCCTTTTTATTTTTGTGTAAGCATCAAGAATACAAGCTGATGCCCACAACGAATGTCTTTAAAATCACTCATTGTGAATTGGTAGCGGGGGTAGGATTCGAACCTACGACCTTCGGGTTATGAGCCCGACGAGCTGCCTGGCTGCTCCACCCCGCATCCGAATGAGGTGCAGATTATAGGGTGGGTATTTCGCAGATGCAAGATGAATTAAATATATTTTAGGCAGCAGTCAAACACTAGACGTTTGATAAGAAGCGCTGGATATGCTGTTTAAATGGTTCTAGCTTCATTTCACCACTGATTCGGAAGTCTTTTCTTTCCTCACCGTTTCTATCGTAGAAAATGACATGAGGAGGGCCAAATACTTCCAGTTCCTTCAGGAGCGCGCTGTCATTTTCATTCATATCAGTTACATCAGCTTGTATGACGATAGTGTTTTCCAATGTAGCAACAACATCCGAATCACTAAACACAGTGTGTTCCATTTCCCGGCAAGGTAAGCACCAGTAGGCATAAAAGTCGAGCATTACAGGGGTGTTGGTGTTTCTGGCCAGTTGCAGTGTGCTGTCAAGGTCACTCAGGCTTGATATCTTTTTAAATTGTAAACCAGTCGGCTCAGCCAGAGTGTCGCTGGAATTATTAGGGCTATTAGTCGCCAGTAGTCCTGACAATGGAGCAAAGTAACTTTTACTTCCCGCAGCAGCCCCTATAATTAGAATGGTGCCGAGTAATAGTGAGACCAGTCCGCTACTTTTCCAAAGTCTCTTCCACCCCGAAGACGTTTCATTGAGTGAGTCGGTTGCTCCCAAAAAGATCGCGCTACCGACTAAGAGAATACCACTTAATAGCAGGGTGATTTGAGGTGGGACAATACGGTCGAGCATCCAGATGGCTAAACCAAGCATCATAACGCCAAAGATGTGTTTAACAGTCTCCATCCATGCGCCTGCTCTGGGTAGTACGCTACCTGCAGACACACCGATAACGAGTAAAGGGGCGCCCATTCCCATGCCAAGCATAAATAATGAAAGTCCACCAAGTACAACATCTTTAGTATCAGCGATGTAAGCAAGTGCTGCGATTAGTGGAGCGGTGACGCAAGGGCCAACAATGAGCGCCGATAGCACACCCATAATGCCAGCGCCAACCAGACTTCCGCCGCGCTGAGTATTACTAATATTGTTCAGCTTATTTTGGATGGCGCTAGGCATCTGCAGTTCATAGAAGCCAAACATTGATAGTGAGAGTATGACAAACAACAATGCAAACATGCTCAGTACCCAAGGGTTTTGTAGCGCTGCTTGTAGGTTTGCACCCGTGTAGCCCGCGATAACACCTGCTGCTGCATAAGTGAGGGCCATCGGGACGACATAAGCTAATGACAAAGCAAATGCTTTACCTCGGGATAGATCTTCACCTTGCCCAGTAATGATTCCCGATAGTATTGGGATCATCGGGAATACACAGGGTGTAAAGGTTAATAACAGACCGCCCAAGAAAAATAGTCCGATAACAGCCAGTATGCCCTTGTTTTTCAATGCATCGCTGAGCGCACTTTGTTGTGAAGCTGATTCTGTAATAGTGGTAGTGTCGGCTGTAGGTGTTGCTGTCTTTTCAGTTGTTGTTGCATCGGTAGTATTTGATGCATCACTACCAGTTTGGGCTTTTGTAATCGTTGAGGGAGGAAAAGCTGAGAAATCAACTAATTCTGTTTTGGTTTGTGGTGGATAGCAGATACCGGTTAGTTCTGAACACCCCTGATATTCAGTAATAACTTCTAGCGTTTCGTTATAACCACTGACAGGAACAGTAACTTCAAAATCTTTATCATAGGTAACGACATCTCCAAAATAGACATCTTTGTAAGCTTTACCTTCGGGTAAGTTTGGCTTTCCTAAGGTTACATTGTGTTTATTGCCATCAACTTTAAAGCCTATTTTATGTTGATATAAATAATGGCCTGGTGTGACATTCCATCTCGCATTGAGTGTATTACTGTCTGTTGCAATAATATCGAATCTAAATGCTTCATCAGGTGGTAGTGGTTCATTGGCTTGGTTACCACCAATGCTACTAATACCACCGATGCCGGTAATACTGTCGGGTTCACTAGTACCTGTGATGCTACTGATACCAAGCTCATCTGCCAGACTAACTGGGCTGATAGGGTTATTCAATGGTGTTTCTGATGTTGCCGTATTGGAGAAGCTGGGTGGCAGCTTTACATTAACCGTCTGCTTTTGAGGAGGGTAGCAGAGCCCGATGTCCGCACAACCTTGGGATTTACTCAGTAACTGTATGAGTTGTGGAGAATTGCTGTTGTTGTGCTGTAATGAAATATCAAAAGTAACGACGCCCCTGTAGATGTCGACTTCCCCAAATGTTGGGTCTTTTTTTGGGTTACCAGCCGGTTTGAATACGTTTGCAACGCTGGAGTCTTGTGTTTCGCTGATGAAATCTATTTTATCGCGATAAAGATAATAACCTTCTTCAATCGTCCATGTTGCACGAACAGTCTGTGAATCAATAGTTTCAGTCGTTAGTTTAAAAGCTTCGCTCGGCCGCAAGAGCGTGTCCGAAGCGGCGTACAAGCTTGTGGTAATGAGTAAAACTATAACTGAGAAAAAAGCTTTCATGATATTTCGCATGTCCGGTTTAATGATTTATGTCACAGTCACTGACGGTATACCTATCGAAGTATACTATGTAACGTTCATGCCATATACGCCTAAGGTTAGTGCGTGGATGCTAACGTTTCCGCGGATTTATTGACTGCTTTTTATTATTAGTCGGTCAAGTATAAAGAATGTATCTTCAGGTGGCTATAGATTTGTTAGCGCTAAATCGAAGTCACCACCGGCCGTGATGTAAGTGCTGGTGGTGACTTAAATGCTAAATTCGATCAGCTGATTTCCAGATCTTCCAGTGTTTTACCTGCTTCTAGTGCCGCAACTACCCATAGTGGTTTTCTGCCGCGTCCGGTCCAGGTGGTCGATGGGTCGTCCGGGTTCTCATACTTGGGTGCCGCCTTTTTAGTGGGTGCCTTCGCTTTACCACCCGTTAGAATATCATCAAGGCTATAGCCAGCCTCTTCAGCTAGCTTTTGCATTTTAGACTTAAGTTCCTGGCGCATTATTTTGTCGCGCTTTTTTAACTCAAGTGGAATCTCATCCATTATTTGTAGCAATGTTGCTCTGTCAAACTGATCGTAATCTAAAGTACTCACGTTTATCACCTAGTTTTATTAATGCAGAATTATATTTACATTTAAATCTATTTTTAAGTCAAGATTAATTACGGTTTAATAATATAAATATATAAAATTTTTTATCAGGATTGATTGAGTAGATAAAACTTCGTCTTATTGTTGGTGTTGTTGTTAATAGATTTTATTTAATTTTTTGTGGGTGAAGATGTGACGTTCGTCGGATGGTGTCGGAAAAATGTAGTATAACTGAACGGATGCCTGTAAATTTAGTGGTAATAAAAATAAGAATATACCGCTATGAAAGTCAGAAACGTTCTCCCGGATAACAATAACACTGTTCCTGTCATGACCTTAGTACTGTTGGTTGTGCTCAGCGTTCTCTTGGCTGGGTGGCAATTCCTTGATGTGACCGAGGTTTCTGGTTTTCAAGTCTATCTGCCAATGCTGCAGTCGGTTCTGTTACTTATGATTGTGACACTGGGTGTCGCTTTCTATAAAATTAAGTCTGATTCGATGAAGAGCCAAGATATTCTGGGTCTTACGCATGAGGCATCAAGATTGTCTTTTAAGAACACCGAAGCATTACTCGGAGCAACGGCTGGCGGTGTAATCCGGGTGAATAGAAACTTGCAGGCTGAATATCTGAGCGATGTAGCATCTCTCATCACCGGATGGAGTAATGAAGACGCGGCGAATCGTCCTATCAGCGAAATTGTTAGTTTGCATGGTGGTCGTAGCGCTGACACTCTGGTACAGATAATTGAAGATCAGTTCAGCAAAATGGATAGCATGTTTGATCTTCATGATGTAAAGCTACTCAGTAAAAAATCAGAATCCAAATACGTAAAAATTAAGACCGCACCTGTGCAAAGCGAAGAAGGTGATATTGAGTACGTGGCGTTAGTTTTACAAGATGTAACGGCTGACCGGGTTGCTATGGAGGAGCTCTATAATCAGGCATCGCGAGACTCTCTCACTGGTCTTTATAATCGCAAAAGTTTTCAGGAGTTTCTGGAAAAGGCTCTGGCAGAAGGTCAGGAGAAAAAGACAACAAATGTTCTCTGTTATATGGACCTTGATCACTTTAAAACAGTTAATGATGTGTGTGGTCATGCTGCGGGTGATGAATTACTTAAGCAGGTTGCTGACTTATTCTCAAAGAGAGTCAGAAGCACGGACTGTTTAGCCAGAACGGGCGGTGATGAATTTGCCATATTACTTGTCGATTGTGGTGTTGGACGAGCCAAAGTGATTCTGGAACGAATACTTGAAGATATTCAGGGGTATCGTTTTTCCTGGAGTCAAAATACGTTTCAGGTTGGTGTTAGTCTGGGTGCTGTGGGCTTTGATTCGAGCTATCGTGTAACAGATATGGGACGTTTAATGTTGAGTGCCGATGAGGCATGTTACACCGCCAAGAAGCTCGGTCGCAATCAGTTATATGTTGATGATATCGAGTCTCATGATGAGTCTAGTCAGCAGAAGCAGGAACAAGGCGAAAACTGGGAGCAAGTACTCAAGAGCGCTTTAAAGCACGATGGCTTTACTTTATATGTCCAACCAATCATGCCATTGCAGGCGGAGGGTGAGTGTCAGGAGAGGCAGTATGAGGTGCTGGTCCGACTTCCGCATGAAGGTGAGATTTTGTCTCCGGGTAGCTTTATGCCATCTGCTCAGCGCTTAGGATTGATGGGAAGTTTAGATCGTTGGGTGGTAGATAAGACGATAAATTGTATTGCTAACGGTGATTTTATTTCCGACACAAAAGTTAAACAAATTTTCACAATTAACCTGTCGGCTGATAGCGTGAATGACGAAACTTTTGTTTCCTTTGTGAAAGCGGTGCTTGAAGATCGCAATGTGCCGGCTTCTTTCTTGTGTTTTGAAATATCAGAATCCATTGTGTTAGCGAATTTCATGCGTAGTCAGGTTTTGCTGGATGAACTAATAGAGCTTGGTGCTTGTGGCTCACTTGATGACTTTGGAAGCGGGATTTCTTCATTGAGCTATTTGCGCGATCTACCGGTGAGTTACTTAAAGATTGATGGTGGGTTTATTCGCAATATGAGTAAGAATCGTGTCGATGCAGCAATGGTTGATGCGGTCAATAAAGTAGGGCAGGTGATGAATTTGGCTACTATTGCCGAATCTGTCGAAACAGACATAACAAAGCAACTACTCAAGCGTATGGGGGTTGATTACGCTCAAGGTTATCACTGTGGTAAGCCTGTTGCCTTTGAGAATATCTATTTGGCTAAGGCTAGTTAGATTCAGGTAGGAGAGTCGTTATTCATTTGGATATGCTACAGTGCTCTTGAAATTTGCAGAATCGTATACATTATCGAATTAATATTCATATGATTTAAGGTGCACTGTGCGCACATTTCCCATTTTTGCTTTTCTGTTTTTGGTTGTTCCGATCATCGAGATATATCTGTTAATTCAGGTCGGCACTGTGATCGGTGCGCTACCAACAATCCTTCTGGTTGTCGCGACGGCTGTTATTGGTGCTTATTTATTGAGGCAGCAAGGGCTTTCTACGCTAGCGCGTTTTCAAAAAAATATGTCTACTGGCGTCGTGCCTGCGCGTGAAATGATCGAGGGCGTGTTGTTGTTGATCGGTGGTGCCTTGTTAATGACCCCCGGTTTCTTTACCGATGCAATGGGTTTTATGTGTTTAGTGCCTTTTACACGTCGTTTTCTGGTTGATCAGCTCATTAGTCGATCCGTGATCAAGGCCTCTGGTATGGGCGGTGCCTCTGGTTTTCGTGCTTCTGTCGTGACCGAAGAGGACATCATCGAAGGTGAGTACAGTCAAAAGCCGGACAAGCACATCGGTAACAAGTAATGCCCTCCTGCTCAGAAAAGTCTTTCTGAGATATAAATTTATATTTTTTTAAATATTGTCCCTTGAACTGCTATTGTGCCGTCCCTATTATTAGCAGTCACAAGCCCAGAGTGCTAATCGCAGGGCAATTTAACGTTACAACCCTTAAAATATGTATGGAGTGAGAACATGAATATTCGTCCTTTGCATGATCGCGTCGTAGTTCGCCGCACTGAAGAAGAGCGTACTACTGCAAGCGGGATCATCATCCCGGATAGCGCCACTGAAAAGCCGAATCGCGGTGAGGTTATTGCTGCTGGTAATGGCAAGATCACTGATTCTGGTGATGTGCGCGCGATGGATGTAAAAGTTGGTGATCAGGTTCTTTTCGGTCAGTACGCTGGTACGACTATCAAAGTTGATGGTGAAGAGCTGCTGATGATGAAAGAAGACGATATCCTGGCTGTCGTTGAAGCATAAATAATTGACTGTTGCCAATCTGTGGCAATGACATTTAGAAAGAATTGAGGAATAGCAACAATGAGTGCAAAAGAAGTACGTTTTGGAGATGACGCGCGTTCACGTATGGTGAATGGTGTAAATATTCTGGCTAACGCAGTAAAGGTTACTTTAGGTCCTAAGGGTCGTAACGTCGTTTTGGATAAAGCGTTTGGCGCTCCGACTGTGACCAAAGATGGTGTATCAGTCGCGAAAGAAGTTGAGCTTGAAGATAAGTTCGAAAACATGGGCGCTCAGATGGTTAAAGAAGTGTCTTCACAGACTTCTGATATCGCTGGTGACGGTACAACTACTGCTACAGTATTGGCTCAGGCAATCGTTCGCGAAGGCATGAAGTCAGTTGCTGCTGGCATGAACCCGATGGATCTTAAGCGTGGTATCGACAAAGCAGTAACAGTTGCAGTTGAGTCTCTACGTGAGCAGTCTAAGCCTTGTACTGATTCTGCGGCTATCGCTCAGGTCGGAACGATCTCTGCTAACTCTGACGAGTCTATCGGTGGAATTATCGCTGAAGCAATGGACAAAGTGGGTAAAGAAGGTGTTATTACTGTTGAAGAAGGTACTTCTCTTCAGAATGAGTTGGGTGTTGTAGAAGGTATGCAGTTTGACCGCGGTTATCTGTCTCCATACTTCATCAACAATCAAGAGAGTATGGCTGCTGAGCTTGAGAATCCGTTCATCTTGTTACATGACAAGAAAATCTCAAACATCCGTGACTTGCTGCCAACATTGGAAGCGGTTGCAAAAGCAAGCCGTCCTTTGTTGATCATCGCTGAAGATATCGAAGGTGAAGCGTTGGCAACATTGGTTGTTAACAACATGCGCGGTATCGTAAAAGTTACTGCTGTTAAAGCGCCTGGTTTTGGCGATCGTCGTAAGGCTATGTTGGAAGACATCGCGATTCTGACTGGCGGTAAGGTGATCTCTGAAGAAGTGGGTCTGAGTCTTGAAGCAGTAACCTTAGAAGACCTAGGTCAAGCTAAGCGTGTTGCTGTTACTAAAGATGACACTACAGTGATTGATGGTTCTGGTGATGCTGCTGATATTAAAGCTCGTGTTGACCAGATTCGTGCACAAGCTGAAGTTTCTACTTCTGACTATGACACTGAAAAGCTGCAAGAGCGTGTTGCTAAGCTAGCTGGTGGTGTTGCAGTAATTAAGGTTGGTGCTGCGACTGAAGTTGAGATGAAAGAGAAGAAAGCTCGCGTTGAAGATGCGCTTCATGCAACTCGTGCTGCGGTAGAAGAAGGAGTGGTACCAGGTGGTGGTGTTGCTTTGGTTCGTGCTCTGAATGCACTTGATGGTTTGAGTGGTGAGAACCATGATCAAGATATGGGAATCAATATCCTGCGTCGTTCAATGGAAGAGCCTCTACGTCAGATCTGTACTAACGCTGGTGATGAAGCATCAGTTGTTCTGAATGCAGTAAAAGGTGGCGAAGCCAGCTATGGTTACAATGCACGTACTTCTGAGTATGGCGATATGATCGAGATGGGTATCTTAGATCCAACTAAAGTAACTCGCGCAGCCTTGCAAAATGCAGCATCAGTTGCTGGTTTGATCATTACCACTGAAGCAATGATCGCTGACATGCCTGCTCCTGAAGGTGCTGCTGCCGGTGGTATGCCTGATATGGGTGGTATGGGCGGTATGGGTGGCATGGGCGGAATGATGTAATTGCCCTCAACACCGTTGAGCCAAAAGATTTAGCACGTGTTTACTGTTAAGTCTGCAAAGCACCGATAGTCACGATTCATAGTGCTATCGGTGTTTTCATTGTTAAGCCTAAAAAAGATGAAAATTCATCTTGCCGATAGTTGTTAGATCCGGCACAATACGCGTCTTAAATTTTGACGCCCGGACGGGAGAATAGTTTTGCCTAATATCAAATCAGCAAAGAAGCGTGTACGTTTGTCAGAAGAGCGTCGTGTTCATAAAAAGCACTACACAACTGGTATGCGCACGTTGATCAAGCGTGTTGTTACAGCAATTGAAGCTGGCGACAAAGAGACAGCAACTGAAGCATACACTGCTGCTGTACCTGCAATCGATGCAGGTGTTACGAAAGGATTAATCCACAAGAATAAAGCCGCTCGTCATAAGAGCCGTTTGAACTCTCGTATTCGCGCGCTTTAATTAGCATCGCGATTTTAAAAAAGCCGGCTTTTGCCGGTTTTTTTATGGAAGTCTCATCATAATAATCTACAATAGTGCCGGGCTTTGATAAATGTAGTACTTGGATTAGTGATTTAGGGGCATTCTAATTCTGGTAAGGTAATTTGATAAGGATTTTAGCCCTATGTTGAGCAGGTTTATTGCCCGAACTCTTGATTGGTTAATAGCTATAGTCGTCGTGTGTGCAGTACTGTGGTTTTTAATTACTCAGCCATTGCTATTACCTGTAAAGGCTGTAAATGACCCTCCACAGGTCAATCAGTCAAACTTACAAAATCACGTCACTAATCTGATTCACATCAATACATCCCGGGAATTGGCTAGCGAAGCACTTTCTGCAGATAATTACATATTCAATTACTTTTCCCGTCTCGGCAAGCCAAGTCAGCAAGGCTATACAACAATGGGTGGTCGCCATACCAATGTTCGACTGAGGCTTGGTCCCAGAACGAGTGAAAGAGTGGTGATTGGTGTGCAGTATTTACCGCCGACCGATTCAACCCGAAAATACTGGAATCCCAGCGGTGTAGCCGCATTCTTAGAAGCAGCCCGTTTGTTATCGGCAATAGATCAAGAGCTTCCTATATCCGTTGAATTCGTTGCCTATGCTTCAGCAGGTGTAGCCGCTAACGGTACTCTCGAGATGGGAAGTTACCATCATGCAAAGTTGCTACGAGATGCAAACATACCTGTAAAGTTAATGATTTCTTTAAAAAGCGTTGGTTATTTTACAGAGAAGGAGAATTCTCAGCGTTATCCATTTTCCTTTATGAATATGTTGTATCCTGATCAGGGGAATTTTATTGCGTTATCGAGTCGCTTTCAGGATTTCACAACTACCCGATCTGTTAAGGGTAGCTTTGCTAGTATTTTAGGTTTGCCGGTAGAGTCATTCAGCGCGCCGGAAAACTTCCCATTAGTAACGGGATCTGACCATGTTAACTATTGGTTGAATGATTACCCGGCAGTTCAGGTCAGCGATATGTTGAGCTTACGGGTGTCAGATGGCTACATGCCTGAAAGTGTGGTGTTAAACTATGCGCAAGTAGCACGAGTGGTACTTGCGTTGGCAAAGTCTGTAACTGATTTGGGAGGCGGTGCTGAGACGGAGAATGAGCCGACTGGAGAGTCGGATTACTTTTCAGTGCTCAAGGGACGGATAAGTGACTTTTTTGAATAATTAAGTGCGCTGCAGATATCAGAGAAGTGTCAGTCTAAACCCACCTCACAACGTTAGTGAGGTGGGTTGTAGAGTGTTTAGCTAAGCTTTTCAGTGATTGTCTGAATTACATTCTTCAGTTCGATGGTCTCAGCCTCTTCAGCGGCTCTTGATTTATACTCCAGCTGCTGGTTTTTAAGGCCTCTGTCAGATATGACTACTCTGTGTGGTATTCCAATTAGTTCCATATCAGCAAACATTGCGCCGGGGCGTATATTTCTATCATCAAGAAGTACATCATAGCCAGCCTCAGTCAAATCCGTATACAGCTGATCAGCAGTCGATTTAACGTCATCTGATTTGTGGTAGTTCAACGGAGCGAGTGCGATCTGGAATGGAGCCATTGCTATTGGCCAGATGATTCCTTTATCGTCATTATTCTGCTCGATGCATGATGCGACGACACGTGATACTCCGATACCGTAGCAACCCATAGTCATGAGTTGGCTTTTGCCATTTTCATTGAGTACTTTAGCGCCCATTTTGTCAGAGTACTTTGTACCAAGCTGGAATATATGACCAACTTCAATTCCTCTGCGAATTTCTATTTCGCCTTCACCGTCAGGACTTGGGTCACCCGCAACGATATTTCGGATATCCATAAACTCAGGCTCAGGGAGATCACGAACCCAGTTTACACCTTTAAGGTGGTATCCTTCTTTGTTTGCGCCACAAACGAAGTCAGATAGTGGCGCGACAGCATAATCTGCGATCACGCGAAGGTTAAGGCCCACAGGTCCAAGTGATCCCGGCTTACTGCCAGTTAGCCTGATGATGGTTTCTTCAGTGGCAAAGGTTAGTGGTGCCGTGATGCCGTCGATCTTTTCAGCTTTGATTTCATTCAGATTGTGATCACCACGCAGTAACAATGCGACCGTAGAATCATCCTCACCTTCAACTAAGAGGATTTTTACCTGCTGCGTTGCGGGTATATTCATTGCCTCTGCTAGCGCATCGATCGTTTTTAAGCCGGGCGTCTCAAAGCTCACCATTTCTTCCGTAGGAGCGGGGCGCTCAAGCGTACTTGGTTTTGTGGGTGCTTTTTCTATGTTGGCGGCGTAGTCGCTGCTGTTTGAAAATGCGATATCATCTTCACCAGAGTCAGCCAATACGTGAAACTCATGTGAGCCATTGCCACCAATAGAGCCGTTGTCCGCCTGTACCGGACGGAAGTTTAACCCTAAGCGTGTGAAAATGCGTTGGTAAGTCTCATACATCACATCATAAGTCTCCTGAAGTGACTCGCTAGTAGTATGGAAAGAATAGGCATCTTTCATCAAGAATTCACGCGAACGCATTACGCCGAATCGAGGACGGATTTCATCGCGGAATTTGGTTTGAATCTGGTAATAATTAACCGGTAGCTGTTTGTAGCTATTTATCTCATTACGAATGTAGTCTGTGATGACTTCTTCATGTGTCGGGCCATAGCAAAACTCACGATCACCTCGATCTTTGATGCGCAATAACTCAGGGCCATACTCTTCCCATCGCTCGGACTCTTTCCAAAGCTCTGCTGGTTGGATAGATGGCATGAGCACTTCAATCGCGCCGGAGCGGTTCATTTCTTCACGAACGATGTTCTCAACTTTTCTAAGCACTCTAAGGCCTAGCGGGCCCCACGTGTAGAGACCTGACGCTAGGCGTTTTATCATGCCTGCTTTGAGCATTAGCTGATGACTGATGACTTCAGCATCGGCAGGTGTATCACGTAGGGTAGAAATAGGAAATTGGGAAACTCTCATAAATGTCCGCAGGCTTCTGAAGTTGATTTGGCAGAACAGTATACTGCTAAATCAACTAATCAGAAAGCGTTGGGAAGTATGGCGAACACAATCAAATGAGGGGGTGGATTGTAATAATCATATATGAAAGGAGTGCACCACATCACTAAGTAGGTTGCGCCGTATTAGTGATGTGGTGTCTTAGTCAATTAAATCCCGATGCAGTTTTTAGCTAAACTGGCTTTGTCTTTCTTGAGTTGGGACTCGACTTGTTCACTAGTCAAAGGTTTAGACTCACCTTCCTTGACTAGCTTGGCGTTTTTATTGTTTTCCATTGTATGGATATTATTTTTCAAATTATTGCAATAAGCGACTCTGGCTGGTGAGCGGTCGCCTTTATAACGATCCTTATTTTTTTGCTCAGAGGGCTTTTTTGAAGCGTTTTCTTCTGCTTTCTCAGTAGTCGCTGCAGGTGCCTGATAAGAAGTTGAGGGCTGTACTTTACCTATATTAGCTTTGATTTCATCTTCAATGTCTTCTACATTTTTTTGGGGTTCTTTAGGGGGAGTTGCTGAGTAGTGGACTTTGCCGTCTTTATCAGTCCATTTATAGATATCAGCGTGTGATACTTGGGTGCCCAATAACACCAGAAATAGGGGGAGGATGAATTTCTTCATGTCGGTACCTTGCTTTATTATGTTTGTTGTCAACATTATTTTTATGACTGTTGTTGATCAATCTAATATTAGCATGGTCTGACAATAAGTTAAGCACCTGCTCTTGCAGTTCGTCGGATTATTGCTTTAAAAACAGAAGTTTGGCTAATAAAAAAGCCTCCGGTCAGGGAGGCTCTTATAGCGTTGAGATCGTCGGTCTAACTGCGACCAGTCATGAACTGAATATAGTCCTGAAGTTTCTTCCAGTCTCCGCTATCAGCAAGTCCGGCCTGATATGGCCAAGTCTCAGGTTCATGCATACGATAGTCTGGCCCAGCTGCATCGATAATTTCTTTAAGAGAATCTCTGCTGCTGTTTTTCAGCTGTTCGTAAGTTGTGATGCCAGCCTTGTTTAACAGGCTCTCAAAGAACGGACCAATGCCTTCAATCTTCTTCAGGTCATCCTTTATGGGGTCATCAAAGGAAGCACTTGAGCGCTTCTCGGTCAGATCTTTGGTGTTGCCAGCAAGGAATGACTGATACTCTGAAAGTTTGACCCAATTTTTGTCAGCACAGAGTTTGGCCTGATGTGGCCAGCTAGCAGGTTCAACCGCACTTAGCTTGTCGTTGCTTGCCTCGCTGAGGTAGCGTTTGAGAGTACCACGGTCAGTTGTACGAAGCTGTTCATAGGTGGTTATTCCTTTGCTATTCAATAGCGCTTGCGTGGAATCATCAATACCTGAGATACGTGTTAGATTATCACCTGTTTCTGAGGCATCGACTTTGCGGTTATCAACACTAGCCGATGGGTTGTCTCTTCGCTTCGGTAGGTCAGGACTAGTCAGACTTTCACCCATTGCCTGCGTTTTATCGGCAGCTTTGGCTTTGAGGCTTGCGCCTGCCGCTGTCACCGCTCCGATTCCCGCTGCTGCTGCTCCCAGACCTTTTCCAAGAAGGCCTTTGCCGCTGTCAACGGTAGCCTGAGCCGCACCCGAAAGGTCAGGTGTATCAATGCTTGGTAAATCAACGTCAGGCATATCAACATCAATTGATGGCTTTGAAATATTGAGATCAGTATCTAAGTCAGGTAAGTCGACATCTGGTAGATCAATTTTTGCTTTTAAGCTATCCAGATCGACCTCTGGCAGGCTTACGTCAGCCCCTAAGTCAGGTACATCAATATCCGGAAGATCTACATCAGCAGTAAGATCGGGGACGTCCAAATCCGGTAGCTCGGCATCAATGCTTGGAGTCTTCACATCTGGCGGCAGGTCCAGATCTGCAGATAGGTCAGTATCAGGAGCATCAGGTAAGTCGATGTCTGGTGTATGAATGTCAGGGGTAGGCATTGAAACGTCTGGTAAATCGATGTCTGGCTTTTTCAGCTCAATATCACCAACGGCATCCACGGCTTTGTCCTTTAGCGCGCCTGCACCAACAGCGACAGCACCGATACCTGCTGCAGCTGCACCTAGCCCTTTACCAATAGCACCTTTACCAACATCCAGCCCGGCATCTACTTTTCCTTTTATATCGAGGTCAGGCAGGCTGACGTCGGGGGTCTTGAGGTCAGGAATATCGATTCGTGGGCGTGGCGTATCAATATTGACATCAGGAAGCTCAACATCTGGTGTGTCGATATCAACCGAACCGAGCTTAGGCTCATTAATGGTAGGGATGTCTACATCAATATCCGTATCAATATCAGCTCTTGGAATGCCAACTTCAGGGTCATACAGTCGCTCACGACTGCTGGCAGATAAGCCAGTACGTTGCCCCGGAACTGTAACCTGTAGATTTAGGTCGGCTGACTTTGCATCGTGGGTGTATTCAATTGTGTCTTTTTGCTTGCGGCCAAAAAGCTTTTTCATCAACCAGCAAAATAGCCAGCCTAAGATAAAGGCGGCAAGCAGCATCAGCAAAATTTCTAGCGTTGCATCTAGTAAGGAGTAGTCTGCAGGCATCCTTATACCTCCTTCAGATTACGTTTGCGTTTACGAGAACCAAGTGCCCAGCAAAACAGGCAGCCCAGTAAGAAAGAGCCGGCAAGCATAATCAGCAACTCCAGGCTGGCATCTTTCATTTCATAAGTCTTTGTTACAGCGTGTTCAAACATCTTATATCCTCAAGCACGGCGGCCTTTCGGCTGCAATCCATGTATTTCACTTATTATTTAATAGCCGGAATTAACTCAACACGACGGTTTTTACGTCGGCCTTCATCAGTTTTATTCGAGGCAATTGGTTGAGTCTCACCCATTGATGCAACATCAACTTGTGCAGGGTCTGCGCCAAGCTTGGTCATCAGGTTCTTGATCTCCACGGCACGTTTGAGGCCCAGATCAAGGTTGGTTTCAGCTTTACCCACATCATCGGTGTGGCCTGTCAGTACTACGGAGTTCGATGGGCTTTGGTTAAGCCATGCAACAACACCTTCAAAGTACTCAGTTGCGGCCTCTGATAGTCCCGGGTTAGCTGAACGGAACGGGAAGTAGAGACGGCTCTTTTGAACAGGGATGTCTGAAGTTGCACTCGCATTTTGCTGCGCGTCTCCGGTATCTACTGTTACTTCGTCATCTGCAGCGGGAGCTGGTGCATCTTGAGCGACGTTAGCAGAATCATCATCTGAAGTGTTTTCATCTGAAGGCGCTTGTTCCTGATCCGCAGTGGCAGCTTGTTGTTCAGTAGTATCGGCTGCTGCGGCATCATCATCGCTCTCTTTAGATGTATCAGCTTTTTCCTGAGCCGCGTTATCATCAATGTTGTCAATCAGATCAATGATTCCGTCGTTGTCGCTATCGGTAGGGTTATCCTTGTCTGCGCCCAGTTCGTCGCCATCATTGACTCCGTCGCCGTCACTGTCTGCGCTTAGTGGATTACTGGTTAAGCCTGCTTCAACTGCACTAGGGATACCATCGTTATCATCATCTTCGTCCAGTGCGTTAATAATGCCATCGTTGTCAGTGTCGATTGGGTTAACAAGGTCTACACCAAGCTCTTCATTATCATTAACGCCATCACCGTCACTATCAACATTTGCCGGGTCTGTTCCCAGTGCGCGCTCATCTTCATCCGATATTGCATCACCATCCTGATCAACAAAATCAGTGGTTTTAGGTTGAACAGCGTCAGCAACTTTGTCTGCACCGGCAACGATTGCGCCTGTGGCTGCAGCAGTTGCGCCAACAGCGGCTGTTTTGGCTTTATCTGCAACGCTGGTGAACTCACCATCTGCGCGACAGAATCCTTTGATCATGCAGGTGTAGTACCACCAACTGCCAAAAGCCCATACGGCGGTAAGCAATAGTAGTAGCAGTGCTCGTTTTATCATGATGGTTCTCATCTCCTGTGAAGTATCAGTTTGTGCGGGGTTCGCGCTTCCAGTGCGCGTTAACAAATCTGCTTTTGCCTAATATATTGCATGAATATCAACAATATTCCTATGGCTTTGATGGGATTAGGTTAAGTTTAATGTCCCGTAAAGCTTAAGGATCGGTAATGAATCTATGGAATCTGTCTGATTCCTATCAATTAGTAGTAGCAAAGCGAGGCAAAAGGTCAGCTAAATTTTTATCATTGGCTCATAGTTAAAATATATGGGCTTTATTTCTTGTGTGCGAGGCTGTAAATCCAAAAACTCAAAGCCATTGTTAAAATGACTGAGAATGCAAACACGTACAGACCGTAGTGCACTTCTACTTTGGCGAGAGCCCCCAATTTGACAGAAACCAGCAGCAGTGCCACGACGAATACATCCAGCATCGACCACTTGCCGAGGGTCTCTATTAGAGAGAGTGATTTATCCAGTAATGATCCGGGGCGATATTCAACATTCGTGATTAATAACAGGCTGACAATTTTGATTACCGGCACGCATAAACTAAACACAGAAATGATGCTAAATAGTAGCCATTCCTGATCGCGATAGAGTACCTGTATAGTTGAAATTAAAGAAATGGAGTTTTCAATAAAATAAAGTTTCTGTAAGGTTAACAGTGGAGCTGTAACCCCGATGACAAGTGCGACCAAGCTACATAGTAATAAGATATTGATCGCTATTCCCTGAATGGTGAATCGCTTAATTAGTGAGTGAGTCATTCTTTCTTGTCAGAGCTCTGTGAAAAGTAAATTAATGATGTGATCTGGCTGGTTCGATTTTTATCGTTCTTCATCTTTCCCCCAGCTTTCGAAGGACCGAAAGTAAAGAAGCCGGATTTCTGCGAAAGGAGAGTGTCGTATGTCATCTGTAAGTATGCCTGCAAATCCGGATCAACCGGAAGTGGGATTATCTGTTATTGCATTAATTTTTGGTTTTTTATCTCTGTTCTTAGGCGCCTTGATTGCTGTTCCGGGCATTATTTTCGGACATATAGCCTGTGCCAGAATCAAACACAACCCGTATCGGTTTGGTGGTATGAGGTTGGCTGTAGCCGGGCTCGTATTGTGCTATTTGATGCTGCTGGCAAGTTTGGTGGTGTTGGTTTATCTGTTTACCAGTCCTGCCCACATGCATCACCTTGCTGACTATCTGGGTTACAGTCTAGTGTTGGCTGAAGGGTAGTAATGTAACCGTTCATCCATGCTTTCTATACGCTTGAATTAACTAAATAATCGCTTTTTCCGGCCACGCCCAGAGTTCGGGTAGTTCGTCGGGAAGGGCATGAGTAACTTGCTGATATTGCACTAATCTATTTCTTAATATTTGATACTTCAGCACGGGATATCTGTCTTTTGACACGGTGTTTTTGCTGTTAGCCAAGAGATAGATAAAATGTTGAGAAGTCACAAAAAGAATATTCTGTTTGGATTGCTAGCGTTAGGCTTGTTTGGTTTGGTTTATGGCTATCTGAACTCGCGTCCGGAGATGATAGCGGATGAAACGCTTCGGGTCGCAGAGGTTCCAAGACCTGAGTTAGAGCGTGCGGTAAACAGACCTTCACCATTCAAACCTGATGGCTTAGGTGTTGATCAGCAGGTAAATGAATCATCCATGGATAAGCTGTCCGACACGGGTGAAACGGTGAAAATCGGTGGTGAGAATCTGGTCTCAGCCATGCAGGACTCGCTGGCTGTTGATGGTGTAGATGGTGGTGCAGAGAGTGATGGTGTTCAAGATATGTTAGTCGCGCCTGAGGCTATATCCGGACAAATCATGTCAGCAACTGATTCAACCGTTACAACAGTTGACGGGGATGAGCAGCTATCTTCACCCAATGCGTCTCTGAAACAAGAGCAAACCATCATTGCAAGCCCCAAAGATCCTTATCAGAATCCTTTCAAGTCAGGGCCAAGACGGCATACTCCTGAGCCCGTAGAGTCAGATGAGCAAGTCGTTGCGATGACTCAAGAGGAAGGTGCTGTAGTCACTACATCTACAGAAACAGATGAAGACACATTTATCAATCTGACGAATTCTGAGGTGCCGCTATTATCGGAACAGCAGTCTGGGTTTTTAGATCTCAACCTTGCAGAAGAGAAGCCGCTTGAGGTGGTGCTGCTTGAAGGCGATGATATTATTATTGATGATGTCAATGAGACATTGAGTAAATACCAAGCTCCGGATGAAGCGGTTTTAACGGAGGTGGTTGAAGAATCTTCCGATGAGGCTACTGCAACCTCGGTTAGTAAGGTGAGTATGGATATCGTGTCACCATTTGGTTTGGCTGCCGCTCAAAAAGGCTTTGGTAAACAGTCTGCTGATTTAGTTGTGCTGCCAGATCCTGATGAGGTGTTAATGAATGGAACCGACGAAGTGAGCTTGGAATACCAAAGTTCATATAAGAAACTGCAATCGATCACAGATAAGTTGAAGGCTGCGAACGAGGAGAATGTGTCTCTAAAAAATCAATTTAGCAAGGTTGCTGATGATAACCGTAAATTGGCTCAAATAATTCGCGATATCGATGAAAAAATTAAAGTACTGACTGCGAATAACTGATTAAGCGTAAGTTTAGGAAAGCTTCCGCTTTTTAGCCAACACGCATAGATCTTAGAGCGGCTTTCGATTAGAATAGCGAAGGTTTACGCTGACAAAAACACGGGATGGGATTTCAAACATTGAAAGCTCCATCCCGTTTTGTATGTGGAATACATATAGACTGGGGATTTATCCCTTCACCCAACTGGAATACTGGGACAGTTGTGGTGCTCAACAGCCGTTAACAAGCAAACTCTGGATTAGTCTACTATGGAGGCAACGTTGAAAAAACGTGCACTTTTAGTCTTGGAAGATGGGAGTATCTTTCAGGGTGAATCAATCGGATGCGATGGAAAAAGCATTGGAGAGGTCGTATTTAATACGTCTATGAGCGGCTATCAGGAGATCCTTACGGATCCTTCTTATGCACAGCAAATTGTAACGCTAACTTACCCACACATCGGTAACGTTGGTGTGAATGAAGAAGATGAAGAGTGCGATCGCATTTTCTCTACCGGTCTTGTCGTTAAAGATGTTCCACGCATTTATAGCAACTTCCGTGGTAAAGAAAGCCTGCCTGACTACCTGTCACGAAAAGGTATCGTGGCGATTGCTGATATCGATACACGTCGTCTTACCCGAATCCTTCGTGAAAAAGGTGCTCAGCGCGGCTGTATCATGGCAGGTGAAAACTTGTCTGAGGAAGAAGCATTGGCTGCTGCCCAAGGGTTTGCGGGTTTGAAGGGAATGGATCTTGCCAAAGAAGTAACCACAGACAAAGCTTACGGCTGGAATGAAGGGAGTTGGCAATTGCCTCCGCTTGAGCAACTGACGCTAAGTGCTGATCAGGCTAAGTTCAAAGTGGTTGCCTACGACTACGGTGTTAAGCGCAACATTCTCAGAATGTTGGTCGACCGTGGTTGTGACGTCACTGTGGTTCCTGCTAAGACGCCAGCTTCTGAAGTACTGGCGATGAAGCCTGACGGCGTGTTCTTGTCGAATGGTCCGGGAGATCCTGAGCCTTGTGACTATGCTATTGATGCGATTAAAGAGGTACTAGAGCATAAAGTGCCTACTTTTGGTATCTGCCTCGGCCACCAATTACTTGGTTTAGCAAGTGGCGCTAAGACTGCCAAAATGAAGTTTGGTCACCACGGTGCGAACCATCCTGTTCAGGATTTGGAAACACAGAAAGTGATGATCACTAGTCAAAACCATGGTTTTGCCGTTGATGAAGCGACCTTGCCTGAGACGTTAAAAGCGACGCATCGTTCTTTGTTTGACGATAGCCTTCAGGGAATCGAGCGAACGGATGTTCCTGCATTTAGTTTTCAGGGTCATCCTGAAGCAAGCCCAGGGCCGCACGATATCGCCCCCATTTTCGACAAATTCATTGCACTGATGGAGAACCAAGGTTAATCACTCATGGCTAAGCGTACAGATATAAAGAGTATTTTGATCGTCGGTGCAGGTCCGATTGTAATTGGTCAGGCGTGTGAGTTTGACTATTCCGGAGCACAGGCGTGTAAAGCATTGCGAGAAGAGGGTTACCGTGTCATTTTGGTAAACTCAAACCCTGCAACGATTATGACAGACCCTGAGATGGCCGATGCGATCTACATCGAGCCGATTCAGTGGGAATCCGTTTCAAAGATTATCGAAAAAGAGCGTCCGGATGCTTTATTGCCAACGATGGGTGGACAGACTGCACTAAACTGCGCTCTGGACCTTGATCGTGAAGGTGTTTTGGAAAAATTTGGCGTTGAAATGATCGGCGCCAAAAAAGAAGCTATCGACATGGCTGAGGATCGTGAAAAATTCCGTCGTGCGATGGAAGATATCGGTCTGAACTCAGCGCGTTCCGGTGTTGCGCATAGTATGGAAGAAGCACGCCAGATCCAAAAAGGGCTCGGCTTCCCGACGATTATCCGTCCCTCGTTCACCATGGGTGGATCGGGTGGTGGTATCGCTTATAACCGTGATGAGTTTGAAGAAATTGCTGAGCGCGGTTTAGATATGTCTCCGACAACTGAGATTCTTTTGGAAGAGTCACTGCTTGGTTGGAAAGAGTATGAGATGGAAGTAGTTCGTGATACTGCGGATAACTGCATCATCATCTGCTCAATTGAAAACCTGGATCCGATGGGGATCCATACGGGTGATTCGATCACTGTAGCACCTGCTCAAACACTGACGGATAAAGAATATCAGATCATGCGAAATGCATCGGTTGATGTATTACGTAAGATTGGTGTTGATACTGGCGGCTCAAACGTACAGTTCTCGGTTAACCCGAAAGATGGCCGTTTGATTGTTATCGAAATGAACCCTCGTGTATCTCGTTCATCAGCATTGGCCTCTAAAGCAACAGGTTTTCCAATTGCAAAAATTGCCGCAAAGCTGGCGGTTGGTTACACGTTGGATGAGCTTCGTAACGAGATCACAGGTGGTGCAACTCCAGCATCATTCGAGCCAACAATTGACTACGTTGTCACTAAGATTCCTCGTTTCACATTTGAGAAATTCCCGAAAGCCGATCATCGCCTAACGACTCAAATGAAGTCGGTGGGAGAGGTGATGGCAATTGGTCGTACTTTCCAGGAGTCGTTCCAAAAAGCATTGCGTGGTTTGGAAACTGGCATCGATGGTATGGACGAACGTTTAGACCTTAAAGCGTCTGATGCAAAAGATACCTTGCGTCGTGAGTTAACAGAAGCCGGGCCTGAGCGTATTTTGTACGTGGCTGATGGCTTCCGCTTTGGTATGACGGCTGAAGAACTGTTTGAACATACTGCCATCGATCCATGGTTTTTGGATCAAATGCAGGAGTTGTTCGAAATGGAGCAATCCCTTGATGGCAAGTTCCTGAGTGACCTTGATAAGGCAGACTTATTTGAGCTAAAGCGTAAAGGTTTCTCTGATCGCCGTTTGGCTAAATTGCTGAATGTCAGCGAAAAAGAAATGAGCAAATACCGTCGTAACAAGGGTGTACGCCCGGTTTATAAGCGTGTGGATACGTGTGCAGCGGAGTTCTCGACGGATACTGCGTATATGTACTCAACGTATGATGAAGAGTGCGAATCTGCGCCAAGTGATCGTGAAAAGATCATGGTACTCGGTGGCGGTCCAAACCGTGTTGGTCAGGGTATTGAGTTTGATTATTGTTGTGTTCATGCTGCTTTGGCGATGCGGGAAGATGGTTATGAAACGATTATGGTTAACTGTAACCCTGAGACTGTTTCAACGGATTACGATACGTCAGACCGCTTGTACTTCGAGCCACTAACGCTTGAAGATGTAATGGAAGTGGTTGATCTTGAAAAACCGAAAGGTGTAATTGTTCAGTACGGTGGTCAGACACCTTTAAAGCTGGCGGAAGCATTAGAGGCAAGTGGCACACCAATTATTGGTACCAGCCCTGATTCTATTGATTTGGCTGAAGATCGTGAGCGTTTCCAGCAAATGATTGAGCGTTTAGGTCTGAAACAACCACCAAACCGTACAGCAAGAAGCCCTGAACAAGGTGCTGCACTGGCTGCTGAGATTGGCTATCCATTGGTTGTACGTCCTTCCTATGTATTGGGTGGTCGCGCTATGGAAATTGTTTATAACGAGGAAGACCTTCGCCATTACATGTTGAATGCCGTACAAGTATCAAATGATTCGCCAGTATTGTTGGATCGTTTCCTTGATGATGCTATTGAAGTGGATATGGATGCTATTTGTGATGGCGAAAATGTCTTAATTGGCGGCATCATGCAACATATCGAGCAGGCGGGTGTCCATTCTGGTGACTCTGCATGTTCATTGCCTCCTTATTCACTTAGCGAAGAGCTGCAGGATCGTATGCGAGATCAATGTGTGAAAATGGGTAAGGCGCTGAATGTTGTTGGTCTGATGAATGTCCAGTTCGCAATTAAAGACGACGATATTTATGTGCTTGAGGTAAATCCTCGTGCATCAAGAACTGTCCCTTTTGTGTCTAAAGCAATCGGTCAGCCGTTAGCTAAGATCGCTGCACGTTGCATGGCAGGTACAACATTGGCTGAGCAGGGTACATTGAAGGAAGTGATTCCTGAGTACTACTCAGTAAAAGAAGCAGTATTCCCGTTTATCAAATTCCCGGGTGTAGATCCGATACTTGGTCCAGAAATGAAATCGACGGGTGAAGTCATGGGTGTTGGCAGAAGTTTTGCTGAAGCGTATGGTAAGTCACAGCGTGGCGCGAGCATCGATTTCCCTGATAAAGCTGGGCAGGCATTTTTAAGTGTTCGTGAAGCCGATCGCAAGCACGCGGTTGATGTTGCGAAGCGTTTAGTTGAACTTGGTTTCTCACTGGTGGCTACTCGTGGCACATGCCGTTTGCTTAATGAAGCAGGTCTTGACTGTGCGCCGGTAAACAAAGTCAGAGAAGGTCGTCCTCATATTGTCGATATGATCAAGAATGATGAGATAAACTTGATTATAAATACAACCGAGGGTAAAAAGGCCATCAACGATTCATATGAGATACGCCGTGAAGCGTTACAAGGAAAGGTGACCTATACCACCACAATCACAGGTGCCTGGGCACTTTGTGAGGCAATGGCATTCACGGATAGTGAAGAGGTTTATCGCCTACAAGATTTACATGAAGGTATTGAGAAAGCGTCATGAATAGAGCTCCCATCACTGCGAAAGGTGCAGAACTACTGAAAGCAGAATTGCTACGTCTTAAGACAGAAGATCGCCCGAGAATTATTCAGGCGATTTCTGAAGCGCGTGAGCACGGCGATTTGAAAGAGAACGCCGAGTACCATGCTGCACGTGAGCAACAAAGCTTTACTGAAGGTCGTATCCAGGAGTTAGAGTCTGTTCTGTCTTCTGGTCAGATTATCGATGTTGCAACTTTAGGTGTTCAAGGTCGTGTTGTTTTTGGTGCGACTGTTGAGCTTGAAGATCTGGAATCTGAAGAAATCGTTGTTTATCAGATCGTTGGTGATATCGAAGCGGATATTAAGCAAAACAAAATTGCCGTCTCTTCACCTATCGCCCGAGCTTTGATTGGTAAAGAAGAAGGTGATGTGGCTGTTGTAAAAGCGCCTAGTGGTCTGCGTGAATACGAGATTGTGGCTGCGACTTACACAGACTGACGATAAGTCTGATACAAATAACCTCAAGGGTGATCACGCGACGCGTGTCATAAAATTATAAAATATGTCAGAAACCACCATGATTACTCTACTTCGTCATGGCGAAGTAGAGTTGGGTAATGTTTTTTGTGGAAGTACCGATCCTGCGTTAAGTGACAAAGGTTGGGCGCAGATGCAAAAGTCTCTGGAGAGCGAGGAAAGCTGGGACAAAATCATTACATCGCCTTTGCAGCGTTGTCACGAGTTTGCGGAATCTCTGGCCACGCAGGAAGAGCTGGAGCTACTGGTCAATGATCAATTTCAGGAGACTGACTTTGGTGATTGGGAAGGACTTTCGCCTAATGATATCTTAGAAGAAAATGCTGCAACGCTGAATGCCTGGTGGAAAGCGCCTACCCGTGTTATTCCTCCGAATGGAGAAGCATTTCTGGACTTTAGAAGTCGTGTACTGAAGGCTTTCAATGAAGTGACTGAAACACATGCGGGGCAGAATATATTACTGGTTACACATGCCGGTGTGATACGGGTGATTATGATGCATATTCTCGGTATGCAAGATGAGAACCTGTTTCGTTTGAATGTGGACTACGCCAGCCTGACTCGTATACGTATATATAATGATGAAACGGGAGAGTGGGGGACGTTACTCTCGCACGGTTAACATCTCGCCCATCTTCTGTATGCGATGAGGTTGCACTAAGTTTGTTTAGACAGTGCAACCCATTCCGCACAAATATTCTCTACTGATAAGTGTTCAACTGAACGTCGGGCATTCGCACTCAACTTTTCCCTCAATGTCTTGTCGTAAAATAACTTATCAATTGTATCGGTAAGAATCTGTTGATTACCTTCCTCAATCAAAAAGCCGTTGACATCATTCTGCACAATCTCACGAGGGCCTGTTGGACAGTCTGCAGAAATAACAGGGCAGCTTAATGATAAGGCTTCAATAAGTACCATTGGAAAGCCTTCTGCGCGACTTGACAATGTCATGAATTCCGCATTTTTCATATAAACAAAAGGATTCTTAAGGCGCCCTGGCAGGTGAATTTTATCCTCCATACCGAGTGCTTGCACTTGTGCCTCCAGCTCTTGCCGAAGCTCACCATCTCCCAGGATGATCAAATCGCAGTCTTGCTGCGCCTTAGACTTAGTAAACGCATCAATCATCAGGTCGAAGTGCTTTTGGTAGGTTAGCCGCCCGACAGCAATGATAAACTTACGAGGGTGCTCAAAAGGCTCCGATGACAAAGTTTCCAGTTCCTGAAAAGGCACCGGGTTGTAGATTCGCGAAACATTGTTGAGTTTGAGCTGTTCTCTGAGCGAGCTGGCAATATCATCCGATACTGGTGCAACGCGCTTCGCCAGAGGATAAAAAGAGCTAATCAATAAGCGGTCAATCGCACCGAGGAAATGAAAGTCTATATGCAGTGATGCGATGGTCTCTCTGGATGCCAGTATCGCGGGGTAGTTAGCTGACTCCATGAAGCCAAAGATATGATCGAACTTTTCCCGATTAAATAACTTCTTTAGTTTGTAGCTACGTTTGAGGAGGTTGTAAGACTTACCAATAAGGCTCTTCTTTTCAATGCAATCTATATCGATCAGTTTGCCGCCAAAGTCATAATCTACATTATTACTGTTAAAGACAATGATGGTGACATCATAGTTTTTTGCAAATCCCTGAGAAAGGGTGGCGACAACTCTTTCCCCACCGCCTGAGCTTAGGGAGTTGATGATCAAGGCTATTTTTTCCATCGTTGTTTGTGGGGCCTTTGTAAGTGCTTATTGTTTATTAATTGTGAGGTCGTGGGTCAAATCACGCTCTTATAGTTTCTAGTCTATTAAATGTAGGTATGAACTTCATCTATAGGCTGACAAATGTACCATTTAGCAAGATAGAACGATATTGTTGTTGCGAATCTTTAGCATTTACATTAGCATCTATTCATCAATTAAACACGGATAGAAATGACATGAAATTGTTAAAGGTAGCGCTCTTCAGTGGACTAATGTTAAGCATGGCACCGAGCTATGCGGCTGATCAGGAAGAGGTAAATTTATACTCTGCGAGAAAAGAACAGTTAATCAAGCCATTGCTGGATAAGTTTACAGAGCAAACCAATATCAAAGTAAATCTCGTCACAGGTAGCGCGGATGCACTATTGAAGCGTCTTAGTCTGGAGGGTGATAAGTCGCTGGCTGATCTGCTAATCACAACAGATGCTGGTCGCTTGTATCGCGCGAAAAGTGTCGATGTATTGCAGTCAGTAGATTCTGAGGTTTTAAATAAAGCCGTACCAGAGCACTTACGTGATCCGGAATCTTACTGGTTTGGGCTCTCTGTTCGCGCTCGTCCAATCTTTTATGTGAAAGGTAAAGTTGTTCCTTCAGAGTTATCTACTTATGAAGCATTGGATGATGAGAAGTGGGCAGGACGTGTATGTATTCGTTCATCCGGTAATATTTACAATCAGTCGCTAGTGGCCTCACTGATTGCGGCGAACGGTGCTGAAAAAACTGAAGCATGGGCAGAAGGTTTCGTTAAGAACTTTGCTCAACCGCCTAAAGGTGGAGATCGTGACCAAATTAAAGCAGCTGCTGCCGGAATTTGTGACATTGCCGTAGCTAACACCTACTACTACGGCGGCATGTTGACAAGTGGTGATCAGGATCAAATTGATGCTGCTAATAAAGTCGCTATTTTCTGGCCTAATCAGGAAGATCGCGGCACGCACGTTAATGTGAGTGGAATTGGTATGACTAAAGCGGCGAAAAATGTTGATCAGGCGAAACAGTTGATGGAGTTTTTAGTCAATGCTGAATCGCAGGCATGGTACGCAGAAGTGAATAGCGAATTCCCTGTATTAGAAGGTGCTAAGTGGGGTGATCTAATGAAAGAGTGGGGTGAGTTCAAAGCTGACCAATTAAATCTATCAGTATTAGGTGAAAACAACGCTGATGCAGTAAAATTAATGGATCGCGCTGGTTGGAGATAATACTCTAACAAGCTTTGGCCCTCCGGAGTGGTTCGGAGGGCTTTCGTTTATCAGCTAATCATGCAAGGTAGAGCAATTTGCACAATGGATTGATCGGTATCAGATCATGGTGGGTCGTGTTGATCGGCTTACTGATGGCGTTACCTGTGTTGGTGGTTTTGGGTTTTGTGCTTCAGCCCTTTAATCAAAACTGGCAACACCTGTATGACAATCTGCTTGGTGAGTACATCAGTAACTCCTTAATACTGATGTTAGGCGTGACTGTGGGTGTTTTATCCATGGGCATCATAACGGCGTGGCTCACTTCAACCTGCGAATTCCCCGGTCGAAGACTGCTGTCTTGGTCATTACTATTACCGCTTGCGATACCTGCTTACATCATTGCTTATACCTATACCGGCGTGTTGGATTTTGCTGGTCCTGTGCAAAGTCAGTTACGGGAATGGTTTGGCTGGCGATACGGTCAGTACTGGTTTCCTGAAATCCGTTCAATCGGCGGTGCCGTCGCGATGTTATCGCTGGTACTCTATCCCTACGTTTATATGATGGCGCGTGCTGCTTTTCTTGAGCAGTCTGTCTCTGTGTTGGAAGCTAGCCGCACATTAGGAAATACCCCGTTTCAAGGTTTTATGCGTGTAGCACTTCCGCTGGCACGTCCCGCCATTATTACTGGCCTGTCACTGGCGCTCATGGAGACATTGGCGGACTACGGCACCGTTCAATATTTCGGTGTTACCACTTTTACCACCGGAATTTTCAGAACCTGGTACGGCCTTGATGATAGTGTCTCTGCTGCACAGCTAGCGTCGCTATTACTCAGCTTTGTGGCGATCTTGATTTTGCTGGAGCGTTACTCTCGACGAAAAGCACGTTTTCATAGTACCTCTAATAAAGAGCAGCGTGGGCAGCGCTACACCCTGAAGGGTTGGCCTGCATTTTGGGCAACCTTGTCGTGTAGCTTGCCAGTTATTTTTGGCTTCTTAATTCCGGCCAGCCAATTACTGTATTGGACACTAACAACAGCGCAACACACCTTTACGTCTGATTTTGTCGTGTTAACGACTAATAGTGTCATGCTTGCCGCTATTGCTGCGGTGGTTGCTGTCTGTTTTGCTTTGTTATTAAGTTATGCTAAGCGTTTACTGGGAACGCCGATGGTAAAGGGTAGTGTTGCTGTCGCCTCCATGGGGTATGCCGTTCCCGGGACTGTTATTGCGGTGGGTGTTATGCTGCCTCTGGCGTGGATAGATCATACGATTGACCAATGGCTTACTGAGTACTTTGGTATATCGAGTGGTTTGTTGCTGTCAGGTACGCTTTTCGCGCTCATCTTTGCCTATACGGTGCGCTTCTTGTCAGTGTCGATACAGGCTGTCGATGCCGGTTTAGGTAAAATTAAACCGTCCATGGATGATGCTGGCAGAAGCCTCGGTTTATCTCCGTTTGGCGTATTACGCAAAATCCACCTGCCAATTATGAAAGGTACCGTCCTGACCGCATTATTATTGGTATTTGTGGATGTCTTGAAAGAGTTGCCGGCAACTTTAATTCTACGACCATTTAATTTTAATACACTGGCAGTACGCGCTTATGAAATGGCGTCAGATGAACGCTTGGCGGATGCCGGAGCACCATCGCTAATGATTGTGATGGCAGGCATCATTCCGGTTATTTTATTAAGTAAAGCAATTGCTAAAGCACGTCCCCGAGGAGCAGCAGAGTGAGTGTGTTGACACTGGATAAAGTATCGCTGGCTTACCAAGATAAGCAGGTGCTAAATGAAATTTCACTGACGCTGGAAGAGGGTGAGATTGCCTGTTTACTGGGGCCAAGTGGCTGCGGTAAAACGACCTTGCTGCGAGCGATTGCCGGATTTAAATCGTTACAGTCCGGTGAGATAAAGTCCTCACAACACCTGCTTAGTTCTGCTAACCATACTCTACCAACCGAAAAGCGCAATATTGGCATGGTGTTTCAGGATTTCGCCTTATTTCCTCACCTGAGTATTGGGCAGAATATTTGTTTTGGTATTCGTCATCAAAAGAAGGCGGAGAAACAAGCGCGACTCAATGAGTTGTTGGAATTGGTCGGTTTACAAGGCTATGCGAATCGATACCCACATGAGTTGTCAGGCGGGCAGCAGCAGCGAATAGCACTTGCCAGAGCGATGGCTCCCCGACCACGATTGCTATTGTTGGATGAGCCATTTTCCAGTATGGATGTGGAATTACGGGGTACGCTTGCCAAAGAAATCCGCAGTATCTTAAAACACGAAAATATCACTACTGTCATGGTCACACATGATCAGCACGAAGCTTTTAGTATGGCGGACAAGATTGGCGTGTTGAATGATGGGCATCTACTGCAATGGGACGATGCCCGAATGCTTTATCATTATCCTAAAACTGCCTTTGTGGCGCGCTTTGTCGGTCGCAGTAACTTTCTGGAAGGCACTATCACAGAGCAGGGGGTTGAAACGGCGATGGGGGTCTTATCGACCACCGCTGCAGAGTCGTTTTCATCTGGTGATAAAGTTAAGGTGTTGGTACGTCCTGAGTATGTTCAGCTTAGCGTCTCATCAGCGATTCAGGCAGAGCTGGTATCTCGTCAGTTCAGAGGCGGATATTACATGTACACACTGCAACTAAGCTCCGGTGAGCAGTTGCAGGTATTGCTGTCTTCTTTGGCAAAACATCAGCTAGGTGAGTCTGTTGGTATCGTATTATCGACTGATCGTTTGAGCCTGTTTCCAAGCGATAGCTGCGCAACAACATAAAGCCATTTTAAGCGGACTTAATCGCAGCGAAAACGAACTCTTTTGTGACAATTCTGTTATACTTCTATCGATGTATTTTAGGAAGCGTCTTAGACAAAAATTATGGCCGAATTCGCAAAAGAAATAATACCAATAAACCTTGAAGATGAGATGCGTAAATCCTATTTGGATTACGCGATGAGCGTTATTGTCGGGCGTGCTTTGCCTGATGTACGCGATGGTCTCAAGCCAGTTCACCGTCGTGTTTTATACGCGATGAATGTGCTCAGCAACGACTGGAACAAACCCTACAAAAAATCGGCTCGTGTAGTCGGTGATGTTATCGGTAAATACCACCCTCACGGTGATACTGCGGTTTATGACACCATGGTTCGTATGGCGCAGCCATTCTCCATGCGTTATATGCTGATTGATGGTCAGGGTAACTTTGGTTCCGTGGACGGTGATTCACCCGCTGCGATGCGTTATACCGAAGTCCGGATGTCTAAACTGGCGCATGAGCTTCAGGCGGATCTTGACAAAGAAACGGTTGATTTCATCGAAAACTACGATGGGTCTGAATCCGAGCCTGCTGTCTTCCCGACGCGACTTCCTAACCTGCTGGTCAACGGTTCCTCCGGTATCGCGGTAGGTATGGCAACCAATATTCCACCGCATAACCTGACCGAGGTGATTAACGGTGTATTGGCGCTGCTTGATAATCCTGAAATGGATATTAATGAGTTGATGGAATATATCCCCGGCCCAGATTTCCCAACACACGGAATCATCAACGGTGCTGCGGGAATTAATCAGGCATACCATACGGGACGCGGTAGTATCCGTATTCGTGGTGTTGCTGATTTTGAACAAGATAAAAACGGTCGTGACCGCATTGTCGTGACCGAATTGCCGTATCAGGTAAACAAAGCTCGTTTGATCGAAAAGATCGCTGAGCTTGTTAAAGAGAAAAAGATTGAAGGTATTTCCGAGCTGCGCGATGAGTCTGATAAAGACGGTATGCGCATGGTGGTTGACCTTAAGCGTGGCGAAGTGCCGGAAGTTGTGCTGAACAACCTCTACAAGCACACCCAGCTACAATCCAGTTTTGGTATCAATATGGTGGCGCTGATCGATGGCCTGCCAAAACTACTAAATCTGAAAGAAATTCTTGCAGCCTTTGTCCGTCACCGTCGTGAAGTAGTGACGCGCCGTACTATCTACTTGCTGAGAAAAGCCCGTGAACGCGCGCATATCTTAGAAGGATTAGCGGTTGCGCTGGGGAGTATCGACGAAGTCATTGCGACAATTAAAGCGTCGGCAACACCTGCTGATGCGCGAGCGGCATTACTGGCCAAGCCTTGGTCTGCTGAAATCGTGCTGGAAATGCTGCAAAGAGGTAACTCTTCTGATGCACGTCCGGAAGATTTGCATCCTAAATACGGGCTTAAGGATGACGGTTACTGGTTGTCTGAAGCACAGGTTTCAGCAATTCTTGAGTTACGCTTACACCGCCTGACAGGTCTTGAGAAAGACAAGATTCTGGATGAGTATCGTGAGATCCTGAATCGCATTATCGACTTCTTAGACATTCTTTCAAGCCCTGAGCGTTTGCTTCAGGTAATCCGTGACGAGTTAATCGAAACACGTGATCAGTACGGTGACGATCGACGCACTAAGATTAATACTATTGGTGAAAACCTCGGCATGGAAGACTTAGTGCCTGATGAAGAGGTTGTAGTCACTCTGTCGCATGCAGGATATGTGAAGGCGCAATCGATGGATGTGTATCATGCGCAGCGTCGTGGTGGTCGAGGTAAGGCTGCTACTAAGATGAAAGATGAAGACTTCATCGAGAAGTTATTCATTGCCAGCACACACGATACTATTCTTTGCTTCTCAAGTCGGGGTCGTTTGTACTGGCTTAAGGTTTATCAATTACCTATCGCCAGCCGAAACTCTCGTGGCCTACCGATGGTGAACTTGCTACCGCTGCAGGAAGATGAACATATACAGGCTGTGCTGCCAATTCGTGAGTATGAAGATAATCGCTTTATCTTTATGGCGACTGAGAACGGTACGGTTAAGAAAACTGATCTGAAAGCATTCTCTAACCAGCGTGCATCCGGCATTATTGCTATTGACTTGCGTGATGATAATCAGCTGGTTGATGTGGCGATTACTGATGGTGAAAGCGATGTAATGATGTTCACTAGTAACGGTAAAGCAATCCGCTTCAACGAGAATGATGTGCGTGGCATGGGTCGAACGGCTGCTGGTGTACGCGGTATCAAGTTGGAAGAGGGTGCTAAAGTTAATGCACTGCTTATTCTGACTGAGGGTCGCTTATTAATGGCGACGGAGCACGGCTTTGGTAAGCGAACTGAAGTGGATCAGTTCTCAGTACAGAAACGTGGCGGTATGGGTGTTATTGCAATCCAGACTTCTGAGCGTAATGGTAATGCGGTAGGTGCGGTTCAGGTCGATGACGAAGATGAAATCATGCTGATTTCTGATGGCGGTACATTGGTTAGAACAGCAGTTAAAGACGTTTCTGTCACCGGTCGAAATACGCAAGGTGTGACGCTGATCAAACTGGGTAAAGGTGAATTGCTGACTCAGGTTGAGCGTATTGCCAAGATGGAAGGTGATGATGACGAGGAGTTAGACGAAGAGAGTAATCCTATTGCCCCGGATGACGCTTCAGCAAAATCACCAACGGGTGAAGCCACAGTCGAAACAAGTACTGATGAGTCCGCTGAGAATGCAGATTTAGGTGATCAGGCTGCAGGTGATAGCTCAGATAACGACGAATAGGCCGACCATTCTTTTACAGGGATACATATGAGCCGTTGTTACAACTTTAGTGCGGGGCCGGCTGTCTTGCCGGAAGCCGTACTACAACAAGCACGCGACGAAATCATGGACTGGCAGGGAACTGGCATGTCCGTGATGGAAATGAGTCATCGTGGTAAAGACTTCATGTCGATTGCTGACCATGCAGAGACTGCCTTACGCCAGTTATTGCAAATTCCCGATCATTACAGAGTGCTGTTCTTACAGGGTGGTGCTACCACACAGTTTTCCATGATACCGATGAATCTACTGCAGCCCGGTGCTTCAGCGGACTATATCGATAGCGGAATCTGGGCAACTAAGGCCATTAAGGAAGCACGTAGAATTGGTGGCAATGTACGTATCGCAGCCAGTGGTGAATCGCAAAATTATATGCAAATGCCTGCGTTTTCGAGCTGGGATTGCGATAAAAGTGCTGCTTATATTCACTACACCTCGAATGAGACGATTGCAGGTGTTGAGTTTGCTGGCACGCCGGACATTGCGGATGTTCCTGTGGTGTGTGACATGTCTTCGAACATTCTCTCTCGTCCGGTAGACGTTAATAACTTTGGTTTGATCTATGCCGGAGCTCAGAAGAACATTGGCCCTGCCGGCTTAACGATAGCGATTGTGCGCGATGATTTAATTGGTCATGCCGGCGCAAATGTTCCGTCAATGATGGATTATTCGGTTTATGCCAAAAACGACTCTATGTTTAATACGCCACCAACTTATGGCTGGTATCTGGCGGGGCTAGTGTTCGACTGGTTGCTGGCGCAGGGTGGTTTAACGGTCATGGAAGCGCGTAATCAGCAGAAAGCAGCCAAGCTATATTCCTATATCGATGAATCAGATTATTATCGAAATATCGTAGCTATGGATTCACGTTCCATCATGAATGTGACTTTCTTATTGGCTGATGAATCCAGGGAAGCTGAGTTTTTATCACAGGCTGAGCAGCATCAGTTGATGAATCTGAAAGGGCACCGGATTTTGGGTGGCATGCGGGCGAGTATCTATAATGCAATGCCAGAGGCTGGCGTGGATGCATTGATTGACTTTATGAAAGAATTTGAGCGGACAAGTACATGAGCGAAGAGGGGAAACCAACCTCCATGGATTCAGTAGATTCCAAGGATGCGGAAAAGGCAGTACTGACTAAACTCGGTGGAATACGGGATCGTATTGATGCAATCGATAACCAAATTCTCGGTTTGCTCAGCGAACGAGCACACTGTGCTGAAGAGGTTGGGGAAACCAAGCGGGAAGCGGGTGAAAAGAATATCAAATTCTATCGTCCGGAACGTGAGGCACAAATCCTTCGTAGAGTCACCGAGTTAAATCCCGGGCCGTTGGCCGGGGAGCGTGTCACCGCAATCTTCCGTGAAATCATTTCTTCTTGTCTGGCGCTGGAACAGCAAATCAAAGTGGCTTATCTCGGTCCGGCTGGCACCTTCACAGAAGCGGCGGCGCAAAAACATTTTGGTCAGGCGGTAGGTACGCTGCCATTTATGTTGATTTCTGAAGTGTTTCGCGAAGTGGAAGCCGGAACAGCAGACTATGGTGTTGTGCCGATTGAAAACTCTACTGGTGGTGTGATTTCGCATACATTGGATAGGTTTGTTAGTTCTCCACTAAAGATCTGCGGCGAAATACATTTAGCGATTCACCAGAATTTAATGAATAAAACCAAGGATATGAGTGGCGTTACGCGCATTTACTCACATGAGCAATCCTTGATGCAATGTCGTGACTGGTTAGATAGAAATTACCCGGGTGTTGCACGGATCGCGGTTGCAAGTAATGCTGAAGCAGCGCGTCTGGCCTCTGAGGATCCTAAGTCAGCGGCGATTGCAGGTGAAAATGCCGCATCACTTTATGATTTGAAAATCATTTCACCACATATCGAAGACTCACCGAATAATGTCACTCGTTTTCTGGTGATTGGTAAAGAAGATGTGCCAGCAAGTGGTAATGACCGTACCTCCATTTTGATATCCACTCACAATGGCTCTGGTGCTTTGTATCATTTATTAGAACCACTTAAGCGACATGGTTTGGATATGACCCGTATTGAGTCACGTCCGGCACCTGACACGCATTGGGATTACTTCTTCTTTATGGATCTTAACGGTCATATTAGTGAAGACGCGATGCAAGCTGCGTTGGCTGAATTGGATGATGAAGCTGAGTACATTCGTGTGCTGGGTTCCTACGCCAAAGCGATTTTGTAAGAGCTGATATGATTAAAAAGTTAGTCATATTTGGTGTTGGATTAATTGGTGGCTCTTTGGCCTTAGCCTTAAAGCGTGCGAATTATTGTGAAGAAATCGTTGGTTGCAGTCGTCAGGCATCAGGCTTAGAAAAGGCTGTTGAGCTTGGGGTTATAGACCGCTACACACTCGATCCGGCAGAAGCGGTAAAAGATGCTGACATGATCTTGTTAGCGGTGCCAATGGGTGCGATGGCCTCAGTGTTATCAGCTATCAAAGGACATACTTCAGCGGATGCGGTGATTACGGATGCGGGTAGCGCCAAGGCAAGTGTAGTGGCGGCTGCAGAGTCTGTTTACGGCACTGTTCCGGAAAACTTTGTACCGGGTCATCCCATTGCAGGTGCGGAGAAAAGTGGCGTAGAAGCAGCTTTGATTGATTTATATGTTGATCATAAAGTGATTGTTACACCACTAGCTCACACTAGTCGCGATGCTGAGCTGCGTGTCATAGCAATGTGGGAAGCGGCAGGGGCTGATGTTGAGAGTATGGATGTCGAGAACCATGATCGTGTATTGGCAGCAACTAGCCATTTACCACATGCACTGGCTTTCGCACTGGTCGATACCTTATCTCGTTCTGAAGTCTCAGAAGATATCTTCCACTATGCTGCCGGAGGTTTCCGTGACTTTACGCGCATTGCCTCCAGTGACCCGGTGATGTGGCGAGATATCTGTCTGGAAAACCGTGATGCTATTCTGGAGTCTATCGAAGCTTTCCAGAAAAATTTAAGTAGTCTGCATGACATGGTTGCTGAATCAGACAGTAGCGGCATTATGGATATGTTTAGTCATGCAAAGTCTGCACGCGATGCGTATCTGAAAAAACAGTCCTAAGTATCCCTTAATCGTTAGTCACTCATTGGGCGATATGCTCATCTGCCAGATCGCATTGTTTATTCGATGTAATGTTGTGGTTCACCCCACTTGTTATACTAAGAGGGAGTTGTCACCGGCTTTGGTGAACTTTTCTTCTGGTAGATACTTCAAACGAGTATGGGTGCTTTTTTCCGACAAATATTTCTCTTAGTTTGGTTGGCCGGCTTTATTTATAGTCTGGTGAGCATCGCTGAGCATTGGGATTATGATATTAATCCGCCTGATATTGAGCAAATGTTGGCCCAACGGGTAGAGCCAGCTGTGCTTCAACAGTCCGTTGAAGATGCACTTCGGGCTGAAGAGTATGATGAGGCGCGCTCTTTGCTTGCCATCGGTAAACGCTACAATCACGCACTCGACTATCCGGCTTATGAAAATTACCTGTTAAAGCATGACACCACAGGCGCTCGCTTAACTAAAAATGTGAGCGGATTTGCTGAAGGCTTTTTATCTGGTAAGGGGGCAGATATGTCAGGGGTTGCCGGTGCTTTAGCAGCAGACTTCACCGTAGTGGGGGATGTGCGCGACCTTAGCGAACAATATAGCCGTTACCAGCAGGGCTTACCGGTCAATCAATTGATTACATCATTAGCAGGTGTTGGCGTTGGTCTGACGGCAGCCAGCATAGGATCTTTAGGTGCTGCTGCACCGGTTAAAGCTGGTGCTTCCACACTCAAACTCGCTACTCGTATGAACAGACTTAGCCGAAGTTTTCGTGATGAACTGACTGTGATGGCTGGCAAGGTGTTTGATTGGCAGCAATTTCTCCGGCAGAGTAAAAATGCTGACCTGAGCAGTATTAGCCGAATCGCTAAGCAAGCATATAACCCTCAGGCTGCCCGTCAAATTAGCGCATTAGCAGAGCAAGCCAATGGGATTCGTAAGAATACCTCCGTTGCTGACAGTATTCATCTTTTACAATATGTCGATAATACTGCTGACCTTAATCGGGTGCATCGGGTGACTGAGCGTTATGGTATCCATACCCGGGGTGTGTTTCGTCTGTTAGGCAAAGGTGCCATTCGAGGTGTCAAAGCGCTACGGATTACACTGGAATTATTGATCAGTATTACCTCGAGTCTTTTCTTTGCCCTGTTGTTTATTGTAACGATTGGTGGTGATAAGAAGAAAACTGAGGAAGTGACTTGATATTGACTGTCAACTATAGGCTATTCTTAAAGATCTCTTGTGATATAAATAATCGATTGCAGCAATAAATTATTCCCGTTATAGTGTATTAAAATTATTCTAATTAGGCTTGCTGTACTTTATATAGGGAATATATTGACTGCTTCTAGCAGTCTTCTTAATACGGATCATTAGGTAGTTTCAAAATAGCCTTCATCACACATGATGTAAGGGGTTACAACGTGGCTAAAAAACAACGTGGTTCAACACGTCAAAATTTATTTCTCTGGATTGTCGGCGGCGCAATTACGTTATTGGTAATTTTCGTGTTGATTGGTGTCGTGCATGTGTTACAGGTTGCTGAGAACGGCTCAGTACTTAAGCACTTAGAAACTACTGAGCAATTTCTTTATTGGGAAAACTCACCGTCCAGCAGTGGAGAGTCAGCTGCTTTATCTCTTTTTGACGGTTATGTATCAAAAACACTGACCTTGTTTACTGTAACGATTGGTGTGCTATTCGCGACTCTTATTTTGCTGCTAGGCATCCTGATTTATCAAATGTATCTTCGAAGTCTTGATTTGAAGAAGATTGATCTCTGGCGGGAAACCGGTTTCCTTTGCGAGCGATTGGAGTTTCTACCGGCAAACCGCGTAAAGTTAAATAATCTTGAATTAGAGCTCAATAAAACACAGATCGAAAGTCTGCGAAAACTGGCACACAATCGTGTAATCGGCAAACCTCTGCATTCACTGGATATGGGTGATCATGCCGTTCAATCCATTAAGCGGCTTAGGGAAGAGTTAGGCGCTAAATTTATTGAGAAAAGTTTGGTTAAAGTCAGAAGAAGGGAAGGTTATTGGCTTGAGGTAGATGCTACCGGTATCCACGGGCTTTGATTTTTACAGACTGAATGACATGTAATTTTGGGATAGGCGAGTAGTACTCGTACTATCCCGGTTTAAACTCAGATGTTTATTATGATTCTTGCACGGCTCTGTTATCAGTTCATTTTTACTGCAGAGTAAGTGATCGTCCAACCTTTCTGTTTTATTTTCTGCAGGGCGTTCGCCTCGCATTTTTCTTTGGTATCCCCAACCCCGGATATTGTTCCCGATGAGTACTTAAGGGTCTCTACATCTCTGAATAGAAATCTATCGATTTGTTCTTTCTTGGCTTTGTAGCTTACCTGGCAGGAACCAGCGTGTGCATTTGTGCTGAGTAATAGTACGCAAGCGATTAAGCCATACCTTATTGTTTTCATGGGTAGCCCCTTTTTAATGTTTAAAATTTATTCTATTTTCCGTCGGCTGAATAGGAACTGTCTCGCCCAAAGTATTCCTATAGATTTTTCTTATTCATCAGCCGACGTTCTTTATTCTCTCACTTTTTCGCAATGTTATTAAATTACATCCTTGAAATCAGGGGCTGTCATCCAATAACAGGATATTTTTTAGCCACTGCTATTCAATCATAAAATAATTTTATTGCCTATCACGTCATCATTATTCAATCGCAACCAAAAGACTACCGTGTAACAGCGAGCAATAATTTTCAGGTGATTTAATAACGTTGGATTTTCGAGGGGTAGCAGTAGAGACTTATTTCGTCGCTGGTTTTTAATACATTTGTATCATCAGTTGGCCGATAGTCTTTATTACTACCAAGAGGAAGAACAACAATGTCTAAGCAATATAACTTTCATGGGACCGGGGAGAATCTGGTGATTAATGGCCAGCTGATTGATTCCAACCACAAGAGCACGGTGTATCTATCTGGTCACTTCCGTTTTCTAAGCTTCTACGATCTGGGTAGTGAAGAAAGCCCGATTGAGGTGCTTCCTGCACCGGATCAAGAGCTTGTGATCAATCGTTTAACGGTTAATGATTGCCGTCATCTTAAAATTAGTGGCATGGATAGAACAGAAATCACCGGTCTATCCAGTGATGTTGGCTTTCATCCTGAGTTGCCTATGGTCATGCTAAATGGTGAGCATTGCCTTGTAGAGGGGTTACGAGTGTTTACAACAGAGAACACGGATTCCTGGGAGGAACGCACTTGGTTGGAGGAAGCCCGTAACGGGATCATCTTAGATGGTGAATACTGTTATGCTCGGTTTAATAAAGTTTTCAACGTTCGCACGGGTATCGAGGTAAGAGCAAAACATGGCTCAGCCATTGCTAACCGCGTGTCTAATTTCTTTAATGATGGCATGCGAGCCTTGGCGGATAACGTCAAGCTAGCCAATAACTACATTATGTTTTCCAAGAGCTGTGGAAGTGACAAAGTCCACTCTGACGCTATTCAAATGTGGAATCATGAAGCACCAAGTCCGGACGAGGGTGTGTTGAGTGGCGTTTCAGTCCTCTATAACTATATCTGGAATCGTTCAGATCTGCCGGGAGCACGCATGATGCAGGGAATTGGTTGCTTTAACGGTTTGATGAAGGATGGGCAGGTTGTAGGCAATATTGTGGCGACTGATCATTATCACGGTATCACCTTGGGGATGGCAAAAAACTCAGTGATTGAGGAAAACCTGGTATTTAGTCCTCGCCCGGATGTGCGTAAGAGCTGGATTAAAATTGGTACTAATAAGCTGAAACGTTTTAGCTCTGAAGGAAACCGTATTGCGTTTAATGAGAGTGCGCGCTTTATTTATGAGCCGGAAATGGTGAAACACGTTATTGCTAATAACACTACCAGTACGCAGCACCTGGCAGAGTTTCAGGATGCCAGGTGGGCTGAAAAAGCAGTGGCATAGTTCAAATCCAGCAGGGGGTAAACGATATGTTTTATAAAATTAAGTTAAATAGCAGTAATACAAATGCAGTCACTCAGGCCCAGAGTATGTTAAGCGGTTTGGGCTATGTACTTGCAATTGACGGTAAGTTTGATAAAAAAACGCAAGCAGCTGTGATGGCGTTTCAGTGGGAAAACCAATTAGTTGTCGATGGAATTATTGGTGAAAAGACCTGGAAACTACTGACGCTAATGGGAAGTCACTTTTTGGATCAATCATCAAGCCGCTACCTGGCAGAAAGCGATCTTGTCGCGGCTGCTGAGCGTTTAGGGGTTGAGTTGGCTGCGATTAAAGCGGTCAATGAAGTGGAGTCAGCAGGGACTGGTTTTCTGAATAATCACCCGAAGATCTTATTTGAGCGTCATGTGTTTTGGAAGCGCTTGATAAAGCACGGTGTCGATCCAGCGCTTGTTACGATTGGAAATGAAGATATCCTGCAGACAAAGAGTGGTGGATATGAGGGTGGTGTTAGTGAGGTTGCCCGTCTTGAAAGAGCGAGCGCTATTCATGCCACTGCTGCTTTGGAGTCGGCTTCATGGGGGCTGTTCCAGATTATGGGCTACCACTGGAAAGCACTGGGCTATGACAGTGCGGAGGTATTTATGCAGCGTATGAAGAAGAATGAATCAGAGCAGTTAGACGCCTTTATTCGTTATATCGAAGTCAATAACTTGGCAAAGTGGCTGCGCCTTAAACCGGGTCAAATCAGTCTGTCACTTAAAAATTTCGCAGGATTTGCGTATCGCTACAATGGGCCTGCTTATAAGCGATATAAGTATCACACCAAGATGTTATCGGCGTATCAGAAACACAGCGTCACCGTCACTGAAGAGTTGGCAATATTGCCACAAGCGGCGTGATAATCGGGCATACAGGGGATAGCGTGTTTTGCTATCTCCTGTTTATTTCACCAAAGTTCAGTTTGCTTAGGTTGCCTATTCCAAAGCGTGATGGCTGGAATCTCAGGACGTTGCTGATGAATCTGCTCTGAGAACCATCGTGCTAATTCCGGTGCATGTTCATTGCCCGGCGTATGAAAGAATAAATATGGTGTTTTGCCTTCATCAACCCATTGCAGCGTTTTATTCACCCATGGCAGCAATGCCTGATAAGACAGTGCCGGATCATGTGGCCCCATAAAGCGTACCAGAGGGTTGTCTGCGGTAGCGATCACATGAGTGGGGACTTTCGGCTTATCATTAAAGGCAGCGATAGTGTCAGGGTCATCGGCATAATTTGCAAATAAACATCGGGTATCAAAAATAACTCGATTAGCCTGATGCTGTATCAATATTTGGTTCAGGGTTTTTTCATCTTGCCCCTTATTAAAGAAATGCTTGTTTCTCACTTCAACGCCGTATTTTAGGTGTTTGGGTAATCTGGCCAGAAAGGTACTGAGCGAGCTCAGTTGGGCCGGTGAAAATTCCTGACTGAGCTGCAGCCACACTATTCCAATACGGTGCTCTAGTGGTGCGATTCGCTCAAGAAACTCCTTGGCCAGATACTCACAAGCTAACAGTTGTCCACTGTGGCTAATGGAGCGAGGAAACTTGAAGCAGAACTGATAATCATCCGGTGTCTGTAGCGCCCATTGCTTGATCGTCAGCTCACTCGGAAGTCCATAAAACGTGTTGTTACCCTCAACAGAAGAAAAATGTTTAGAGTAGGCCGATAGTGAATCGTCTTTGCGATGATCCGGTGCATACCACTTGTCATGATGCCATTGGGGAAGGCCGATTTTATAAGGACGAATGGGTGTTGAGTTTGTCACTGCTTCACACCCCACGTCGGTGAAGCCGTCTTTAACGGCCCGGCAGGATATGGCCAAAAGGCATCTGCTCCCTGGATCTGCAATGGGAACTTAACTCGGTGAGCGTTTCCCCAGCTGGTAGCTTCAATCACATCACTCACATCATGTTCTGTTTCCGCGGCAAAATGATTATCGTCAGGTTTGCTTGGGTGAGACATTAATAAGCAGGCTGTTCTGGCCAATGAAAGGCGGGCAGAATAGATTTCTCCATGAGTCCGGCGTCGGTTCAGAGCATGAATAACCGACGCTGCCATCAAGTAGCCAGTCCCATGATCCAGCGCTTGTACGGGTAATGAAACGGGTTGTTCAGCACCCGCTTGTTTCATGCCATAAGCTGCTATACCACAACTCATTTGGACGACACTGTCAAAGCCACGGCGTTTTGCCCATAGCCCGGTCCAACCATAGGCGCACAACGAAACATCAATTAATTTGGGATTGATGCTGCGCAGAGACTCGGAATCATAACCGAGATTATTCAGTGCGTCAGGGCGATAGCCATGGACCAATACATCAGCTTGAGTGAGTAATGTTTCAAATTGCTGCCGATCCTGTTGTTTGTTTAAGTCCAAAGCTGCGCAACGTTTGCCTAGCGTGACTTCAGGTGCTGCGGCTGGCTCGTCCCATTCTGGTGGGTCTATTCTTAAAACATTTGCCCCATATCCAGCCAGAAATCTTGTGGCAACCGGGCCTGCCAGAATTCGCGTCAGATCCAGTATTTTGATTCCTTCGAGTGGGCGAGATGGGTTGAGTGAACAGGAATCAGGTTTGCATATGTCCAATAATTCCCAATGTATTAATGGTTCGAGCGATACCGCCTTACCCTGAGGGTGACTCATCCATTCCTCGGGTGTATACATTGTGGCTGAACATCCTCCGGCTTCTACCACGGCATCGGCTAAAGCCTCAGAAGACCATTTGCGGGCTGCTTCAGTGACTGAGTTCCGATCATCAGTACAGTCCAACACTGATAACGCAGCGGCCTTGTGTGCTTTAGCATTGGTGTGCAGTCTGACCCAGCCATCGCTAGTGCGGTAGTTACCCGCAATGGAGTCCCAAGGATCTGGTAATTGCCAGCCAACTTCCCGAATTGAGTGGTTAAACCATATCGATGCTAAGCGTCTATCGACAGTGACCTTATTCGTATCTTGAGTCATTCCTTGGTTTAACAACAGGCCCGCAGCAGCAATGCTATCAACTGCTAAATCACTCACAGCGTACCAGGCAGGGAGACTTTCACTTCCGGTTATCTGCAAGTTTTTTTCAGGGTCAGCCAGAGTGATATTGGGAAAAGCGTGGATGATTTCTGAAAAGTGCAGGGTGTTCATAGTGATGCCTGTGTCATGTGCTGAGTGGGTCAATACCTCATCATAACGCTCGTATGCTTGTCGATGCCATAAAAAAGGCGCCCGAAATAGGGCGCCTCTACTAAGTTTGAGCTAGGCTGAAAAGTTATGGAATTGCATCCAACTCTTCATCAGCTTCCTCATCTTTAGCAGGTGGTAGCAATGTCTCACGCGTTACACCCATCATCAGCAAAGAGCTACTTGCTACATAGATAGAAGAATAAGTACCGATCACGATACCCACGATCATTGCGATTGAGAAACCATGAATGATTTCTCCACCAAAGAAGAACAACGATACCAATACAAGTAATGTAGTAAACGAGGTCACTAAGGTACGTGACAAGGTCTCATTAATAGAGGTATCAATCGATTCATCGGTTTCTGCTTTTCGTAGCTTGAGGAAGTTCTCCCGTATTCGGTCAAACACCACGATGGTATCGTTGAGTGAGTAACCGATGATCGCCAGTATGGCGGCTAGTATGGTCAGATCGAACTCAATACCTGTTACCGAGAAGAATCCAATTGTCAACACCACGTCATGTAGCAAAGCAATGATCGACCCCACTGAGAAGCGGAACTCAAATCGCAAAGCGATGTAGATCAAAATACCACCCAGTGCCAACAGCATGGCAATACCACCCTGATCCCGTAGCTCGTCACCAATCTGCGGACCAACGAAGTCGACACGCTTCATCACGACATCAGAGGATTCAGCCTGCAGTGCTTTGATAACATCGTTACTGACTTTACTTCGATCAGCATTTGGTTGATCCGGCAGGCGAATCAGTACATCTTGCGCCGTACCAAATGGCTGCACTGCAGCGTCGTAACCAGCTGTCGTCAGTGTTTCACGAATCTGAGTGATGTTAGCGTTTTCCGGGTAACCTACCTGAATAACTGTACCACCCGTAAAGTCGACACCTAAGTTCAATCCACGTGTCACCAGTGACCCAACAGAAATCAGGATCAAAATGGCGGAGAAGATCATCGCGATCTTTCGCTTGGCCATGAAGTTAATATGTTTTGTTAGAAACATGGTCCGCTTATCCTATATTGAGTTTTTCGACACGACGGTTGCCGTAGATCATATTGACAATCACACGTGTACCGAAGATTGCGGTGAACATGGATGACAATATTCCGATCGCCAAGGTAATCGCGAAGCCCTTGATGGGGCCAGTTCCCATGCCGTACAACACAATCGCTGCGATAAACGTAGTGATGTTTGCATCGGTGATGGTTGAAAATGCTTTCTCATAACCTGAGTGGATCGCATTTTGTGGACTCATTCCTGCGCGTATCTCTTCTTTGATTCGCTCATAGATCAGTACATTAGCATCCACCGCCATACCAACGGTCAATACGATACCTGCAATACCCGGTAGTGTCAGTGTTGCCTGTAGCAGTGAAAGTACCGCAACGATCAGAATCAGATTGAGACTCAGTGCTAGATTTGCCACGATTCCGAAGACACGGTAGTAAATCAGCATAAAGATCAGTACTGCGATCAAGCCATAGATAACGGAGTTGAAACCTGCTTCGATGTTATCAGCACCTAAGCTTGGGCCAACGGTACGCTCTTCAACGATGTAGACTGGAGCTGCCAGAGCACCTGCACGCAGTAGTAGTGCAAGGTCATGTGCTTCTTTTGGTGAATCCAGACCAGTGATTTGGAAGTTTGAACTCAGTTGCTCCTGAATACGTGCAACATTGATTACTTCCTGCTTGTTCACAGTCTTCTTGACGATATTACCGTCAGCATCACGACTTACGTCAGTCTTGCTCTCGATGAACACAACGCCCATTAGCTTCTGCACGTTAGCACCGGTAGCACGTTCAAACATGCGAGCGCCTTTACCGTCTAGTGTGATACTAACTGCAGGTTGGTTGTTTTGATCAAATGTGGCCGATGCATCGGTAATAAAGTCACCCGTCAGCATCACCTGACGTTTCAGCAAAATCGGCGAACCACCACGCTCTTCATACAGCACAGAACCGATCGGTGTACGCTTATTCGCTTGCGCATCGAAGGCATTGTTTTCTTCATCTACCATGCGGAATTCGAGTGTTGCCGTTGCACCCAGAATCTTCTTTGCTTCTGAAGGGTCCTGTACACCCGGTAACTGAACAACGATCCGCTCAAGACCTTGTTGCTGAATGATAGGCTCAGCGACACCAATTTCATTTACACGATTACGCAGTGTGGTGATATTTTGCTGTAGCGCCAGCTTTTTGATATTGCTGAGGTTGTCTTCAGTAATAGCCGCTCTCAACGAAGCGCCTTTAGTTGCGTCTACCTGCTCGATGCTTAACTGGTTTTGGTACTGACGAGTCAGCTTTTTAGAGGCTGCATCCAAGGCCGCCTGATCCTTAAACTTAATCGTCAGGGAATCATCAGCTTCGCGGATAACACCAAGGTATTTGAGCTTTTCATCAACCAGATAGCCTCTGATCTCCTCTTTGTAGCGCTCCACCCCTTTGTTCAGGGCGGCTTCCATGTCCACTTCCATCAGGAAATGCACACCACCACGAAGATCCAAACCAAGGTACATTGGCTTAGCACCTGCACCACTTAACCAAGACGGTGTGGTCGGTGCGAGGTTTAAGGCAACTGCGTATTGGTCTCCCAAGGATGCTTTTACCGGATCGACTGCCGCGAATTGTGCGTCAGTGTCGGCGAAGTGCACCATTAGCTTGTTGTCTTTGTTTTCTACCTTCTTGATATCAATACCGGCATCATTCAGTGACTTGGTAATGGTCTCAATTTCTGTACCGACAAAGCGCTGATCCGTATTGGTTAGCGAGATTTGAAGTGCAGGATTAGAAGGGTAGAGATTCGGAAGGGCATACACCATACCAATCACGCAAACCGCGACTAGTAGCAGGTACTTCCAGGTTGGATTTTGATTCATTGTTATAATCCGAATATGCAAAAGCCCTGAACATATTCAGGGCTGTGTCGATCATTAATAGAAATTACAGGCCTTTCATGGTGCCTTTAGGCATCACTGTTGCGATTGCCTGACGTTGTACTTTGATCGTCGTTGTGTCTGATACACTCATTTCGATAAAGTTATCACCAAGGTTGGTGACTTTACCGATGATGCCGCCGCCAGTAACTACTTCATCGCCTTTGCTCAAAGACTCAATCAGCGCTTTATGTTCTTTGGCACGTTTCTGCTGTGGGCGGATGATCATGAAATACATGATACCGAAAAAGATAGCCATCATGATGATTAGCTGTAGCCCACCACCCTGAGGTGCTGCTGCGCCTTCTGCCATCGCGTCTGAAATGAAAAAGTTCATACTGTTCTCCAATTAAAATGTCGTACTAAATGTGTTAACACTCGCGTCCGGCAAGTGAGTTAATTTGCGGCATAGTATGCCATATTCTTTGCCAGGGTTTTTATGCATTTTCCCAACTAAAGTTCAGTACTTCAGCCAGAGTAGACGCCCCTGTCGCTCGCATTAATAAACGATCCAGCCCAATAGCGACTCCGGAACATTCAGGCATGTCCGCCTCCATCGCAGCCAGAAAACGCCGGTCCTCCGGTACAGCTGTGATTCCCAATGCTTTTCGCGCCTCTAGTTCTTTTTCCAAAACTGCTTGATTCGCTGATGCATCTGTTAATTCCTGATAGCCATTCGCCAGCTCTAATGACCCTATGTACACTTCAAATCGCTTGGCAATCTGTGTTGATGACCTGTCAGAAATTGCTTCGGTTTTTGCTAAAGCACTTTGTGAAGCAGGATAGTCATAAACGAAGGTAATACGATCATTATCAAAATCTGGTTCTATACAATGTGTTAATAGCAGATCCAGCGACGCCTGACGGTCTAATTCCCCCTGAAACGATGGTACCCGCTCCACAACGCAACGTTGTAGCGCTTCACTCGCTATGGTATGGGGGTTAAAGCCCAAATTATCAAGGAATAAGGACTCATAAGTCTGATATTTACTGTCAGATTTTAGATCCGGTAGTATTTCCCGAAACAGCTGTTCAACCTCATTCATCAAATCTGCAAGGTCAAAGCCAACCCGATAATACTCCAACATGCTGAACTCAGCATTATGATGAGTTGATAAAGGCTCATTTCGCCAAACTTTACAGATCTGATAAATATCGCCACTGCCCGCCGCTAGCAAGCGTTTCATTGCGTATTCCGGCGATGTGTGAAGATAACGCTTCAGTCGACTGATCACGACCTCGAATGAGTCGATAAAAGGATCTGTATTGGCAGCTTGTGATAGGGCAGGTGTTTCAACCTCCAGCACATTACGCTGATAAAAAAACTCCCGAATCGTTCGTAGCATAGTGGCACGTGCAATTCGGGAGTTTTGATCGGCTTGAGGCTGCCATTGCATAAGGTTTAGGATTCTTTAGCGCGTGACAGGTACTCACCTGTGCGGGTATCAATTTTCACCATTTCGCCTTCTTCGACAAACAGAGGTACTTTGATTTGAGCACCCGTTTGTACGGTAGCGGGCTTAGTTGCACCTTGCGCGGTATTACCCTGAACGCCCGGAGCACATTCGGTAATTTGCAGCTCAATAAAGTTTGGCGGAGTAATTGACAGAGGCTCACCATTCCATAAAGTCACGATGTAGCTCTCTTGTTCTTTTAGCCAGTTCTTCACATCCGCAATCGCGGTGTCTGATGCCTGATACTGCTCAAATGATGTTGGTTGCATGAAATGCCAGAATTCACCATCGGTATAAAGGTATTCAGCATTCACTTCCATTACATCAGCAGCCTCGACTTTTTCGCCCGACTTAAAGGTTTTGTCGACGACACGGCCAGTTTTCAGGTTGCGGATTTTAACACGGTTGAATGCCTGACCTTTTCCAGGTTTCACGAATTCATTCTCAACAATGTTATAAGGATCCCCGTCCAGCATGAATTTAAGCCCACTCTTGAATTCGCTGGTATTGTAACTAGCCATTGGTATAACTCCTGAAAAATCAATCGCGATATAATAACCGGAAAACGCTACCAAACCTATGCTTTTTAAGTCTTTACAGTCTGTAAAATTCTGTTGGCTTTCCGTCGAACGGTCGTCGATTGTCATCGGCTCAGTGGTATAGTTGAACCAATAAATAATAAAAAATTCACGGAGGTGACTATGAGTCAGCTTTCTAGTCCGGAAAAAAAGAAAGCAGAAGCGGCCTTATTAACGACGGTTTCTCAAGCTAAAGACTGGGTTCAGGATTTACCACTGACCAATATGGGCGAAGTAACGCGTGTGTTGTACCAAAGTCTGGTTGCGATTAATCAACACCCATTGGCACCTGCGACTCGTATCGATATCACCGAAGTGTTGTTGTCTTACGTGAATATTGCGCTTGAGAATCTTGATCGTCACTTCTCGACGCGCTCCTTCCCACTGCCAGATCGTAGTCAAAAGGTCTTCGATCTTAAGCAGGCATTGCAACTTGAGTTGGCAGGGTCTTATCAGCTCGCAGCATTAGATATGCTCACCCGCGGCAGCATCAATCATAAGCGTTTAACGATTGCGATTGGTCGTGCGATTAGTTATATGGGACGTACTTTGGTGAACACTTATGGTGTTTACGTTAAAGGTAAACGTAATGTCTGGCATGACGTACATCACCTGTATTTATTGGCCTGTGAAAACAAAATAGAAGACAAGGTTGTTCCCAAAGCATCGGGTGACAGTCAATATGACTCATTCACGATTGAAGCTTTTTATAAGTTATTTAATCTTGTTGCGCTTGGCGCGCCAAACAGTCTGAGGCAAGGCGAGATCGATCGTCTTGAGCGTTTCTTTGCCACGATGGTCGCTAGTGTGTCCATACTGGATGATGTAGATCATATCACTGGTGATTACGCACATATTGCTTTGTTAAATAGTGATGAGCCTGCCGCACTCATGCCCGTGAGTGAGGTGTTGAACTCACCGACTAGTCGTATTTTTGATGTTAGTAACATCGAAACGGTGCTCAAAGATTTCATCAATATCACTGCAGATGCCAGTTTTGGTTTGCATCAGGATCAACCGATGCTGAACCGTGGTTTAGCCAAGCGATTACTCAAGGCTCTGACCAGTGCGAGCAGCCGAAAAAATAAACGTTTTGAGCGTGAAGAAGTAGCGAGTCTGGTGTTCCGCTTGAATGATGTCGTTTCAGTTGTGGCAGCGAGTGGCACTAATCAGGACGAGGATGAAGATACGGCAGAGTCTGAAGACGATCTTTATGAGCAACTCGCGTTTGGGGATGGCCCTTCTAGTCCTTGGGTTGAAATGAATGTTGAAGCGTCATTTGATGATAGTGATGCAGAAATTCAGCCTTGGCATATCGATAACAGTAGTTCACGTGGATATGGCTTACGACAGAAAATTGTGGGTCCGTCATCGGCACGCGTTGGTGAAATTCTTGCTATTCGAGACCCATCGGATGAGTCAGAAAACTGGCAAGTCGCTGTCATCCGTTGGATGGACTTTTATCGGGATCGTGGCTTGTGTTTTGGCGCTGAAATTTTATCACCCCGTGCGGTCAGTATTTTAGTCAAAGAAATCACCAATCGTGAAGCGCCGCAACGGTTCCCGATAGCGGGACTGAAATTGCCAAAGGTCGAAGGTGTCAGAGAAAAGCCAAGCTTAGTGCTCCCGGGTCATATGTTCTCAGTGGAAGATATATTAGTCATTGAAGTCAATAATGCTGAAAAGCAGTTTCAAATCACAACGATAGATGAATGCCTTGGAAGCTTCTCATACTGTGATTATGTGGTACTTGATGCTGCGGAAGAAGTTGAGGAAGAGAGTGACTTTAGCGGTGTGTGGGACTTTATCTAAATAACCGCTGTGTTAGCTGTCAGGAATGACAGTTCATCACCTAACTTGATTCGATAGTCCGTCCGGAAGCTGCGGGCTATTTCTGATGCTATTAGTTTGTAGGGTATGCAAAAGTCTCCCCTACACATTCTGATCGTCGGCCTTTCTGTGCCGCAACACGCAGCCTTAATCAGTGATTGTAAGCGGGTAGACAACACTGTGCGTATTAATGAGCAGCCTCTCAGTGCATCTGAGTTCAAGTCTGTGCTTCTGAAAAGCTCAGTCGATACCATCTTCATTAAGCGAAAACCTGAAGCCAGTTTGGATAGTCTTTATCCTGTCCTGAAAAAAAACAATCCTGATTGCATTGTCGTGGAGCTAATCGAGCCTCCGGTCTCACTGCTTCAAGCTGATGAGTTGATCGACCTGCAAAGCTGCAAAATTATTTTTGACAGAAGTCATGCCGAATTTTATCTGGCATTGCAGTTCGTTATGCAGTACACGCGTCTTAAGATCGATTTTCGCCGGTGTAAATCACTGCTCTTTTTATCGGAGCGACGCGCATCAAGGTTGGTCAATAGTAGTAGCGTGGCGATTGCCTACTTGCACCAAGGTAAAATTCTTCATGCGAACATTCCGTTTTTAGTGATGTTTAAAGCTGATTCTGTAAAAGAGTTTAAGCGTTTTCCGCTACTTAAGTTGATCGATGATGAAGAGCATAAGATCTTCGCGAGTTACTTATCTGAAGTCAGACAATCACCAGAGTATAAAACAGAGCTAACGCTGACCTTAAAGCGTGTTACGGGCGCTCCGTTTTATGCAAAGGTTTATGTGTCACCCGTTGTGATTCGGGACCAGCGTTGCTACCAAATGTGGGTAGAAGAATTACCACAAGATTCTAAGCCGGAAATGATCCCTGTGGCGAAGTCATTGAACGTCTGGGATATGCCAATGGAGCAATCAGACACGATACAGGTAAACCCATTCGATCGTGTACTTAGTAAGTCCGGTGATCAAAAGTATAAGGAAACCAATGTTGATGTGATGCTGGATGCTTTGCAGCATGATGAGTTGGTTCAGTTACGTCAAAAAGAGCTCTATGTCAGCGGGCAAGGCGCTTTAAATTATGTGCTGCTCGATCTGGACGTCATGCCGGATGAATTCAAAAAGATAAATACGCTGTTAGGAAAAATGCCTGAAGTGTCCTCAAATCCTAAGATATACGGACAATTCTGGGATCAGTTGTTGTATCGAATGGTCTGTGATGAGTTACTGCATGAAAGCAGTAATGAGCGGGTGTATCTGGTTAATTTGAGTGTGGGCATGATCACTGATACAGAGTCGGTGATGTGGTTGTTTAAAATGTTACAACTGCTCAAGAGTAAGAGCATCCAGTTGATGTTACTGGTTGATGCCCAAATTTCTATGAATAGAATTCCGCAGACTCAAAAAGTGATCGATGTGCTCAGGAGAAGTGGTTGTAAAATTGCATTAAATAACTTTTCAGTGGATACCACACCGTTGTTTTTATACCGGCGTATACAGCCTGAGGTTGTATTCTTAGACTCAGAGTGGCTGGATGTTTTGAAAGAAAAACCTGACGGCAATATGTTTTTGTCCAGGTTCGTTCAGCAAATAGAAGGAAGAGGGGTTTCAGTGTTTATTCCTCATGCAATTCAGAAATCTCAGAATAGACTGCTCGTACTGTCAGGTGCTTCCTTTGGTCAGGAAAAAACTGCTCAGGATTGTGCCTAGACGTACAATTGTGCCATAGCAAGTTGCATAACAAAAAATAACTAGTCTGACTACCTTATGGCTCACTTTCCTCATGGATTTTCAGCAGGTCTGATTGTTGGTTCAACCACAGTTTGGCGCTGGCAGTATCAGCTTATTCAGTCATTGATTGAATGGGGATTGGTTGATGTGCGGAAAATAATTATCCTCGGCCTGCCGCAGATCACATCTGATAAGTCTATCTCATTATTACATCGCCTTGACGGAAAGGTCTTTAGTTGTGAAGTCAGTGCGTTTGATCTGGTAGATATAGCGACGCTGACTGGCGATATCCATTTCTTTGACACCATTTCAAGTGTCGATATTAATGTCGATATATTGATTAATCTTTCTGAAGTTTCAGCAGCGTCTGAGTGTATCGACATGGCTGCCTTGTGTGTATTAACACCTTTATTTTCCAAAGGTGGTGAGTTGCGGTCGCAGCGATTAGCTGTTCATGAATATATTCAAGGGCAAACTGAGGTGTGTTTGTCGGTATTAGCTGAGTCCAAGAGTGGTGGTGACGGAGTCATTGCAGAGGCCTCTCATAGTCTGAATAGTGGCTCGCTGACACGTAATCTGTATCAATATTGGTTTTGGCTAGCTTATTTGTGGCAGCAAGCGATTCGGTTCTTGAAGCAAGTCGACGATGCATCAGCTGAAACGTTGAGCATTCTCGATAACTGCTCTCAAAAAAATGGGGCTAGTCTAATTGGTCGACCAGTGAATTCTGATCGCAGACATCTTTCGGTGACTGATACAAGCAAAGCTATCTTGCGATTAAGCGGTCATATAAAACAAAAGTTTCAACAAAAATATCAACACACAGAACAATGGGTTCTGCTAATTAAGCATTTCAATTACGGTGCTTCTGGTGATAATGAAGTATTAGACTTTTCAGGCTATCAGGAGTTGAGTCCGCCCGATGATTGCTTCTGGGCTGATCCCTTTGTGATTTCACAAGATAATAAGAATTATGTGTTTTTTGAAGAGCTGCCTTTTGCAACAGAGCGTGGTCACCTAAGTTGCATGGAGGTATTTTCTGATGGCACACATAGTGACCCTGTCATCATTCTTCAGGAAGATCACCACCTCTCATATCCAAATGTTTTCGAATATGAATCATCCTATTACATGATTCCTGAGTCAGGTGATCACGGCACCATAGATGTTTATCGCTGTACAGCGTTTCCTTACCAATGGGGACATCACCAAACCTTGATGAGCAACATACACGCCTACGATTCGACATTAATCGAGCACGATGGGCATTGGTGGCTGTTTGCAACGGTAGTACCAGAGCCTGGTTTGTCAGGTTGCCAAGCGTTGCATATTTTTTACGCTGATTCACCGCTTAGTACTGACTGGCAAGAGCACAGCCAGAGTCCTGTGATAAACAGAGCCGCTCGAGCAAGGCCTGGTGGTAATTTCTTTATAAAAGATCAGCAGCTGTACAGGGTTTCGCAAGATTGTGCCGGTGAATATGGTGCAGGTATCAATGTGAATAAAGTGATTGAGCTTAATACCGAGCGGTATGAGGAAACGTTGGTTTATCAGTCTTATCCTGATTGGGATGATAAATTGACGGCATTGCATACCCTCAATTTTAATGAACACATCGCAGCTTCTGACGCGTTGCGGGTTAAAACTAAAAGGCTCTTTTGATGGGGATTAATGTTAGTTTAAACACGCGTTTAGTGAGCTGTCCCAGAGAGTTCAACGCATTGGAACAATCATGGGGTGAGCTCTATGACAGTTCAGAGCGAGCAACGATTTTTAATTGTTGGGATTGGCTGTATACGTGGTGGTCTACGTTCAGTGAGTGCGACTCGCGCGATTTATTCATCTTCTGTTTTTATGACGCAGATCAGCTTGTCGGGATAGCGCCTTTTCAAATTGAGAAGAAATATCCACATACTTATATATTAGGTAAAACCCTTCGTTTTATTGCCTCAGGTGAGCCTCTGGAAGATAGCATTGCTACTCCGTTTGTTGACTTGCTCATCCGTGATGGTTACGAGGATGCAGTGATTAAGGCGGTGGAGTCCGCTGTCTCAGTACATCAAAAACGCTGGGATTTTGCTGAGTTTGATTTCCTGCTGGAAGACTCACTCATTTTCAGATGCTTCAAAGGCGAGTCAAGTCGCGTCAATCAGCAATTATATCCCTATGGTTATCGTTATCAGGTTCCTCCCTGTGAAAATCAGCAAGCATATCTAAGTACGTTAGCGAGAAGATGGCAAAAAGATTATCGTAAAAAAGACCGTCTGTTTAGCAAGGACGGCTTACTTGAAGTTGATACCGTTGAGATAGACTCGATCGAGTCGGCAATAAATATTCTCAAAGATATGCATTGTGACCGCTGGTCTGGTCGTGCGGATTTTTTAATCTTCGAATCTGAAAACTTTATTCGCTTTCATCGGGAAATATTACGTAAATTGTTGCCAAAAGGTAAAGCATATATTCGAACGTTGTCACTAAATGGTCAGCCGATGAGTAGTTATTATGCTTTTGAGGATAAAGGACAGGTGCATTATTACCAAAGTGCTTTTTATCAAAAAGATGCTAATCGTTATATGCCATTGTTCTATCTGGTGTGCAATGAAATTGGTGCGGCGGTTGAGAAAGACAAGCGTTTTGACTTTATGTTTGATGACAATGTTGAGTCTTACAAGAAGCAACAGTACGCTGCTGAGGCGTCCCCGATGTACCGGCTGGTATGGACACCAAGTCGTTATCGTTTGAGTGTGTTTAATCTATATAAAACATTTAAACGGGTGAAATCACAATCAAAATTAAGCTCACCCAATAAAAGTGCCTCATGTAGAGGTAAGGAAAAAATAAAATGAAAGTTGTACATGTAATCGAGCCCATGTCGCACGGCGTGTTCATTTGGGTGATTGATATGGCTAATAACCTCGTTGAAAGTGGTTATGAGGTCACGGTTATTCACTCACTCCGTGAAGAGACGCCTGAGAATTGGAGAAGTCTTTTTGATCCCAGAGTGGAGTTGATACATGTGCAAATGGGTAGAGCAATCAACCCATTAACCGATATAAAAGCACTGTTTAGAATTACCAAGGAAATTAAACGTATAAAGCCGGATGTGATTCACGGGCATTCATCAAAAAGTGGCGTGTTAGCGCGTGCGGCTGGTTTCTTACTTGGACAAAACAAACGAACCCTGTATACCTCCCATGCTATTCATTATCCGTTGATCAAGCAGCCGGTTAAGCGTGCAATCTATAAGTATTTGGAATTGGTTGCCTATTGGATGGGTGGAACTATCATTGCTTGTTCAAAGCGTGAATACGATATTATTTTAGATGAGATAACCAAAGGTAATGCCAAACGACTTGCTTGTATCAGTAACGGGATTGACCTCAAACAGGTCATGATAAAAGACTATGCTAAGCGTAACGAGAAAGTCCGGATTGGTGTATTGGGACGTATTTCAAACCAGAAAGCACCATGGGTATTTGCCTCAATTGCTAACAATATCAGTAAAAATTACGACAATGTTGAATTTATCTGGGTTGGTGCTGGCGAAACAGATGATGAGCAGCCTTTGAGAGATGCAGGCGTCACTATAACAGGCTTCCTTGATCGGGACAGTGCGCTTGAGGTGGTGTCAGGTTTAGATATTTTCCTACAAACCTCTTTATATGAAGGCCTTTCACTGGCATTACTGGAAGCGCAGGCTGCCGGAGTCCCCGCAGTTGTCAGTAATATTCCGGGTAATGATGAGGTGGTTCAGCACGAACAGTGTGGCTTTGTGGGTGACGATGAAGAAGAGCTGACCCGCTTTACTGAGCGTTTAATCGAGTCCCCGGAGCTTCGTGAGCAATTAGGCGCCGGCGCACGTTTATACGTAAAGCAGAACTTTTCTTTCGATGCGATGGGGGATAAGTACAAGGCTTTGTATAAGCAAGTGTCTTCATCACCAACGCCAGAGGTGCTTCCGGCTAACAATAGTTAGCAGACTAAAATTCGGGTGACATCATTTTCTGCCTGTGGCTTAATCGATAACCTAAATTTATCTCGCTTTAGGTGAAAATGATGCCAGTTGTCCCCGGAAATTTCCCGTTCTCCCGTATGCGCAGAATGCGTAAAGATGAGTTTTCTCGTCGCTTGATGAGAGAGAATGTACTCACAACTAATGATTTGATATTTCCCGTTTTTGTCCTTGAGGGTGAAAACCAGCGCCAAGCGATTCCATCAATGCCAGATGTGGAGCGCCTTAGTATTGATTTATTGGTCAAGCAAGCTGAGGAAGCTTTTTCACTCGGTATTCCTGCCATGGCATTATTTCCGGTTGTTGAAGCTGATGGGAAATCAGAGGATGCAGAAGAAGCATATAACCCTGACGGTTTAGTCCAAAGAGCGGTGCGTGAACTAAAAGCGGCTGTACCGGAGCTTGGTATCATCACGGACGTTGCCTTAGATCCATATACCTCACATGGTCAGGATGGCTTAATGGGTGATGACGGCTATATTCTGAATGATGAAACAGTCAGTGTATTAGTCAAGCAAGCTTTGTCTCATGCTGAAGCAGGCGCTGATGTGGTTGCACCGTCAGATATGATGGATGGTCGCATTGGTTATATACGGGATGCGCTTGAGATCGAAGGTCACTCCAATACCCGAATCATGGCATATGCGGCTAAATATGCTTCAAGTTTCTATGGCCCGTTTCGCGATGCTGTTGGCTCTTCCGGTAATATTGGTAGTGGTAATAAATACAGCTATCAAATGGATCCGGCTAATTCAGATGAAGCGCTTTATGAAGTCGGATTGGATCTCCAGGAAGGTGCTGATATGGTCATGGTGAAACCAGGTATGCCATATCTTGATATCGTACGCCGTGTTAAAGATGAGTTTAAAGCCCCTACCTATGTTTATCAGGTCAGTGGCGAGTACGCGATGCTTAAAGCTGCTGCGCAAAATGGCTGGCTTGATGAAAAGGCATGTGTGCTTGAAGCATTGCTTGGTATGAAGCGGGCAGGTGCGGATGGCATTTTGACCTATTTCTCCATGGATGTTGCACGTTGGTTGAAACAAGAGGGCTAGATATGTCAGATCAATATGCGGTCATCGGTCATCCAATCTCTCATAGCAAATCGCCGTGGATTCACGCAGAGTTTGCGCAGCAATTAAATGAAGACATTAATTACGCTTTGATGGATTCAGCCCTGGATGCTTTCAACACTACAGTGCGCTCATTTATTAAAAAAGGGGCGAAGGGCCTGAACGTTACTGTTCCGTTTAAACAAGACGCATGGTCTTTGGCTGATGAGTTATCAGAACATGCCAGATTGGCCGGTGCAGTGAATACACTAAGTTTCAATCCGGACGGAACCATTCGGGGTGACAATACGGATGGTGTTGGTTTAGTGTCCGATTTAACTAAAAATCAGGGTATGAACTTGTCTGGTAAACGTGTATTAATTTTGGGCGCAGGTGGGGCTGTTCGGGGTGTTCTTCAGCCATTGCTTGAGCAGAACGTGTCCCAAATTCATATTGTTAACCGTACAGTGCAGAAGGCACAGGATCTGCTTGAGTTATTTAAGCACTATTCAAATATCAGTGTTAGTGGTTACAATACATTGGCCGATGCCGGTGAATTCGATTTAATTATTAATGGAACCGCATCTAGCCTGACTGGTGATTTGCCGCCACTATGCAAAGCTGTTTTGGCTGATAACTGTCACGCCTATGACATGATGTATGCGTCACAAAAGACTGTCTTTGAAATATGGTGTTCAGAAAATGGTGCAGGGTCTGTGCACAACGGTTTGGGGATGTTGGTAGAGCAAGCTGCTGAATCCTTTTGGATTTGGCGAGGTGTAAGGCCGGATACGTCTCCTGTTTTAGCTGCTCTCACAGAGCAGTTGTCCGGAGAGTAGCGCTAGTCATTCCACGTCCACCAAGTAAAAATTAATTTTCATATTGTTCAAGATAGCGCAGTAAAGCATCGTATTTCGGGGCTTCACTGCGTTCTTGTCGGATATGTTCTTTCGCTCCCCAGCTGCCGTACCAGCTATAAATCCTCGGCGCACTGAAATGAACAAACGTTTTACCGCCTGCATGTTTCCATGCTTCTAAGTACTCAGTGTACAGGGCTCCCATTTTAGGTGAACGATTCGCGGAATAGAGAAGTGGATTCGGGTGTTGATCTACAGTCCTGGTTTCCCAATCGACCAGATGTTGTCCGCCTTCATAGGCAATTAGCTCAACGCCAAACGCCTTCGCTAGTTTTGCCTGCTGTTGCATCTGTCGAATGCTGGCAGGCAGACCATACCGCGAGCCCTTATCCAGCACAGCATCGAAAATATCCTCAGTGCTTTTAGCTGCACGCAAGCTATCTAAATCAGTGTAAAAGTAGGGGGCAATGGCCAATGCATCCGTATGTTGATGTGTTTGATTGTAAGACAGAAGTTGGCTACTTAATTTATGGTTGGCTGACCATCCGGAAATCACCCGAACCAGCCTTGAGCGGCCGTTGAAGGCATTTTCCCAAAGTTTGAAGATGTCTGTGCTTCGTTTGGCATAAAACTTAATACCCGCGGTCTCAGGGTGTTTATCCAGGCCAAGTGCAATACCATTGTCGATTGCATATCGTCGGTGGGGGAAAATATTATTCCAGGCCTCATTGGTATATTCGATATAGGCTTTGAGTGATGGGTCTAGATGTTGCGCGACATACTCTGCAAAGCGGGTCACATATTCATCGCTGGCTTTGTACGGCATAGCAAACCAAGCATCGGCATTGAGACGGTTTGCCAGTGCCACCATCACCTCGACGGGAGCACCGCGTTGTCCTTCCTTGCCCGCCCAGGTTGCTTTGGATAGACGATTACGGTCTGACCAAGACTCGATAGCATTGCGGGTCATGCCTGACATATTCATAAACCGAATTAGCCGGAAGTCTTTCATGAAGTTCAGGTAGTCTGGGTTAAAGACAATGTTGGAATGGTATTTCTCAAATGAAAGAAACTGACTATTCTTACACTGAGAGGCATTATCAACGCGTCTAAACTGATTGTTTTGACAAATGCCCCCCGGTAGCAGCACCCTAATATTGCGAATAGGGTCGCTTGGTTCCATGCTCTGTACGATAAGAGATGCGTTTAATATATTATCCGCTCCAGCACTCACACGGATAATGTCTTTACCGTTGTGACGACTGATCAGGCGAGCGTCATTGCCATAATTGATTGTCCCTTTGCCTTGATATAGCACGGTGTATTGAGCGCCGTCAGGCACAGTACCCTTTGGTAGTCGATTTAAAAATTTGGTACCTGCAACCCCACCATTAAGCTCAAGTGGCCAGCCATCGTTGTCATATTCAACATCCTTGCTACTCAACCATGGGTGTGTATTTGCAAAAGGTATGGATGATTTAAACAGGTCGATGAAAGGAATACTGGCGTTGTCCTCTCTGAGTTCATTGGTGTTAGTGCCTAATAAATGACGGGTGTGTTTTTTTTGTGGTAGCAGATTTTGTAACGACTCGGGAGAGGGGGGCTGATGGGGTATTCTGTCGGGACGCAAGACTTTGGTATAAACCAAGTAAGCTATGAGTGTCAGACCTGCTAAAACCGCAAGCATCAAGAGTAGTTTGGTGAGCTTTCTCAAAGGGATAACCGTCGTAGGTAGGATGTGTCGATTATCTTTGAGCTAGCCCCAGAATTCAATGAATGATAGGCACTCAGCGTCTAAAGCTGAGTGCCTATTGTCGGGCTTAGTTTGCAAGTAACATGCGAGCAAAGTTCTGTGGATTTCTCCATGCGTTGTCATCACGGGAGAACCACGCTAACTTTCCGTCCCTGCCACGACCTGTGTCATCGTCATTCACCTGAACTTCAAGGCCGATAATCGCACCTTGTTGTGGGTGAACACCCAGAGTGCTCCAAGGAATTGATGCCTCCAGCGTATAACCTTTACTGTTTCGTGTCATGGACTGAATTACACCCAGGTTTGCCCGGCGAGGTGAGCTTTGGCTCAGGTTGACTTGATGATCACGCCAGCGGAAGATGAAGTGAAAGTCATTACGACCGTCAAATCGTGTGCCGCGGGAGCCGTCAGCATCTACAAACACTTCGATTGAGTCATCACTCCAGGGAGTCGCTGAGTCTTTCACAAAGCGGTCATCCGTTGTATCTACACGGATATGCAGATGACGGTTATCCCAACTGGTTTGCCAAATTGCCGCCAGATCTTGTCCGTTAGCAATACTACCGCCAACAATATTACGTAGCTGGTTAGTCGGCTGGATGTGCCAGTCACGTCCGTGTCTGCGCTGTCTGATTATTCCGTCATGCTGATTTACAACACGAGGTCTTGGAGGAATAACCACTGGTGCAGGTGGTGCCTGAACGACTCTTTGAACCGGAGCGCTGACAGGTGCAGGAGCAACTCGTGGCGCGACAGGACGCTGAACAACAGGTCTCTGTACTGGCTTTGGAGGTGCTGCACGTTGCACTGGCTTTTGAGCAACGACCGGTGCAGGACGACGCACAGGTTGTGGCGCGGTTCTTTGTGGGATAACCACTGGCGCTCGTTGAGCCTGCTTAGGTACAACCTTTGGTGCCGGCTTTGCTGCTTGCTTAACAGGGGCAGGTGTAGGCTTCTTCGCTGGTGGTTTGTACTTAATGTTTGTCTTAGAGATAACCGTCTCATAGACACCACGATCTGGGTTTCTCGCAGGCTTAGGCAAACGAGCAATTTGAGCATTACTACAGTTTCGCCACCAGCAGCGGTTGTTTTTAATGAAACTTAGAATCGCGCGGTGTTTCGGCGCGTTTCTGTCAGATTGTGTCAGATACTCACGGGTTCCCCAGCTGCCAAACCATTGATAGGTTCGTGGTGCTGAGAAACTAACGAATAACTCACCGCCGGCACGTTTCCAGCTATCTAAGAAGTCTTTATAGGCTTTAGCCATGCGCCAGTCACGATTAGCTGCGATGTAGTACTTGGTTGGAGCCTGTTTGATATCTCTGTTTTTCCAGTCCACCAGATGCTGGCCACCTTCATAAGCAATCAGGCTGACACCATAGCTCTTAGCAACATCGGCATGAGAGCGCACTAATTTTTCTACACCCGGAATGGAGTAGGGTAGTGACTTATCATAAATCATCTTGAAGACATCACTGACTGATCTTACTTTCTTCAACGCACTGTGACTGCCGTAAAAGTATGGACCAATTGCTAAAGCATCGGTGTATTTGTAAGCATCACGGTAACTCAACAACATTTTGCTAAGCTTGGTATAACCCGTCCAGCTACCCATTACACGCACCAGGCGTTGTGTGCCACCGAACTCTTGTTCAAAGATGCGGAATACCTGAACTGAGCGCATCGAATAGTACTTATAGCCCGCTTTGTCGCGGTCAGTATCCAGTCCAAGCTTCAGGCCCATATCCTTCATGTAATGAGCTTGGTCAAAAATCGTGTTCCAGGCCTCATTGGTATACTCAATATACGCTTTAAGGCCAGGTTTCAGGTGTTTGCGTAAGTACTGAGCGTACTGGCGTAGGTAATGATCATTAGCCGCATGAGGTAATGAGAACCAAGCGTCTGCATTACTCTGATTCGCCAATTCGACCATGATTTCCAGAGGTGCTCCACGAACTGTCGGCTTACCACCCCATGTAGACTGGGTCATCAAGGGACGCTTGTGCCACTCCTTTATAGGGTTACGCGTGATACCCGCCATGTTCATAAAACGAAGCACTTTGAAGTCCTTCATGTAATTCAGGTAGTCTGGATTGAAGATGATGCGCGAGTAATGCTTCTCAAAAGACAGGTACTGCGAGCCGCGGCATGAACTTTGACTGAAAACTCGCTTGTATGGATTGTTGCTACAAATACCGCCCGGCATCAGGATACGGATGTTTCTGATAGGGTTTTTAACGTTGGTTTCCATAATGAGCAGGGTGGCACGAATCTCGCGATCACTACCTGCAATAATCGAGATCACCTCGCGTCCCTTGGTCTTGGAGATAAGCTTGGCATCATTGCCGTATTGAAGTTTACCCTCTCCATCATAGAGCACGATGTACTTACCATCCGGAATAGTGCCGGCAGGTAGTTTATTGATGAAACGAGCACCGACTTGACCGCCGTTCAGACGAATGGGCCATCCGTTTTTATCATAGGCAATATTGCCTTTAGTTAGCCAGGGACGTGCTTCTTCAAAAGGGGTACTTCCACGGAATACATCGACGAATGGAGCGCTGGCATCATCGTCCATTACCTCGTTAGTATTTATTCCCATTGGAGATAAAGAGTTATTGTAACCAGCCATACTGGGGGAAAACGGTAGAAGTAATAGGCACGCCAAGCCAAGGGCGCCCACTTTACCGAGTGGCTTTATGTTTATTCTCATTATTATTTACCAAGCAAGTCGGGTACATAAAGTCGGGGGTAGCTGTCACTTCTCGGGAAGAGAAACTACCGAATATCCAATCTTTGTGGCCCTTAGTTATTGTTATTCAGACCTGAGTATAACAACAATGTCGCTGCTGTCTTTTGCTTTCTGATTAGTGGTGAAAAGTGCTAAGCTATTGTATTGTATACAGCTGGAGTTAAGCCGAGATTTATCTAACTGAACAAAACGTTATTTTTTTAATAATCGGCTTGACAGATTAGTAATGATGCCTCAGAATTCGCGCTTCTTCGGTAGTTGGGGCTATAGCTCAGCTGGGAGAGCGCTGCAATGGCATTGCAGAGGTCAGCGGTTCGATCCCGCTTAGCTCCACCAATATACTGCTGAAATACAGGTTAATAGAATTATATGGCTGTAAAAATAGGCCGTTTTTTATTTATCCTTGGTTTGATTCTGACTCTGATTGGCTTAGTTGCCGGATTCGGACTTATGTTTCAAGACATTGATGAATGGGCAAAGTTATTTTTGATGTTAGTACCGGTTGGTTTTGTGATCGGCTTCGCAGGTTTTACTGCAACATTAATGAGTACGCCCGATAAAAGAGAAAAGTTCAACGATTCGTTGTAACGCTACTATTTCAGTGTCCCCATCGTCTAACGGTTAGGACATCGCCCTTTCACGGCGGTAATCGGGGTTCGAATCCCCGTGGGGACACCATTTAGTACTCAATTCTCTGCTTAAAATTAGATTCGCTGTCCCCATCGTCTAGTGGCCTAGGACACCGCCCTTTCACGGCGGTAACCGGGGTTCGAGTCCCCGTGGGGACGCCATGCGAATATAATTGACATACGTCCCCATCGTCTAACGGTTAGGACATCGCCCTTTCACGGCGGTAATCGGGGTTCGAATCCCCGTGGGGACACCATGTCAACAGTTTGAAGTTTGCTACAATTTAGTCCCCATCGTCTAACGGTTAGGACATCGCCCTTTCACGGCGGTAATCGGGGTTCGAATCCCCGTGGGGACACCATCTGAGCTTTTTTCGAAGCGATGGAAAAATCCACTCGATGCCCTCTATCATCATTCTGTTATTACGTTGTGATTTGGATGCAGTGTAATCCGTGAGATTCCTTGCCCTCTGATCAAGTAGATGTGTATCCAGATGATAACTTATACAGTTAGGCTAAACTGCCGCTAAACATCATGTGTTACATATTGGGTTGGCTTTGGTCACCGAATGTCGTGGTCTGTAATGACAGTACTGCTTTGAAAATGAGTGACTTTGGGTCGAGTCACTTCCTCATTAAATGTTCCGGTGTATAGCTTGTGGCCGATCAGACCGGTAAATGAAGTCTGACGCGGGCTCCAACGAACGGTGACATTAGTAGTGATATTTTTCCGCCTGCGTTTTCCACAATCTCGGCACTAACCGCTAAACCAATGCCTTGGCCGTCTGTTTTGCTGTCAGCTCTCATGCCACGTTTCAGTAATTGGGAAGGGTTGTTGTCCGGGAATCCCATGCCGTCGTCATCGATATCAACAATTAGAAAATCGACATCTTGCGTAGCAGTTACGGCAATTTTTGATTCACAAAAGCGACATGCATTGTTGAGTAAGTTACCGAATACTTCCATTAAGTCGTCATAATCAACGCGACATCTTGCGTACTCGTCAATGTTGATATCAAGCGTGAACTGTTTATCGAAATAGACTTTGAGTAATGAATCCCGAAGACGGAATACGATAGGGCGCAGACTTTCTAGTTTGACGATTGCGTTGTGGTCGCTAACAACGGCTCTGCGCAGTTGATAGGCAACAATATCGTTCATGCGCTGTATGTGTTCATCAACATATGTTTGGTTGATTGATTCATTCTCACCGGAGCGCTCAGAGGAGCTTTGAAGCGCAGCTAGCGGTGTTTTTAATGCATGAGCAAGATTGTCTAAGGCGTCACGATAACGCTTCTTTTGGCCTTTCTCTGCATTAATGAGTGTATTAATTGCACTCTTAACCGGGTTAAGTTCGCTAGGGTATTCATGTTCAATAAAGTCTTTTTCACCCGCTTCGATCAGTTTAATTTCGTCTTCAATACGGCGAATCGGAGAGAGTACAATATAGCTTCCGGCAAGCTGGGCAAGAAGCACCAGCAGGGTAGTGACCAATACCAATGCCTGAATACTTTTTACCAGTTCATCTTGGTCACTTTCTAGCTTTTCGGTTGATTTAGCGAGTACCAGTTGGAAAGCGTCGTCTTCAAAAGCAATTCGCCTGGCGTATACAATAAATCTTGCGCCTTTTAGTTTGGAGCGACTGCCAGGGTTTCTTCCGGCTGCAGTACTGGCTTCCAGAATTCCTGCGTATGGTGTGTCATCAACAAGTGGTTTGATGTTGAAAAGAAGGAAATCCCGCTTCTTCCAGGTGCTGTAGGGTGATTCGTTAGTTTTAGGTTCTTCGTTCGGGTGAAGGTGTGACCAGTAGATGCCTTTGGGTTCTTTTAGCTCTTGTATATAGGCATAGTAAGTAATGCCTGTCTCATTGAGTGTGTCAGAGAAGCCACGGGCTCTTAGATGTTCGGTAAAGTTGTCCTCGTCGACATAATTACCTAATACAAAGAGCTTACTTTCGGCTTCGAGTTCTATCGAGCCAATAATCTTGTAAGCATCCTGCTCCATCTGTTTGCTCTCTGCGAGAAACAGGGATTCGTATTTGTAATAGTAATAGACTGCACCGGTGCCGGCTATACCTGTAGCCACGATGACAAGTGATGAAACCATCTGACGCCATCTGAGAGAGTTTATTACGTTGGAAATTATTGGTTTCTTTATGCTTCCAGCTGGCGTAAATCCGGTTTCTTCCATGAATCCCTACATTATTGGTTGTTCCTTGGGAGAGTGAATCGGTAACCCCTTCCACGTAATGTCTCAATGGGACCCAAGGTGTTGTCTTTATCAAGCTTCATTCTCAAACGACGAATGAATACCTCGATTACGTTACTATCGCGGTCGGAATCATCATCATACATACTTTCCGTTAAGTCTGTTTTAGAGATTACTTCACCTGCATGGAGCATTAAGTGCTGAAGAACTTTGTACTCATATGCTGTCAGAGACACTTCTTCGTCATTCAGGTATACGCGTTGCTCTGATGTATTCAGGCGAATCGGGCCACAAGCAAACTCAGTCTGCGCCCAGCGGCCTGTTCTACGCAGAAGTGCACGCAGTCTTGCGAGAAGTTCTTCGTGATGGCAGGGTTTGTCTAAGTAATCATCCGCACCAGCTTCAAGGCCTTCAACTCTGTCCTGCCAGCGATTACGGGCAGTAAGAATTAAAACGGGGTAGTCGAGATTCTTGGTTCGGATATTTTTTATTATATCCATGCCACTAACTTCGGGCAAGCCTAAGTCAATGATCGCGATATCGATCGGATACTCAAGCGCATAGTATAGACCCTGAGAGCCATCGGCTGCTGCATCAACAACAAAACCTGCTTTCTTAAGTATTCGGGTGAGATCTTCACGGATTTCTGTATTGTCTTCGACTATTAGTGCTCTCATTGCCACCCCTGATATTGTAAATTTATTGATTGTATAGTCGTTTGCTTAGTGCAGTTCCCTAATATAGTTACAAAGCGAGAGTAAAGCTAGTGTAATGTATAAAAAACGATTTGGATCAGATGCTACTGGCAATTAATTTTTAAGATTGTAATTTTGCCTACATGATCCATTAGTCTGACTATGTAGCAGTCAGGGAAGTTGGGTTGAGGGAACTTGTGCATACCTACACCGCGCCCCTTGTGTGCGTACTTAGTTTTTACAAAATCTACGACCTGCAAGGAACTCACCGCTCTACCAGCTTCAGCTCTTCCAAGCTTATCGTGAATGATCCCTGTTGCTGCGTTTGCACCTAAAGATGTCAGCAAAGTTGCTGCAGCGAATACTGTGCGTAGTTTTACAATGGCAGTTGTAGTAGTGGCCATTAATTTTCCCCAATAAATAAAAATACTTCAGGATTAACCTTAAGAATAAGGCTAATAAATCGCGTTGCTTCCCATTACATATTGTGGTCAAAGTATCGGCAGAAGCCGAATTTTCTGAGCGGGTATATGTTTGTGGTTGTTTAACTTAGCTTTGTGCGAAGCCCTTCACACGGTTTAGCTAGGATACGATCTTTTGATTATTGGTAATCGAAAATCCTGAGTAATAGATAAACACGCGCCATTAAGAGCGTGTTCATCTCTTGAGCGTGATTATCTGTTTTTTATTCTGAATATAAGCTGAATGTATTAGGGGTTACCTTAATTATTGTTAAGATAAATAGCATCAACTAGTTCTTGGTAAATATCTAAAATGGCCTGTTATTCTCATTGAGAACAAAGTATTTTCGTACTCAGGGCCATTTCCGATGTTATGAATGATTAATGGAGTGATGCCGTCAGCAGAAAGTTTGTCTGAAACTATACCAATGTGTGGCATTCCGGGTCTAATATCCCAGGTGACAATATCACCAGGTTTATAATCTTGAGCGCGATGGGTAATAGGTAAGTTTTGTCCTGCTCTTGAGAAAAATACTTGCAGATTCAGGACGCGTCTATGATCAATATTTGGGTCTGGTTGAGTCAGCCGCCAATGCTTATAGCTAGGATAGGCGTAAAAGTTTAATGACATGTCATGATTGACTAAGTGCTGTAAATCAATCCCAAGCCGGCGATAGGCGCGGATGATAACGTCACTACAAACCCCGATATTATTCGATAAATCACCCCACGGAAAGCCGATTTTCTTATAACTGCCGTCGTAGACGACAGGGTGACGAGTTCTTTCATCTGCAGCTGCAACCAGCTGTTGTATGCTATAGGCACTGGCGGTCGTGCTAGTGGCAAGACTACAGAATAGGCTAACGCCTAGGAATAGGGCTCCTTTGAGTAATCGCATGGGGAGTGCTCCATTAATACTATGTTATTATTATTTATTAGTGTATTAATTAGCTCACGAATCTCTGTATCGTGACAGAACGTGGCTATTGCCGAGGCTTCATATTCAAGCTCCCGACACAGATACTCTACTGCTCTGATGTGCTTTTCGTCTAGTGAATACTCTAATCCTCCGACGAACAGCTGAATTTGATTTTTGTTCAGTGTGTATGCAGCTCTGGTGCCGGGGAATCGTTGATAGCTTTCGCCTTCTTCGAATGCTTCGGCAAACTGCTCGCTCATTGCTTCTAGTATGTTTGGATCAGGCCGTTTATTTTCAGTTAGGTATTTGCCTAACCAAATATCGAGCCCACCAGAAGATTTTTCAATGCCTTCGATTAGTATTTCGCGCAGTCGCTTCAGGTCGTGCTGTGTAATCTCACCGGGGTTGTTTTGCAGTTCTCTTTGTTGATCACTGAAGCGTACTTTAAAGGCTGCGGTGTCACCGATGTCATCAAGCCATGCTTGCACCAGCTCACCACTGGATGGTGCGCGAAACCCCACTGATAGAGTCATGCATTCTCCTTGGGCAACCCCGTGATGCGGCATGTTCGGTGGCAGATATAACATATCGCCGGGATGTAGCTCCCAGCTCTGAGTGGTGGCTGGATTTTTCAGAATCTTTAGCTCTGGTCCTTCTAACGCAGTGCTATCAAACTCAGGGTTTTCGTCAATTGACCAGCGACGTATACCGTCCAGCTGAATAAGAAATACATCATAATCATCAACATGAGGACCAACTGAGCCTTGATCAGCAGCATAACTAATCATTAAGTCATCAATGCGCCAATCCGGAATAAACCGAAACGGTTCGATAAATACATTCAGCTCTGGAAAGTAGGTCTCGATATCATTGATAAGTAGTGACCAATGGGTCGCAGGAAGTGATGTGAAATCGGTTTCCTGAAAGGGGCCTTGTTTAAGTTGCCATGGCTTTTCACCATGCTCTATTACGATCCGCGCGGGGGCTTCTGTGTCACAGGCAAGTCCGGCTAGCTCTCCGGCATCAAAGCTCAGTTCCGGAAGCTCGAATGCATGTCTGACCAGTAATGGCTTTTGTTGCCAATGTTTGTTCAGAAAGTCTTGGGTGGATAGTTCACCAAACAAAGCCTGTGACATAGTGGTTCCTAAATTTGTTCTGCTTGTGCAGTCGCATTACCGATGTAGTTAGCCGGTGTCAGTGTTAGCAGTTGCGCCTTCACTTCTTCAGGTAGCTCAAGCTTATTAATAAACTCGGCCATGTCTGCAGCATTGATGCGACGGCCACGAGTCAATTCTTTGAGTTTTTCGTAAGGCTTCTCGATGCCATGTCGACGCATTACAGTCTGTACCGCTTCACCCAATACTTCCCAGTTTGCATCAAGTTCGGCAGCAATGCTTTCTTCGTTTAGTTCAAGTTTGTTGATCCCTTTCAGCGCTGATTGATAAGCAATCATGCCGTGACCCATGCCAAGCCCCAGTGCTCGCAGTACCGTTGAATCAGTCAGGTCACGCTGCAAGCGTGATACCGGAAGTTTCTGTGCTAAATGCGTCATCAGGGCATTGGCTATACCCAGATTTCCTTCCGCATTTTCAAAATCGATAGGGTTAACTTTGTGAGGCATTGTGGATGAGCCGACTTCACCGGCAATCACTTTCTGCTTAAAGTGTCCCAGAGAGATGTAACTCCAAAGGTCGCGGCAAAAGTCAATCATCACAGTGTTGTAGCGGCTGTTTGCATCGAATAATTCAGCGATGTAGTCATGTGGCTCAATTTGCGTCGTGTACGGGTTCCACTGCAAGCCCAGTGATTCAACAAAATCTTTTGCAAAAGCAGGCCAATCAATCTCTGGGTATGCGCAGTAGTGAGCGTTGTAGTTACCCACTGCACCGTTGATCTTACCCAGAATTTCAACAGACTCTACCTGATCTATTTGACGACGCAGGCGTTGAACAACATTCGCCATTTCTTTACCAATGGTACTAGGTGAAGCTGCTTGTCCGTGGGTGCGGCTTAGCAAGGACTTGTCTGCATAGTGGTGCGCTAACTTGGTAATCGCAGCAGTGACTTCTTTTAGTTTCGGTAGTAATACCTCGTCGCGGCCGCCTTTGAGCATCAATCCATAAGAGAGGTTATTGATGTCTTCAGATGTGCAGGCGAAGTGAATGAATTCACTGACAGCATTAATCTCAGCGTTGTCAGCAATTTTTTCTTTTAAGAAATACTCGACTGCCTTCACGTCATGGTTGGTGGTGCGCTCAATCTCTTTAACACGCTCAGCATCTGATTCACTGAAGTCAGCCACAATGGCGTTAAGTAAATCTGTTGCCTCAGCGGAAAACGCTGGTACTTCGGCGATTTGTGCATGAGCGGACAGTGCTTGTAACCAGCGAACCTCAACCAATACACGATGTCTGATTAAGCCGTATTCACTGAAGTAAGGGCGAAGATCTGCAGTTTGACGACCATAACGTCCGTCAACCGGTGAAAGTGCAGTAAGGCTGGAGAGATTCATAGGTATTCCGTGTATGTCTGGCAAAAAAATAGGGGCGTAGTATACGCTGAATCGTCCAGCCCTGACAAAGTATCTTGGTGCCTCTAAAAAGAACGGCGGATAGGGTCCAGAATGCTGTTAATCTGCTCAAGTTCAGGATTGCTATCGGGAAAGTCCAGCGTGTAATGTAAGCCACGGCTTTCCTGGCGACTTTGTGCCGAGCGAATAATTAAGCGAGCAACCTCTGCGAGGTTACGCAGTTCGATCAGGTCCGCGGTAATATGAAAGTTGACGTAGTACTCATCAATTTCTTTGAGGAGCAACTCAATGCGGTTGCGGGCACGAGCCAGTCGTTTTGAGGTGCGAACAATACCCACGTAGTCCCACATAAATCGGCGTACTTCATCCCAGTTGTGGTTAATAACAACACGTTCGTCTGAGTCCGTCACGCGACTATCGTCCCACTTTGGAATATCAACTTCAGGATGAAAATTCTCCAAATCCCGAATGATGTCTTCAGCACAGGACTTACCATAAACAATGCATTCTAGTAACGAGTTGCTGGCGAGGCGATTAGCACCATGTAAGCCTGTGAAGCTGGTTTCACCAATGGCATATAATCTGTGAACGTCTGTATGACCATCATTGTCCACCATAACACCACCGCAGGTGTAATGGGCGGCCGGGACAACTGGTACCGGCTCTTTGCTCATGTCGTAACCAAAACTTTCACACGTGCCATACACGTTCGGGAAGTGTTTAAGGATAAAGTCCTTAGGTTTATGACTGATATCTAAAAATACTGAGTCGATACCCAGGCGTTTCATCTCGTGATCTATAGTACGCGCAACGATATCACGTGGAGCAAGCTCACCACGCTCATCATAGTTTTGCATGAAGCGCGTGCCATCGGGTAATAGTAAGCGGCCACCTTCACCGCGCACAGCTTCAGTAATTAGATTCGATTTTGCATGAGGGTGGTAGAGGCAAGTCGGGTGGAATTGCATAAACTCCATATTGGCAATGCGACAACCTGCACGCCAAGCCATAGCGATACCATCACCACTTGCGCCATCAGGGTTACTGGTATAAAGATAAACTTTGCTTGCTCCGCCGGTTGCTAGCACCGTAAAGCGAGCAGAGAAGGTATGCACTTTTTTCTTTTTGCGATTCAGTACGTAGGCACCGAGACAGCGGTTTTCACGTGTCTTGCCCAAGCGGCGAGTGGTTATTAGGTCGATGGCAATGTGATGTTCGAATAATTCGATATTATCCTGATTTTGAACTTGCGAGAGCAGGGTGGTTTCTATTGCTTTACCGCTGGCATCATCTGCGTGGGCGACCCGACGATTTGAATGTCCGCCTTCTCGTGTAAGGTGTAGGTCTTTAGCCAGCGTTGAGTCTGGTGTACCGCTGTTTCGGGTAAAAGGTACGCCATTATCTAAAAGCCACTGAATGGCTTCGCCACCATTGCTAACGACATGCTCAACAACTTTTTCATCGCATAAACCTGCACCGGCGATGAGTGTATCTGAAACATGGGAATCGACGGAGTCAGAGGCATCGACAACGGCAGATATCCCCCCCTGAGCATAATAAGTGCTGCCCTCGGTTAGGGTCTCTTTACTAAGAATCGCAACTTTGGTTTCTGATGGTAAACTTAGTGCCAGGCTCAGTCCTGCTGCGCCACTACCAATAATCAAGACATCGTGTTGCATGTATCTGCCTAACCTTTGAGAGATTGTCGAGATCCTAGTATAGGGGATTTTTATGCTAATGCGCAGTAGGCTTATTAGGTAGCAGGTGAAAGTGCTTTGACTTATCGGTCTCAACCAGACGAACCAATACGTGTGCCGATTTAATGTTCTGGATTTTGACAAAGATCACTTCGTGTATTATGTTACGACTCACAGCTTTATTGCTGTTATATAAAGAAAATTCACGCTCGAAATGAGCCAGTAGGGGGAAAACGGGCACACTTCAATCATTCAATTCATTATGGCTGTCACAACATCACTTCTTTCGTTTATGTGGTGGTCTATACAGTTCATTGAGTGATTTTGTACCGTTGATTCGGATCGTTAGTCATGGGCATCACACTCCTATGCTAGTTTGACGGTCTGTTGGTTCAGCTAAATGGACTGACCCATTTCCAGAATTTAGAGTTAAAGAGAAGCCATCATATGGTGATAAATAAGCATAGCTTGCTTCGGGCAATGATCTTGCTGCCTGTAATCGGGGTTTTAAATACAGGGTATACAGCTGAGAGATCAGATAATCTCGTTGGTAATATAGAGAAAGACTTGCTAAAAGTTGTTTCTCTGCTTAATCAAGGCGGCGCTGCATCACAAGGAGTGCTCAAGGCTCCATCAGTAAAAACTGATTCCAAGGTTAAGTTAGTTGCTAATCGCTCTGCTGAGGGTAGTGATGTGATTGACCTTAAAGACCTTGAGGGTCTGGATCTGAGTGTATTCACAAAACCTGCTAAAAAGAGCAAAAAAGCAACCAAGGTCAGCAGCAAGACGTACCGTACGGTAATGTCTAAAAAACGTCGCTCTTATCGGCCCTGTTACAAGTATGGGTATCAGGAATTGCAGAACCGCTCCAAGCGTTATCAGCAATCAATCACCGAGGCAAGTCGCCTTCATGGTGTTAATGAGAATCTGATCAAGTCTGTGATCACCGCGGAGAGTTGTTTCAAAGTTCGTGCCCGCTCTCACAAGGGCGCACGTGGTTTGATGCAGTTAATGCCAGCCACAGCACGACGTTTCGGTGTGAAGAACAGCTACAGTAGTCACCAGAATATTCGGGCCGGTGCGGAATATCTGCGTTGGTTGCTGGATCGTTATAAGGGAAATGTTCGCTTTGCCTTGGCGGGTTATAATGCAGGTGAGGGTAAAGTCGACCGTTATGGTGGAATTCCTCCTTATAAAGAGACGCGTGAGTACGTGAAAAGAGTAATGGGGGTCTATAAGACCTTGCATACCAAAGATACCAGTCACTTCAATGAGAAACCCGGTGGAGCGCTTCAAAAAACACGTGCTGATTACCATAGAATCTGGCAACAGCAACGCGCAAAGCAGTTGCGAGCAAGTCAACAGGCACGCCCGCTAAATGAGCGTCGTTGTGTTGAAGCGGTGCCAACGCATTTACGCTCACTAACAGGCTTGAAGCGAAGTGGTCGTGGTGGCAGAATCTGGCGTAGATATTATCAGCTGCGCCAACATGAGAATCTGGCGCATGTCATGAACAAAACAGGTGTGCATATTAATGCGATAAAACGCATGAATCACCTAACCTCAAAGTCTACCTTGAGAGCAGGGCACAAATTATTAGTTTGGGAATGCCGTGCCTAGCAAGTAAGTACGGCTCAATCCTTAATGTGGAGAGTCGTATGAGTCAGTTTTGGAGCCAGCGCGTACAGGAGTTAGACCCTTACGTGCCTGGCGAACAGCCCAAGAATCAGCAGTTTATAAAACTAAACACCAACGAAAACCCCTATCCTGCTTCTCCCAAAGCATTGGAAGCGATGCAGCAGGCCGTTAGCGGATCACTTCGTTTATATCCGGACCCAAATGCAGACCAGCTGAAGCAATCAATAGCTGATTTTTATGATATCGACAAAGCTTGTGTGTTTGTGGGTAACGGTTCTGATGAGGTTTTAGCTCATGCCTTTGTAGCATTACTTAAGCAAGATAAGCCTCTTTTGTATCCTGATATCAGTTACAGTTTCTATCCGGTCTATTGCAAGCTGTTTGGCATTGATTCAATCCAGGTCCCTCTTAATGACTCATTTGAGATAGACCCAAGGGGCTATCAGCAAGACAATGGCGCGATTATCTTCCCTAATCCCAATGCACCGACGGGAATGGTGCTGCCTTTAGATGCGGTTGAACAAATTTTGCAAAGCAATCCTACCTCAGTAGTGTTGGTCGATGAGGCTTACGTTGACTTTGGTGGCGACACAGCGGTCAGTTTAATTGATCGTTATCCTAATTTGTTGGTTGTGCAAACACTTTCAAAGTCACGGTCTTTGGCGGGAATACGGGTTGGTTTTGCTATTGGAAATGCTGAGCTGATTGAAGGGCTTGAGCGAGTGAAGAATTCATTCAACTCTTACCCCTTGGGTCGGGTAGAGCAGTTGGGTGCAAGCTATGCGATGCAGGATCGTGAATACTTTGAGTCCTGCTGCAATCAGATCATTGCTACGCGGGAATCAAGTACTAAAGCGTTGGAAGCATTAGGTTTCGACGTCTTGCCCTCTAAAGCTAACTTTATCTTTGCCAAACCACCGCAAGGACAATCGGCCGAAGCTATCTATCTGGCACTGAGAGAGAAGGGGATTCTGGTGCGTTACTTCAAAGTGGCAAGAATCTCGGATTATTTGCGGATTTCAATTGGTACGAACGAAGAAATGCAGCAATTAATCGATAGCTTAAAAACCATCTGAGTTCCTGAAATCTAAATCCAGAAAGTTTGATTCAGGCGGTGGCATTTGCAAAAAGAAGCCGCTGTCCTGAATCTGCTTAATAACTTGTTTAGTGTCATAACGAACCAGCTTTCGATCTTCAGTCAGGGTGAACTCGAAGGAGTACTCAAGCTTACCTAGGCGCTTTTGAAGATCCTTAGGGATCGCATCAAAGTTATCTTTTTCTGAGAGGTATATGTACATGCCTTGTTTCGCCTTACTGCGATAAACATGACAGTCGATTGATAGACTCATTTATCTGGCTGCTCTTTTCACCATCACTTCGATTGATTTGATATTGCTCAGCATCATCTCGTAAGCAATCTGTCCATCACCTGACTGCTCAATAAAGACGCTGCTTGGTGTGACCGACTGAATCCGTCCGTCAGTGACGGTGTGGTCTGCTGAAGTGATTTTAACAATACGTCCAGTGAATGTTTTAATTTGGTCGGCAGAGGCTGATTCAAAATCTAAGCGGTACAGCGCTTTGCTGGGTAATAAACTTACTTTTCTGTCAGCTACACTGGTGGTTACTGCTGGCACTGCTGAAGAGCCGGCAACTGGCGCGGTAGCAATGGGTGTGCCTGTGTTAGTAACAACCGGAGCAGCGACTTGCTGAGCCTGACGATTACCCCAATAAGCATGAAACGTCTTTCCTGCACCTAAAAACCAGGCACCAATAGCGATAACCAGGCCGACCAGACCCACCATCAGCATACGATTGGTTCGATCCCAGAGTGTCGGTAATGCAACCAGATTGATGACTGGTATCAGTGCAAGGACTCCGGTAATAAGGTGGTATCGGAAGCCTTCATAAGCAAATTTCAGATAGCTAATAGCGAAGAGCAGGATACCGACAGCGGCGGCGATTAAGACGGCAAGTTCCATAATTAAGGTGATAGCCTCTTTGGCGATAATTTTGATTTTTTACATTCTAACCTTATTAATTGGCAAAATGCTAATTAGTAGAGGTAATTGGGCATTTTAAGTATAGTATTACACCATGAGAATTATTACAGTTAATACAAATGGCATACGTGCCGCCGCAAAAAAAGGCTTTTTTGACTGGCTGGCTAAACAAGAAGCTGATGTGGTTTGCATTCAGGAAACCAAAGCTCAAATCGATCAATTAAGCGATCCCGTATTTCATCCCGAAGGCTATCACTGCTATTACAATGATGCTGAAAAGAAAGGCTACAGTGGTGTTGCGCTCTACTGCAAACACGAGCCTGATGAAGTGATTGTTGGAATGGGGTTTGAAGAGCTGGATAGTGAAGGGCGTTATCTCGAGGCGCGCTTTGGTAAGCTCAGCGTCATGAGTTTATACATGCCGTCAGGCTCTGCCAAAGAGGAGCGTCAGGAAGTAAAATACCGTGGGATGGATTTCTTTTTGCCAAAGATGCAAGCACTACGGGATGAAGGTCGGGATTTCGTCATTTGTGGTGACTGGAATATCGCTCATAAGAATGAAGATATTAAAAACTGGAAGGGCAACAAAAAGAATTCAGGCTTCTTACCAGAAGAGCGCGCATGGCTTGACACCTTATTTTACGAAGAAGGCTTTGTTGATGCATTTCGCGAGCTTGAACAAGAAGAACACGAATACACCTGGTGGTCGAACCGGGGGCAGGCTTGGGCTAACAACACTGGCTGGCGTATCGACTACCATATTTTATCACCCAGTTTGAAAGGTACGGTGGAAGCGACCGCAGTGTATCGCGACGAGCGATTCTCGGATCATGCTCCGCTGACAATTGACTATAACTATGAGATACCTAAAACATGAGTAATGCAGCTAGCGAGGGGAAGCGCGACTTTTCATTGTACTTCGACCGGAGAATGCTCCGAATATTAATGCTCGGAATCATCAGTGGTTTTCCTTGGGTATTGATTGGTACTGCCTTAACACTTTGGTTGAAGGAAGATGGACTAAGCCGAAGTACAATTGGTTGGGCAGGTTTGATTTTTGGTGTGTATGCCGTGAACTGGATGTGGGCGCCACTAGTTGATCGCATTAGAATTCCTGTGTTAACGAATCTGATCGGGCACCGAAAGTCCTGGATTCTGAGTATGCAGTTGTTGATTCTGCTGTCGCTGATAATCTGGAGTGTAGTCAATCCGGTTGATAATCTAAAAATGGTTATCTTCATCGGTTTGATTATTGCGATCTCCTCAGCCACGCAAGACATCACCATTGATGCACTGCGAATCGAGCAGATTGATGAACATGAGTCGGCCTCAATGGCGGCCGGTGCGGCAGTCGCGGTTGCTGGTTGGTGGAGTGGTTATAAACTAGGTGGAATGATTGCCTTGTTTGCCGCTGATTATTTCCAGGCTCAAGGCTTTGATAATTACTGGCAAATGGCCTTTATCTTCCTGTGTGGACTGATTGTGCTGTTTAATATCGCCTTGCTGATGATCCCTGAAGCATCATCGGTTGAGCGTCAGCAGCGTCAATTGGAAGATCAGCAGCGCTTAAGTTCAGGTGCAGTGAGTTTGCCTTCTGTTGCTAGCTGGTTTGTCAGTACCGTGCTTAGCCCGATGACGAGCTTCTTCCGCAAGAACGGACTGTCTATTGGTATTGCGATCTTATCCTTTATCTTCCTGTTCAAAATCGGTGAAGCGTTCATGGGTAAGATGTCTGTCGTCTTCTATAAAGAGCTTGGCTTCACTAAATCACAAATCGCTATTTACTCAAAGACATTGGGTTGGATTACTACCGTTGTCTTCACGCTGGTTGGTGGTTGGTTCGCCATGAAAGCGGGCTCGCTAAAGGCATTGTTCTGGGCGGGTGTGGCGATGGCTGCAACGAATATTATGTTCAGTGTATTGGCATGGAGTGGTAAATCGGAAGCGTTGTTTGCGCTGGCCGTTGTGATGGATGATATCGCTGCTGCCTTTGCAACGGTGGCCTTCGTGGCCTTTATTTCGAGGTTGGTAGACCGAACCTATACAGCCACACAGTACGCCCTGTTAGCCTCCATTGGTACCTTAGGGCGAACCTTGTTAGCCTCTTCTTCAGGCGCGTTAGTGGATGGTTTAGACGGAGACTGGGGACTATTCTTTATTATCACCGCTATAATGGTTATCCCGTCATTGATACTACTTTGGTTCCTCAAAGATAAGATCAACTTCGTCGCGAAGAAAGATGAACCGGCTAATGTGGTGGCAGAAACATAACGAAACGTAACGCTGCAACATGTCTCGATTGTTGAAAAGCTATTGAGATTCAAGAAAGCACGTCAGCTCAGGTTGCCGTGCTTTTTTATTGTCTCTTATTAGGGCCGTATTCAGATAGCTAATTGATGAATCCACTCCCCGGTATTCACCTTGCAGTCAACACTATCCAGCGCCATATGAATCACCAAGCCAAGTCCTACCAAACGGGTCTTGGGTATCAGGCTAAGCACGATATAAATCCCGATCGGCACCAAGCGGTGCAGCGGATGAAAGCCAATACTGCAGCGAAGTGGATCATAAATAGGCGTTGCCAACAGGTGGTCGATATCTACCAGCATCGTTGCCATCATGATGAGATAAGCCGTTTTCCAGCGAGTCCGGAAAAAAGCCAAAGCAATGATTAGCGGTAGCACAAAGTGCAATAACATATGAAACATAATAGTCAGGTAGGCCGTCAGAGTTGCAGTGATTATTGGGTGCGTATAGTCGCATCATGACGGAGTTGAATCCATGAGAATCACTCATTATTATGCTAGATTAAGCACTCTGTTAATACCTTCAACACTCTAGAGAATTCGCTTATGGCACTTAAAATTGGGCTTGCATTGGGTAGTGGGGCTTCGCGTGGTTGGGCACACATCGGTGTGATTCGTGCACTCGAAAAGTACGGTATCGAGCCTGATATAGTGTGTGGATGTTCTGTTGGAGCAGTCGTTGGTGCCGCCTATGCTGCTTCTAGTCTGGACAGTTTTGAAGGCTGGATCAGAACACTGACACGCATGGAGATGGCCAAGTATGCGGAGTTGAGCTTTCGCTCCGGACTCATTAATAAGCAGCGATTAACCGATGGTTTTTTAAAGCACATCAGTATTGAGGGCACCAATATCCAGTCTCTGGATAAAGCTTTTGGCGCCGTCGCAACTGATCTTCATAGCGGTCGCGAAGTCTGGTTTACCAAAGGTGATTATCTGACGGCAATCTGGTCATCAATGTCTTTACCCGGTTTATTCCCTCCGGTGAAGTTTGAGGATAAATGGTTAGTTGATGGTGGTCTGGTTAATCCGGTGCCGGTATCAATGTGTCGGTCATTAGGGGCGGACGTTGTGATCGCAGTGGATTTGAATGGCGATATTGTGGGTAAGCATGGTCGTATCCATACGCAACCCGTGCAATCAAAAGTTAATCCGAAGCAATTATCCAAAAAAGCCCGTCAGGAAGATGATGAGGAGTCAGCTTCAACGGATCTGTTTGGCAGTTTAAAAAGTACAATCCTCGATTATTCATCCAGTATATTTCCTGATCAGCAAGACTCCGCCGAGCCAGAAGTGCCGGGCTTCTTTGACACAATTTCAGGGTCGATCAATATCATGCAGGATCGTATTACCAGAAGCCGAATGGCTGGTGACCCTCCGGAAGTGTTGCTGTCGCCACGACTTGCGCATATTAGTTTGATGGAGTTTTATCGCGCAGAAGAGGTGATACAGATTGGCTATGATGTCACACTAAAACAGTTGGATCAGATCAAATTAGCCGTTGGAGAATAAGCTTAAGAAGGATAGGTGGCTTTTTGTAAATTAAATGAATCCATCACGCGTGAGGTTAGCTACTAATAATGGTCAGGCTGTATTGTTCGTTATTGAATGGGAGCTGATAGATAGGCTGCCCGACTCAGGATTTTAAACCAGAGCGGTTTGGCATCGATTTCATCAATAAACATATCATTAGAATGACTGAAATCATCCAGTAACATGTCTTCTATCTGTTTCGCGAATTGTTCATCGTCAACGAGTGCGGTGATTTCAAAGTTAAGGCGAAAAGATCGGTTGTCCATATTAGCCGTACCAACTGCCGATAAGTAGTCATCCACCAGAAAGACCTTTTGATGCAAGAAGCCCTTCTGGTAACGCATTACCTTTACACCGGCGCGTAAGATACCAGCGACAAAGGAGAACGCGGAGAGATAGATCAACCAATTATCAGCTTTTTCCGGGATCAGAATCCGCACATCAACGCCCCGGATAGCAGCTAAGCGTAACGCCTGTAGCACACCTTCATCAGGCACGAAATAAGGGCTGGCAATCCATATGCGTTTCTGTGCGATATGCATCGCATGCTGCATCATTAGACTGGCTGTTTCAAACGGATCAGAAGGGCCGGAAGGTAATATAAGGATTCTTTTTCTCGGGTCTTCCGGTATCTTGGGTGTCCATTTCAGTGTTGGTGTGTCTTCAGTTACCCAGTGCCAATCTTCAATAAATGACAGTTGAGCAGCCAGTGCTGCAGGGCCTTCCAATTTTATATGAGTGTCGCGCCAAAATGGGAAGTCCGGATCTTTACCGAGGTATTCATTGCCGACATTGTGCCCACCCAGCCACGCGATCTGGCCATCCACAACCACGATTTTACGGTGATTTCGGAAGTTAAGTTGATAACGATTGTGAATGGTCCGGGAGGAGTGGAACGAGTACACCAAAACTCCGGCTTCAGCCAAATCATCAAGGTAATTATCACTCAGCGAATAGCTACCGATTTCATCATACAAGAGGTAGACCCTAACCCCTCGATGTACAGCATCGATCAAATGCTGTTGCAGCTTCATGCCTAGCTCATCATCACGAATAATATAAAATTGAATAAGGATGTATTCGTCAGCGTTTTGTAGTCCGGTGAATATGTCCTCGAAAGTATCGTGACCATTAATCAGTAAGGTTGCATGGTTGGCTTGCGTGAAAGGAAGTTTGGCAAGCGTTTCAAATGCTTTGAGATTGTGATGTTCCTGAGGTTGTGGCGATAAATATGGACTGATGTCATGCCATGCGATACCTAATTTATCGCGGAAATCTTTCTCATCTTCAGCTCTTGCTGAAATATAACCATTAAATCGGGTACGACCAAAAATAAGGTATGCCGGTACACCCAGCCACGGAAAAGCAATCAGAGTGACGACCCATGCAATTGTGCCTTGTGATGTACGGGTAGCGAGTAATGCAAATACGGCTGTAATAAGCCCAAGCAGTTGCACCGCAGCGTAGATAAACGCCATTGTTGATGTCATGTCACTGTCCTTGGTATACCCACTACTATCATCCTTTTGCGTATTACTTTTGGGTTAACTGAGTACTGTGATGCTACTATCGGGGGTGATATAATCATGTGCTTTATTTACCCGCCTCAAATCATTAGGACGTCCTCATGACTAGCGTTGTAATTCCTGTAAACCCGTTTGACCTTGTGATCTTTGGAGCAACTGGCGATCTAGCGATGCGAAAATTGCTACCAGCCTTGTTTCGTCGTCATGCTGTTGCTCAGATCCCTGAAGATGCTCGTATCATCGGCCTATCTCTCAGTAAACACACTACCAAAAAATACCGTGAATTAGCAGATAATGCGCTTAAACAGCATATTCCGGCCGAAGAGCTGGATGCTGATTTAGTCAAAACGTTTCTGGCCCGCATTCACTATATCCCAAATGACGTAACAGATCCGTCAGGCTGGACAGAGTTAGTTGACCTGCTGGGCGAAAAGCCAGACTGGATACGCGTGTACTATCTTGCGGTTAGTCCATCATTATTTGGTGTGATCGCTCATGGTTTGGCAACGGCTGGCTTATCAGATGGTAAAGCACGACTGGTCGTTGAAAAGCCTCTAGGACATGACCTGAAAAGTGCCCAGAAGCTAAATAAAGATATTGGTGAAGTATTCAATGAAGATTGTACTTACCGTATCGATCACTACTTAGGTAAAGAGACCGTGCAAAACCTGATGGCATTGCGCTTCTCAAATGCCTTGTTTGAGCCGATCTGGAACGCACAATCTATTGATCACGTACAAATTACTGCAGCAGAATCCTTAGGGGTTGGTAGCCGTGGTGGTTATTATGATCACTCCGGTGCGATGCGTGACATGGTGCAAAACCATTTAATGCAGCTGCTGTGTCTGATTGCGATGGAGCCACCACACGCCTTTAATGGTAATGCCGTGCGTGATGAGAAGCTCAAGGTATTAAGAGCGCTTAAGCCGATGAAAGGGCTTGAGGCTTTAGAAAACACGGTTCGTGCACAATATCTGGAAGGGCCGAACTCGCCATCCTATGTGGAAGAAGTGAATAATCCAAACAGCAACACAGAGTGTTATGTTGCGATTAAAGCTGAAATCGAAAACTGGCGTTGGGCTGGTGTTCCGTTCTACTTGCGTACGGGTAAAAAATTACGTAATCAGGCAACTGAAATCGCGATTGTCTTCAAGAAGCCACCGCACTCAGTGTTTGGTAACTTGACTACGCCTATCGAGTCCAATGTCTTGAGTATTCGCTTACAGCCTGATGAAGGTTTGCAGCTGGAGTTGATGACTAAAGATCCGGGGCCAGGTGGTTTCCGTTTACACTCAACGCCGTTGGATGTGACGTTTGCCGAGTCTCTCGGGGATGACTTTAGAATGCCAGATGCCTATGAGCGCTTGCTGATGGACGTAGTGCGTGGCGATCAAACCCTGTTTATGAGAGGGGATGAGGTAGAAGCTGCCTGGGAGTGGATCGATCCTATCATGGCAAGCTGGGATGACTCCGGTACTAAACCTGAAACGTATGACAGTAATAGTGAAGGTCCGACTGCTGCTGTTGAAATGATGGCAAAATCAGGAAGACGTTGGCGTAAGTTGTAACGGTTTTTTGATTGTATCACCATAAAAAATGCCCGACCTAAGCCGGGCATTTTTTATGTCTGAAGTAAAGACGTTGTTAGTCTTCCTTCGGAGCACCCAGTAATGCGCGGTATGCCAAAGCACCGATAATCGCACCAACGATAGGCGCTGCCCAGAATACCCAAAGCTGAGATATTGCTGTTGCATCCATAGAGATCAATGCAGGACCCGTACTACGAGCTGGGTTTACTGATGTATTTGATACCGGAATGGAGATCAAGTGGATCAGCGTTAAGCAAAGACCAATTGCAATTGGTGCGAAACCAGCTGGAGCACGGCCTTTAATAGTACCACCAACACTAGCGTCACCTGTGTCCGTTGCTCCCATGATAACCATCAGGAATGCAGCAGTCATAACAACTTCAGTAACGATAACGGCAAGAAGATTGTACTTACCAGGAGAGGCTTCACCGTAACCATTGGAGGCCAGATTCCCTATCTCACCGCCATCTTGCCCGGTGATAATAATGGCCAGAATCGCTGCTGCTGCACACGCACCTGCTACCTGAGCAATAATGTAAGGAATTAATTCTCCGAAAGAAAAACGACCGCCGAACCACAGGCCGATAGAGATAGCAGGGTTGAAGTGTCCGCCAGAAATGTGACCTACGGCGTATGCCATTGTTAGAACAGTCAAACCAAATGCCAGTGAAACACCGACTAAACCAATTCCAACGTCCGGGAACGCAGCTGCCAACTTGGCACTACCAACACCACCAAGAACTAACCATAGAGTACCAAAGAATTCGGCGAAGAGCCTGTTGTGTAAATGCATAGATAAATCCATTTCTTATTAATTAATAAAAGGGGGGTGAGGCCAGACCGTAAAGTTTTTATATTAGCGGTTCTTAGCTTCACTGCCGACTAAGTGAAATGCTATTCAGCTTTAGTTCATTTCATTGTTTATATTTTTCACAAAAAAAAGAATAAGAATGCGATAAGAAAAATTTTAAATTTTTTTTGAACCGCCCAACCTGAAATACACACTAATCATCAAAATCAATAAGGTTTGGTTTAACCAATTTAATAACAAAAAATAATCCCCAATCGAAAGAAGATGTTGGTACAAAGCATCAAAGATACTGAGCGACCTCCTGTAACCGGGTAGGTCGTTTTTTTTTGGTGTTCGGGTTATCATGCCCACCTAGATGACATACCAATAAATCCAGAGAGCATATAGTCAATGATTCAAGGTTTCATGCAAGGAATAGCCTATTTTTTTCAAGGCTTTACGTTGATCACGCAGAAAGGTATACGCGGTTTCGTGCTAATCCCGCTACTGATCAATATTGTCGTTTTTAGTGCTGCAGTGTGGCTTGCCTATGGGCAATTTCAGAGCTTAATGGATAGTCTGACGGCTTGGTTACCTTCCTGGTTGTCTTGGATTGAGTGGGTGCTCCTGCCTTTCTTTGCGATATTAGTTTTATTAATCATTTATTACACGTTTAGTATTATCGCTAATTTTATAGCATCACCCTTTAATTCTTTATTAGCTGAGCGCGTTGAAAAGAAACTTAATGGTTTGCCATTACCAGAATCATCCGGTTTTAAAGCAATGGCTGTTAATGTAGGTAAGGCATTAGGAAGTGAAGTCAAAAAAATGATTTATATGCTTAAATGGATGCCAGTCTTGTTATTAATAACCGTTATACCGGGGCTTAATCTGATTGCTCCTGCTGCATGGATCATCTATGGAGCGTGGATGTATTCATTACAGTATGCTGACTATCCGATGGGTAACCATGAAATGTTTATTAAAGAAGAGTTAGTGGTACTTCGTAAAAACCGCAGCCACGCACTCGGTTTTGGTGCTGCAACTACACTCATGACAATAATCCCGGTCGTCAATTTCTTCGCAATGCCGGTTGCGGTTGCTGGCGCGACGGCGATGTGGGTAAAGCAGCTCTCACGCTGATACACCAATCTTAGCGCTCAGTTGTTCTAGTTGTTGCTTTTGCTTTAACAGACGACTGAGCTTTCTGGGTGAGAAGTGCAGTAGTAGCATGCCGCACACACCAACAACTCCGGCGATTATCAACACCAGAGTTTGTACGGTTCGGTTAATGGGCCAGTCATATGAAAACAGTGAGGCAACGGTGCTGATGCCGTAACTGAGCGCCAGTGACATTAACGTGATGACCATTGTGTAAACCAGCCACTGGCCGAGGTGATGAATACTTCGGGCACGTCCCTGATGCTCCTCAATCTGCTGAATGTAATTCTGTTTACGGATATCCAAAGTGTTCATTACAAAGCGTCGGCTTTGCTGTTGAATAAGGGTTCCCGCCTGTGCCTCATCCTGAATCAGAAGATGGGGAAGTTGCCCAAGTGTATGTTCTTGTTTGTGGCGTAACGCCTCCAGACTATTTGGCTTGCCGAGTTCTTTATCCAGATCCAGCAATCTTAACGGATCGTTCTCCCACTTTAATAATAAGTTGTTTCTCACATTTTGCTGGTGCTGCTGGTTTAGCTGAACCAACACGCGTTGTAGTGACGGGTTATGGGTGAGATCCGGTTCGTACTGCATTAATACTTCATAGTGTGGTGCTTTGCTAAGTAGCAGTTGCAGTTGCTTGAGTGCCTGCGAGGTTCTTTGAGTAACCGATAACATACGGATGTATTCAAACTGAAGTTCCGCATTAAAGCCTTTGTTGCACTCACGTGCTGATTCGATGGCTAACAACGCCTGCATGTACTTGCCAGCTCGGTAGCGCGTATCTGAAAGGTGGCGAAACGCAAAGCAAGAAAATACAGGGTTAACCTCCAGGCTTTGCAGGGCGGCAATATTGTAGTGACGCTCGGCCAGCATTAGATTGCCCGAGTTAGCTTGTAGCCAGGCGAATTGGAAGTGGCATAAATAGTCACCGGGGTTTTTACTCAGGGCCTTTAGTAATGTAGCTGGTTCGTCACTAAGCTTTTGTAAGCCGATGACCGGTAATTGTTTACTCTGTTGAATCAGATCAGCAGTGAGTTGTTTCGAAAGGTTTGTTAGCGACAGTTGGTATTGTTTCCGCCATTGAGCCGCCTGCTGACGACCTAAGCTGGAGTTTAATAACTTTCTGGAAACGCCCTCATGTACAGTCGCAAGTAGTGGCCTGCCTCTGACCTTATGATAGAGCGAGTAATATTCAATATTAATTCGTTGAAAAGTCTGAGTGTGATCAGTTGGGATTCCTGATTCTCCAATCCTGTGAGAATCATTATGAATCTGTTTTTCAGAGAACATAGTCTAATGTTTTTCTAAGTGATGTGGTGATTAGTCTATGTCATCCGAGTACTCGCTGGCCTTTGCTAACAGCTTAAGCGCAAGAAGTTAGATGACCAATGGAGTTTTTGTTAATACTTTGTCATTTATCATGGTCTGTGGGTTGCATTACTCTATAATGCTGGCGTGAAAAATGAATCTACCTCATATATTGATATCCACACGCACCAGCAAGCGCTGCGGGAGTGTAAAGCCTGTCCACAAATGATAGGGCCGGTCATCACTGGCACAACCGTGGTGTCACCGATCATGCTGATCGGGCAAGCGCCGGGTGATAAAGAGGGCGTGATTGGTCGCCCCTTTGGCTGGACTGCGGGTAAAACGCTCTTCAAATGGTTTGCGAGCCAAGGTGTTGATGAGGAAAGATTTCGTGAAGCCGTTTACATCGCATCGGTTTGTCGCTGCTTTCCCGGTAAGAACCCAAAAGGGGGTGACCGGGTGCCGAATAAAGATGAGATAACAAACTGTCGGCGTTGGATGGATAAAGAGTTCGCATTGCAGCAACCTAAGCTCATTATCCTGGTCGGTAAGCTGGCAATTTCTCAGTTTTTACCTGTCAACAAACTAACCGACGTAATTGGTCTGAAATTTGAACGGGAAATAGCCGGAGGGCAATGTACTTTGATACCATTGCCGCATCCTTCAGGTGCCTCAACATGGCACAGAACGGAGCCGGGAATTAGTTTACTTCAAGTCGCTTTAGCGTTACTGGGTGAACATCCGGAATGGCAACGTCTCAAGTAATTGTGATCAGCCATTGATTGAACGCTGGCGGGGTAATACAATTCCCCGCTTTGACTTTTTGATTTTAGCCCATATAGTTGGAAAATCAGGCGTGAGTCTGCACAACTTATACAATGGAGTAATACATGCCTTGGAATGAACCAGGTGGGAATAAAGACAAAGATCCGTGGAGCAATAATAAGCCCTCACGCGGTTCATCGTCAGATGGCATTGAAGATGCTATTCAAAAGATGAATGAAAAGCTAGGGCAGCTGTTCGGCGGCCGCTCGTCAGGCGGTAACGGAAATGGCGAACAACCTAGCGGTCAGGGCCCAAGCCTGAATAAAAATGTTGTGATCGGCATTGCAGCAGTCGCATTTCTTGGTTGGTTGACAACCGGTTTTTACACCGTCGACTCCGCCGAACGTGGCGTAGAGCTTCGGTTTGGTAAGTATCAGCGCACCACAATGCCAGGTTTGCGTTGGAAGCTTCCATATCCTATCGAAACGTTAGAAAAAGTAGATGTGGATCGCAGTCGTACGGCTAAAGATGCACGCAGCGTGACCCACATGCTGACTAAAGATGAGAACATCATCTCTATTGCGGTTAACGTTCAGTACAATATTAAGAATCCTGAAGACTATCTGTTCAACGTTGAGCTACCGGACTTTGAGCCGGATCAGCGAATTGCAACCGTTTATAACGTCATGCGAAGTGCTGTACGTGAAGTGGTGGGTCGTGAGACGATGGACTCAATCATCGGTGCGGATCGTGAAAAGATCGCTCCGGAGATCCTGCAGATTATGCAGCGGGTTCTGGATGATTATGAATCCGGAGTGGATGTCATCAAGGTCAACGTCACTAAAGCAGAAGCGCCTGACGAAGTAAAAGACGCATTTGATGATGCCATTCAGGCACGAGAAGATCAGAACCGTTATAAAAACCAAGCTGAAACGTACGCTAAGAAAGTGGTACCGGTTGCCCGAGGTAAGGCAGCACGAACCATTGAAAGCGCAACCGCTTATCGCAGCCGTTTAACATCGAAGGCACAAGGTGAGGCCTCACGATTCGAACAGTTGGCAACAGCTTATGCCAAAGCGCCGGAAGTTACACGCGAGCGTCTATATCTGGAAACGATGGAAGAAGTTTTACAGCGTAGTTCTAAAGTGCTGATTGACTCTGATTCAGGAAATAACATGATGTATCTGCCTTTAGATAAATTATCCGGAGGCACGGGGGCTTCATCGGCTGATCAAGGCGCAGTAGCTGCAGCCGTGTCAGCGTTTGATACGATGAATAATTCAACGACGAAAAGCACAGCGAGTAGCAGCGTTAGCAGTGTCCGTGATGCAACGAGGGAGGGGCGATAATGAAAAATCCAATTATTATTGCACTGATGGCTATTTTTGTTGTGGTCATGAGCAGCGCCTATGTGGTTGATGAGCGCCAGACAGCGATCAAATTCCGCTTCGGTGAAATCGTTGAAGAAAACATTGGTCCGGGTTTGCACTTTAAAATCCCGCTGATCAACAATATCGAAACGTTCTCATCTCAGATTTTGTCAATGGATGCTCAGCCTGAGCAATTCCTGACAAATGAAAAGAAATATGTTGTGGTTGACTTCTTTGTTAAGTGGCGCATTTCTGAGCCGGGTAAGTTCTACCGTTCAACCGGTGGTGACTTACGAGTTGCAAAGAATCGTTTGGAGAGCATCATGAAAGATGGTCTGCGTAACGAATTCTCAAAGCGTACCATTCAGGAAGCGATTTCTGGTGAGCGTGATCAGATTATGCAAGGCCTTCAGACTAAGTCGAATGAAGCGGCTAATCAGCTAGGTGTTGGTATCGTTGATGTTCGTGTCAGTCAGATCGATTTCTCTGAGAAAAACAGTGAGTCGGTATTTAAGCGGATGCGTTCAGAGCGTGAGCGTGTAGCGCAAGACCTTCGTGCACGTGGTGCGGAAGAAGCTGAGCGTATTCAGGCAGCGGCAGACCGTGACGCGGAAATTATTGAAGCAGATGCATACAGTGCTGCTGAGAAAATCCGAGGTCAGGGTGATGCTAAAGCGGCAGAGATTTATGCTGAAGCTTACAACAAGAACGCTGAGTTCTATTCATTCCACCGTAGTCTGGAAGCTTACCGCAAGTCGATGGGTAACTCTGGCGATGTGATGGTGATGGAGCCCGACTCTGAGTTCTTCCGCTACTTCAAGAACAAATCGCAGTAAATACCAAATAGGCAGTGAGCAGTGAATATCAATTGGAATGATCTGCTGACTGCCTTTGCGTTGGTACTCATAATAGAAGGGTTGCTTCCGTTTGCAGCCCCTTCGAAAATAAAAGAAGTTTATCAATCTATGCTACAGATGCCGAACAAGACTTTACGAAGCCTTGGTTTAGGCAGTATGGTTGCGGGGTTGATACTTCTTTTTTTGATTTAATGCCACACGAGAATCGTTTGACATGAAATATTGGTTACTTCCGGACGGAATTAACGAGTCACTTCCCGCCGAAGCCGACGCACTTGAAACGATGCGCCGCGAGCTGCTGAACCTGTATCGGGGATGGGGCTACCGCTTCATCATGACCCCCTTAGTTGAATACCTTGAATCGTTAAGCATTGCCATGGGCTCTCAGCTTGACCTGCAAACCTTCAAAATTACTGACCAAACTAATGGCCGCTTAATGGGCGTCAGAGCTGACATTACGCCACAGGTTGCGCGGATTGATTCACATCGCATGTCGATGGTTGAAGGCCAACCAAACCGCTTGTGCTACATGGGATCTGTGCTGCGTACACATAGCGAAGTCGCCGGTGGTTCGCGCTCACCGATTCAAATTGGCGCAGAGCTGTTTGGGCACGAAGGCTTAGAGAGCGATTACGAAGTCATTAAGTTGATGCTCGAGACCTTATCGGTTGCAGGCGCCAGAAGTGTTTTGCTGGATCTTGGTCACGTCGGTGTATTGCGCGGTTTAATTGCAAAAATCGGACTGACGGATGCTGAGCAAGCGGTTTATCTGGATATGCTGGCACGTAAATCATTGCCAGAGATCAGCCACTGGATAAAGCAGAGTGATTTTGACGGAGCCAGTAGTGAGCTACTCAGTTGCCTGCCAAATCTGCACGGTGGCGTCGAAATTTTAGAAACGGCGACACAACAACTAAACAAAGCAGGCGATAACGTACTTGCTGCGATTGACTACTTGCAGCAACTGATTACACGACTACAGAAAGACTATCCGGAGCTTGCCATTAACATCGACTTGGCTGAAATGCGCGGTTACACCTATCACACAGGTATTGTGTACTCGGCTTATGCAGCAGGTAGCCCTCGTGAAGTAGCGCGCGGTGGTCGTTATGACGGCATCGGCGAATATTTTGGTAATGCCCGCCCTGCGACAGGTTTTACGTCGAATTTAAGAACACTGATCAGTCTTAGTGAAGACTCAGTTGTTTCTGAAACTAAGGGCATCCTGGCTCCGGCGATAGATGATGCCGGACTTGAGCAAACAGTGAAAACACTACGCGCCCAAGGTGAAATAGTAGTACGACAGTTAGTACCATTGACTCAGTTATCGGCTGAAGCACAAGGGTGTGACCGTGTACTGGAGCAGCAATCCGGCGAGTGGCACATTGTCAGCGCAGGTTAATTAAGCATTTAGTTTGTTCAAGAGAGAAAAGTAATGGGTAAGTTTGTAGTAGTGCTGGGAACCCAATGGGGTGACGAAGGCAAGGGAAAGATCGTTGATCTGTTAACCGAAAAAGCGACCGGCGTGGTGCGTTTTCAGGGTGGTCATAATGCCGGTCATACCTTGGTCATCAAGGGTGAGAAAACAGTACTGCATTTGATTCCATCGGGTATTTTACGTGAAGGCGTAGAGTGCATGATCGGTAATGGCGTTGTGTTGTCTCCGGAAGCATTGCTTAAAGAAATTGATATGCTGGAAGCAGAAGGCGTACCGGTTGCTGAGCGTTTACAGTTGTCAGTTTCTTGTCAGTTAATTCTGCCATACCACGCAGCATTGGACGCGGCACGTGAAGCGGCACGAGGCTCTAAAGCAATTGGTACAACAGGTCGTGGAATCGGCCCTGCGTATGAAGACAAGGCTGCACGTCGCGGTATTCGCTTAGGTGACTTACTGGACACTGAGCGTTTCGCAGAAAAGCTAAAAACAGTCATGGAATACCATAACTTTGCTTTGGAACACCTGTACAAAGCAGAAACACTGGACTATGACACTGTACTGGCAGACACACTGGCTTACGTTGATCGTCTACGCCCAATGATGGCAGACATTCCAACACGCCTGCACGAGCTTCGTGAGAGTGGTGATAATGTCATGTTCGAAGGGGCACAAGGCTCTTTGCTGGATATTGACCACGGTACTTACCCTTATGTGACTTCTTCAAACACAACGGCTGGTGGCGCAAGCACAGGTAGTGGTGTTGGCCCGCGTGATCTGGACTACATCCTGGGCATCACTAAAGCCTACACAACACGCGTTGGTGCCGGCCCGTTCCCAACAGAATTATTTGATGATGTTGGCGCGCAGATCGCTAAGAAAGGTCAGGAATTTGGTGCAACAACTGGTCGTGCACGTCGTTGTGGGTGGTTGGATGCAGTCGCGCTACGCAGCGCAATGCGCCTGAACAGCATTACCGGACTATGTGTAACGAAGCTGGATGTATTGGATGAGTTGGAAAGCATCAGCATCTGTACTGCTTACGAGCTTGATGGTGAAATAGTCAATGTACCACCTTCTGGTAGTGCCGCGTTTGAGCGTTGTAAGCCAGTATTCGAGACACTGCCGGGTTGGCAGAGCAACACCTTCGGTGTGACTGAATATGATGAGCTTCCGGAAAATGCTAAGAAATACTTAGCGCGTATGGGTGAGCTCTTAGAGACTCCGGTAGATATTATTTCGACTGGTCCAGACCGTGATCACACCATGATCATGCGTAATCCATACGATATCTAAGTCTGAATGCGCTTAGATAAACTACTGAGCAACGCGTCTAATCTGACGCGTTCTCAGGCGGTAAAAGCCATCAAGCAAGGCGATGTGTTGGTTGATGGCGAACCTGTCACAAAGGGTGCTTCAAAAGTCACAGAAGACAATGAAGTGCGCTACCTTGGTACACTCATTACTGAGCCAAAGCCTCGCTACTACATGCTGAATAAGCCGCTGGACTGCGTGAGTGCGAATCGTGATAAAAACTCCCTGACTGTCTTTGACTACTTGCTAGTACCGAGACGCGATCAATTACACGTTGCCGGACGTTTGGATCGGGATACCACAGGGTTAATTATTGCCACAGACGATGGTCAATGGTCACACCGCTTAACCTCGCCTAAGCATGAGCACTTTAAGCGCTATCGGGTCACTCTGGCAGAGGCACTGACCGAGAAGGCTAAGCTGGCGCTGGAAGAGGGGATATTGTTGGAAGGCGAGACCAAGCCTACCAAACCTGCAATGGTGGATGTATTAGAGCCTGACCTGATCAATCTGAGCATTAGTGAAGGGCGCTATCATCAGGTAAAGCGTATGCTGGAAGCGGTTGGTAATGAAGTGATTGCTTTACACCGTGAAGCGATTGCGCATATTGAGCTGGATACCAGTTTAGAGCCGGGGAAATGGCGTGAGCTAAGCCCCGATGAGATTGACTTGTCAAAGCCCTAGAAATGGGTTAATCTGCCGCACCTTAATCGCACAGCGCATGTTGTGAGATTAGTACGGAGAGGTGTCCGAGTGGCTTAAGGAGCACGCCTGGAAAGTGTGTATAGGTTAATAGCTTATCGAGGGTTCGAATCCCTCTCTCTCCGCCAATTCCAAATTACTGGTTATCAAGCATAACCAGTAATTTTATATATTTCAGCATGTTAGTCTCTATAACGTGCTAATTATTCCCCATAAATTAATCCATACCAAAATCAATTGCGTGTATAAATGCGTGTATTGAAATTGCTCAGTTGGCAGTCCATGCTAATTTTCCTGTGTCTGAATGTACTATGAATGAGCAAGTACTGCTAAACTATGCCGCTAAAGTACAAACACTTTATAGAGCAACTTTAAAGCAGGCTAAATGATTGATAAAAAGATATCGCTTTCCCAGCTAGAGCAGTACTTATCGAAAGCGGCTTGGATACTGAAAGGGCCGGTTGATGCTTCAGATTTTAAGGTCTACATTTTCCCACTGTTATTCTTCAAACGCATTTCAGATGTTTATGACGAAGAGTACCAAGTGGCACTCGATGAGTCTGACGGGGATGAAGAGTACGCCAGCTTACCAGAGATGCATCGCTTCGAAATTCCGCAGGATTGCCATTGGAATGATGTAAGGTCGACGACGACTAATGTTGGAGTTGCGATAGAAAAAGCCTTGCGTGGGATCGAGCAAGCAAATCAGGAAAGTCTCTACGGTATTTTTGGTGATGCTCAATGGAGCAATAAAAACAAATTATCTGACCGACTTCTGATTGATCTGGTTGAACACTTCTCACAATACACCTTAGGAAACGACAACGTTCAACCGGACATGTTGGGGCAGGCCTACGAGTACCTGATTAAACATTTTGCTGACCTTACCAACAAGAAGGCAGGGGAGTTTTACACGCCGCGCTCGGTTGTACATCTGCTTGGGCTAATGCTTGATCCACACGAAGGCGAAACCATCTATGACCCAGCCTGTGGTACGGGCGGTATGCTGCTTGAATGTGTTGATCACCTAAAAGAAAACAGCGAAGACTACAGAACGCTCAAGCTGTTTGGACAAGAGAAAAACCTAACCTCTAGCTCCATAGCCAGAATGAACATGTTTTTGCACGGTATTGAAGATTTCGAAATTGTTCGTGGCGATACCTTACGTAACCCGGCATTTTTTGAAGCAGACGGTATTAAAACCTTTGATTGTGTCATCGCTAATCCGCCATTCTCGTTAAAAGACTGGGGTGCTGATGCGTGGGTTAACGACCCCTTTGGCCGCAACATTGCAGGGATTCCCCCCAAAGGAAACGGTGACATGGCATGGGTGCAGCACATGGTTCGTTCAATGAATGCGAATGGCCGTATGACAGTTGTACTGCCCCACGGTGCTTTGTTTAGAAAAGGCGCAGAAGGAAAAATTCGTAAAGCACTACTCGAACAAGATCTACTAGAAGCGGTTATTGGTCTAGGGCCAAACGTGTTTTACGGCACACAACTCGCTGCTTGCGTAATGGTGTTTAAGAAAGACAAAACACCTGCGAAAAAGCAAAAAGTCTTATTCATAGATGCCTCAGACCAAATACGAACAGGAAGAGCACAGAACTTCTTAGAGTCAGGGCATGTAAAGCAAATTCACGAATGGTATGAAGCCTACGCAGACGTTGAAAACTACGTCAAAGTCGCTTCGTTTGAAGACCTAGAAGAAAACGACTTCAACCTCAACATACCGCTCTACGTGGAAAAAATCATAGAAGACAACCTGCCGAGTGTTGAAGAAGCACTGGCTGATTTGAAAGAGGTTTGGCAAGCGAGTCAGAAAGCTGAAGAAAAATTTAAGAAAGTTTTACAGGGGTTTATTAAATGAGCACATTCGATAGTACAAAGATACCTTTACGCGAAGTAATTGATGATATCAAAAAAGGCAACTTTCAACTTCCAGACTTTCAGCGTGGCTGGGTATGGGATGATGAACATGTGCGGTCCTTGCTTGTAAGTATTGCTCGATCATTCCCTGTCGGTGCAATCATGACTTTAGCTACTGGCGGAGATATCCGATTTCAAGTACGTCCTGTAGAGAATGTAAAAATTGATTCAGAAAAAGAGCCAGATACATTGATTCTTGATGGGCAACAGCGACTTACATCGTTAACACAGGTACTAGGTCTAGAAGGCCCTGTGAATACGTTTGATAATAAAAAAAGTAAAATAGAGCGCTATTACTACGTTGATATCAAGAAAATTCTTGAAGGTGCTGATTATGATGAAGCCTTCTATTCTGTAGGAAAAGAGAAAAAAGTCACATCCAACTTTGGAAGAAATGTCGAGCTTGATATTTCTACAATTGATAAAGAAGTAAGCGAGCTACAGTTTCCGTGTAATCAAATTTTAGATTATGACGATTGGCAAGACCGTTGTTATGAACTTGGTAAATTCAAAGAATTCAAAGCATTTAAGAAGGCAGTTCTGGAGCCATTCAGGGATTACCAAATACCTGTCATTGCGCTAAATAAAACGACCACTAAAGAAGCTGTCTGTTTAGTCTTTGAGAAGGTTAATACAGGCGGTGTTTCTTTGACCGCTTTTGAATTAATTACGGCATCTTTTGCGGCTGACGGCTATAACCTTCGAGAAGATTGGTACGGCAATGGTGATTCTTCCATTGGTCGTTTGGCACGATTAAAGGAAGAGAAAATCTTAGGCGGGGTACAGACCACCGACTTTCTTCAAGCAGTCACTCTGTTACATACCTATGATTTAAATCAGAAGGCGCGAGAATTAGGGAAAGCAGATAACCAGCTTCCCGGCATCAGCTGTAAAAGAAAAGCAATGCTAAATCTCCAACTTGCTGATTACCAAAAATGGGCTGAGAAATTAGAGTCAGGTTTCAAATTGGTTGCTAAGTTTCTTCAAAAAGAGTGTTTCTTTTCAAGTAAGGACATCCCGTATAGAACTCAACTAGTGCCTTTAGCAGCTATCATGACTCACTTAGGTGAGCGTTGGTTGCAACCAAAAGTATATGACCGACTAAGCCAATGGTTTTGGTGTGGGGTAATGGGTGAGCTTTATGGAAGCGCTGTAGAGAATAGGTTTGCTAATGATATTGAAGACTTCTTGATTTGGGTCAACGATGAGACGAAAGCACCTAGGACTGTATTTGACGCATCATTTCACCCTAGTCGATTAGAAACACTTAGGACGAGAAACAGTGCTGCTTATAAAGGTTTAAACATACTTACTTTACGCAATGGCGCTAAAGACTTCTATTGGAAAGCAGGTGTGCAAGAATTGGATCTTATGGAAGCAAGGCTTGAGATACATCACTTATTCCCTAAAAAATGGTGTGCTGCTAAAGGAGTCTCTAAAAAAATTACAGATTCTGTAATCAATAAAACTCCAATCTCTTTTAAGGCGAATCGAAAAATTGGTGGTGATGCTCCATCTGGATATCTACAGAAAATTCAGAAAGATGAGCAGGTTGGTTTAACAGATATTGAAATGGATCAGATTCTTGATTCACACCTAATTGATCCAGGGGCCTTCAGAACGAACAACTTTACTCAATTCTTAAACCTTAGATCTATCGAGCTTGTTAACTTGATTTATCGCGCGATGGGTAAAGAGGAAAAAACACCCACTGATTTCGCGCTATTTGGGTATGACTCAAAAGAGCAAAGCCAAAAGTCAGTCTTGGATAAACTAGCATCAGAAGAGTCTGAGGTTTTAGAGTTCAAATCAACCTTGCGTTGGGATGTAAAGCAGGATGTAAAAAATACAAAACTAGAAGATATAATTATCAAGACCATTGCTGCATTTAATAATCGTTATGGTGGTACTTTGATGATCGGGGTTGATGATGACAAGAATGTATTAGGACTTGATCTTGATTACCAAACTTTTAAAGAAGCTGATCGAAATACAGATCATTATGAAATCCATATTAGAAACCTAGTGAATGATAGGTTTGGAACTGATTTTGCTACATCACAGATGACTATTAGCTTCCCAAATATTGAGGGAGTGGAGTTCTGTCAAATTGATGTTAAACGTGGGAAAGTTCCTAAGTACTTAGAGGTTGCTAATAAGCATGGCGTGAAGTCGAGTACTTTCTATGTTAGAAGCGGTAATTCGTCTCAGGCTTTATCGGTTGAAGAAGTCGCAAATTATGTGAAAGAGCGTTTTCCTAATTTATGATGACCCAAGCCGAACTAGAAAAATACCTCTGGGGCGCAGCCACCACGCTCCGAGGCACCATCGACGCGGGAGACTACAAACAGTACATCTTCCCGCTGCTGTTCTTCAAGCGCATCTCTGACGTATACGAAGAAGAGTTTGAAGCAGCACTGGCTGACTCAGATGGCGATCTTGAATACGCAGCATTTGCAGAGCATCACCACTTTCAGATACCCGAAGGTGCGCACTGGAAAGATGTACGAGAAGTCACGGTCAATGTCGGTATGGCACTGCAAAACGCCATGCGCGCTATCGAACAGGCGAACCCAGGTACCTTGCACGGTATTTTTGGTGATGCGAGTTGGACCAATAAAGAGCGACTGTCCGATGAGATGCTAACGAACCTTGTTGAGCATTACTCACAACACAAACTCAACCTCAGCAATGTGCCAGACGACAAGCTGGGTAACGCTTATGAGTACCTGATAAAAGAGTTTGCAGATGACAGTGGTCACACGGCCGCTGAGTTCTATACCAACCGTACCGTGGTCAAACTGATGACTATGATCATGAACCCGCAACCCGGTGAGTCAGTGTATGACCCGACCTGTGGTTCTGGTGGTTTACTGCTGAACTGTGCGCTGCATTTAAAGGATGAAGGTAAGGAATACCGCACGCTGAAACTCTACGGGCAAGAGATCAACCTGATTACCTCTGCCATCGCGCGCATGAACATGTTTATGCACGGTATTGAAGAGTTCGACATTGTGCGAGGTGACACGCTGGCGAATCCGGGTTTGCTGGAAAATGACGAGTTGAAACGCTTTAACGTCATACTGGCTAACCCGCCATACTCGATTAAATCATGGGATCGTAACAGTTTTGAAAGTGACCCTTATGGCAGAAATCTTTGGGGAACACCGCCGCAAGGTTGTGCGGATTATGCTTTTGAGCAACACATCCAAAAAAGTTTAGATGACAATAATGGCAGAGCTATAAGTCTATGGCCACAAGGCTTTCTTGATAGGAATAGTGAAGAGCAAATGAGGAGATCATTTATTGAGTCTGATCGTTTAGAAGCAGTAATTGGCTTAGGTAGAAATCTTTTCTATAACTCAGGTATGGAATCATGTCTGGTGATTTCAAAGACTAACAAAATCAGTGATCAAAAAGGTAAGGTTTTATTTATTAATGCTCATGACTTGGTAACAAAAGAGAAAACAATTAGTTTCTTGGATCCCGAGCATGTCAACGCTATTTATGATGCATATAGTAGCTATTCTGATAAAGATGGTTTGTCAAAAGTTGTTGATTTAGATGAAATTATTAAAAATAGATCATCTTTAAATATTAACTTGTATGTCAATAAATACGGTGGGGTTATGCAAGGCGGTTTTGAAGAAGTTTATAATCACTGGGTTAAGTCAGGGGATTCTCTAAAAACAACAATGAATTCATTTTTTAGAGATCTGGGGAATTAATGGAACTTAATATTGATAAAAGCGACTGGATCAGAGTTCAACTGGGCGATGTATCACACGAATACAGCAAAAGAATAAGTAACCCAGCTGACAGTAATCATGATTGTTTTGTAGGAAATAGCAATATTGATCAGTGGGACTTTAGAGTCAAGCGTTGGGAGTCGACAAGTTCAGTAACTTCTGCAATGAAAGTTTTTGAGTCGAATGATTATCTTTTGGTTCGTAGAAGTCTCTACGCTAGTGATTTCAGAGAGCGTGCACCCCGAGCTCACTTTTCAGGAATTTGTTCTGGTGATATTTTAACCATAAAAGAGAATCCTGATTTATTGTGTGATGGTTTTTTGATCGGAGTTCTAAACAGTTCTAAGCTTTGGAAGTTTGTTGTATCGAATGCATCTGGGTCAATCACGAGGCGAATTAAATGGAAGGATCTAAGAAGTTATGAATTTCTTTTGCCGCCTAAGCAAAAACAGGCTGAGATCTCTCAACTTCTCTGGGGAATCAATGAACTAATAACAAAAAGGGAGAAGTGCGTTTTTGAAACAGATAAACTTATTTCTTCTTTATTAGATGATCACTTCCGAGACAATCTTCATATTTCTGTACCTTTAGGGGATGCTGGAATATGGGTAAGTGGTGGAACACCGAGTAAAAAGAACAACAAGTATTGGGGAGGAGATACCCCATGGGTTAGCCCAAAGGACATGAAGAAAGACATAATCAATACATCCATCGATAAGATCACTAATTTAGCAATTGATGAGGGCGCGTCGCTTTTACCAGAACAGTCGCTTTTGGTGGTAAGTAACCAACTATAAATT